>CAYYTA010000106.1:0-11417 GCA_964474575.1 uncultured Caulobacteraceae bacterium | reverse complement strand
GGCCGAGGCGTTTTCAGTGACCACGTCGCCGCTATCGTCGACGACATAGGTGTCGTCGCCCGCGCCGCCCGCCATGGTGTCGGCGCCGGCCAGGCCGTCGAGCTTGTTATTGCCCGAGTTGCCGGTGAGAACGTTGTTCAGCTCGTTGCCGGCGGCGTTGATGTTGTCCGACCCCGTGAGCGTCAAGCTTTCGACGTTCGCACTCAGGGCATAGGTAACCGAGGCCTGGACGACATCATAGCCTTCGCCGGCGTTTTCGGTAATAGTGTCGTCGGTGCTGTCGACGACGTAGCTGTCGTCGCCCGCGCCGCCGGCCATCACGTCGTTGCCGGCCCCGCCGTTCATGGCATCATTGCCGTCACCGCCGTTGAGGTGATCGACGCCTTGCGAACCGTAGAGGATGTCGTTGCCGCCGCGGCCGTTGAGGGTGTTGTCGTCGACATGGGCCGAGTTGGCGCCGAAGTTCAGGCCGTCGGAATTGTCGCTGGCGTCGGCGGTCAGGAAGTCGTCGCCTTCGGTGCCCGAGATAGTGTCGTTATAGTCGGTGCCGAGAACCTTCACGTAGAGATCCGGGCCCGGATTGGCGACCGTGAACGCCGACAGGTCGAGCGTGACGCCGTTATACGACGTACGGATATTGATGTCGTCGTAGTTGCCGTTGAGCGTATTGCCGGTGATGCCCGACAGGTCGAGCGTCGCGCCGGCGGCGATCGCCGTACCGTTGCCGATAAAGGTGTTGCCGGTGATGTGATCCGCGCTGCTCAGGCCGGCGAAGCCGAGACCCGAACGGTTGCCGGTAATCGTGTTGTTGGTGATGGTAAGCGTGGTGGCGTCCGTTTCGGTCACCAGGGCACGCGCCCAGGAGGCGCCGCTGAAGCCGCCCATGCCGCCGCCGTCGATCAGGTTATGGTCGAGGGTAACGTTCCCGGTTGCGGCCGTGCCGACATAAACGGCCACGTCTCCCCATCCGTTGTTCTGGGCAGGCGTGAAGTTGGCGTTGCCGTTCGGCGTATAAAGGTGAGTATTCTCGACCGTGACATTGGCCGTACCCGTGATGTCGATGCCGTCCTGATGGGTCGCGTTCGAGGAGTTGTTGACGATTTCGAGGCCGTCGATGACCACGTTGCCGCTGTTGGCCGTGACGGTGATGGTGCCGTTGATAGCCGTCTCCGCACCGCGCGAAACACTGCCGCCGTCGATGCCGTGGTTGGCGCCGACGATCGTCAGGGCCTTGTCGACCGTGGCGCCGGCGAAGGCGCCGTCGGTCATGATGATGGTATCACCCGCCGACGCCGCATCGACCGCGGCCTGGAGCGTGGCGAAACCGCCCGCGCCGACCAGCAGGAAGTGATGGCCCGCGCCGTCGGTGACCTTCTCTACGCCCGACAGGGTTTCACCGCCGTCCGCCGCCACGGTCCACGTGCTGTTCGCCGTGCTCCAGGTGAAGGAGGCGACGCTGAGCGTGTCGCCATAGACGGCCGTATCGGTGCCCGCGCCACCGGTCAGGGTATCGTGGCCCGCGCCACCGGTCAGGGTGTCGTTGCCGTCGCCGCCGTCGAGGGTGTTGTCACCGCTGTTGCCGGTGATGACGTTGTCGAGGTCGTTGCCCTTGACGTCGACATTGGCGCCCTGGCCGGTCGAATAGTCATCAAGCGTGACATCATGGACGCCGCCGCTGATCGACGAACCGTCGGTGTACGTGGTGGCCAAGGTCAGGTTCAGGTCGGCCGAGTTGGCCGATGCCGCGACATGCAGGTTGTCGATCATGATCGACGAATTGGTCGTGCCAACGCTTTGAACGACCAGGGTGTCGCCGCTGTGCATGTACTGGCGAGGCGTGCTGCCGAAGACGGCGTCGCCGGTCGTATCGAGCGCCAGGTTCAGGGTGTCGATCGTGTTGGTGACCGCATAGCTGTGGTAGTCGCCTGAGCCGTCGTTGCGCGTGGCAGTATCGAGGGAGCCGTCGGACTTGAGGGCGTAGGCGTAGGAATTCGACGAATCCGTGTTGCTGGCCAGGTAGGCGGCGATTTGGGCCGCCGACGGCAGATTGGCTTCGCTGGCGTCGCTGCCGCGCAGGATGAACGGCGTGGTATTGCCGACGATGTGGTTGCCGGTGAAGGTCGGCGACTGAACCGATTCCAGCAGCCAGGGCGTGCCCGGGACGTTGCCGCCCGAACCGACGGTGTCATAACGACCCAGGCCGGTATCGTAGTCGAAAGTACCGACAAAAGTGTTGCCGGAGATGACTTCACTGGCGCTGATCGCGCCCGACGTACCGTCCCCGACGCCGTTGGCGAGATAGATGCCTTCGTTAAGCGTGTTGCCGGTGATGTTGAAGCCCGTCACTTCGTCGCTGGCTTCGGTGCCATTGTCATTGATATAGACGGCGATCGGATAGTTGTAGGCGCCCGACGGCGTATAGACGTCGATGAAGTTGTTGCTGAGGGTGACGTTGTCGCCCCAGATTTCGACAAGCTTGTTGTTGGTGGAATCGCCGGCTTCGAGGTGCAGGCCGTTGAAGGTCGTACCGTCACCGCCGGTATCAACCCAGAAGTTGGCGCCGAAGTTGGTCTGCGCGCCCGAAACAATGGTCGGGCCTTCGCTTTGAGCCTGCGCGTCGCTCGTCACCATCGTACCGGTGTCCGAACCGTAGCCTTGCAGGGTCAGGTCGGCCGTATTGATGTAGAGGCCGGCCGGACCGCCCGGCGCCGTGGCGGTTTCGGTGTAGGTGCCGCCGGCAATCAGGATGAAGTCGCCAGCCGACGCGTCGCTGATCGCCGCCTGGATGGTGGCATAGCCGCCATTGCCGACCAGCAGGAAAGTATGCCCCGCATTGTCGGTGACCTTTTCGACGCCGACCACGGTGTCGGTACCGTCGCCATCGATAACCCAGTTGCCGTTGACGACATCGACGCTGAACGAAGCCGTGGTGAGGGCCGCATCTTCAACGACGTGGTCCTTGCCCGCGCCCCCGGAAATATAGTCGTCGCCCGACTTGCCGTTGAAGGTGTCGGCGCCGGCGCTGCCTTCCAGGTCGTCGTGCTGGTCGGAGCCGGTCAGGCTGAGATTGATCGAGCCGGCGTCCGGATAGTATTCGACGCCACCCTGGTACTGGTCGGTCGTGTCGATGTGGGAGAAGGTGTTGCCCGAGACGTCGATGGCCACCGGGCCCATATTGCCGCTGACGTCGATGCCGTCATCGACCCACGAGATATCATTGCCCGTGATGTGGCCGCCGCTGTTGGCCGTACCGAAGTCGGCGACCGCGATGCCGATGATGCGGCCTTCGGTATGCGTGCCGCTGTTGGCGCCGACGATGGTGTTGCCGGTGATGTCGAGGCCGGTATTGCCGTAGGCGAGCACGCCGGTGGCATAGGTGCCGTCACCGCCGATGCTGGCGATGTTGTCGATGGTGTTATCGTGGATCGATCCCGTCGAGTTCAGGACCTGGAAGCCGTTCTGGCTGGTGGTCTGGATGCCGCCGCCGGTAACGTGGACGCCGGAAACGTCGAGGTCGGTGTGGTTGAAGACCGTGCCGTTCTTCTCGAAGTTGCTGATCGAGCCGCCCGTCATGGTGAAGCCCAAGACATTGGTGTTATCGACCTGCAGGCCGACACCGATCTGGTTGCCCGAGACGGCCGGATAGCCGTCGGGCGTCGTGCCGCCGGGCAGGGCTTCACCGACGCCGGTGATGTTGACGTTGATGAGCGTGTTGCCGTCGTTGTCGTGCGAATAGATGCCGACAAAATTCGGGCTGGAGCCGTCGATCGTGCTGCCGGAATTGTGGCCGTCAACCGTGATGTCCTTGATCGTGACGTCGCTGCCACCCAGCACAGTGACCACTGCGTTGATCGCACGGCCCGTTGTCGAGGTCGCGGTCTGCTGCACGTCCGCCGGCGCCTGAATGGTGACGTTCGCACCGTCCAGAGCTTCGATGGTCAGGTCAGACTTGCCGCTGATCGTGACCTGTTCGGTATAGGTGCCGGAGGCAACCAGGATGATATCGCCGTCGTGGGCCGCCGTGACCGCCGCCTGGATGGTGGCATAGCCGCCGTTGCCGCCGACCAGCAAGTAATGCTGGCCGTCGCTGCCGCTGACGCTTTCGACGCCGACCAGGGTGTCGGTGCCGTCGGCGCCGCCATTGACGTGCCAGGCGGAGCCGTCGTTGGTTATGTCGGCAAGGGTCAACGGACCCGAATAGACGGAGCTGTCCATTTCGCCGTGGCCGGTGAAGCTGTCATTGCCCGCGCCGCCATTGAAGACGATCGCGCCGCTCGAGGTCGCCGAGGTGACGACGGTGTCGGCGTCGGCCGTGCCGTTGACGGTCAGGGTCGAATGGGTCTCGTTGCCGACATCGCCGAAGGCGCCGGCGTGCTGAGCACCGGCAATCGTGACGCCGGAAACCGTGACGTTCGGATCGGCATTGCCCTTGCCAGGTTCGCCGACCTGGATGCCGGTCGAGGTGTGGCCGGAGATCGTGCCGTTCTGCACGACGATCGTGCCGGTGTGTGCCGGCTGTGGGCCGTACGTGCCGCCGTCGTCGCGCGACTCGATAACGATCGCGCCACCATTGGCATTGGACGCAGCGTTGCCGTTCTGGTCCGAAGCGCCGGTGTTATGCAGGTCAAAGTTCGAAATGGTGATGTTCTGATAGGTGCCGGTCTTGAGGTTCAGGTCGATGCCGTCCCCGCCGCGGCCATTGGCGCCGTTGGCCGGCACACCGCCGTACTGGCCGACATTGTCCATCGACACGTTGGTGATGGTGGAGTCGCTAAGGGTTTCGACATAAATGCCTTTTTGATCAAGGTCGGTAAAGTGCGTGCCGTCGATGGTGACATTGCTGGCGAGGCCATCGTTCTGGTTGCCGACGCCGGTCACCTTGGCGAAGTCGACGCCAATGACGCCGTCGCTGATCGTGCCGCCATTGACCGAAAGGCCATTGATATCCGCCGTGGTCGCCTTCTCAATGCCGGCAAAGGTCTGCGAGATGTTGACGTCGTTGAGCGTCGTATTGGAGACGTCGGTGCGGAAGTGGACGCCGTAGACGAAGCCATCAATGTTGATGTTGGTCATCGTCACGCCGTCGGCGGCGATATTGACGCCATCGGTGCTGGTGGCGGAGGAATGATAGCCCGTGGCCGTCTGCATCCAGGTGTGCAGGTCGCCCGTGACGCCGTTTTCGGTCAGCAGCGTGCCCTGGATGGTGACCTCGCCCTGGCCCATGATGGTCAGGTTGGCCTTGTTGACATTGACGCTTTCGTTGTAGGTGCCGGCGGCGATGACGATGATGTCGCCCGCGCTGGCGGCGTCGATGGCCGCCTGGATGGTGGCAAAGCCGGTGCCGTCCGGATCGACAAGCAGGACGTTGTGGCCGGTCGTGCTGCTGATCTTCTCGACGTGGCTCAGGCTGTCCGTGCCTTCGGCGCTCGAGGTGACGGTCCATACCTTGTTGAGGGAGTCGTAGGCGACTTCCTTGTCCGTGACGACGCTGGAATCATAAACGGCGGTGTCGATGCCGCCGCCGCCCTTGAGCACATCGTTGCCTGTGCCGCCGTCGAGGCTGTCGGCGCCGGTGGAGCCGAGCAGGGTGTCGTTGCCGCCCATGCCGCTCAGGACGTTGCCGTCGTCATGTAACGAACCGACGCCGAAGTCGCTGCCGTCGGAGGTGTGGCTGGCGTCGCCGGCGATCCAGTCGTCCTGGCTGCTGCCGGTCAGGGTGTCGGCGTAGTCGCCACCCAGGATCTGTACGGAACCTTCGATGTTGGTGTGGGTGTCGCCGGCGCTGCTGGCGTTGAAGGTGACGCCGCTGGACGCGTTGCGGAAGTTGTATTCGGTGTCGACATTGTCGAAGGTGTTGTGGTCAACGTGCGGCAGCGTCAGGTCAAGACCGGCCGAAATGCCGGAGCCCGCATCGCTGATATGGTTGCGTTCAATAACGTCATGGTTGTCGGTGCCATCTGCGCCGATGCCCGTGCGCACGCCATCGATATAGTTGTTGAGAATGAACAGCGTCGTGTCGGCCGATTCCGCCAGGATACCGCGATTCCACGACGCGGTGCTGAACTGGCCGTGGCCGTCGCCGTCGATCAGGTTGCTCTGGACATAGAGGTGGCCGGTCGCCGAGCCGGCGGCATAAATGGCCACGTCGCCCCACCCGCCGACATTGTTGCCGTTGTCGCCGTCGGAGTGGAAGACAGAGTTCTGCACGCGAACGTCGGCCGTGCCGGAAATGTTGATGCCGTATTGTTGGGTGGCGTTGTCAGAGGCGTTTTCAACCCGGATGCCGTCGATCGTCACCGTGCCAGCCGAAGCGGTGACATTGATCTGGCCGAGGATGTTGGACTCAGGGTTGCGCGTCCCGTCGTTGCCGGCGACGCCGGCATTGGCGCCGAGAATGGTCAGCGACTTGTCGATGGTTATGGTTCCGGTATAGGTGACACCCGAATCGAGGATAATGGTGTCGCCCGCCGAAGCCGCCGCGATGGCTGCCTGGATATTGTTACCGTAGCTGCTGACGTAAATCGTGGACATCTTGGCTTCCCTCTGAACGGCGGCCTTCGGGCGCGCCTGTATGAAAAGTTCAAGGGAAGTCAGGCCGCCGGCATAGGGCAGCTTTGCCTATCCTCCCCTCAGGATATGCTTGTGTTCTGTGCCAGAATTGGCCCGGGACCACCTGGCGTTACTTCGCGTGTCAAAATCCGTGCCAAAAAATACTGCTGTCAATGATTAAGCATTCACGGGAACAGTATACGAACAGGCAAATGCGGCTATACCGGCATGACTGAGCGTATGTCTGCCCGGGAAATAAAATCCCGAACTGCAATTTGTACGGATTAAAAATACCTGTCGGGAAATGACATTCTGGTCTGCTTGACAGAACGTTCTGGAAAAGAGACCTGGCGCCGAATACTTATATCTTTCGGCGCATATCCCCGCAGGCCTTGTCAAACATCTGGATTCTCCACCGCCACCCGCACATTTTTTTGAGCGTTAACAATTTGTTTAATTTATCCACAGATGTCTCGCATACCCATGTTTTGGTATCCAGCTCAATCAAACGTTGAAGAAGCCAAACAGTTTGAACAGCCCAGCCTGGTTGTGAGAGCGCGTCTTGTCAAAAACCTGCTTGATCTGGGCTCGGACCGTGTGGAGCGACACGCGGCGCCGGATAGCGATCTGCGAAGCGGTGCTGCCCGAGAGCAACAGGAGCGCGATGTCCGCCTCGGCCGCCGTCATGCCGTAGACGGCGCACAGGCGCGCCGCGCTCGCGCCAGGCATAAGCCGCATGTCGGACTCGATAAAATAGATCGCCGCGGCGACCCGGCGCCCAGGATCGGCGCCGGTTGGCATCATGACCGCCAGCAAGGGCCGGCTTTCGGGAAGGCGTATGGCGACATCCACCGGTCCGGCGTTCTGACCGCCTCTGAATCTTTCCAGGGCCCGTTCAACGGCTGCCTGAGCGTCTTTGTCGGTGAGCCGGAACCTTCCGTCCGGCTGAGGCGACAGACATGAGCCAAGGGCCTGTCGGGCCGCGACATTGCTGAACAGGATGCGGCGGTCGAAGTCGAGCAGGACGCACGGCATGGCGATCCGGTCGAGTGCCTCGAGATAACGCGTATCGGCAGTGGCCGTCGCGCGGCGGAGCGGAAGGCGCAGGACCTGACGCACAAATGGTCGCAGGCTGGCCAGCCCCGACCGTCCCTGAATGGTGAAGGCGGGCCGGGCCGGATCACGCACGAGCGACAGGCCAAACGGGCGGGCGCCGGGCACAACCAGGGTCAGGACATGGGATTCGTGACGGTCTTGGCCATGTGTGATGCAAGCCAACACTGTGTCGATATGTGCCCGAACGGCGTCGTCGGAGATCGTCTCGCGACGTTCGACTTCGAAAAGGATGTGTGGGTTCGCGGTGTCAGCCAGAACAAGAAGCGCCAGCTGGACGTTGAAGGTTTTCAACGCCTGCTTGAGGAAGCCGCGCCAGTTGTCCGGATCGCCACCTGCCAGGTACAGGGCTTCGACGAGCGTTTCGCCCGCGGCTAACGAGTACTCTGTCACGGCGTGTCGATCCCATAAAAAAGGCGGCGCATCGCCTGCAAATCAACCACGCGGCGCAGGTTGTTCTTGCGCAGGAGAGACCGGATCTGCGTCCTTACGGTCAAGGGCGACTTGCCGTGAAGCGTGGCGATATCTTCCGGCATCAATCCGGTCAGCAGGTCCTTGGCGACAAGCGCTTCCTGATCGCTCAGCTTCAGCACGGCCTTGAGCCGGCCAAGCTGCTCATGGAGTTGGGCGGGCGGACTTTCACTCAGGGCGAAGACGACGGCGCAGGGAGAGTGCAGGTCGAGAATGCTGCGCACGCCTTCACCGATCGGCGAAACAACCATCAGCAGGTGATTGTCGTATTCGTCGCTGAGGGCGATATCGGCAGGCTGCCGGCGATCGCCGGTACTGCGGATGGCCTTGGCGATGACCGCCTGCAGCCGTTCATCGGCCGGCTTGGCACGCGCGGTCAGCCGGCCGCCGACGAGCTGCAGCGGCAGTCGTCGCCCGACGAGTCGGTTCATGGCGGGGTTGACATAGGCGGCGTAACCCAGCGGTCCGATGAGCGCGCAAGGCAGCGGCAGGTTATCGAGCACGGCTCGCAGGTCGGGTGACGCTTTTTCCTGTGACTGCACGGCAAAAAGCAGCCGGGTCGCGAAACGCAAATGGCCGGCCAGGGCCTGGAAGACCTGCAAGGCGGCCTCTGGATAGACGCCCGCATTGCGCCGCCGCGCCAGGGTGAGGATCGGAAAAGCCTGGTCTTTCGGTTCATAAAGACACAGCGCCATGAAATCGCCGATGCCAAGGGCACGCAGATGCTTTTCCCAAAAGGGATTGCCGCGCAGCACCGAACGGTCAGGCACGGCGCCGAACGCGTGGGAAATCCGGCTGAAATCGCCGTTGAGCGAAGCCAGCATGGGACCTGAAAAAGGATCATGCTCGCCATAGCGCGCGGCGCCTTCATGCAACTTTACGAGGTCGAGATTGTAGGAGGTAAACAGGGCGAACGACCCGTCCGGATTGACGAGCGCCGGCGATTGCAGCACAGCGCCCATCGAATCGGTCAAGGCGCAAAGCCGCTCGAGGATTCTGGTCCACTGCGTCACATCGAATGGCACAGCGTAGATCAGATCAAGAAGATCGGAGTCGATCTCCATGCCGTCTCTCCCCCAAGGCGCCGGCATCCCGTTCCCGCCGCCCCGGCGCCACGTGAAACGGTAATTAATGCTGTTTTACCATAGGGGGGTTTGTAACGCTTTTGCAACCCTCTGTAGCGGTATTTTTAGATATGGTAGTTCGGTTCGGTTTGCAGATAGGCGTTGTCGAACATATGGCGCACGATGCGTTCGGCCAGGACCTCGGCCGTGTCGGTGCTGGTGTCCAGCACCAGGTCGGGGGTCTCCGGCGCTTCGTAAGGGCTGTCGATGCCGGTGAAGTTCTTGATGTCTCCGGCGCGCGCCTTGGCGTAGAGACCCTTCACATCCCGGCTTTCCGCGACATTGAGCGGCGTCGACACGTAGATCTCGAGGAACTCGCCCTCGCTCAACAGGTCCCGCGCCAGCTGGCGTTCCGCGCGATAGGGTGAAATGAAAGAAACCAGCGTAATCAGGCCGGCGTCGACCATCAGCTTCGCCACCTCGGCGACCCGGCGGATGTTCTCGACACGGTCTTCCGGCGTGAAGCCCAGGTCCTTGTTCAGTCCGTGGCGGACATTGTCGCCATCAAGCAGATAGGTGTGATGGCCGAGGCTCAAGAGCCGCTTCTCGACCAGGTTGGCAATGGTTGACTTGCCCGCGCCACTGAGGCCGGTGAACCACAGCACGGCCGGCTTCTGGCTCTTGATCGCCGAGCGTGACGCCTTCGACACGTCGAGCGCCTGCCAGTGGACATTGGTGGCACGCCTCAGGCCGTAGTCGATCATGCCGGCGCCGAGCGTCAGGTTCGACAGGCGATCGATCAGGATGAAGGCGCCGGTTTCGTGGTTGTCGCCATAGGCGTCGAAGGCGACCGGTTCGCTGGTGGCGAGGTTGACGACGGCGACTTCATTGAGCTTCAGCGTCTTCGCCGCCAGCTTCTGAAAGCTGTTGACATCGACCTTGTGGCGGATGTCGGTTACCGAGGCGGGCAGAGTCCGCGCACCGACCTTGATGAGATAGGGACGGCCGGGGATCAGTTCGTCCTCGCTCATCCAGATCAGGTGGGCCTGGAACTGGTCGGAGACTTCGGGGCGGGCCGTCGGCGGGACCAGGATGTCGCCGCGCGAGATGTCGATTTCGTCGGTCAGCGTCAGGGTGACCGCCTGGCCGGCCTGGGCGGAAGGAAGGTCGCCGTCATGGGTGACGACGGCCTTGACCGTCGATGCCTGGCCGGAGCGCGCGACCACGACCGGATCGCCGGGCTTGACCGTGCCGGAGGCGATGGTGCCGGAAAAGCCACGGAAGTCGAGGTCGGGGCGGTTGACCCACTGTACAGGCAGGCGGAACGGCCGCGCCGTCAGGTCGGTCGAGACATCGACGGTTTCGAGATGCTCGACCAGGGTCGGCCCATCGTACCATTCCATGTTTTCGGAACGGTCGAGGACATTGTCGCCGTATCGCGCCGACAGCGGGATGGCGACCTGGGTATCGAAACCAAAGTCGGCCGCGAACTCGCGATAATCGGCGACGATCTCGTTGAAGACGTCCTGGCTATAGTCCATCAGGTCGATCTTGTTGACCGCCAGCACCACGTGCTTGATGCCCAGCAGCGAGACGATGAACGAATGCCGCCGCGTCTGGGTCAGTATGCCCTTGCGCGCGTCGATCAGGATGACAGCGAGATCGGAATTGGAGGCGCCGGTGGCCATGTTGCGGGTATATTGCTCGTGGCCCGGCGTGTCGGCGACGATGAACTTGCGCTTGTCGGTCGTGAAGAAACGGTAGGCGACATCGATGGTGATGCCTTGCTCGCGCTCGGCCTGGAGGCCGTCGACCAGCAGGGCAAGGTCGATATCGTCGCCGGTCGTGCCGTGCTTCTTCGAGTCGCGTTCGATGCCGGCCAGCTGGTCGTCGAAGATCAGCTTGGTGTCGTAAAGCAAGCGGCCGATCAGGGTCGACTTGCCGTCGTCGACGCTGCCGCAGGTGAGGAAGCGCAGCAGCGACTTCTTCTCGTGGCCGGCAAGGTAGTCGATCAGGGCCTGTGTTTCCAGCTTTTGCGAAACGATGGCGTTCATCAGAAATAGCCCTCGCGCTTCTTCTTCTCCATCGAGGCGGACTGGTCATGGTCGATGACCCGGCCCTGGCGCTCGCTGGTGGTGGTCAGCAGCATTTCCTGGATGACCTGGGGGAGGGTGGCCGCGGTGCTTTCGACCGCGCCGGTCAGCGGGTAGCAGCCCAGGG
>CAYYTA010000105.1:0-2372 GCA_964474575.1 uncultured Caulobacteraceae bacterium | reverse complement strand
ATCGGCACGCTCGAGGAAGTGGTCGAACTGCTGTCGTGGCGACGGCTCGACCTGCACATGAAACCGATCATCTTCCTCAATATCAACGACTTCTGGCAGCCGTTCTTCGACATGGTGGCACGATTGCAGGCGACCGGCTTCGCGCCGCCGGCCTTCGTGCACACCTATGCCAGCGTCGACACCGTCGAAGGCGTGCTCGACGCTATCGCCACGATGAAGTCGGTGGACGTGCGCATCGATACGCGGCGAGTGGTTTAGACCACGGTTTTCAGCCAGTCCGTCATGGTCGCGTAATAGCCGTCACAGGCACGGCGATCCGTCATCTCCTCCATTTCGCGCAAGCCGCCCGTCTTGCATTGCTGGAGGTTGTGATTGCCGTCGGCGAAAGTGCGGATAGTGAGTTGCGCCTTGGGATTCCTGCCGATGGTCGCAGCGTAAAGCGCATCGGTCTTGCGCCAGTCGACATTGCAGTCCTTCTCGCCGGATATGGCCAGCACCGGGACGTCCAGCCGTGAAAGCATCTCTGGAAAATCAGGCACATAGACCTGGAGGCCGGTTATCTTGTCGACCTGGAACCTGCCGTCGAGGAACGGCTGTTGCCTGGCGACATAGGAGGCCTTGTCCTCAGCCTTGCCTCCCGTGAGATAGACCATGAACGGGTCGGCGCTGATGCCCTGTGTGGCCGACATGTACGCCTCGAACGTCCCGCCGGCGCTCATGATGGCAAAACCGCGCTTCCATTCGCCGACCAGTTCGGCGATCTGCGCCTCGCTTCGGCCCTCGATGCGCAGATTACATTCGAGCAGATAGGGAAAGTTTTCCTCGCCGTCGGTGCCGCTGACCGAAATCCAGAAAGCGAGTTTCGCATCCTGGGCCATGGCCATAGGCACGATCCAGCCGGCGCGGCTGATACCCCAGAAGCCGATCTTCTGCGAACCCGGGACCGCCGATTGCCGCAACTGCCGGACGGCGTCGAGCACTTCCCGGGCGCTGCTTGCCACCGGTTGATCCGGGTCGAACGTCCCCTCGCTCTTGCCGCAACCGGGCTTGTCCCAGATGACGGTCGAGATACCCAAGGCCGTGAAGCGGCTGCGCAGGTCGTACCAGGAGGTGTAACCGGCCACATCGGTCGTGCCGTAGCCCGGAATGATCAGCAGCATGGCCTTGGCCACTTCACCGGCCGGAACATCGACAAAGCCGGAAAGCTTGTTGCCGTTCGAGATGAACTCGAATTTTTGCGTGGTCATGGCAGCGGGGGCATCGGCCCGCGCGCGCACTGCGAAAAACGGCGTTGCGGCCAGGGCGGCCAAAAGCGTTCTGCGTTTCATATCGGCTCCTGTCGGATGCCCGTCGCGGTACAATGTGCCACAAGCCGGCGGATTTGCAACCGCGCCGCCTCAGACCCTGCGGCCGCCGGCGTCGATCATCAAGGTCCCGTCCTCCTTGGCGTAGGGACCGGCTGGCCAGCGATCGAGCAGGTCGAGCACGGTTTCCGATGGCCGGCACAGGCGGACGCCCTTCGGGGTGCAGACAAGCGGCCGGTTGACCAGGATCGGGTGCGCCACCATGGCGTCGAGCAGCGCATCGTCGCTGACGCCTTCCGCCAGCAGCCCAAGTTCGGCGGCCGGCGACTTGGTTTCACGCAGCGCCTGGCGCGGCGTGACGCCCGCCGCCGCGAACAGGCCGAGTAACTGCGCCCGCGTCCAGCCGGTTTGCAGATAATCGATGGCGACTGGCTGATAACCGGCCGCCTCGATCACCGCCAGCACGTTGCGCGACGTGCCGCAATCTGGATTGTGGTGGATGACGATCAATCGAGTTTCCGCACCCAGATGTTGCGGTAGCTGACCGGGTGGCCATGGTCCTGCAACTCGATCGGCTTGCAGCCATGGGCGACGTAGGGCGGATGGCCGATCCAGGCGGTCGGGCCCTGGATCTCGAAATTGTCCTGGATCAGTACGCCATTGTGCAGGACCGTAATGCGCGCCTTTTGCGTCACTGCGCCCGAGGCGTCGAAATGCGGGGCATGATAGATGATGTCGTAGCTTTGCCAGACGCCAGGCGCGCGCGAAGCGTTGACCAGCGGAATCGACTGCTTGTAGACCGCGCCGGCCTGGCCGTTGACGTAGGTTTTCGCGGGGCCGTAGGAATCGAGCACCTGGACCTCGTAGAGGCTTTGCAGGTAGACGCCGGAATTGTTGCGGTCCTGGCTTTGCAGTTCCTTGCCGTCGGGGCCTAAGACGTCGGTCGGCGTGCGCCATTCGACGTGAAGCTGGACGTCGCAGAACGACTCCTTGCTCTGGATGTCGCCCGCCCCGGCCTTGACCTTCATGGCGCCGTCGCCCAGTGTCCAGCCCGCCGGGCTGCCGTCC
>CAYYTA010000104.1:0-69559 GCA_964474575.1 uncultured Caulobacteraceae bacterium | reverse complement strand
GCCGAGATTTCCGCCGGCGAAAACTGGCCGAAGCCGTCGAGCGTCGCGACGCCGTAAAGCTTAAGCAGACGCGCTTCGCCGGCCGCCGGATCGGACAGCGACGGCGGCTGCGGCTGGATCGCGCCGCCGCAGGTCTTCAGCAGGCCGTAGACCGCCTCGTCCTGCAGGATGCGGTCGGCGACCAGGCTTTCCGAGGGCCTGAGCGCCGAGAGATGGGCGCTCAAGGTCTCCGGCTCGATCTCGAAAACCTCGACATCGCCAGTCGACAGCTCGACGCAAGCCAAGGCCATTACCCCGCCGCGTGAACTCAGGGCCACCAGCCGGTTGGCGCCGCGTTCCTCCAGCAGCGTATCCTCGGTCAGGGTCCCCGGCGTGACCACGCGCGAGACGCCGCGCTTGACCACGGCCTTGTAACCGCGTTTCTTGGCCTCGGACGGGTCTTCCAACTGTTCGCACACCGCGACGCGGAAACCCATGCGGATCAGCTTGGCGATATAGGCGTCGGCGGCGTGATGTGGTACGCCGGCCAGCGGAATGTCCTTGCCCTGGTACTGGCCACGCCGGGTCAGGGCCAATGACAATGCGCCCGCCGCCGTCACCGCGTCGTCAAAGAACAGCTCGTAGAAATCGCCCATGCGGAAGAACAGCAGGGTGTCGGGATATTCCGCCTTGGTCTTCAGGTATTGCGCCATGACCGGCGTGGCGCCGTCGAAGGCGTCGTCGAGTTCGGGAGCAAGGGCTGCGCGGGCGTTCATCTGGCGAAATTAACCTGTCTTAACGGCGGCGAACAGGGCAGGGACGCGAGGAAGATGTGAACAAATGGCTTTTGCCGTCGTGCCGCGGAACCGGACAGGGAGCAAGCACAAAAGAACAAATAGCGAACTTTTCCGACAAGAGTCATCCGTAAACCACACCCGCGGCCCAAGTTCGGCGGAAAAATCGCCTCTCGGAGCGTTCCGTCTTTATAACTTCTTGAATGGATTCTATTAGTTTCCGCGACGACACCGCCAATAATCATAATATAAAAGCCACAACCGGACCCATGACCGAGAAACAGACCTTCAGCGACGACGAAGCTCTCGCCCTGCACCAGTTCCCGCAGCCCGGCAAGATCGCGCTCGCCCCCACCAAGCCGATGGCGACCCAGCGCGACCTGGCGCTGGCCTATTCGCCGGGCGTCGCCGTGCCCGTGCGCAAGATCGCGGAGAATCCCGAGGCGGCGTACGACTATACCGCCAAGGGCAATATGGTCGCGGTCATCACCAACGGCACGGCGATCCTGGGCCTCGGCAACCTCGGCGCCCTGGCGTCGAAACCGGTCATGGAAGGCAAGAGCGTCCTCTTCAAGCGTTTCGGGGACATCGACAGCTTCGACATCGAGGTCAAGACGCAAGACCCGGACGAATTCATCACCGTGGTCAAGAACATCACCGGCGCCTTCGGCGGCATCAACCTCGAAGACATCAAGAGCCCTGAGTGCTTCATCATAGAATCGGCCCTGCAGGACATGGCCGACATCCCGGTCTTTCACGACGACCAGCACGGCACGGCGATCATTTCGGCGGCCGGCCTGATCAACGCCCTTGAAATCACCGGCAAGCGCATCGAGGACGTCAAGGTCGTGCTGTGCGGCGCGGGCGCGGCCGGCCTGTCGTCCCTGGCGCTCGTCAAGGCGCTGGGCGTCCGCAAGGACAACACCATCATCTGCGACATCCACGGCGTAGCCTATCAGGGCCGCACGATCGACATGGACCAGTGGAAGGCCGCCCACGCCACGGCGACCAACAAGCGCACTTTGGCCGAAGCCATGGTCGGCGCCGACGTCTTCCTCGGCCTGTCGGCCAAGGGTGTGCTGACCAAGGACATGGTCGCCACCATGGCGCCCAATCCGATCATCTTCGCCATGGCCAATCCCGACCCCGAAATCACCCCGGAAGACGTGGCCAGCGTTCGTTCCGACGCCATCGTCGCCACCGGGCGGTCGGACTATCCCAACCAGGTCAACAATGTCCTCGGTTTTCCCTATATCTTCCGCGGCGCGCTCGATGTCCGCGCCCGCCGCGTCAACGACCAGATGAAGCTGGCTGCCGCCCGCGCCCTGGCCATGCTGGCGCGCGAGGATGTGCCGGATGAGGTCGCGGCAGCCTATCAGGGCCGCCATCTCAAGTTCGGCAAGGACTATATCATCCCCTCGCCGTTCGACCCGCGCCTCATATGGTATATCCCGCCCTTCGTCGCCCAGGCCGCCATGGATACCGGCGTGGCGAGGAAACCGATCACCGACATGGACGCCTACAGGAAGCGTCTCGAACGCCGGCTCGATCCGTCGGCGGGTTTCCTGCAGAACATCGCCGCGCACGTCCGCTCGCGGCCATTGCGACGCATCGTCTTTGCCGAGGGCGAGGACGTTTCGGTCATTCGCGCCGCCCACGCCTTCAAGCAGTCGGGCCTCGGCATCCCGATCCTGTGCGGGCGCGAGAACCTCGTCGAGGACAATATGCGCGCCGCCGGCATCGATCCGGCCGAGGAAGGCATTGAGATCGTCAATTCGCGTAATTCGCACCGCAATGCCGCCTATGCGCAACTGCTTTATGCCCGCCTGGCGCGGCAGGGCTACCTGAAGCGCGACGTCGACCGCCTGATCAATCTCGACCGCAACTCGTTCGCTGCGGCCATGGTCGCCTCTGGACACGCCGACGGCATGGTCACCGGCGTGACCCGCTCGTTCGACCGCTCGCTCGACGAAGTGCTGCGCGTCATCGACCCGGCGCCGGGCGGCCGCATCATGGGCATGTCGATCGTGCTGGCCAAGGGGCGGACCGTGTTCATCGCCGACACCACCGTCGCCGAAACGCCGTCGCCGGAAGAACTCGGCGATATCGCCGTCGAGGCCGCCATGGCAGTGCGCGCCATGGGCCATACGCCGCGCGTCGCCTTCATGAGCTATTCGACCTTCGGCAACCCGTCGGGCGAGCGTTCCGAACGCGTCAAGCAGGCCGTCGGCCTTCTGGAGCGGCGCGGCGTCGACTTCGAGTTCGAAGGCGAAATGCCCCCCGACGTGGCGCTTGATCCGGAGATGTGGGCCAACTACCCGTTCCAGCGCCTGACCGAGCCGGCCAATGTGCTGGTTATGCCAGCGATTCAGTCGGCTTCGATCTCGACAAAGCTGATCGAAGCCTTGGGTGGCGCGACGGTGGTCGGGCCGCTGCTGCTGGGCCTGTCGCGGCCGGTGCAGATCTGTCAGCTGTCCGATCCGGTGACCAAGATCCTCAACATGGCGACCTTCGCCGCCTACGACATCCGCTCAAACCTCAACCGGGCCTGAGGCAGGATCGGCCGCTTCCAGCTCCGTGTCGGTCACCAGCGGCGCAGACACGTCGGGCTTGCGCATGACCAGCCACAGCACCATGGCGATGGCGATGAAACCGATGATGATGGTATAGGCAAAGAAAGCAAAATAGCCCGCACCCATGGCCTGAACGCTGACGCCCAGTTTTTGCGCCGCGGTGACGTAGGCGTCAGGCGTAAGTCGCCCCATCAGGGCCTTGAACGTGGCGCCGAAGCCTCCCGTGTCAGAACTCCTGGCTATGGCCTCAACGACACGGCCCGACTGAGAGCCGACCAGTTTGCCCAGCAGGCCGTAGATACCCGAGAACAGGGCATATTGCGGCGCTGTATATTGTGGGCTGACCAAGGTCGACATGTAGGCGATCAGCACCGTCCCCTGGATGGCGGCGGCGATATTGTCGAGCGCGAGCGCCAGGGCCAGGGCATGCAGGTCATGGCCGGTGCAGGCCAGAATCATGAAGCCGACATGGCTCAAGGGACCGACCACCACACCGACGATCAGCGCCTGGCGCACGCCAAGTCTCACCATCAGCCCGCCAGCGATGACAAAACCAATCATGGTCATGACCGCGCCAAAGACCTTGCGCATCTCCGCCACGGCATCGAGTGAGAAGCCGAGGTCGATATAATAGGCATTGGCGATGTAGAGCGTGAATTCACTGACCCGGTAAACGCAGATCAGGACAAAAAGGAAGGCGGCCCAACGCGCATAACGCTGGAAGAAATTGGCCAGCGGCGCGATGAATGCGCCTTTGAAATAGGCTCCCGGCCGTGTCGCCCACGGCAGGGGCAGACAGGACGCCAGCATCAGGCCAAGACCGAACAATACCGCCGGCACCTGGAAAAATGGGCCGGTGGTCTTCGACGTCCAGGCGGTCTTGAAGGCCGCCTGAGACTCGGCGCCGACTCCGATGTGACCTCCGATCCCGCTAAGCAGATCGGCGTTGCCCGTAAGGCCCGATCCCATGATAACGGCCGCGATGACAATGAGCAAAGCGCGGCAAAGCCATTCGATGCATTCGCTGAAGGGCCGGACCACCAAGCCGTCATAGTGGATGGGACGCGGCGCATGGGCAGGCCCCCTGGGGGCGAAGACGAGCGCAACCCAACCGATCACCATCGTCGCCGCCGTCAGGCCGTAGGCCAGCGGCCAGCCTATACGCGTCGACAGCATAAGCGGTACGATGCCTGTCACGATAAAGGCGACGCGATAGCCCCACTGGTAGGCGGCGGTCATCACCACCAGCTCCTTCTGGTCGTCGGCGATTTCGATACGGTAGGCATCAAGGATGATGTCGTGTGACGCGCCGAAGAATCCCGCCAGGGTGGCGAACAGCGCAAGTTGATAGAGGCCGGCTTGGGGTCCTTTGCCAAAAATCAGCGAAAAAACCGAGATTGGATCGGTCATCGCCACAGCCAGCAGGCAGATGACAATTAAGACCTGCAACGCGGCCATCCAACTGCGGCGATGGCCCAGCTTCGCCGTCAGGAACGGAACATCCAGACGGTCGATCAGTGGCGCCCACATGAATTTCAGCGTGTAGGAAAAGCTGACCAGGATGAAGAAACCGATGACGGACAACGACAAGCCATCGACACGCAGCCAGGCTGTCAGGGTCTCGCCGATGAGCAGGAAGGGAACGCCGGTGGTAAAGCCCAGCGCCAGCAGCAACAGCGGCTTGGGCCTGGCATAGGCGGCTATGGCCTGAAGCGTGGTCAGCCTGGGCTTGTCCGTTTTCGCGCCGGTTTCGGCCATGAGCGTCTCCCTTTTCCGGAAACGCTAAGCGGCTTTGGCGCTTTCGTCTAGGCCGATTTGGCCTCCGGCCGGTCGGGGCCTGTCCAGGTCTGCAACCTGGCTTTCAGCGCCACCAGCTCGATCGGCTTGGTCAGGAAGTCGTTCATGCCGGCATTCAGGCAGGCGCGGCGGTCTTCCTCATAGGCATTGGCGGTGAGGGCGATGACCGGGGTGGCGACGCCAAGCGCCCGCACCTCGCGTGTCGTGCCGAGGCCGTCCAACCCCGGCAGGCCGAGGTCCATGAAGATCAGGTCGAACTGATGCTTCTTGAGGATGTCGATGGCTTCCTCGCCCGACGAGGCGCGCTCGACGCGGCAACCCTCGCGCTGGAGCAGGATCTGGGCCAGCAGGGCGTTGACCGGATTGTCCTCGACCAGCAGCACGGCCTTGTCGGGCGCGGATTCGTCGACGATGCGCTCGTCCTCGTGCGTGGTTTGGACGGGCTCACGGCCGCGCAGACTGTCAAGCCGCTCGAACAGGGAGGCGCGGCGCAGGGGCTTGATGAAATAGCCGGCCCAGCCCTGTTCGCGCCAGGCTTCGATCTCGTCGCGTTGCTCGGGCGCCAGCAGGATAAAGCTCCTGGATGATGGCGCCTTGCGCGGCTTGCCCGTGGCGGCGCGATCGGCCAGGATGACTCCGGCGCGGCCGCCCAGGTCATCAAGCGTATCGACGGTGCGCAGGGACAGGTTGCGGGCGGACAGATGGCCGTGGGCCGCCTCGGCAAGGACGAGGTTATGGCTGACCAGGGTAACGGCCGGGGTATTGGCTGCCGGCGGCCGGGCATGGCGCAGGCCGTGGGGGGCGCGGAATTCAACGGCAAAGGTCGAGCCCTTGCCGGGTTCGCTTTCCAGCGCCAGGTCGCCATTCATCGCCTGGACCAGCTTCTTCACGACGACAAGACCCAAGCCGGCGCCGCCATAGCGCGTGGCGTGGGTTGGATGGACCTGGCCATATTCCTCGAAGATGCGCTCGCGCGCCTCGGGCGGAATGCCCGGGCCGGTGTCGCGCACCGAAAAGCGGACAAGACCTGTGTCGGTCAGGCCGACATGGATCAGCACGCCGCCCGTCGTGGTGAACTTGATGGCGTTGCCGGCGAGATTGAACAGGATCTGACGCAGACGGCCTTCGTCGGCCTCGACGTGATCGAGGCGGGGGTCAAGGCTCCACGCGACCTCAATGCCGCCGGCATGGGCGCGCGGCGACAGAAGTTCGGCGACACTTTGCAACAGGGGTTCCAGCTGGACCTCGCCGGTCTCGAGCTCGATGCGGCCGGCGTCGATGCGAGCATAGTCGAGCAGGTCGTTGACCAACGTCAGCAGATGTTCGCCCGATTGGCGCGCCGTATTGAGATAGGATTGCTGGTCGGGCGTCAGGCTGGTCCTGGCCAGCAGGTCAAGCATGCCGACAACACCGTTGAGCGGGGTGCGGATTTCGTGGCTCATCAGCCGGAAGAAGTCCTCGCGCGCCTTGAGGCGGGCTTCCCGGCTTTGCGGTGTGGCCTGGGTGTGTTCGCTGATGCTGGACGGGTTCTGTCCGGTCGCGGTCGTGTTCATGCCGCCAGTCTAGGCCAAAAAAGTTAAGGCTGCTCAAAGACCTGCTGAAATTTCGGAGTCTGATGGAAATGCGCCATGCCGGGCTGCGGGTCTTCGGACGGTCCGGCTCGGCGATAGACAAGCGCTTCGGCGACATGGCGGCGCAGGACAGGAAACGACTGTTCCAGGTCGGCGATGGTCCGCGCCAGGCGAAGCGTCCGCGTCCAGCCACGTGCGCTCAGGCCTGACTGTTGCGCCGCCTTGGTGAGCAGCGCGGTCGCCGCCGGATCGAGCGCGCAGATTTTTTCCAGTCCCTTGCCATATGCCGTGGCATTGAGCGCATTGTCCGGCGGCAGACCGAGCGCCTGCGCCCGTTCAATTTGGAGGTCGCGCGCGGCGGCGACACGTGCGGCCACCTCGGCCGAACCTTCGGCGGGCGCAGGCAGGGCGAGATCGACGGCGGTCACCGGCGGTACGTCGATCTGCAGATCGATACGGTCCATCAGCGGTCCCGACACCCGGCCCTGGTAGTCGCGCAGGCAGCGCGGTGCCTTGCCACAGGCCCCCTTGCCGGGTCCGCCCTGCGATACGCCGTGGCCGCAGCGGCACGGATTCATCGCTGCGACCAGTTGCACGCGCGCCGGATAGCGGATGTGATGATTGGCGCGCGCCACGATGACTTCGGAGGTTTCCAGAGGCTGGCGCAGCGAATCGAGCGCCTGCGGTGAAAATTCCGGCAGTTCGTCGAGGAACAGCACGCCGTTGTGCGCCAGGGACACTTCGCCGGGCCTTGCGCGCAGGCCGCCGCCGGTCAGGGCCGCCATGCTGGCCGAATGATGGGGCGCGCGGAACGGCCGCT
This sequence comes from uncultured Caulobacteraceae bacterium, assembly GCA_964474575.1. Lineage (GTDB taxonomy): Bacteria > Pseudomonadota > Alphaproteobacteria > Caulobacterales > Caulobacteraceae > Asticcacaulis. Next base: position 62,025 of record CAYYTA010000104.1, on the reverse strand, counting down.
CACGCGTCAATTCGCCCTTGGCGATCAGCCCGGCCATCGACCACACCTGCGAGGTCTCGAGCAGCTCCTTCGAGGTCAGGGGCGGCAATATGCCCGGCAGGCGCTGGGCCAGCATCGACTTGCCCGACCCTGGCGGCCCGACGAACAGCAGATTGTGCCCGCCGGCGGCGGCGATTTCCAAAGCGCGCTTGGGCGTTTCCTGGCCCTTGACCTCATTGAGGTCGTAAACATGACCGGTCGCCGCCAGGGCTCCGGCAACCGGCCGTTCCAGTACGCAGACGCCCTTGAAGTGGTTGATCAGGGCGATCAGCGAACGTGGGTTCAAGACATCGACCTCGCCAGCCCAGGCGGCCTCGGCGCCATTGTCGTGCGGACAAATCAGGCCCATGCCCCAGCCGTTGGCGGCGATTGCCGCCGGCAGGGCGCCCGAAATGGCGGCGATCGAGCCATCCAGTCTCAGCTCGCCGACGCAGACATAACCGTCGAGCGCGTCCTGAGGAATCAGGCCCATCACCACCATCAGCGCCAGCGCGATCGGCAGGTCGAAGTGGCTGCCTTCCTTGGGCAGGTCGGCCGGCGACAGGTTGGCGACGATGCGCTTGCTGGGCAGTGAAAGGCCGATGCCGGCAAAGGCGCCCCTGACACGTTCGCGGCTTTCGGCCACCGCCTTGTCGCCCAGCCCGACAACCGAAAAAGCAACCTGGCCTTTGGTCAGCACGACCTCGGCCTCGACACGACGCGCCTCGGCGCCCTCAAACGCTATGGTGGTAATCCTGGCGGGCATGCGCAGCTCCTGAACAGGAATCCAAGTCTGGTGGCAGACCCTGAAAATTATCCACAAGCTATAGCAAACAAAAACACAAATCAAGAACAAAAATCGAACAAAGGCGCAATTTATCAATCTAACCTTACGTAAACTGTTGCAAGGCCCTGAAACCTATCATTTTTGGAGTTCCAGTGGCTTCGTCGTCAAGCCGCCTTGGTCCGTCGTTCTATGCGATCCCACAAAATATCGCCGGCGTCTATCCCTTCGAAGGCCTTCAGCTGCACGGCGCCGGTCGGCGACGTGACATTGATTTCGGTGAGGTAGTCGCCGATGACGTCAATGCCTACAAACATCAGGCCTTTTTCTTTCAACACCGGCCCGATCGTGGCGCAGATCTCGCGATCACGATTTGTAAGCTCCAGCCGCTCCGCCCGGCCGCCGACGCGCAGGTTCGACCGCACGGCGCCCTCCTCGGGCACGCGGTTGACGCCGCCTGCGATCTCGCCGTCAATCAGGATGATGCGCTTGTCGCCCCTTGCGACCGCCGGAATGAACTTCTGCAGGATCACCGGCTCGCGCGAGATGCTGCCGAACAGCTCGACCAGCGAATCGAGGTTGCGATCGCCGGCCTTGAGCTTGATGATGCCGTTGCCGGCCGCGCCGTGAAGGGGCTTGAGAATACAGTCGCCATGACGCGCGAAGAAATCGTCGAGCGCCGCGAAATCCGAGCTGATCAGGGTCGGCGGTTGCAGGCCCGGAAAATGCGTCGCCAGCAGCTTTTCCGGCGAATCGCGCACGCTCCTCGGATCGTTGATCACCAGAGTCTTCGGCTGGATCATTTCCAGCATGTAGGTGGCGGTGATGTAGGCGATGTCGAAGGGTGGATCCTGACGCATCAGCACCACGTCGATGTCGTCGTGAAGGTCGAGCTTTTGATAATCGCCGGCGGTGACATGATCGCCCTTGACTTGCCGGATCGTTACCTTGCGGCTGCGGGCGGAAATGCGGCCGTCCTCCTGGCTGAGGTGGCGCGGTTCATAGACCCACAAGTCATGGCCGCGCCCCTGGGCCGCCAGCATCAGCAGGAAGGTGGTGTCCGAGGCGATGTTGATCTTCTCAATCGGGTCCATCTGGACGGCGACGCGCAAGGGCATGGGACTTCCTCCGGCGATCTCCAAATCTCCGCCTGGAGATTTGGCAAGCGCGACTGCGCGCCCGAGCCGTTGCGAGGCAAGCCTACGTGGCGTCTGAACGCGAAAACAAACTCCATATGCGGCGGCGGCGGCGCGATGGCAAGGTCAGAACCGTTCGTTCTTCTCGAAGGCATTGACTTCGTGTACCGGCCAGCGTCCCGGCGCGAGGGTATAGAGGTCGATATTGAGGTCGAGCGCCTGCAAGCTTTTGCGCCGCGCCTGAAGCGCCAGCCCGGCCTGCCACAGCCGGTGCTGCTGGATGGCGGAGACCGACTCGCGCGCTTCCTCCAGCGTCAGGCGCGACTTGACCTCGACCAGGGCCAGGCGGCGGCCCTTCTGCGCCAGGATGTCGATCTCGCCCTGAGGCAGGTCGAGACGGAAGCCGAGGATGCGGTAGCCTTTGAGCAGCAGGTGGACGAGCGCGACATATTCGGCCGCGCGGCCAGATTTGCGGGCCCGGCGGCCCGTCTCAGCCCTGCCCACGGCCGTGGCCTTTCAGCTCCAGCGCCCGCTGGTAGATGACCTTGCGCGGCACGCCGAACATATTGGAAAGCTGCCTGGCCGCGTCCGACGGCGAATAGTGCCGGAGCGCCAGTTTCAACGCCTCGTCGAGATTGTCCGTGGACGGAGTTTCACTCTGCGGCGGGGCGATGACGACGACGATTTCGCCCTTGGGTTCGAGGAGGTGTGGATCAGCGGCGAGCGCGCCCAGGCTGCCACGATAACTGCTTTCGTAAAGCTTGGTCAGTTCGCGGCAGACGCAGGCCTCGCGGTCGCCGAGAATGTCGTGCATGTCGGCCAGGGATTCGTGCAGGCGCGGGCCGGTTTCAAAGAAAACCAAGGTCGTCCTTATGCTGACAAATTCGCCCACAGCCTCGCGCCGCGCCGCCGATTTGGGTGGCAGGAAGCCGGCGAAGGTGAAGCGGTCGGTCGGCAGTCCTGCCAGGCACAGGGCGGCAAGGACCGAGGACGCGCCCGGGATCGGATGGACATTGGCGCCGGTTTCCCTGGCGATCTCGACCAGGCGGAAGCCGGGATCGGAGATCAGCGGCGTGCCGGCGTCGGAAATCTGGACGATGACATGGCCGGCATGCAAGCGCTCGACGATCTCGGGCAGGACCTTCGGGCCGGCGTGGTCATCGTACCGCAGCAGCGGCTTCCTGATATCGTAGGCCGACAGCAGCTTGGCCGCGACGCGTGTATCCTCGGCCAGGACGACATCGGCGGCGCGCAGGACATCAAGCGCGCGCAAGGTGATGTCGCGGAGGTTGCCGATCGGTGTGGCGACGACATAGAGGCCTGGCGTGACCGGTTTCGGCGGCGGGAAGAGCAGCGATTCCATGACTTAGGTTAGCAGTTCCATGAGCAACCGGTCCAGCACGATACGGCCTTTCGGCGTGGCGCGCAGATGTGTGGCCGAGGCCTCCATGAAACCGCCCTCGATCAGGGGCGCGGACTTGTCGCGGAGATCAAGGATGTCGAAGCGGCCAAACGCCACGCCTTCGGCCATGCGCAAGGCCAGCATGACGGCTTCTTCCTCGGCTTCCAGCGGAGACAATGTCTTGATTTCATGTCCGATGCCCGTTCCGGCCACGCGGGCCGTATAGGCCTTGAGGTCGCCGATGGCGGTTGAGGCATGGCGGGCGCCATCGATTATCAATCGTCCATGGGCGCCCGGACCGATGCCAATGTATTCGTTTCCCCGCCAAACGGATATGTTGTGTGTGGAAAATGCCTTCTCACCTTGTGCATGATTGGAGACTTCGTAGGCTTCGAAGCCGAAATCATCGAGCACTTCCTGGGTGGCGGCATAAAGCACCGCGGCCGTGTCTTCGTCCGGCGGCGACCATGCCCCACGCCTGACCGCGCGGCCGAAAGCGGTCGCGGCCTCGATCGTCAGCTGGTAGGGCGAGATATGTTCGGCGCCCAAGGCGACGGCGCGGGTGAGTTCGTCGCGCCACTGATCGGGTGTCTGGCCAGGCCGGGCATAGATCAGGTCGAGCGAGACGCGATCGAACGCGCGTCGTGCCGTTTCGATGCCGCGAATGGCTTCTTCCGCCGAGTGGTTGCGGCCAAGGAATTTCAAGGCGGTATCATCCAACGCCTGCACACCGAGTGACAGGCGGTTAACGCCGGCGGAACGGAAGCTCTCGAAACGGGCAATTTCGGCATCAGTCGGATTGGCTTCAAGCGTAATTTCAAAGGTTTCCGTATCCGGAGCAAACAGTCGCTTCGCCACCGCGACAAGTTCCGCCAGCCATTCCGGCGGTAACAGGGAGGGCGTTCCGCCACCGAAGAAGATGCTGACCAAATGGCGCGGACCGATCATTGCCGCCTGGTTGTTCAGGTCACGGACAATGGCCTCGAACAGGTGGCGCTGGCCGGCCTGACCGCGATCCCGGACCACATTGAAATCGCAATAAGGGCAGATACGCGCGCAGTACGGCCAATGGACGTAGAGGCTTACAGGCGAATTTTGCTTTGCTTTACCGCTTGGCTGCTTAAGCGCGGTCAAAACAGCGCCGCCTTCAGCTGTTCGAAGGCGAGATGGCGGTGGCTGATGGCGTCCTTAGCAGAGGGATCCATCTCGGCAAAGGTGATATCGTATCCGCCAGGTCGGAAAATCGGGTCGTAACCGAAGCCTTTGTCTCCGCGCCGGGGGAAAACGATCTCACCGTCGATGCGGCCTTCGAACACCGCCGACCCGCCTTGTGGCCACGCCACGGCCAGGGCGCAGGTGAAATGCGCCTTGAGCGTGAAGGCATCGCCCAGTTGCTCGCGGGCGATGCGCAGCTTGTGCTCGATGACCTCCATGGCCCGGTCAAAATCCTTGTGCGGCCCGGCCCAGCGCGCGCTCATCACGCCGGGATCGCCGCCGAGCGCATCGATGCTCAGGCCCGAATCGTCGGCCAGGGCAAGCATGCCGGCACGGTTGGCGGCATGGCGCGCCTTCAGTATGGCGTTGCCGATGAAGCTGACCTCGGTCTCGTCGGGCTCGGGCAGGCCGAGCGATCCGGCGGTGACGATGTCGAATCGCCCGTCCATCAGGGCAGAGATTTCGACCGCCTTGCCAGGATTATGCGTGGCGGCGATCAGTTTCTGGCCGGGGATCAGAGAAAGGGGCATGGCGCGGGCTTAGGGTCCGAACTTCATTAGGTTTCCGCCGTGACGCCAAGGAATTTGCCGTCTGAGCAGGAGAAGGGTCCGCCGGAGTGCCGACCATTCTAAGGACGCTTTTGACGCCCTCAGCCGGCAAATTCGCGGCGCCCTTCGGGGTGTGGCATAAATCGTCCATGGCGGCGTCGCAAATCCTTGAAAGAGGTCACTCTTCCAGCGGATTGGCTCCTGGCCCTGGACAATTTGCTCTCACATCACGGCAAAACCCTAATGGAGTTCGGACCCTAGATTACAAAGTCCTCACTGGCAATACAGTCGCCAGTGTGAGAAAAACACGTGTTGATTCAGAGGAACTCTCATGCGCTTCCTGGGGCCGCGCTCGATTTCGAGCCTACTGAAGACCGCGCTCGACGTGGTCTATTACGGGCTGTTCAGCCTCGTCTTCTGCGCCGTGCTGGCGGCGGTGGCCCTGCTGTCGGTGCCCAACCTGGCCGCCCAGGTGGTGCAGCGGATGAACATCAGCACCAATCTCGGCGCCGGGTCGCAGGCCCTGATCTTCCTGGCCTTCGGCGTATCGCTGTCCGGCTATCTGCTGATCATGCACTGGACGCGCCAGGTGTTCCATACCCTGGCCGAAGGCGACGTTTTCCACCCGGACAATACGCGCCGGCTGCGCTGGATCGGCTTCGGCCTGGCGGCCCTGGAAATCTTCGGCTACCTGGCGCGCGCCTTCGCGGAAGGCGTGTTCCACCTCCGCTTCGAACCCGCCTACGGCCTGCGCGCCGTGACGACATGGTTCTCGGTCATGGTGGTCTTCGTCCTGGCCGAGGTGTTCAAGGAAGGCGCGCGCCTGCGCCATGAAGCGGACCTGACCATATGACGATCCGCGTGAAGCTGGCCGAAGCCCTGGCGCGGCGGCGGTTGTCGATCGTCGAGCTTTCCGACCGCACCGGCATCGCCGTGCGCGACCTGGAAACCTTGCGCGACCAGAAGGCCATGGCCATGCGTTTCAAGACGCTGGAGGCCCTGTGCAGGGCGCTCAACTGCGAACCGGGCGACCTGCTTGAGACCGCCGAAGACTAGCGGCCGAGCGCCTTTTTCTGCAGGTCAAACAACGTCTTGCAGCCGGCGTGGGCCAGGTCGAACAAGGCGTTGAATTCGTCGCGCGAAAAGCCGCGCTTCTCGCCGGTCGCCTGAATCTCGACCGAATGGCCTGAACCCGTGATGACGAAATTGGCATCGGTTTCGGCGTTTGAGTCCTCGTCATAGTCGAGGTCGAGCACCGGCGTGTCGGCGAACACGCCGCATGAGATCGCCGCCACCTGGTCGAGGATCGGCGATTCCTCGATCAGCCTGTCCGCGACCAGCTTGTCGCAGGCCTGGGCCAGGGCGACCCAGGCGCCGGTGATCGAGGCGGTGCGTGTGCCGCCATCGGCCTGCAGAACGTCGCAGTCGAGCGTGATCTGGCGTTCGCCCAGGGCTTTCAGGTCGATGATGGCGCGCATCGAACGGCCGATCAGGCGCTGGATTTCCTGCGTCCGGCCGGACTGCTTGCCGGCGGCGGCCTCGCGGCGGCCGCGGGTATGGGTGGCGCGCGGCAGCATGCCATATTCCGCCGTTACCCAGCCCTGGCCCTTGCCTTTGAGGAAGCCCGGCACGCCCTGTTCGACCGAGGCAGTGACCAAAACCCTGGTATGGCCGAAGGTGACCAGACACGAACCCTCGGCATACCGCGTCACGCCGGTCTCCAGCGCCACCTCGCGCAGTTGGTCCGGGCGGCGGCCCGACGGACGGATGGTTTTCAGAGCGGACAGGGCTTCGAATTGCGACATGGGTTGGCCTCGGCGAATTTGCGCCTCTGCCTAAGCCGATGTCCGTCGCGGGGCAAGCCCTGATCCGCGCTTAATGATGGTGATAACCGTTGCCACCGTGATATTTGCGGTAGGTTTGCTGGCCGTAGGCCGTCAGGCCGTCGTCGTTACGCTCTTCGAGCACATTGCCGCAGTCGGGCTGGCCGCAGTTCTGGCCGTTGCGCGTGCCGTAGGTCTCTGTGACATAGCGGTTGGGTCCGGCCGGACGCGCTGCGCCAGGAATAAGCGTCGGCGGCACATTGCCGTTGTCGGCCTGGGCCGGGATATCGGCATAGTTCGCAGGCGCGGCCGGCTTCGGCGCCTGCAGGGCCGTGGTCAGGGCCGGTGATGACGGCGCCTTGTAGGTAAAATCTCCTGCCACGGCGGGAGCCGCCGCCAGGGCCAATACAAGCAGGACCCGGATCATCACACCTCCTCCAATTGCCACAGGATACGCCCATTTCCACAGTGTGAAAAGTCCCTCTTGGCGCGGGCGGGCGGCCTTTGCTAAACTTACCCTGATGCATAAACCCCCGCACAGCCTGTCCGGCCTGATGACTTCGGCCGCGCCCCTGGCCGACCTCGATCAAAGGGCGCGCGACATCTTCCGCCACGTCGTCGAGACCTACCTCGAAACCGGCGAGCCGGTCGGCTCGCGCACATTGTCGAAGGGCGGCGACCACCTGTCGCCGGCCTCGATCCGCAACACCATGCAGGATCTGTCGGAGCTGGGCCTGCTGGCCGCGCCGCACAGCTCGGCCGGGCGCATGCCGACCCACCAGGGTCTCAGACTGTTCGTCGACGGCCTGCTCGAAATCGGCGACCTGCCGGCGGAGGACAAGCGCGATATCGAGGCGCGCCTGACTGCCCGTGACATGAGCTTCGACGCCGCCCTGCGCGAAGCCTCCAACCTGCTGTCGGGCCTGGCCGGCGGCGCCGGCGTGGTCATGACGCCGTCGTTCGAGGCGGGGGTCAAGCACGTCGAGTTCATCGCCCTGTCCCAGGATCAGGCCCTTGCCGTGCTGGTGTTCGGCGACGGGCGGGTGGAAAACCGGCTGATGGCCCTGACGCCCGGCATGACGCCGGCGACCCTGACTCAGGCGACGAGCTACCTCAATGCGCGCCTCAAGGGCCGTACCCTCAGTGAAGCGCGGAGCGAACTGGCGGACGAATTGGCGCAGGAGCGGCAGAAGCTCGACGAAGCCGCCGCCACGCTGATCGCCTGCGGACTGGCGGCGTGGTCGGGCGGCGACGCGGGACGGCGCGCCCTGATCGTGCGCGGCCAGGCCAAGCTGCTCGAAGCCTCGGCCCTGGACGACCTGGAACGCGTGCGCGCCCTGTTCGAGGATCTGGAGCAGAAGGAAGAGCTGATCGACCTGCTCGAAGACGTCGGCGACGCCCAGGGTGTAAGAATTTTCATCGGCGCGGAATCGAAACTGTTTTCTTTGTCGGGCTCGGCTGTTATTGCAGCGCCCTACATGGCGCCGCAGCCCAAGGGCGGCGGGCCTAAGGTGGTGGGCGCCATCGGTGTGATCGGTCCGGCGAGGTTGAATTACGCCCGCATCATCCCACTTGTGGACTACACCGCCAGGATTCTCGGCCGCTTGCTTGAATAGGCGGCCGTAATAACAAGGACTTTTTTGAGATGAGTGACGACAACGACCTGCCGGACGACCTCGAAGGCGACGCCACGGCGCTTCTCAACGCCGAGCTTGAGCGCCTGAAGGAGGAAAACACGGCGCTCAAGGACCAGGCGATGCGTTACGCCGCCGAGGCCGAGAACATCAAGCGCCGCGCCGAGCGCGAGGGCAACGACGCCCGCGCCTTCGCCATCCAGCGCTTCGCCCGCGACCTGCTCGGCGTCGCCGACGTGCTGACGCGCGCCCTGTCGTCGACCCCGGCCGACATCGCCGACCCGGCATTCAGGAACTTCGTCGCCGGCATCGACATGACCGAAAAGGAACTGGCCGGCGCCTTCGAGAAGAACGGCGTCAAGAAGATCGCGCCGCTCAAGGGTGATAAATTCGATCCGCACCTGCACCAGGCGGTGATGGAGCAACCGTCGACCGAGGTCGAGGGCGGCGGCGTGATCATGGTGATGCAGGCGGGCTATGAGCTGTTCGGCCGCGTCATCCGCCCGGCCATGGTGGCGGTGGCGGCCAAGACGGCCGGCGCGCCCCAGGCCAAGAACGGCTACGACCACGACGACAGCGCCGACACCGGCGACCGCGTCGACACCCAGGCGTGATTTTCCAACAACATCCTGAAAAGCCGCCGGAACGACCCGGCGGCTTTTTTGTTTGGGCCTGAAGCGTGGTCGAGGTACACTTGCCCGGATCAAGGGGCCGTCATGCGGTTTGGACCTGCCATCGCAATCCTGATGCTGACGGCCGCGCCGGCGCGGGCGCAGGATGGCTGGACGACTCTGGCTCTGTCCGCTACCGCCTCGCCGGCGGGTGACTTTGTTCAGCCTTCCGCCGTGCGCGTGCGAAGCTTCGATGAATGTCCCTTGGCTGTGTCCATCGACTGGCGCAATCCTGGTTCCGCGCCGGTGGACGGCATGTGGCGCACGCATTTGTGGATAAGGTCCGCCGATGCGATGACGTCCCTGCCGGCGCGTTCCGAGAAGAACCTGCCGTCGGTTTCGGCCGGCGCGTCCATCACCGACGACAACTGTTACAGCCTGCCCGTCGGTATGGGCGGCGGCAACTATGATCTTTACCTTCAGGTGGCTGATCCGGCTTCGCAGCGAACCATGGCCCTCCCGCTCGCCAACGGCGACAGCGACAACCGCTATTGGCTGGGCGCCATTTCATTTCGTTAAGGCGACGCCGCCTACTCGTTCAAAGACCCTGTCGGCAAAAAATAAAAAACTCATGTGGAAGCGTGCCGGCAAAAATAAAGACAGCTGCTCTATCAAGCTTATATTAGGGTTTGGCGCGCATTCTTTCGACAAAAAGGGAGATATTTCAAGTGCTTGAGGGCGTATGTTACCACCTGAACCGGTTCATAAAGGATACCGGTGGTAACGTCGTGATGACGACGGCCCTGTGTGCGTTTCCCCTGTTGCTGGCGATTGGTGGCGCCGTCGAATACGGTTGTCAGGTCAGCGAACGCTCGGCGCTTCAGGATGCGGTCGACGCCGGCGCACTGGCCGGAGCGGCGCGGATGACCGTGGCGGGCGGTTCAGGCACGGCGAACAACGCCGCCGATGTCGCCACCGAAACCGCCCAGCGCGTTTTGAGCGCCGCTCACGTCAGTTCGAGCGTGACCTTCAGCGTCTCCAGCGACGCGAGCAGTCTGACACTCGCCGCCACCTCGGACCACCATGCCCTGCTCGGGCTGATGAGCGACAACATGCTCACCGCCCGCGCCACGGCCGAAACCCTGGCCTCGGTGCCGCTGTGCGTGTTGCAGACCGGCAGCGGTGACATTCAACTGAAAGCCCAGGCGCGCATCCGCGCCACCGGCTGCGCCGTCCACGCCAACAGCGACATCACGGTCGACGCCGGCGCCATGATACAGGCCACCCTCACCCAGGCTGTCGGCGCCATCAAGGGGCCGGTCAGTCCGGCGGGCAATGCCGGCGCCATGTCCCTCGACGACCCTTTCGCCGGCATGGATCTCAATCCGCCGTCCGACTGCGCCGGCAAGGCCGAGGTCTACAAGCTGGAGAAAGGCACGACCATCTCGCTGCCGCCCGGCGTGCACTGCGAGCACTACGACATCGACACCAATGCGACACTCAACCTCCTGCCCGGCGACCATTACTTCATGGATGATCTCGACGCCCACGACAATGCCGTGATCCAGGGCGACGATGTCGTGCTGATCTTCGGTTCGACCAAGAAGATCAACTTCGCCGACAAGGCGACGGTCCGGCTGGGCGCGCGCAAGTCCGGGCCGTTCGCCGGCTTCCTGATCGCCACCTCGCGCAAGAACACCCAGACGTTCACCATTGCCTCCGACAACGTGTCCAAGCTGCTTGGCACCATCTACATTCCCAGCGCCCAACTGGATGTCGACACCGCGGGCAATGTGGCGCAGGACTCGGCGTGGAGCATCATCGTGGCGTCATCGCTGAAGCTCGACCATAACCCGGTTCTGGTCATCAATTCCGGCTATGTCGGCTCAGGCGTGCCGGTGCCCGACGGCGTCGGTCCGGGCCGCACCGCGCCGGTGCTTAGCCATTAATATGGCCCGCGCGAGGCGATGTCGTTGAAGATCGCCTGCAATTCGCTGATGCGCTTGTTGTAGGATGCCTTGAGGCAGGGAAAGGACCTGCCGCAGGCGTGACGGCTCTTCAGCCATGCGCTCTGGGCATCCTGGATATCGCCGCGCTGCCCCATGGCCACCAGATGTGTATCGACATCGAATAGGGTCGCCATCTTGACGTCCGCCTCGCCAAGGGTGCGCGAGGCGCAGATCGCCTTTTCGTCGGAGGTCCTGGCCTTGGCGCAGTTGAAGCTGGCGGCATGGGCAGCGGTTGTTGATAGCGCCAAAACGGCGGCAGTCAGGACCAGGCGCGTCATGGATTAACCTTAAGTGCGTTGTTGGAACGGTCCTTGTCGGGCAGGCGGTGGTCGGGATCGACCTCCGCGCCCGTAACCGTCTTGTCGGGACCGACATAAACGGTGGCGGTCGGGCTCTTGATCCAGCTGTCGGCTTCGAGGCGGATATCCTGGTGCGTGCCGTCGGCGAAAGCGATGCGCACCAAAGCCGGCAGGATCAGCTTGTCATGGCTGCCGATGACGATGGCCGTGCCGGGCGTGACCGCGCCGGTGCGCTTGTTGGCCGGGATCGGACCGATCGAGTCGACGGCGTAGTCGAGCGTCCAGTTATGATCGTACCAGCCGCGCCAGTAATAATCCAAATCCTCGCCGCCGCCCGACGCCATCGCCCGGAAAAAGTCGTCGGGTTTGGGGTGCTTGAACGCCCAGGCGGCGATGAAGCGGCGGAAAGCGGGGTCGAAGCGGTCGGGGCCCAGGATGTCCTCGCGCAAGATGTGCAGGCCGAGCGCCGATTTGAAATAGGTCACGGGGTGACGGTACTTGTCGGGCACGGTGTCGGCACGGGAAAGGATCGGCGGCGCGTCAGGGTCCTCGATGACCGGCAGGATCTCGTCGACCGGATTGCCGCCGCCCGGCGCATATTCGGAATCGCGCTTGGGCCCGTATTCGCCGTGGTTGAAGTCGTCGGATTCGTAGGTGTCGATGAAGGTGTTGAAGCCTTCGTCCATCCACGCGTCGCGGCGTTCGTCGAAGCCGACAATCATCGGGAACCAGCTGTGGCCGATCTCGTGCGCGGCGATCCAGAAGGTGACCGCGCCGCGTTCTTCGGGGCCATCGAAGACGATGCCGGGATATTCCATGCCCTCGGTCGGGCCGGCGACATTGATGGCGGCCGGCCACGGATAGGCGTACCAGCGCTTCGAGAAGTTCTCGACGGCGTCCTTCATGTACTGGGTCGAACGGCCCCAGGCGTCCGGCGCCTGGCTTTCGGCCGGGTAGAAGCTTTCGGCCAGCGAGGTTTTCCCGCCGGGAAGATTGATGCGGGCGGCGTCCCAGGCGAAGGCCTTCGACGCCGAGAATGCCACGTCGCGGGTGTCGGTCATGTGGTAGTGCCAGGTGAGGCGAGTCGCCTTCGGGCGCGACGCCGGATCGGCGATCTCGGCCGGCGAGCGGATCATGACGGTGGCGTCGCTCGTCTTCGCCCTGGCCAGCCTGGCCTGTTGCGTCGCCGTCAGCACGTCCTTGCCGTTGACCAGCTCGCCCGAGCCGGCGACCAGCATGTCGCCCGGCACGTCGACATAGTAGTCGAAATCGCCGTATTCGAGATAAAACTCCTGCGCCAGATAGGGCAGGGTGTCCCAGCCGCGCACGTCGTCATAGACCTGCATGCGCGGATACCATTGCGCCAGGTCGTAGATCGGGCCGTCCTTGGCCTGACCCCACGACATGCGCCCGCCCCACTCGCCGGGAATGGTGAAATGCCAGGCGATGCGCACCTCGACCTTGCCGCCTTTGGCCGCAAGCAGATGCGGCAGGGTGATGCGCAGGCGGGTGTCGTTAATGAGGGTGTCGGCCTTCTGCCACGCCTTGCCGACCAGCACCTCGACGGAATCGAGGTTGTCGCCGGTCGTCATGCCGCCCGGCGGCGCGCCGCTGCCGGCATGGTCGCCACGGCTTTCGGGCAGGTAACGGTTCTGGTCCAGTTGCAGCCATAGCATGTCGAGCTGGTCAGGGCTGTTGTTAGTATAGGTGATGACTTCCGAGCCGGTCAGCGTCGGGCCGTTTTCGTCGAGTCTGGCATGGATGACGTAGTCGGCCTTGTTCTGCCAGTAGTCCGGTCCCGGCAGCCCGCTCGACGAACGGAAGCTGTTGGGCGGGTAGTCCGGCGTGCGTTCGGCGAAGGTTTCGCGCGGACTGTAGGTCGAGACCGGACCTTGAGTCTGGGCGGCGGCCGCGCCGGCCAGCGCCGCCAGGACGGTGACAAGACCGAGGATTCTCATGGCGGCCCTCCGCAAAGTTTCGAATGTAATTTTCATGCCCTCGCGGCCCTGTCAATTGACCTTTGCCGCCCACCCGTTACACTGTAGCGGTAAATTCATAAAACAGGGGCGGACATCATGCGCTTTGCGGTTTCATTTCTGGCGCTCGCCTTGGCGGCCTCGCCGGTTCTCGCCCAGAGCGGCGGATGGCAGGTGCACCCGGAGTCGGTGCGGGCGCACGAGGATTTCCTGGCCAGCGACGCCCTGCGCGGCCGGGGCAGCGCCACGCCGGACGAAGGCGTGGCGGCGGCCTATGTCGCCTCGCAGTTCGAAAGCTACGGCCTGAAGACCGCGCCCGGCACGGACGGCTACCTGCAAACGGCGACGGTGGTGACGCCGAAACCCTCCGGCCATGCCACGCTCACCATCGCCGGGTCCGCCCGCCAGGAAGGCGCCGGCCTCACGCTCATCTACTCCAACGTCAAGGCCATATCGGGTTCGCTGACCGTGGCCGGTTTCGACGACCCGGCGCAGCTTCCGGCCGGCGACGTCATCCTGGTGCCGAGCCTTGGCAAGACATCCGCCAGCGGGTGGTGGCGCGCCGCCCGCGCCAAGGGCGTCAAGCTGCTTATCCTGCCGGAAAGCGACGAGACCAGGGCTTATGTCCAGCGCTTCGACGGCAAGACCGGCGTGTCGATCAGCCTGGAAGACGGCGGCGCCGGCATGGGCGGGGCGCGGCCCGACCTCGCTACCCTGTCGCCCGACGCCTTTGCGGCTGCGATCAAACAGAATGGCGGCCAGGTCACCCTCGACCTCGGCGGCGCGACCATCGAAAAATCGACCACGACCAACGCCATCGCTTACCTGCCGGGCAGCGATCCCCATGCCGGCATCATCCTGATCACCGCCCACATGGATCACCTCGGCGTGCGTGACGACGGCACCATCATGCACGGGGCCAATGACGACGCCTCGGGCACGACGGCGGTGCTCGAAATCGCCGAAGCCATGGCGGCGGGACCGCAGCCGAAGCGCGGCATCCTCTTCGTCGGCTACGGCTCGGAGGAAATCGGCGGCCTTGGTTCGACCTATTTCGGCGCCCATCCGCCGATCCCGCTCGACCAGATCGTCGCCAACCTCGAGTTCGAGATGATCGGCGCCCACGATCCGAAGATGGAGCCGGGCGTGATGATGATGACCGGCTTCGACCGCTCCGACCTCGGCGAGACGCTGAAGGCGCACGGCGCGCTGGTCGCGCCCGACATCTACCCGGACCAGCACTTCTTCGAGCGCTCGGACAACTATTCGCTGGCGCTGAAGGGCATCGTCGCCCACACCATTTCCGGCTGGGCGGTGACGCCGACCTATCACGATCCGTCCGACACCATCGCCAATCTCGACATCCCGTTCATGACCAGCGCCATCCAATCGCTGATCGTGCCGGTCGAATACCTGGCCAACAGCGACTTCAAGCCGTCATGGAAGCCGGGCGGGAAACCTACGCCTTAAGGAAAGAGGATATTGGGGCCGGCCGAAGAATCGCATAACGTGCATTCATGGCCATTACCTTCCACCCGTCGCCCGGGGCCATTCTGGTTTGCAACTACCAAACAGGCTTTGTCGCGCCGGAAATGGTGAAGACACGTTTGTGTGTTGTCATCACGCCGCGTCTTCGCCGCAGAACGGGATTATGCACGGTTGTTCCGTTGAGTACGACCGCGCCGGTTCCTCCGGAAGACTACCATTGCGAGGTTCATTTTCCTAAGTCACTGCCGCGCCCTTGGGAGGGGACAAGCAAGTGGGTGAAGTGCGACATGCTGGCGACCGTAAGTTATGATCGCCTGTCTCCCATAGGCGTCGGACGCGACCAGAATGGGAAGAGAAAGTATATTTATCCCCACGTCACCGCCGACGAGCTAAAAGCCATCCGCAAAGGCGTGCTCTGCGCATTAATGCTTCGTGAGTTGACTAATCATCTCTGAATGCACATATTGGAGACGATCCCGCGCTGCTTCGGCATCGGGCTTTGAGACCACTTTCCTTGAGGAAGTGGCGGGCTCCGGAGGCGATTACAAGCGCTGGAGCTGTCGAATTCGGGGCGCGGTCCGAAAGGACTGCGCCCTTGTTTTTAGACATACATCCTGAACCATTCCAGCGTCTTGCCCCAGGCGTCCCTGGCCGCCGTCTCGCTGTAGGATTGGCGATAGTCGGCCATGAAGCCGTGCTGGCTCTCGGGCTCGACGATCAGGTGCGACGGCGTCGCGCCCGACGCCTTGAGCGCATCGTTCATTTTCTGCACCGAATCGAGTGAAATGCCCTTGTCGCCGTCGGCATAGAAGCCGAGCACCGGCTTTTGCAGGCTGGCGGCGATGTCGAGCGGCCACGGCCGGTCTTCCGTGGAATTGTCGGGCCTCTGCAGCCGGCCATAGAAGGCGACACCGGCCTTGATATCGGGAATCGTGGCTGCCGCCATCCATACCGGCGTGCCGCCCCAGCAGAAGCCGGTGATGCCGATGTGGTCAGTATCGGCGAATGCTCCTCCGTCCGCTTGTCCAATGTCGGGCTCCGACTTCAGCCAGGCGATCTGGGCGCGGATGTCGTCCATCACCTGGGGATAGGTCGCCTGCGACACGATCCCCATCAGGGCCTGCATGTCGGCGGTGGCCGGCGCGTTGCCGTGGCGCGCGAAGAAGTCGATGGCCACGGCACAATAGCCTTCGTGGGCGTAGCGGCGGCAAATATCGCGGATCCAGTCGTGCAGGCCGAAGATCTCGTTGACGACGATGATGACCTTGTTTTTGCCGGGCGCCGCCGGCATGGCGACATAGGCCGGAATCTGGTAGCTCGCCCCAGAGATCGTCTCGTGGTTAAGCGGCGGAATGGTCAGGTTTTTGGTGAACAGGCCGTCCTCGGGCGTGGTGATCGCCTCGGCATTGACCGGGCTGACGGCGGCGGCGTAGCCGAAGAAGAACAGGCCGGCGATACCGCGCCGGCTGACATGGAAGTCGTCTGGCTCGTTACCTTCGGGACGGGTGAGGTTAAGCTTGCTGTCGGCCATGATCTTCCTCCTATGCGCGCCCCGGTAACCGTGTTTTAATCCTTTGGAAAATCCAGGCAAGAGCGTCTGGAGAACAATTGACGGGGCACTGGCCGGTATCACCCGCCGCATGATTCCCGGACCACCAGTTCCGTTGCGACGATCTCGGAATGGCTCTCGTCGTTGGAGATTGAGCCGATCAGCTTCGACACCATCAGCTTGCCGGCGCGCGCCAGGTCCTGCGAGATCGTCGTCAGGCTGGGATGGGTCAGCGAGGCGAGCGCGATATTGTCATAGCCCACCACCGACACGTCGCCCGGTACGCTCATCCCCACTTTCATCATGCCGCGGATGGCGCCCAGCGCGATGATGTCCGACGCGGCGAACAGGCCGTCAAAGGCAATACCCTTGTTAACCAGGTTAAGCACGGCGGCTTCGGCCGAAGCGAGTTCGAAGTGGGTCGGCACGACGAGCCGCGGATCGTAAGCAAGACCGGATTCGGCCAGGACATTGAGATAGCCCTGGAAGCGCTGCTTCATCTCGGTGCCTTCGGTCTCGCCGAAATAGGCGATACGCTTGCGGCCGAGACGAGCGAGGTGCGCCGTTGCCCGCGTGCCGCCCTGAAGGTTGTTCGAG
Organism: uncultured Caulobacteraceae bacterium; assembly: GCA_964474575.1. Classification (GTDB taxonomy): domain Bacteria; phylum Pseudomonadota; class Alphaproteobacteria; order Caulobacterales; family Caulobacteraceae; genus Asticcacaulis. Next base: position 44,936 of record CAYYTA010000104.1, on the reverse strand, counting down.
CCGACGGTGCAGTAACGCTGGCCCGGAATTTCCTGGCCCCAGACGATGAACTTGTTGGTCGAATGGGCCAGATGATTGAAACGATCGTGCAGGTACGACTGGCCAAGGAAGATGACGCCGTCGGCCTTGATGCTCTGCATCAGCGCGGCCAGATCGTTCTGCGAGCGCGGCGTCAGATGCGACAGCAACAGATCGCAGCCCATGTCACGCGCCGCCTCGCCGACGCCGGAGATCATTTCCTGGTAGAACGGGTCGGAAAAACGGCCCTCGCGGCCGTGCGGCGGCGGGATGACGATGGCGATGGTGGCCTGGCTCCCCGACATCGACATCGGCATGTCCTGGTTAAGGACATAATTGTGGTCGCGGGCGATCTTCCATACGCGGCGCTTGGTGACGCGGTTGACGGCCGGGCTGTCGTTGAGCGCACGCGACACCGTCGCCACCGACACGCCGGCGATGCGCGCCAGGTCTTCCAGTCGGATCTTGTTCTTGCCCGCGTCCACCACGCCCGCCCTTTTTAATGACGAGCGAAATCAGCATGATTTTCCGAACGGAAGCAAGCGCTTTCAGGGTCGTGAAAAATTTTCAGTGTTTTTTCAGTGGTCGAGGACGAATTCCAGCGGCACGGCGATGCGTTGCCGCCAGTAGGTCTCGCTGTGTTCGGCGCCGTCATAAACCGGCGCGGCGAAATCCTTGTCCGTCCAGCCTTCCTTGCGGAACATGGCGACCGCGCTCTCCTCATAGGGCGTGAACAGGGCGTCGAGCCCAACCGTTCCTTGGTCGGTATATATACGGTTCTTGCCTGGCGTCATGCCCGTACCCCTCAGCCACATGCGATAGGCAGTGGTCAGGACGGCGACATCGGCATGGATGGCGACATCGTCCTCGGCGGGCCCGGCCATCAGCCACGGCATGCTGAGCGACGCCGAGGCGCCGAACACCCTTGGATACTCGCCCTGGGCGTAGAGCGCGATATGGCCGCCCGACGACGAACCGATGATCGAGGTTGCCTCCGGCCCGGTCTGGGTCCTGTAGGCCGCGTCGATCATCGGCTTCAGTTCGGTGACCAGGAACCTGAGGAAGTTGTCGGAATTGGGCGTCGCGCCGCCGGCGAAGTCGCGCGCCCGCGCCTGATAATCCGGCGGCAGGATGTCGTAAATCTTCTGCGGGTCGTATTCGGCGGTGCGCTGCTCGATATTGTCGACGCCAACGACGATGGCCGGCGGCACCTTGCCCGAGGCGATCAGGCCTGGCAGGGTCTCGGCCACCCCCCAATCGGCATGCGACCATGGCGACGGCTCGAACAGGTTCTGGCCGTCCATCATGTAGATAACCTTATAGGTCTGCGCGGCCGCCGGATCATAACCGTCGGGCAGCCAGACATGGATGTCGCGCGGCCGGACGAATTTGGACGGCACGTCGCGCAGGGTGATGAGCGAACCACTGGCAACCACATGCTTGCTGAGCAGGAACTCCAACGCCACGTCCAGCCGGCCGGCCCACGATTTTTCGCTGTGGTCCTGGCCGGGAAAAATCTGCGAACTGAAATGCTCGCCCTCGACCCAGCCGCGACGCTTCATCATGGCCTCGAAGCGCAGGGAATAGGGCCGGTAATGGGCGTCAAGCGTCTGCGAACCCTGATCGACATAGACGCGCCCCTGAGAGGTCAGGCGCGACGTTGACAGATAGTCGTCAAACGCCTGGATCACTTCCGGCGCGTGGATTGCCGGATCCGGATAGGGATCGGCAGGATATTCGAGGAGCCAGTGCATGGACATCGACGCCGATGCTCCGAAGACATCGGGATATTCTGCTTGCGCATAGAACGAAATCAGCCCGCCCATCGACGAACCGAGGATAAAGGTGTCCTGCGCATCTGTCTTGGTCGCATAGTGGCTGTCGATGAACGGCTTCAGTTCGGTGACCAGGAACTTCAGATACTGATCCGACAGCGGCTCGCCGCCCCAGCTTTTCGCCGTCCGCGCACGGACATCGGCCGGCAGGCGGTCATAGACCTTCTGCGGCAGGTATTCGCGCCCGCGTAAACCTATCCCGTTGTCGATGCCGACGATTATGGCCGGCGGCACCTGGCCTGACTTGATCAGCCGGGTCATGGTGTTGGCGACATCCCACGACTGGCCGTTCCACGTCGTCGACGGGTCCCAGAGCTGCTGGTTGTCCTGCATGTAGACGACCGGCAGCGGCGTCTTGCCGTCATAGCCGTCCGGAGTCCATACCGTGACCTTGCGCGGCGGGACGAACTGCGACGCGAAATCCGGATACTGGTCGAACTTCCCCTGCGCCAGGGCGGGCCCCGCCACCAGCAAGAACAAGCAAAGCCACAGCCAGCGCATCACCGATTTCAACATGCTTGTCTTCCCTTTTTTTGCCCCCTCTCTCCTCGCGAGGGGAGAGGACGGGAGCTGAACGTAGTGAAAGCGACCGGGTGAGGGGCTTTCTTTCTGCGGCATCAGCCCCTCACCCGATCGGCTTCGCCTCTCGTCGTCTCCCGTAAACGGGGAGAAGGGATATTAGTGCCGCTTCTTCTTGTGGCCGCCCTTGATGGCCTGCGGCACGAAGCGGATCGCCTGGCCGCCGCCCGCCGCCAGCTTCAGGTCGAGCGTATCGGCCGAGGTCACCGTCATCGTCTCGAAGGCAATGTCGAAGCGCGCATCGCCGCGATAATCGGCATGGTCGCCGTCGCGATAGATCTGCGCCACGTAAGATCGGCCCGGATCGAGGAAGGTCAGCGGCACGCTCAAATCGCGCGCGTTCTCGTCCGTCGTCGCCCCGATGTACCAGTCGTCCGAATTGCGGTCCTTGCGCGCAATGGTGACATAGTCGCCGATCTCGCCATTCAGCACCCGCGTATCGGCCCAGTCGGTCGGCACATCGCGCACGAATTCCATCTCCCTCGGATACTTGGCCAGGTTCTCGATGGTGTCCGCCGCCATCTGGATCGGCGAATAGAGCACGATGTAGAGCGCCAGCTGGTTGGCTTCGGTCGATTGGATCGGCTGGCCCTGGCCCTCGAGCGAGAACACGCCCGGCGTATAGTCCATCGGCCCGCTGAGCATGCGCGTGAACACCATGTTGACGACGTGTTCCGGCGGATTGGGCGGATGGCCCCAGGCATTATATTCCTGGCCGCGCTCGCCCTCGCGCGACACCCAGTTGGGGTATGTCCGCCGAAGCCCCGTGTCCTTGATCGGCTCGTGGGTGTCGATGGCGATATGGTGCCTGGCGGCGTCGATGACGACGTTCTGATAGTGGTTGACCATCTCCTGGCTGTCATTCCAGGTGTAGTGAATGGTGCCGTCGGCGCCCGCAACCTGCGCACCGCCGGCGTCAGCGACATAGCCGGTCTTCACCGAATCGACGCCGTACTTTTCATACTGGGCGAAGCCGGCGTCCATCTGGGATTCATAGTTGGCGGCATTGCCGGCGGTCTCGTTGTGGCCGACCAGGTGCACACCTTTTTTCAGCCCGTAGGCCGACACGGCAGCCAGGTCGAAATCGGGATAGCTTTCGGTGAACGAGAACTTGTCGCCCTTGGCGAACCAGTCCTCCCAGCCCTTGTTCCAGCCCTCGACCAGTACGCCGCGCAGGCCGTATTTGGCGGCGAAGTCGATATAGCGCAAGGTCATGGCGGTGGTGGCGCCGTGTTTGGGGCCATATTCCCACGTATTCTGCCCCAGGTGCATGGCCCACCATATGCCGACATATTTGTAAGGCTTGACCCACGATACGTCGCCCAGCTTGTTGGGTTCGTTGAGGTTCAGTTCGATGTTCGACATGTAAAGGCCGGGAGCGCTGTCGGCCATGATCATCGTCCGCCACGGCGTCGAAAACGGCGCATCGACCACGGCATTGGCGCCGACCGACGACGGCGCCAGCCGCGTCTTCAGGCGCTGGTTCTCGACCCGGCGCATCCAGAAGGCCGGGTAATTGACCAGGGCCGCCTCGTGGAAGGCGATGTACAGTCCCTTGTCGGTCTTGATCGTCATCGGCGTCTGGGACTCGCCGACCTGGTTGAGCGGCGTCTTCTGGTAGAGATATTCCTCGCGGTTCCATTCTCCGGCCACGTCCCACCATGCCGTCGCATCGTCGGCGACGTCGAACTCTGTCAGCTCGTCGGTGATCTGCAGCTGCTTCAGCTGCGGCTGGTCGGGGAACTCGTAGCGGAAGCCAAGGCCGTCGTCATAGATACGGAAGACGACCGTCATCTTGCGGTCATCGATCGTCTTCTGCGCCACCGTCACCCGAAGTTCATTATAGTGGTTGCGGATGTAGCGCCATTCGCCCCAAGGCTGCTCCCAGGTGTCGTCGTGCGTCGACGCCGACTGGCTATCGAGGGTGAAATTGCGGTCGAGCTTGGGCGCATTGGCCAGAATGAAGCCAAGCCGCGACGGATTGATCACCATCGCTCCGTTGCGCTTGACCTCATAGGCGAGGTTGCCGTCGCTGGTCAGCAGGACATCGACGCTGATGACATGGCCCGGGCTGTCGTCGCTGGCGATGATCGTGCCGCCGGCCACCTTCTGAGCGATGGCGTCATCGGCCACGGCCGGAGCGGCAAAACCGGCAAAAGCCAGCAAAAACAGCGGCAAAAAGAGCGCACCCGCGCTCATCCGGTATCGCATGAGACTATGTCTCCCCATCCCTGAAAACGTTTAATCTTTTGTCCATTGCCTTAGGGCAAAAGGCTTTGCGGCGAAAGAGGCGGTTTCGGTGGATACGTATTCAATTCCGCTCACATTTATTTGAATACGTATTCAAGATTGCTTTTTCACACGATCGCGTGATAAGGTTCGCATGAAGTCTGTGGACCGGCGTTCGCCGGGCGGACCCTTGCGGTAAGAGTCAGGACGGTCAAATGGGACCATTTCCTGACTTTATTTGCTTTGGTACGTCGTGAAAACGTTTACAGAAATGAGTTCCGGATCGCGCTGCAAGCGTTTTCATGACGCCCCGCAGCGCCGGTCCGCCCGGAATTCCGGCAGTTTGTGACGCCGCCGGAATACACCAATTACAGGGTGCAGACTTTGTAAGTGGTATCTTCTCAACACAAACTTCCCCTGACCTGCCCTCGGGTCAGGGGAATTTTTTTGTTTTCCGGCAGTATGCCTTACACCTCCCCACCTGTGGGAGTGGGCGCATGAGCCGCGAAAGGCCGCGGGTCTAGGCGGTGAGATGTGGTGGTGGCCTTTCCAACCACGCGCCAATTGATCCTTCGAGACGCGCCGTATCCCTTCTTCGAAATTCCCATCCGTGAATACGTATGCAGCGCGACTCCGCCGTATTTTTTGCATAAGGTCGCAAAATAATACGGATCGCCGCTGAGGCGCGGTCTTCAAAAGGTACATAATCCGGGTCAGGCCAGCAGCTGCCCGGATGCAGGAGAGGTAGATGGTCCAGGGGTTTTCCACCCGCCCGGCGGCGCGCGCCGGGCTTGTCAGCGTTCTGGCCCTGATGACGGCCGTGGCCTTGCCGTTCGTTGCAAACGCCCAGGATTCCACGGCCCCTGAAAGGACGGCTCAAACGGCCGTCACCCCCGAAAACCATAACCCGACCCTCAATGCCGGCGGCGAAGCCGTCGACGGCCCGGGCAACGCCTCTGCGTGGGCCTATTCCGGCAAGCAGGGCATCGGCGCGTCCTACGAGGCCTACAAGGACTATCAGTACAGCGACCAGGCAAGGACCGGCACCGTGTCGAAGGTATGGTTCTCCCTGGCTCAGGGCGTGCTGACCGAAACCATGTACGGCCGCATCCACGAGGCCCAGATCCGCGAGGCGCAGCTGGCCATCGCCGGGGACGGCTGGACGGCATTCGAGGATACCGACACGACGAGCCATGTCGACTATATCGACAAGGATGCCGCCGGCCGGCCACTGTCGCCCGCCTACCGCCTGACCAATACCGACAAGCAGGGCCGCTTCGTCATCATCAAGGACGTGTTCACCGACCCTGACCATCAGAGCGTGATGATGCGCGTCACGGTCAAGGCGCTGAAAGGCCCGGTCACGCCCTATCTGATCCTCGACCCGTCGATGGCCAACACTTCGGGCAGCGACCAGGGCACGGCGTCCAATACCGCGCTCGACGCCTATGAAGGCGATGTCGCGCTCAGCCTCGAGGCCAGCGCGCCGTTCAAGGGCCACAATGTCGGTTTCGCCGGCACCACCGACGGCGTCGCCACGATCGGGGCGCACCAGCAGCTGATCGCCCAGCGCGACTCGACCAACGGCGTCGCCGGCAACATCGTCCTCGTCGGTCAGATGGCAACCGTGAAGACGACTTCGACCACCGACTTCGTCATTGGTTTTGGCCACGACACCGCCTCGGCCGAGGCAGAAGCCGCGGCCACGCTGAAGACCGGCTATGCCGAGGTGCTGGCGCGTTACGACGGCAAGGGCAGGCGCATCGGCTGGGAAGACTACCTCGACTCGCTCAGTGACCTGCCAAGCCTCGTTCCCATGTCAGAGGACAACGGCAAGCTGCTCTACGCCTCCGCCCTGGCGCTCAAGGTGCAGGAAGACCGCACCGCCGCCGGCGCCCTGATCGCCTCGCTTTCCAATCCGTGGGGCGACGCCGTCTATACCAAGGTGTCCTCGACGGGCTACAAGGGCGTGTGGCCGCGCGACTTCTATCAGGTCGCCATGGCCCTGGCTGCCCTCGGCGACAAGGAAACGCCGGTCGCCGCCTTCCGCTACCTGCCGACCGTCCAGGTGACCGACAAGACGCCCGGCAACAACGGCGCCACCGGCTGGTTCCAGCAGAAGTCGCACGTCGACGGCACCGCCGAATGGGTCGGCATCCAGCTCGACCAGACCGCCATGCCGATCCTGCTCGGCGCGCGCCTTGAACAGATGGGCCTGATCTCCAAGGACGAACTGGTCGCCTCCTACAACTCGATGCTCAAGCCCGCCGCCCTTTTCCTCAGCCACGGCGGCACGGTCGGCCTCGACTGGAACCACGCCACCATTACCCCGCCCTGGTCGCAGCAGGAACGCTGGGAGGAGCAGGAAGGCTATTCGCCCTCGACCACCGCCGCCGTCATCGCCGGCCTGACGGAGGCCGCCGATATCGCCACCCAGGCCGGCGACCCGGCGGGCGCCCAGGACTTCCTCGCCCACGCCGACGACTATTCGGCCAAGCTGGAGCAACGTCTCGTCACCAGGACCGGCACCCTGACCGGTCAGCCCTCGACCTATTACCTGCGCATCTCACGCTCGGAAGACGCCAACAACCCGGGCCAACTCGACGAACGCAATGGCCATCCCGGCCTCGCCGCCGACCAGATGGTCGACCAGGGCTTCATCGAGCTGGTCCGCTATGGCGTGCGCAAGGCCGACGACGCCGATATCGTCTCGTCGCTGAAAGTGATCGACGACCAGGCCCTGCCGGACAACCTGCGCGTCCGCTACGATTTCAACATCGGCGGCGCGACCGTCCCCGGCTTCCGCCGCTACGGCAATGACGGTTACGGCGACCGCACCACCGGCGGCGACTACGCCATAGGCGGCCAGATGGACCCGAACCAGCGCGGCCGCGTGTGGCCGATCTTCACTGGCGAGCGCGGCCATTACGAACTGGCCCTCGATGCCGCCAAGCCCGGCGGCGTGACGCAGGCCGACATCGACGCCATCCGCGGCGTCTACGTCAAGGGCATGGAAGGCTTCGCCAACGAGGGCCTGATGATCCCGGAGCAGGTGTTCGATGGCGTCGGAACCCCCGATCCGCACGGCTACACCATGGGCCAGGGCACGGATTCGGCCACGCCGCTGGCCTGGAGCCACGCCGAATATATCAAGCTGCTCAGGTCGTTGCGCGACAAGCAGGTGTGGGACCTGAACCCCGACACCTATGCGCGCTTCGCCGGCAAGGAGTAGATTTTACGAGCTAGGTCAAGGACTTGTCTCAACCCCCTGACCATAACTAGGCCCCCGGTCGCCCGAGCGACCGGGGGTCATTTTTAGTAGTCCAGGCCTCTGGGCACACCGCCCCACGTGTCAGCATCCTTGACACAAACAAGTCCGTAGAGAGGCTTGCCCTGGAGATATTGGCAGGTCGAGCATTTCACTGGGATAGGCCTTCGCGCCATCGAATGATCAACAAGCTCTTTTGACCCGCCGATTCCACAAAATCCATAATCCAATCTAACCAACCGGTTAGTAACGACCTTGCATCGAGCCTCGTGTAAGTTTTCACACCCGACGCACTTATGGGGTACGGAATATTCGAGCACGCCACGCGAAATTTTTACCGGTGATTGATCCCCATCAAAAGGACATTCCTTGGTATAAGTCGCCATGGCTTCTTCCAAACAAAGTTTAAGCGCCCTGCACGTCCTGACGTCCGTGCACGGCAAATCGGCGCCAAGGGCAAGGTCTACCCACCACACGATTCCCGGATCACCAACCTCGTCGGTATCCTGGTCCGTTCCACCGGCGCGCCGTCGATCAGCAGGGCCAGCGTATCGACCAGGGCCCGCGCCGCCGCCGCCGTATCCTGGTGCACCGTCGATAGCGACGGATTGATGCAGGTGCACGCCCACAGGTCGTCGAACCCCATCACCGACACATCCTTCGGCACGTTCAGTTCCCGCTTCTGCAATGACTGGATCGCCCCGATGGCCAGCAGGTCGGTCACCGCGAACACGGCATCGAACGCCACGCCCTGGTCCAGCAGCCGTTCGACCGCCGCCGCTCCCTCCTCGCGCGAGATGAAGCAATCGACCGCCAGGGCCGGATCGGCCGCCACGCCCGCCTCTGCATGGGCGCGCAGGTAGCCTTTGTAGCGCTCGAAAAACTCCGAATGGCGTTCCGACGCTTCGCCGAGGAACACGATCCGCCGCCGGCCGAGCCGGATCAGGTGTTCGACGGCCAGATGCGCCCCACCTTCGTTGTCGCTGCCGATGAAGAGATTGGGCTCCTCCGGGATGACCGGCCCGAACACCACCCACGGCTCGCCGACCTCCCGCAATACCGCGACGCGCTGCATGTAGGTCTCGAAATCGCGATAGCCCAAAAAGATGATGCCGTCGGCGCGGCGCGAAAAGGCATAGTCCGCGCCCCAGTCGGCGCCCGGCTTCTGCAGCGACATCAGAATGTCGACGCCCTTTTCGGTGGCATAGTCGAGGATCGACCCGATCAGCGGCAGGAAGAAGGGATTGATGCGGTTGTCGGAATGGTCGAGATCCTCGGACACCAGCACGGCGATGGTGTTGATCTTCTTCGAACGCAGCTTCCGCGCATTGATGTCGACCGTGTAGTTCAGCTTGGCCGCCGCCTCGAACACCCGCTGGCGCACGGCTTCGCTGACCGACGACGACCGCGACAGGGCGCGCGACACGGTCGCCTGCGACACCCCGGCCAGGGCGGCGATATCGAAGGAGGTAGGGCGCTTCATCCGGTGACGTTTATCCTTTGCGGGGACGGTGGCCATGCCGGGCTTGGTTGTCAAGGCCGCCATCCTCTCGCAATTGCGTAAAAGGCTTGATCCCGGCGGCGCGCGGGCCTACATGACGCCCATGCTGGACGAACTGATCGACAACAATCGCAAATGGGCCGCCGCCAAGACGCAGGTCGACCCCGGTTTCTTCAAGCGCCTGGTGGCCCAGCAGTATCCGGAATACTTCTGGATCGGCTGCGCCGACTCTCGCGTCCCGGCCAATGAAATCGTCAATCTCGATCCCGGCGAGATGTTCGTCCACCGCAACGTCGCCAACCTGACTCCGCCCCAGGACGCCAATTACCTCTCGACCCTGCAATATGCCGTCCACGTGCTCAAGGTGAAGCATGTCCTCGTCGTCGGACATTATGGCTGCGGCGGCGTGCGCACGGCGCTGGAATCCGACGACCACGGCCTGATCGACCACTGGCTGTCGCCCATCCGCGAGATCGCCCACGAGCACCGCCATGAGCTCGACGCCTGCGCCTCGCAATCGGAAAAGGTCGACCACCTGTGCGAACTGAACGTCCGCGCCCAGGTGCGCAACGTCACGCTCAACCCGATCACGCTTGCCGCCTGGCGTGACGGCCAGCCCCTGACCGTCCACGGCTGGGTCTATGAACTGTCGACCGGCCTCGTCAACGACCTGGGCATCAGCGTCGCGGGGGTCGAGGAGCGGATGCAGGTTTTCGGGGTTTAATTAAGCCCGCATTAACCATAATCCGTATGCGAAAAAGCCCCGCGCCATACCGATTTTTTATGACCTGTTGAGAGGTTGTTTAAGATTTGCGCGCCACATTGGACGCAAGGCCGCGTGGTTAAGCGGCATGGTTACAGCGAACAAAACCTCGGCACATGACGGCGCAACTCGGTCTCGGCTCGGCGCAATTCGGCGGCGACTACGGCATCTCCAACACCCGCGGCAAGGTGGGTGAGGACGAGGTGCGCCAGATCCTGCAACTTGCCGCCGACAACAAGATCCTGAACATCGACGCCTCGCACCACGACGGCGATGTCGAGCGCATCCTGGGCCGCAACTGGCCGTTCCCCTCGCCGTTCAAGCCGCAGGTGCGCACCCAGCGCCTCGACAAGGGTCTCGACTGGCTTGAATCGCGCCTGCGCCGCAGCGTCGACCACATGGGCCTGGCCCGCGTCCACGCCGCCCTGGTCGACTGCGCCGAGGACCTGACCGGTCCGCAGGGCGACGAGCTGTGGGCGCGGCTGGAAAAGCTCAAGGCCGACGGCCTGATCGGCAAGATCGGCATTTCCGCCAGCCACGACGACCAGCCCCTGTTGCTCGCCAAACGCTTCAAGCCCGATATCGTGCAGGTGCCGGCTTCGATCCTCGACCAGCGCCTGGTCAGGAGCGGCACGATCAAGGCCCTGGCCGACCTCGGCATCGAGGTTCAGGTGCGCTCGGTCTTTCTGCAAGGCCTGCTGTTCCTGCCGCGCGAAAGCCTGCCGGCCAATCTGATCCCTATCGGTCCCCATCTGTCTCGGGTGCGCCGGATCATGGCCGAAGGCGGCGCCGACCCGCTCCACGCGGCCCTGAGCTACGCACTCAACATTCCGGGCGTGTCGGAAGTCTTCGTCGGCGTGACCTCAGCGGCGGAACTGCGCGCCATCGTCGCCGCTTCCGAGCGCAAGGCGCCGCGCATTCCCTATGACGGCATGGCCCTGACCGACGATGTGGCGCTCGACCCGCGCCTGTGGTTCGCCGACCTGGGCGACCGCTCGCGCCGCCGCCTGGTGCAGGTCGCCTAGGCTTTGATCGCCTCCGCGATCTGGTCGACCACCGCCCGGACCTGCTTGTCGTCGTCGCCCTCGGCCATGACACGGATCAGCGGCTCGGTGCCCGACGGGCGCACCAGCACGCGGCCGGAGCTGTTCAGCATGGCTTCGCCATCCCTGATCGCCTGTTGCACGGCCGGCTTGCCCAGCGGACTTTCGCCCGAGAATCGCACGTTCCTCAGCACCTGCGGCACCGTCTCGAACTGACGGCCCAATTGCGAGATCGGCTTGCCGCTTTCGACCATGACCGCCAAGACCTGGAGCGCGGCGATCAGGCCGTCGCCGGTCGGCGCATGGTCGCCGAGGATGACGTGGCCCGACTGCTCGCCGCCGACATTGAAGCCGCCCTCGCGCATGCGCTCCATGACGTAGCGGTCGCCGACCTGTGTGCGCTCCAGCTTCAGGCCCTTGGCCGTCATGAAGCGCTCCAGGCCGAGGTTCGACATCACCGTGGCGACAAGGCCGCCGCCCTTGAGCAGGCCCTTGCTGGCCAGCGAACCGGCGATGATCGCCATGATCTGGTCGCCGTCGACGATGTGGCCGTGTTCGTCGCAGATGACGACGCGGTCGGCGTCGCCGTCGAGCGCGATGCCGATATCGGCGCGCAGTTCGCGCACGCGGATCGCCATGGCTTCGGGATGGGTCGAGCCGCACTTCTCGTTGATGTTGAGACCGTCCGGCGCCACGCCCAGCGAGAAGGTTTCCGCCCCCAGTTCATAAAGCGCGGTCGGCGCCACCTTGTAGGCCGCTCCGTTGGCGCAGTCGATGACGATGCGCAGACCGTTGAGCCGCAAGTTGCGCGGAAAGGTCGCCTTGGCGATTTCGATATAGCGCGCCTGGGCGTCGTCGATGCGCGCCACGCGGCCGAGCTTGTGCGCCTCGGCGACGCCGTGCATGATGTCGCTGTCCATGCGCGCCTCGATGGCCAGTTCGACCTCGTCGCTGAGCTTGTAGCCGTCCGGTCCGAACAGCTTGATGCCGTTATCGGCGAAGGGATTGTGCGAGGCGGAGATCATCACGCCGAGGTCGGCGCGCATCGACCGCGTCATCATGGCCACGCCCGGCGTCGGCATCGGTCCCATCAGGCGCACGTCCATGCCGACCGAGGTGAAGCCCGCCACCAGGGCCGGCTCGATCATGTAGCCCGACAGGCGCGTATCCTTGCCGATGACGACGAGATGGCGGCGGTCGGTCTCCGACATGAACATCTTGCCGGCGGCCATGCCGACGCGATAGGCGACCTCGGCAGTCATCGGGAAAGCGTTGGCGCGGCCGCGGATGCCGTCGGTGCCGAAGTATTTGCGCGTCTGGTTCATGGCGGGCATGTGAGTGGCCATTTCTTCGTTTTTGCTGCGGAGGGGATTGTAGGCATACATGGCGAGCGCTTCGCGGTAGCCGGCGGCGCGCTGGGTAACCAGGGCGATGAAGGCGGCCTCAAGCTTGTCGACCGTTTCCGGGCGCAAGGCCTTGGTCGAGCCGTTGAGAGCGCGGAAGATGCTGCTCTGGGCGATCTGGGCGGCGTCGGCCACGTCGCGGATCGACAGGCCGGAAGCGGACAGCGCCGCCTGGAGCTTGTCCCATTTCGTGTCGTGCATGGGTATGGACCTCGGTAGAGCCCTCCCATAGGCCGAGGCAGGAAAATATGCAACAAATTAATTGCAAATTGTTGTGACGGCCTGTTGTGTAAAGCCAAAACTCCATGCTTTAAGCGCATGGGGTGTTAACAGCCTATTTTCCATGCCGTGTAAACTTTTGTCATGCTTGTTTATAGCCAGGCGGCATGGAATATGCTAGATCGCCGTCGCAAGCCAAAATTACATACGCAAGGAAATTCACGCATGTGCGGCATTATCGGTATCATCGGCAGTGAACCCGTGGCGCCCCGCCTGCTCGAATCCCTGCGCAGGCTGGAATATCGCGGCTATGACTCCGCCGGCATTGCCGTCCAGGTGAACGGCGCGCCCAACCGCCGCCGCGCCGCCGGCAAGATCAGGAACCTCGAAGCGGCCATCGCCGCCGAACCCGTAGAAGGCATCGTCGGCATCGGCCACACCCGCTGGGCCACGCACGGCGCGCCGACCGTCGCCAACGCCCACCCCCACGCCCAGGGCAAGGTCACCCTGGTCCACAACGGCATCATCGAGAACTATGCCGAGCTCAAGGCCGCCCTCAAGGCCAAGGGCCACGTGTTCCAGTCCGATACCGATACCGAGGTCATCGCCCACCTGCTTGACGAGGCGCTCAAGGTCCAGCCATTGAAGGACGCCTTCAAGAGCGTGCTCGACCGCCTGCACGGCGCCTACGCCCTGGCCATACTGGTCGGCGGCGAGGACGAGACCATCCTCGGCGCGCGGCGCGGCTCGCCCCTGGTCGTCGGCTGGGGCGACAATGAAATGTATTTGGGCTCGGACGCCCTCGCCGTCGGGCCGTTCACCCAGCGCGTCACCTATCTGGAAGAAGGCGACTGGGTCGTCCTGCACCGCCACGACGCCGAGATCTACGATTCCACCGGCCACCGCGTCAACCGCGCCATCACCCACGTCCCGGCGTCCGCCGCCCTGGTCGAAAAGGGCTCGTACCACCATTTCATGGAGAAGGAAGTGCACGAGCAGCCGGAAAGCTGCCAGCGCACCCTGTCGGCCTTCCTCGATCCGGTCGGCGGCGGCGTCCGCGCCGACATCAAGGCCGGCATCGATTTCCGAAGCGTTGCCCGTATCCAGATCATCGCCTGCGGCACCGCCTACTATGCCGGCTCCATCGCCCGCTACGCCTTCGAGAAGATCGCCGGATTGCCGGTTGATGTCGAGGTGGCGTCGGAGTTCCGCTACCGCGCCCCGGCCATGACGCCGGGCACCCTGGCCGTGGCGGTGTCGCAGTCGGGCGAGACCGCCGATACCCTGGCCGCCCTGCGCTGGTGCAAGGAGCAGGGCCTGAAGACCGCCGCCCTGGTCAATGTCCATTCTTCGACCATGGCGCGCGAGGCCGACATTCTGTGGCCGACCCACGCCGGTCCGGAAATCGGCGTCGCCTCGACCAAGGCGTTCACAGCGCAACTGGCGGCGCTGCTGTCGCTGACCGTCTGCGCAGGCGTCCAGCGCGGCCGCATCGACGCGGCGCGCGAGGCGCAACTGGTCCAGGCCCTGCTGGCCGCGCCGGGCCTGATCAATGAGGCGCTGGCCATGGATGCCGAGATCACGAAAGTCAGCTACGGCCTCAGCAAGGCGCGCGACGTCATCTATCTCGGCCGCGGCGACATGTATCCGCTGGCGCTGGAAGGGGCGCTGAAGCTCAAGGAAATCAGCTACATCCATGCCGAGGGTTATGCCGCCGGCGAGCTGAAGCACGGGCCGATCGCCCTGATCGACGAGAGCACCCCGGTGGTGGTCATCGCGCCGGACGACGCCCTGTTCGAAAAGACGGCGTCGAACGTTCAGGAGGTCGCCGCGCGCGGCGGCAAGGTGATCATGATCACCGACGACCCGGCCAAGGCGCCCAACCTGCCGGCCGGGGCGCTGACCACCCTCGCCGCGCCGCATTGCGACAGCTTCATCGCGCCCCTGGTCTATTCGGTGCCGATCCAGCTTCTGGCCTACCACACGGCGGTGCATAAAGGCACCGATGTCGACCAGCCGCGCAACCTCGCCAAGTCGGTGACGGTGGAGTAGGTCTCCCTCCTCCCTATCCGAAGGATGGGGAGGTGGATTTGACGAGCTTGCTCGGCAAAGCCGGAGGGGTTTGGCTCCTTCCGCGAAGACCCCTCCGTCTGCTTCGGACCCTCCCACCATCTTCGCTTCGCTCGATGGTCCCCCCTCCCATTGCATGGGAGGGAGGGCTCGCAGCCACCTCCCCATCCTTCGGATAGGGAGGAGGGCATCATTCGGCCCCAGCATGCGAGATTGATGCTTTCCCATCAATTAGGGCAAGCTTTTATCCGGCGTCGCCACCACCTTGGCCGCCGGGCCATTGTGGAAGGTCAGCAACATCACTTGCGGCGGGCAGTCGAAGCGGACCGGGATGCCGCTGGAGCCGACACCACGTGAGACAATCAACACTCGCCCGTCGATAATCGTCCAGCCCTTGTAGGTGTCGTTGGTATGACGCGACACGGTCACCGGCGCGCCCAGGAACGGGATGCGCACCTGGCCGCCGTGGGTGTGCCCGGCCAGCATGACCGGCACATGGTTGGACGTCCAGTCGAACAGGCCTGGATTGTGCGTCACCGTGATCGTCGCGGCCCCCGCCGGCGCCCGGCGGAAAGCGGGCGTATTCGGTCAGAAGCCGTACTGTTGCGAGGTGTTGCAGGACTTACGCAGGAAGTCGAATGCATTGTAAACGCGGTCCCTTAGCCCATCCGGGATATAGAGGATGAGATCGGTCGACGCCCCAATGGTGTCGGTAACGCCTCCGGTCACGGTTATTGATCGCCAGTCCCTGCTCACGGTG
Organism: uncultured Caulobacteraceae bacterium; assembly: GCA_964474575.1. Lineage (GTDB taxonomy): Bacteria > Pseudomonadota > Alphaproteobacteria > Caulobacterales > Caulobacteraceae > Asticcacaulis. Next base: position 29,248 of record CAYYTA010000104.1, on the reverse strand, counting down.
TTGACGCCGCGCCAGTCGACGTCGCGGGTTACGTAGAGGTTTTTCGAGCGTATATCGGGGGGAACGCGCGCGGTAAAGGTGGTATGGCAGTCGCTGCCGCTTACGGAGTCGATGTCTGCATCCCTCCAATCGTCAACTCGACCGTTTGGCGCCGTGTAAGTGTATTCCATTGTGACGCCGGCATTTGAATTCAACACGGTCCAGAGAAAGGCCTGGGCATTGGGGATGGTCTGCTGTCCTGTCTGGTCCTGCGCGGCGGCGGGCACGGCGAGACATGCCGCCAAAACCAGAGCCGGCAGACATAAAGCGGAGGTTCGGTTCATATCACTGTCCGCACTGGAAATTGGTCGGCTGATATGCGGTGAGGAGCGAGTAGGAAAACGGCGTCTGGTCGTTCGCCGGCGAGAAGTCGTAATCCGTCCCCGCCAGGATGCCGGGCCCGTCATATGAATGGGTGACCGTCCAGCCCTGGGTACGCACGCAGGCCATCCAGTAGACGTCCTGTTCGCAGCCGTTATGGATATAGATGGTGCCGTCCGACTGGTATGACGACACACAGGTGGCCGGGGAGGACTGGGCGAATGCCGCGCTTTGCGGCGTAATGGCTGCGGCGGCCATGACCAGACCTCCGGCGAGCGCGGCCAAAGGCGCCCATACCCAGGTTTTGAACCGTACCATACGCGACACTCTTCCCTCCCGTTGTCATCTCGAAAAACGCTGATATATATAGGTGCCTACGTAATATTTGATTGTCAACCCCGCCGATTCACGAGGAACAACTCATGCGAAAAGCCCATTTTGCCGTCTGCGCCTTGCTGATGATCGCCTTTCCGGCGGTGGCCGAGACCGGGGTGGTGAGCGGCACGGGTATCGGAGAAGACCAGGGCGCCGCCTGTCTCAGGGCGCAGGACGACGCCAGGGCTGAAGCTGCGCTCGCGGGCATGCGCTTCGGAAAATCAAACGCACACGTTGTGTCGTTTTCTCCATGTCAGTGCACCCCGCCCGATCCGTCTTCGCAGGGCTCGGCTTCGGCGGGCTGGCGCTGTACGGTCCAGGCAAATTATTCCACCGATTGATGCGTCCTGCTCGCCAACGGCCTCAGGTCCAGACTCACTTAGAGCGTTTCCCGGTCAAGATGACTCGGGGAAATGCTCTAATTATTTGTTTTTACGCGTGTCTTATACCGACGGTCATAAGACTGACCGTCGGTATAAGATTCAGCTCAAGCGCCGCATGGTTCGCCGCAACGGCGGCGGCGTGCGGTCGCACGCTGGTATTAATCCGAAACGACGTTCGGCGAAATAAAGAGTGCGACGCACCTTTCGGGGTGCGCCCTATATGCGAAATTGATCCTTTCCCGCCAATTAAGGCAGGCTTTTATCCGGCGTCGCCACCACCTTCGCCGCCGGGCCATTGTGGAAGGTCAGCAGCATGATCTGCGGCGGGCAGTCGAAGCGCACCGGTATGCCGCTTTCCCCCACGCCCCGCGTCACGATCAGCACCCGGCCGCCGATGATCGTCCAGCCCTTGTAAGTATCGTTGGTATGGCGCGACACGGTCACCGGCGCGCCGAGGAACGGGATGCGCACCTGGCCGCCGTGGGTATGGCCGGCCAGCATCACCGGCACATGGTTGCTGGGCCAGTCGAACAGGCCTGGATTGTGCGTCACCGTGATCGTCGCGGCGCCGACCGGCGCCTGGGCAAAAGTCGCTGGAAAGTCGGGGTGTTGCGTCTGGCCGTCCTCGACGCCCAATATCCACACATCGCCGTCGGGGCGTGAAATCGCCGCCGCCTGGTTTTCGAGGAAATGGATGCCGTCCTCGTTCAGGATTCGCCGCACCGTATCGCAATCCCACCAGCAGTCGTGATTACCCATGATGGCGAAGACGCCGTATTTCGCATGAAAATCGCCGAGCGCGCGCAGGCCGTCCTCGTCGAGCGCGATCTCCGCCGGCGACCGCATCGGCCGCGCGCCGAATTCCTTGCGTCCCCTGAGCACATTGCCGCCGATATAGTCGCCGGCCAGGATCACCGCGTCGGGCTGCATGGCATTGACCTCGGCGGCGATCGAACGGATGCGCGCCGGCGTCATGAACCAGCCGTCGGCGTGGGTGTCGGAAATGAGCACCACCCGCAGGGGCGCGGTGGTGGCGGGCCATGACGGCGTGGCGATGTCGAGCTGCGTCAGGGTAAGGCTGCGCGGCTCGAACCAGAAGCCATCGACGGCGCAGGCAATCACCACCGCCGCGACAATCCCCCAGACGATCCGCCCCCATTTGCGCATAGGCAAGACCTATCACGAAGCCTTGCGGTGGAAAAGGCAACTTCACGGTTGCATATTATCCGGCATTGGGCTAAGGAAAGCGCAACCCAGGAGTTGCCTATGGACGAAATCCCCGACAGCCTCGTCAAGACGATCTTCCTCGCCGCCGACCTGTCGCGAGTGTGGCAGGCCATCGCCAATTCGGACCAGTTCGGCAAATGGTTCGGCATGTTCCTCAAGGGGCCTTTCATCGCCGGCCAGGCCATCACCGGCGCCATCGTGCCGACCGAGGTCAATGCCGAAGTCGCCGCCATGCAGGAACCGCATCGCGGCACGCCGGTCCTGCTCAAGATCGAGGAAATCGACCCGCCGCACGTCTTTTCGTTCCGCTGGCACCCTTACGGCATCGACAAGGACAGGGACTATTCCGGCGAGTTTATGACCCTGGTCCGCTTCGAGCTCGAGGCCGTCACCGGCGGCACGCAACTGACCATCATCGAATCCGGTTTCCGCCACCTGCCGCTGGAACGCCGCGCCGCGGCCTTCGCCGCCAATGACGGCGGCTGGACGTGGCAGTGCAAGCTGATCGAGGCCTATCTTGCCAGGGGTTGGTGAGGAAGCGGTCGTGTTCGCCGCCCATGTTTTCTCAGCATTGGGCGATCCGACGCGGCTGGCCATCGTCAACCGCCTGGGGGCAGAGGGGCCGGCCGCGATCGTCGATCTGGCGGATGTCGCCGACATGTCGCGCCAGGCCGTGACCAAGCACCTCTATGTGCTGGAAAAGGCCGGCCTGGTCACCTGCGCCCGGCGCGGCCGGTTGAGCCTGTGGGCCCTGAAGCGGCAAAGGCTGGAGACGGCGCGCGCGGCGCTCGACGCCATCTCGCGGCAGTGGGACGGAGCGCTGGAGCGGCTCAGGGCGTTTGTCGAGGAAGAATTGTAGCACCGGCCGTCAGGACAGCTCTCTAACGATACGAAAGCCGATGGCGGCATCGCGCGTGGAATAGGTGGCTCGGCCGCGCCACGATGATCTCAACATCGGCGCCGGATCACACCACGCGCCTCCTCTCACGACTCGCATCGAGGACTGCCCTTGGGGGGCGGGACTGCCGTCCGCAGGCGTAAACTCATGCGAATCGTGCCATCCGTCCATCGTCCATTCGCGAACATTGCCGTGCATGTCGAATAAGCCGAAGCGATTATGCGCGTATTGGCCCGCTTCAGCCGGACCAGAGCGAAGAGGCGTGGACTCACAATGGAAGACGGCATGGCTGGCGTCGATGACATTGCCATGACTATAGCGGGTGCTGGCCATTGACCGGCAGGCAAATTCCCATTCTGTCTCGGAAGGAAGGCGATAGGCATAACCCGTCGCCTCCGACAGGGCCAGTGCAAAATTTACGGCATCGTTGAAGGAAACGTGAGTGACGGGAGTCCGCGGCGTTGCCGGCGCCCGTGGCGCTTCGGGCGTCACAGGCTTGTCCAACCAGGAGAGGACCTTGTTCGGCGACGGCGCTTGCGGAGGCGATTGGATGAATATGCCGAACTCCCGCGTCAGCACGGGATAGATGCCCATGGCAAGCGGCTGTGTGATCTGTATGCGTTTCTGGGGACTTTCCGCCGGCGTACGATCAATATCTGTCGGGGGCGCGCCAAGCATGAACTCACCTCTTGGCAGACAGCGCATGACACAGCCATCGGCCCCATCCTTGAAGAGGGTTCCCGCCGGTGTCGCCGCATTGATCAGGGCGCCGTCGCTGATCGCCTCTCCTGATGGCAGATGACCGACAATCTCTCGGTATTTGTTCGTAGCGCCCGAGGCTATGATGGCGTCCGTGTTCGTCCTGGATGCTGTCAGGTCGCTGATCCAGCTGAGGAGCTTTCGCCATTGACGGTGATCTTGCTGACCGCCCCAGTCCGTCAGGTCGACGGTCTGGACGAGGGCAAAAGCCAGCGGCAAAGCGCAGGTTTCGACCTTCACAGGTATCAGCTTGTTCCGGTCATGAGCAAAATGGGCCTCCGTGCGGACCCAGTCGGAAGCCACCGATAGCTGTGACCACAATACCAGGACGCTGGTCGCGCCACTGATCTGCCTCTCGATTGTGGCGTCCCATGCTTCGCGGGGCGTAATATTCTCGTCCCACCAGACCGAAAAGCCCTGGTCGGTCAAGGCGCGGACCACATGTTCCGCGCGTGGTCGATCCTCGCGCTTGTAACTGACAAATACGTCCGTCACCTGAGCCCACCATAAATTCGCGTCTTGCGCGATCAATTTTTTCGCATTAACACAACATAACATTGTTTTCCATTGCAAACGCCGGGGGGAAGGCATGCAAACATTGTCACACGCCGAGTTTCAGAGGTGTATCCACCCGCGGCAGCATTTACGATTCGCACTGGCGTTGATTTGCGCCTTCATGCTTTTGCCGTTCATGCTCATTATCGCGATCGGCGGTTCGTTCATGCTGATCTTCCCGTTTCTGATACTGCTTTTCTGGATGGCGTGCGAAACATCCTACGTCTATCTAATGGCGAATACGGTTATGGTTTCGGACATCAATTATCCGCGGATCAACAAGATCGTGCTCGACGTAAAGGCCGCCATGAATGTGACTAAACCGATCACGGTCTTCGTCTTTGAAATGGATTCCTTCAATGCCTTTCTGTCGCGGTTCTTTCTTCGTCGCGCGATTTTTCTGACCTCGGAAATGCTCGAGAATGGCGTTACGGATGAGGAGGTCGCGTGGATCGTCGGGCGGTTTATCGGTTATTGGCGGGTGCAACAGGAATATAGCCTGTGGGGTTTCCTGATCCGTCAGGCGCAGAAAACCGGCATTCTCAACTTTTTCCTTTTGCCTTTTGAAAGAGCATCCGTATTTACCGGCGACCGGCTGGGCCTGGCCGCGATCGAAGGCGACGTGACAACGGCTGTTTCCGCCATGCAAAAACTCGTCGTCGGACGTCAACTCGGCTACTCGGTCAATCCTGTCGGCATCGCCGAGCAGCACCGGCGCATAAAGGGCTCGGTCTTTGCCTTTTTCGCGCGGTTGGGGCTGAGCTTTCCGCATGCCACGGCGCGCTATGTCGACCTGATTTCCTTTGCCCGGCGCGCCTATCCGGAAAAGTTCCGGCAATTCGCGGCAGCCAACCCCGGACTGCCCTCCGACCTGGATGACCTGAACAGCGAGCGGTATCGCACAGGTTCCGTTTTTGCGGCTGTTGGCGTCGTTTTCGGCACATGCCTGCTTGGTTTTATTGTCTATCTCGTTGCAATCGGCATCGTTGTCGGGATGATTTACTCCATAAGTCAGGCCTTTTCCTATTGAGCTGTCAGATGGACGTAGGAGAACAAAACACGCAAGCCCGCCTTTGGGTTCTCGAGGTCCTGGTGATGTTTCAATACGCGGCACGTCATTTCCAGAATCTGGACCCGGCTTCAGCCTTGCGCGAATTGACGACTTTTCTCGAACGGCCCGATTCGGCGGCGCTGCTGCCCGATCTGGAGCCGGAGCTGCGTCCACAGGCTCAAGCCATGCTGCAAGCCCGGCTGCAGGATATAGCCGCCTTGCAGAGGCAGTTGCCGAAGCGGCCGATAGATTGACACATTCCTGCGATCGGCATCGCACCTTCATAAGAAATTTTCCGAACTTTGCGCAAAATTATTCGAAGAATTTGGCGCTGACGGGATGACAAACCAAAACGGATCGGCCATAGGAAGGCTCCAGTAGCTTCCGTTCCGGGTTTTCCACCGCCATGCGCGACTTTTACCGTATCCGCCGCCTGCCGCCCTACGTCTTCGAAGAGGTCAACAAGGTCAAGGCAAAGCTGCGCGCTGAAGGTATTGATGTCATCGACTTCGGCATGGGCAATCCGGACATGGCGACGGCTTCGCATATCGTCGACAAGCTGGTCGAGACGGTGCGCAAGCCGAAGACGCATGGTTACAGCGTTTCGAAGGGCGTCCAGGGCCTGCGCAAGGCCATGGCCGGCTATTACGACCGCCGCTACGGCGTGAAACTCAACCCCGATACCGAAGTCGTGGCGACGCTCGGCTCCAAGGAGGGGTTCGCCAACCTCGCCATGGCGATCACCGCGCCGGGCGACACGGTCATCTGCCCCAACCCGGCCTATCCGATCCACGCTTTCGGTTTCCTGATGGCTGGCGGCGTCATCCGCCACGTGCCTGCCCTGTCGCCGGAGCAGTACCTTTCGGGCATCGACAAGGCGGTCAAACACTCGGTGCCGGCGCCGTCGGTGATGATTGTCTCCTATCCGTCGAATCCGACGGCGCAATGGGTCGATCTCGACTTCTACAAGGAGGTCATCAAGATCGCGCAGAAACACGACCTGATCGTGCTCAGCGACATCGCCTATTCGGAAATCTATTTCGACGACAATCCGCCGCCGTCGATCCTTCAGGTCGATGGCGCGCGCGAACGCAGCGTCGAAATCAATTCCTTGTCCAAGACCTACGCCATGGCCGGCTGGCGCATCGGCATGGTGGTCGGCAATGCGGACATCTGCGCGGCGCTGGCGCGGGTGAAATCCTACCTCGATTACGGCGGCTTCGCGCCGATCCAGGTCGCCGCCGCCGCGGCGCTGAACGGGCCGCAGGACAATGTCGACGAGATCCGCGCCACCTATAAATCACGCCGCGACGTGCTGGTTTCCGCGATGAAGCGCGCCGGATGGGACATTCCGGCGCCGCCGGCTTCGATGTTCGCCTGGGCGCAGATCCCGGAGAAGTTCCGCGACATGGGTTCGATCGAGTTCGCCAAGCTGCTGATCGAGGAAGCGCACGTCGCCGTCGCGCCGGGCCTCGGTTTCGGCGAATACGGCGAAGGCTATGTCCGCATCGGCCTGGTCGAGAACGAACACCGCATCCGTCAGGCGGCGCGCAATATCAAGAAGCTCCTCATGCCGGCCGGGCGCAACACCCCCCCTGATCCAGGGCTGGAGGACGCCGCCGAGGTGGCGTAGACTGCGCGCCTGAATCCAAGGGAGGACGGTATGCGGGGTATAGTAGCGGCAGCGGCTCTGGTGCTGACGGCAACCGTTTTGGCTGGCTGCACGCCCCCCAAGGCGCCACAGGCGCCGGCTGGCTCTTCATCGGCTACCGCTGCGTCCGCCAAACCCGGGGACGCCGTGAAGGCGGCGGAGGCCTTCGTCAAGGCAGCGCTGCCCGACTGCGACATGAACGGCCGCACTGACATTCCGGTCAATGACACCGGCCAGGAAGGCGTCAGCCATTTCGTCTACACGTTTTCCTACCGTCCAAGCTATGACGCGGCGGACACGCCGCCGCACAAGGTCGAGTTGTACCAGATGTTCTGCGCAATGGGCGCCTACAACATCAAATATGTCTTCCTGCTGCGCGATCCCGACAGCGGTGGAGATTTCCAGTTGTTGAGCTTTGCTCGGCCCAACTTGCGCGATGTCTCCAATGAGGGCGGTAGTGCTCCCAAGGTTGACGGTTTCGGCAGCGACGTTACGCTGGTCAATGCCAAGTTTGATCCGAAAACCTTGACGATTTCCACCCATGCCTTGTGGCGCGGCATTGGCGATGCCTGGGATGCCGGCCATTGGCGCTTTGTCGACGGCGAGTTCGACCTCATGCGCTTCGAAGTCGACCCGACGTTCGACGACGATGCCGCACCCCGCACGCCCGCCAGCTATGTCATCTACGACGCCGGCCATTGACAACGCTGTCCTGAGTTCGCCGCGCCACACCCACGCCATCGTGATCACGGATGCGGCGTTAATACCTTTGACTCATCGCCAGTTATGCGGTTCACTGACATCATTGTGCGGCGCACATATTTTTGCAGGATTTTGATATTTCCGCTACCCCTTACGGATGGGGTTGCGCGGGGCTTTCGGGCTTAGTCTGCAAAGACAAAAGAAAAACGAGGTGACGCGTGGTCAGTCTGGCATTTGATCTGAATACGGACTCTGAAGCCGACGCCTTTTTCGGCGCGTTCTTCAAATTTGTCGAGGCCGCCTCGATCCAGGACACCGACTCGATTTCCGTGCGCTCCGATTCCAGCGGCGACCACATGGTCAAGGTCGTCACCTTCGCCGACGACGACCAGGCCGACCAGTTCAAATCCTACTGGACGCAACGGAGAAAATGGCTAGGTCTGTAACGGATATATCCGTTTCCTGAGCCGTTCATGCCGATCCTGAGGCACCTGCCGCTAAGATACCGCCTGCCGTTGATCAATGGCGTGCTCGAAGTCCTGGCGCGCGTCCGCGCCTTCGGCTGGAAAAAGGCGGATATCCTGCCGCCGGCGGGCAGGGGCACGCTGGTGGTCAGCGGTTTCCTCAATGAAGCGCTCGGCATCGGCCGGGCGGGGCGCATGACCGCCGACGCCCTGCGCGCGGCGGGTTACGACATCGTCACCCATGACCTGCGCCCCGGCTTCCGCCATCTCGCCAAAAGCGACCTGACCCTGCCCGGCGAAGGCGGTGTGTGGCTGATTCACGCCAATGCGCCGGAGGACGTGATCGCCATGCTGGCCAACCGGCCGGCGTCGTGGAACGAACGCTACCGCATAGCCTACTGGGCCTGGGAGACGGGCAAGGTGCCGGCCGAATGGCTGTTCGCCGCCGAGTACCTGCACGAAATCTGGGTGCCGAGCCGCTATGTCCGCGACGCCCTCATCCGCACCATGAAGATGAAGCGGCGCCGCGACATGGCCGTCCGTGTGCGCCTGATGCCGCATCCGGTGCCGGTCTTGCCCCCGAAAGACAAGGCGAAGGCCAAATTCGGGCTCGATCCTAACCGGTGCGAGGTGCTTTGCCTGTTCGACACCAAGTCGTCGGCGGCGCGCAAGAATCCATGGGGTGTCATCGACGCCTGGCGGCTGGCCTTTCCCGAATCGGGCGCGGCGCGGCTGACGCTCAAGGTGGTCGACCTGATGAGTGACCGCGTCACCGAACAGAAACTCAATGCCCTGCTGGCCGAGCGGCATGACGTCCGCCTGATCGACGAGCGCTTCGACGACCGCGACATGGATGACTTCATCGCCGCCTTCGACATCCTGATTTCGCTGCACCGCTCGGAAGGATTCGGCCTGACCCTGGCCGAGGCCATGGCGGCCGGAGTCGCGGTCATCGCCACGGCCGGCAGCGGCAATGACGACTTCATGACGGCGGACGATGCGCGCCTGATTCCAGCGGCCGAGGTGCGGGTGCGTGACGCCGACGGCCCCTATGGCTGGCTGGAAGGCGACCCGGAACAGACCTGGGGCGAGCCCGACATCGCGGCGGCGGCCGAGGCTTTGCGCGAGCTGGCGGCGTCGAAAGCGGCGCGCGACGCGCTGGCCAAGGCCGGTCCCGATGCCGTCCGCCCGCTGAGTGAACCGTGGCGGCGCGAGGCCCTGGCAGCCCTGCCGTTCAACGCGTATCTCTAGAATGTCATAATTTAGACCGAGCCGGTGCAGATCTTCCTTCCCCGTTTACGGGGAAGGTGTCGGCGCCCTTGCGACGACGGAAGGGGGAAACGGACGGTTGGGCTACCCCTTCCGTCGCCTCGTTTCTCTCGGCGCCACCTTCCTCGCAACGACGTTGCCGTAAACGGGGAAGGAAAACGCCATTTCGATTCCACTTTACGTACATTTTTCTCTAGCCGGCGCGGACGGTCTTCAGGAAATCGACCGCCGTATCCTTGAGCGCCCGCGTCTGGCCGGACAGGTCGCGGACGGCATGCAGGGCGGCGCGCGCCTCCTCGCCGGTGTTGTGGGCGGTGGTGCTGACATCGCCAACGGCGGCGCTGATCCCTGCTGTCGATTCCGCCACCTCCGAGGTCGAGCGCGAGATCTCGTCGACGGCAGCGGTCTGCTGCGCTACCGATTCCAGAATGGCGGCGGAGATTTCACGCAGGCTCATGACCATGTCGGCGACGCCGGTCATGGCGGCGGCAGCCTCTGCCGTGGCGGTCTGGACGCCGCGCACCTGCTGGCTGATCTCCTCGGTGGCGCGCGCCGTCTGGCTGGCCAGCGCCTTGACCTCGGTGGCGACGACATTGAAGCCGCGCCCGGCTTCGCCCGCCCGCGCCGCCTCGATGGTGGCGTTGAGCGCCAAGAGATTGGTCTGTGAGGTGATGCGCGTGATCATGTCGATCGACGAGCCGATGCGGCTGGCGGCATCGTTCATCGCCGCCACCTTGACCGTGGTCTCTCCGGCATGGCGGGCAGCTGTCTCGGCGGCTTCAGAAGCGCGGCCGGCCTGTTCGGCGATGCTGCGCGACGAAGCCGCCATTTCCTCGGTGGCCCCGGCGACCGACTGGACATTGGCGCTGGCCGAGTCCATGGCGGTGGCGACGGTGCGGCTGCGTGAACGGGTCTGTTCCGCATGGCCGCTGAGCCGGTCCGCCGCATGGCCCAGGCTGTCGGCGGCGCCGGTCAGGTTGTCGACGATGCCGAGCACGGAGGATTCAAAGCGGTCGGCCATGGCGAACATCGCCTTGCGGCGGCCGTCGAGGCTTTCGGCCTCCAGCCGCGCCTTTTCCGCGCGCATGGCTTCGGTTTCACGCACCGAATCCCGGAAGGCGGCCAGGGTCGAGACGATGACGCCGGTCTCGTGGCCATCCGAAGCAAACGGAATCGCACCGGTATCCTCGCCGCGCGCCAGCTTCCGCATCAGGCCTGACAGGGTCGACAACCGCCGTGACAGGCCCGAACCGATGACCGAGCTCAGACACAGGGCCAGAGCCAGCACCGCGCCGACCAGCGCGAACTCACCATACATATGGGCGCTTTCCTTGTCGGCGCGCAGCTTCTGCATCGCCGCCAGGTCGCGATCGCCGGGTGTGAACAACGCGTCAAGACGTGTGGTGAAATCGTCATAGGTGCCGGTATCGGCGCGGAAAGCCGTGGCGGCCGCCATGACCGCATCAAGAGCGCCTTGCGTGTCCTCCTTGAGCTTGCCGCTCTTGCCGTATTGGCCCGACTTGTCGAAGCTGTCCTTCATCGCCGCGACGGCGTTGTCGAAGGTGACCTTGTTGATGTCCGAAGAGGCGTCGCCATGCAGGGCATTGGCCGCGACCAGGACGGCGGGCAGCTTGGTGGTGACCGCGTCCATCATGTAATAGCTGTCGAGATCGGGATCGAGGATCAGCTTCGACTTGTCGGTGACCTCGGCGAACAGCGTGTTGGATGCGGTCAGAAGATCGCCGCCCGACCTGCCGTTTAGCGCCTGGGCCTCGTCCGGCGCGACCATCCTGGCATTGGCGGCGGCAAGTTTTTGGAGCGCCGCGCCGTCGGGCGCCGGCTGGCCGGAAGCGCCGGCCATCAGGTCCGGCCATAAGGCGCCGAGATAGGCCGAGCCACGATATTCACTCATGGCGAAATCGACCACGGCCATGTGCGATTGATAAAGCAGCCAGCCGGTGATGGCGACCGGCACGACCATCAGCACGCTCAGGAAACGCATGCGGCCGGCGATGCTGGCGCGCGCATTTATGGCGTCGAGAACCTGGAACATCGGCACACCCCCTACAAACCCGCGAATCGTGATGAAAGGCGATTAGGGCGCAGTTATGCTTAATATACGATTTATGACGCCGCCCTGCTCCGCGCCCGCCAACCGGCGAACAAGGTCAGCGCGACAAAGACGGCGGCAAGCGCAGCGTGGGCCGGCAGGTCCGCCGTGCCGTGCAGGGTCATGTCGGTCTTGAAGCCGCACCAGATGTAGACGCTCAGGCCTCCGGCCATCAGGGCGAAGCGCTGGACGTCGGTCCACGCCCGGCCGCGCGTGAACACGGCCATGAACAGCAGCATCAGGGCTTCGAGGCCGAACAATGCGCCCGCGGCAACGCCGGCCGGCAGGTCCTTGATGCCCTGTGCGGCATATTCGCTGAGGATGAAGGCCGAACCCAGAACCATCGGCACGGCGAACAGGACGAGCGGATGCGGCGCCTTACCGGTCGTCGTTTCGGTCCGCTTCGGCCACACGAAGGCGGCGACGATCAGGGCCAGCGCAATCGCCGCCGTGCCGCCAAGCTGCGCCGGCGATGCCATGAAAGGCATCTGCTTCCAGGTAAAAAAGGCGACCATGGCCGCGCCGGCCAGGAACAGAACCATGAAAATGCCGAGGCCGATCCTGCCCAGCCACGGCGCGTCGCGCTTGTCACGGAACAGAGTTTCGGTCAGGCCGGCGGGCACGCTGATGCTCCAGAACATGTGCAGCCCGATGACATAGATCGCCCACACCAGCGACGTGCCGATGGCCGGAATGAAGCCGTAGTCGAGCAGGCGCAGGTGCAGATAGTTGGGATTGAACAGCGACTGGTCGACCAGGCCTTCTTCGATGAAGCCATAGGCGGTGGCGAGCAGGATGATGGTCGGCCAGCCGCGTCCCGTCTGCCGCGCCAGTTCGCGGATGACGACCGCACCGGCGCCGTACATCAGCATCATCACCGGCAGGATGGCGATCATGCTCATCGGCAGCGAGCCCAGCAGGTACTCGGCGATCAACGGCGACAGCACCATCAGGCTGATGACGGCGGCAAGACGACCCCACATGGCAAGGCTCCACATTGGATGAAATTATATTGTCTAATATTAGATAATCTAAGTATGGACATGAGTCAAGCGGTGATTTATACCGGGGTCATGGACTTCGACGACGACATCATCCGCGCCCACATGCAGAGCTTCGGCTACCTGCTGTCACACTGCCACGCCGTCTATCAGCGCGGACTTTTGCAGGCGATCGAAGGCACCGGCCTGCACATGGGTCACGTTGTCGTGCTGGCCTCGCTGTGGCAGCACCAGCGGCGGGGCGAGGACCCTGACCTGACCCAGACGCGGCTGGTCCAGGTGTCGGGCGTCGAGAAATCGTCGCTGGTCCTGTTCCTCGACGCGCTGGAAAAGGACGGCTGGGTCGAACGCCGCCGCCATCCCACCGACCGCCGGGCGCACCTCGTGCACCTGACCGACAGCGGCCGCGAACGTTTCGAGAGGGTCGGCTACAGGCTCTACCAGTGCGAACAGGCGGCACTGTCGCCGTTCTCGCCGGACGAACAGGCGCAGATGAAAAGCCTTCTGTCGCGGCTGCTGATCCATCTCCAGGGCGACAAAGACTTGACTCCACGGCCCTGACCCGTCATAGCACCGGCCACATCCGCGTCCGGGTTCGGGCGCCCTTGCGAAAACCCTTCGCCATCATGACACCGCCATGCGCGGACAGGGATGGGAAGGATCCCCGACAGCGCGTTGCGCCCTCGGGGATTTTCTGTTTGCGCAGCGGCGACGAAATCGGGCCTGGAATTTGAGGATTAAACGATGTTCGACTCATTGAACGAGCGCCTGTCGGGGCTTTTCGACCGCCTGAGCGGGCGCGGCGTCCTGTCCGAAAAGGACGTGGACGAGGCGCTGCGCGAGGTGCGCGTGGCGCTGCTCGAGGCCGACGTCGCCCTGCCGGTCGTGCGCCAGTTCATGGCCAAAGCGCGCGATATGGCGACCGGCGAGGAGATCATCAAGGCCGTCCGCCCCGCCGACCAGGTGGTCAAGATTGTCTATGACGGCCTGATCGACATGCTGGGCGGCGAGACGCCGGAGCCGCTCAACCTCAACGCCGTCCCGCCTGCCGTCATCCTGATGGCCGGCCTGCAGGGCTCGGGCAAGACCACGACCTCGGCCAAGCTGGCGCTTCGTCTGCGCACCTTCGACCGCAAGAAGGTGATGCTGGCCTCGCTCGACACCCGCCGCCCGGCGGCGATGGAGCAGCTCCAGACGCTTGCCAAACAGGTCGAGGTCGACGTCCTGCCGATCGTGGCGGGGCAGTCGGCCACCGACATCACCCGCCGCGCGCTGCAAGCCGCGCGCCTCCAGGGCTTCGACGTCCTGATCCTCGATACCGCCGGCCGCACCACGCTCGACGAAGCGCTGATGTCGGAAGCCGCCGAGATCGCCAGGATCTCCAATCCGGTCGAGACCTTCCTTGTCGCCGACTCGCTCACGGGCCAGGACGCGGTGCGCACGGCGACCGCCTTCCATGAGCGCCTGCCGCTGACCGGCCTGATCCTGACAAGGGCGGATGGTGATGGACGCGGCGGGGCGATGCTTTCCATGCGCGCCGTCACCGGCCTGCCGATCAAGTTCCTCGGCGCCGGCGAAAAGATCGAGGCGCTCGACGTCTTCGACGCCCGCCGCATCGCCGGCCGCATCCTCGGCCAGGGCGACGTGGTGGCGCTGGTCGAGAAGGCGGCGCAGGAGCTGGACGCCGCCAAGGCCGCCCAGATGGCCAGGAAGATGGCCAAGGGTCAGTTCGACCTCAACGACCTTTCCGACCAGCTGCAGCAGATGAAGCGCATGGGCGGCATGTCCGGCATCATGGGGCTTCTCCCCGGCGTGCAGAAGGTCAAGAAGCAGATCGAAGAGCTCAATATCTCCGACAAGACCTTCGACCGCCAGATCGCCATCATCTCGTCGATGACCAAGGTCGAGCGCAAGAAGCCCGACCTGCTCAACGCCTCGCGCAAGCGCCGCATCGCGGCGGGCGCCGGCGTCGAGGTCATGGAAATCAACCGCCTTTTGAAACAGCACCGCCAGATGGCCGACACCTTCAAGGCGATGTCGCGCTCGTCGGGCGGACGCGGGCCGATGGCCCAGATGGCCAAGATGTTCGGCATGGGTGGCGGCGCGGCTCCGCCCGATGCGGATAAGATGGCCGAGATGGCCAAGCAGATGGGCATCGATCCCAACGCGCTGAATTCGGGCCAGATGCCCGACTTAGGCAACGTCAAGCTGCCTGGAGGCCTGCCCGGTCTTCCAGGAAGCGCACCTTCTTCGGGCCTGTTCGGTGGCCTGCCTGGACTTCCTGGGTCAAAACCGTTCGACCCAACCCGTAAAAAGTAAAAGGAACCAAGAACATGCTCAAGATTCGTCTCTCCCGCGGTGGCTCCAAGAAGCGCCCCTACTACACCATCGTCGTCGCTGACTCGGCCGCTCCGCGCGACGGCAAGTTCATCGAAAAGGTCGGCACCTACAACCCGATGCTGCCGAAGGACGCCCAGCGCGTTTCGCTCAAGTCGGAGCGCATCGCCGACTGGCTGAAGAAGGGCGCCCAGCCGACCGACCGCGTCGCGCGTTTCCTGTCGCAGGAAGGCCTGGTCAAGTGGGAACACGGCAACAACCCGCAGAAGGGCCAGCCGGGCAAGAAGGCGCAGGAGCGCATCGCCGAGCGCGAACAGCGCGAGAAGGACCGCCTGGAAGCCGAAGCCGCCAGGGAAGCCGCCAAGGCTGAAGCCGAAGCGGCCAAGGCCGCGGCGGAAGCCGCCGCTGCCGAGCCGGCTCCGGAACCCGTCGCCGAGGAAGCGCCCGCCGCCGAAGAAGCCCCGGCGGCTGAGCCGGCTGCCGAGGAGGCTGCCGCTGCCGAAGCTCCGGCCGAGGAAACCGTCGCCGAAGAAACGCCGGCTTCGGAATAATCCGTGGCCTCTCCTCCCCTGCGTAGCGGGGAGGTGGCGCGCAGCGCCGGAGGGGGCAGTTCTTGCCAAGGAACGAGGGCCGGGATATGCCTCCTGATCCTTTTTCTTTGTGTGGAAAGGCCCCCACCACCGCGCCCATGAAGAATGGGCGCGGTCCTCTCTCCGATCGGGGAGGAATAAGGTGGGGCGGCTTTCTGTTCTTATACCTCCCCGCCACGCGGGGAGGGGGACCGCACGAAGCCGTTGTCCGCGGCTTCAATCCGCACCGCCGGTCAGGACGGCGAGATGCGGTGGTGGGGGCCTTATCGCCACGGATTCGACCTTGCCCGACGCCAAACCCGAACTCGTTCTTGTCGCCCAGGTCGGCGCCGCCCACGGCGTGCAGGGCGAATTCAAGCTGTTGAGCTTCATGGATGATCCGGTCAGCGTGCTGGAACACGATCCGCTGCTCGACGCGGAAGGCCGGCCGGCACTGTCGCTGATGGCGGCGCGCGAGCACAAGGGCGCGCTGCTGGTGCGGGCGAAGGAAGCGCCCGACCGGACGGCGGCGGAAAAGCTCAAGAACCTCCGGCTCTATGTCCCGCGCGCCGACCTGCCGGAGACGGACGAGGACGAATACTACATCACCGACCTGATCGGCATGGCGGTGGTCGATACATCCGGCCAGCCCGTCGGCCGGGTAGCCAATGTCGACAATTTCGGCGCCGGCGACCTGCTGGATATCAAGCCGGCCGAGGGGGCCAGCTTCTATGTCGCCTTCACGCTCGCCAATGTGCCGGAGGTGCGCATGGCCGAGCGGATGATCGTGGTCGATATGGCGGGGATATAGCCGCGACTACGGGGTCTGGGGCCTATGGCCCCAGAATCTTCCCATCTTTTCTGTTTTCGGCCCTTCGGGCCGGAACAGAAAAGATATTAAGGTTTTATGGGGTCACGGACCCCACACCCCGTAAGTCACAGATGAATCCCGCCCGACGCCTCGATTCTCTGGCCGTTGATCCAGCCCGCCTCGTTCGACAGCAGCAGCGACACCGCCCCGCCGATATCGTCCGGCAGGCCGACCCGGCCCAGCGGCGTGCGCCCGGCGATGGTGGCGTTGAGCTCGGCATTGTCGCGCACCCGCCCGCCGCCGAAGTCCGTCGCGATCGCCCCCGGCGCCAGCGTATTGACGCGGATACGGCGCGGGCCCAGTTCGACCGCCAGATAGCGCGTCAGCACCTCGATCGCACCCTTCATCGCGCCGTAGGCCGACGAGCCCGGATAGCTGAACCGTGCCAGGCCCGACGACACGTTGACGATGGCGCCGCCATCCCGGATCAGCGGCAAAAGCTTCTGGGTCAGCAGGTACACGCCCTTGAAATGGATGTTGAAGACAGTGTCCAGCTGGTCCTCGGTCGTCTCGGCGAAGGGCGCATAGAGCGCCGTACCGGCATTGTTGACCAGGAAGTCGAAGTCGCCGCGCCCCCACGCCGCGCGCAGCGCAGCCCGGACCTGGGCCGCGAAGGCATCGAAGCTTTTGGAATCGCCGGCGTCCAGTTGCAGGGCCACTGCCTTGCGGCCCATGGCCTCAAGCTCGGCGGCGAGGCTGTCCGCCTCGTCCTTGCGCGAATGGTAGGTGAACAGCACATAGACGCCGCGCGCCGCCAGGTGTTGCGCCATGCTGCGGCCAAGGCCGCGGCTGCCGCCGGTGATGAGAGCGATCCGGGTCATTGGGGAAGGACCTTTCGTGAAAGATTGTTCGCGAACCCGGAGATAGTTTATCTGTCCATGGCGATAAATATGCGATATGCGATAAGACTATTCGTCAAATTGGAACAATGAGGCGCACATGAACCGCTTCGACGCCATGCAGGCCTTCATCCGGGTGGCCGAGCTGCAAAGCTTCACCGCCGCCGCCGAAAGCCTGGGCCTGCCGAAATCGACCGTGTCGACCGCCGTGCAGCAGCTCGAAAACCATCTGAAAACCCAGCTGCTTTACCGCACCACCCGGCGGGTGCAGCTGACCCACGACGGCCAGGCGTTTTACGAGCGCGCCAAGGATATCCTGGCCGATGTCGAGGACATCGACACCATGTTCCAGACCGCGCCGGCGGGCCTGGACGGCCGCCTGCGCATCGACATGCCGGTGCACATGGCGCGCAACCTGATCATCCCGCGCCTGCCGCAGTTCCTGGCCCGGCATCCGGGCCTCGATATCGAATTGTCATGCACCGACCGGCGGGTGGACGTGGTGGCGGAAGGCTTCGACTGCGTCATTCGTGTAGGCCACAGGGCCGATTCCGGCCTGATCGCCCGGCCGCTCGGCGTTCTGCACATGGCCAATATCGCCAGCCCGGCCTATATCCAGCGCTTCGGCACGCCCGAAACCCTCCAGGATCTCGACCACCACCGCCTGGTCCACTATGTCAGCCAGTTGGGCAACAAGCCCGACGGCTTCGAATATTTCGACGGCCAGGCTTACCGTTGCTACCGCATGCCGGGCCAGGTCTGTGTCGACAACACCCTGTCCTATCACAGCGCGGTGGTGGCGGGCCTGGGCATCATCCAGTCGCCGCGCATCGGCCTGCTCGACCACGTCCGCGCCGGGGCCCTGGTCGAGGTCCTGCCGCACCTGACCGCCGAGCCGATGCCGGTGGCGCTGGTCTATCCGCAAAGGCGCAATCCGGCGCGCCGGGTGCGCGCCTTCATGGACTGGGTGACGACCCTGCTCGACGCCTATATCGCCCAGTCGAACGCGGCCTAAGCGTGATGAATCAGCTTGGTGATGTAGGAAACGGCGCCGGCGATCGACTGGTCAAGACACAGGCCGGCCTTCTCGAACGAGCCGTAACGCAGGACCAGGATCAGCACGACAACACCCAGCAGCCCCAGAAGCCCCTCGACCACCGTGATCAGCAGGTGCAGCGGACGGACGCGGCTGACCCGCGCATAGGAACTCAGACCCTCATTGCTGCTCATCGCGACCCCCTGGACTTATGTGTTAACGCCACCTTAACCGCAAAATAAGGTGCTGACCAGCGGGGGCCTTGTCATTGACGGCGCTTTGCGTCACACCATCAGGCTTAAACGCCGGGAAACGGCGGGCGAACAGGGGATCAAGACATGGCCGAAGACAGCAAGCCGGCGAAGGGCCTGAAGACCATCGTGGCGGCCTCGGCCGCCGGCACTACCTTCGAATGGTACGACTTCTTCATCTTCGGCACCCTGACCGCCATCATCACCAAGACCTTCTTCGCCGGCGTCTCCGGCACGCTCGGCACCATACTGACCTTGTCGACTTTCGCTGTCGGCCTGATCGCGCGTCCGATCGGCGCGCTGGTCTTCGGCCATATCGGCGACAAGGCCGGGCGCAAGGGCACGTTCCTCTGGACCATCCTGGTCATGGGCGTCGCCACCATCGCCATCGGCTGCCTGCCGACCTATGCCCAGATTGGCAATGCCGCGCCCTTGCTGCTGGTCGCCTTGCGCGTCATCCAGGGCTTTGCGCTCGGCGGTGAATATGGCGGCGCGGCGATCTATGTCGCCGAACACGCCCCCGCCGACAAGCGCGGCGGCTATACCGGCTGGATCCAGACCTCGGCCGCCTTCGGCCTGATCGCCGCCTTGCTCGTCGTCATCGTCACCGAACAGAAGCTGGGGGAGGCGGCGTTTGCCGCCTGGGGCTGGCGCATCCCGTTCTGGGTGTCGGCGGGCCTGCTCATCGTCACCGTCTATGTCCGCGCCCGCACCGCCGAAAGCCCGGCCTTCAAGGCGCTGGAAGCCGCCGGCAAGGTGTCGAAATCGCCGCTCGGCGAGGTGTTCAGCAACTGGAACAACCTGAAGACCATGCTGATCGCCCTGTTCAGCTTCATGACCGCCCAGGGCGTGATCTGGTATACCTGCTTCTTCTACACCCAGGTGTTCCTGACCAAGCTGGTCAGGCTCAGCGACGACCAGACCCACCTGCTGGTCATCGGCATGACCATCGTCTCGGCCTTCTTCTACATCACCTTTGCCCGCCTGTCGGACATGATCGGCCGCAAGCCGGTCATGCTGGCCGGCATCGTGCTGGCCTGCGCCACCCTGTTCCCCGGCTATCACATGCTCGTCAAATACGGCAATCCGGACCTCGAAGCGGCGTCCAGGGCCTCACCCGTCGCCGTCGTCGCCGATCCGGCGCAGTGCACCTTTCAGTTCAACCTGTTCGGCACCGCCACCTATAGCTCGGCCTGCGACCTGGCGCGCAGCGTGGTCACCAATATCGGCGTGCCCTATGTCGAAAAGCCCGCCCCCGCCGGCTCGCCGGCCACCATCGCCGTCGGCGGCCAGCAGATCGCCGTCGGCTCGGCCCAAGGCCTCGACAAGGCCGGACTGAAAGCGCTGACCGCCAAGACGACCGGCGACGTCAAGGCAGCGTTGAAGGCCGCCGGCTATCCCGACAAGGCCGATCCGGCGAAGGCGCAACTGTGGCCGATGTTCGCTGTTCTATGCGTGCTGGCCATAGCCTGCACCGCGCTTTATGGCCCCATGGCCTCGGCCCTGGTCGAAATGTTCCCGACCCGCGTGCGCTATACGGCGCTTTCCATCCCCTACAACATCGGCACCGGCTGGTTCGGCGGCATCCAGCCGGCCTTGTCCTTCGCCATGGTGGCGGCGACCGGCGACATCTATTTCGGCCTGTGGTACCCGGTGATCACCGGCATCCTTGCCGTGCTTGTCGCCCTGGTCTTCATGAAGGAAACCAGGGGCCGCGACCTGCACGCGATCGAATATTAAAGGTTTCCCCACAGATGACACAGATTAGAGCATTTCCCGGTCAAGTTGACTCGGGAAATTGCTCTAATTATTTGTTTTTACGCGCATCTTAATCCGAAAAGTGCGTCACACTTTTCGGGATGCGCTCTAGCACAGATTACGTCCAAACCTGTGACCTCGCTGGTGCTGACGAAAGCAAGCTTCGACCGCGAAGCGGTCATTTTTTAATACCGGTTATGCACAGTGCGTGGAATTTGCTTGGAATAATCTGTGCTAATCTGTGTTCATCCGTGGGCTCAAATCCTTTGGCGCGACAAGCATGGTTGGTGTGGCCTTAAGGCCGGCCGTCGATCGCCACCACGCGGACACGGCTCCTGGCCTGGTTTCCTTTCGCGTCGATCAGGGTCAGGTCATAGAAGCCCTCGGTCTTGGGATACCAGGAAAAATCGCCCGTCTCGTCATAGTGCAGCGGCTCGCCGTCGACGTACCAGCTGACCGGCCTGAGCGCCCGCGCCGACAGCTTCAGCGGCCGGACCAGCTTCAGTTCGCCCGCCTTGTCGGTCCCTGAGCTTTCGACATAGACCGTGGCGCCTGACGGCGGGAACAGGATCGACGCCTTCGTCTCCGGTGTGTTCAGGGTCTGCAAGGCCCTCGGCGCGTTCTTCGGCGCGATGGCTTGCGGAATCTGCGAAGGGGCCTGCAAGGTGTCGAACACATCGAACAGCAGCGGCGCGGCCGCCTCGCGCCCGGTCTGGTCGGCCCGCGCCCCGCCGTCCGGCCGCCCGGTCCACACCATCACCGCATAACCGCCGGCCACACCCACGGCAATGGCGTCGCGGTAGCCGTAGGAGGTGCCGGTCTTGAACGCCGGCCGGTTGGCGTTGCGCATCAAGGGTCCCGGCAGGCGGCCTTCCGGCGGCGGCGTCTCGCGCAGGATCTGGATGATCTTGTCGGCCGCCTCGGCGCGCATCAGGCGATGGCCGGGCGAACGCCCGTTGGCCGCCTCGTCGTCGAGCGTATAGGCCAGCGGCTTGGCCAGGCCGTGGTCGCCCAAGGCCGCATAGAGCAGGGCCAGGTCGTTCAAGCGGATGCCCTCGCCGCCCAGGGCCAGGGCTAGCCCTGACTCGTTGAGGCCCGACTTCGGCACCACCAGGTTAACCCCCACCGCCGCCAGCCGCCCCTGGAAGGTCGCCGGCCCGACCTTGTCGAGCACCGCCACCGCCGGCACGTTGAGCGAGTTGATCAGCGCCTCCCGGACCGAGACCTCGCCGTGGAAGACGCGGTCGAAATCCTCGGGCTGGTAGTCGCCGAACCGCGTCGGCGCGTCCATCAGCCGCGTATCGGGTGCCACCAGCCCGTCCTCGAAGGCGAAACCGTAGATGAACGGCTTGAGCGATGAGCCCGGCGAGCGCAGGCGCAGCGTCATGTCGACCCAGCCGCCCGCCCGGTCGAGCCCGGCGGAGCCGACGCTGGCGCGGACATCGCGCGTCCTGAGGTCGATGACCATGATGGCGACCGAGGTGTTAGGCCCCTGGTCCTTGGCCGTCGCCGCCGCCATGGCTTCCAGCCGCGTCTGCAGGTTGGCGTCAAGCGTGGTCATCACCGTCGCCTGTAATCCCTTCGCCTCGCCGGCAAGACGCCCCGCGGTCTGCCACGCCAGGGCCGGGAAAGGCTGGCGCGCCGCCGGCAAGGGCTCGGTCATCGCCTCCTGCGCCTGGACATGGCCGATGGTCCCGTCGCCAGCCATGCGTTCCAGGATCAGGTCGCGCGCCGCCCGGGCCGCTTTCGGGTGCCGGTCGGGACGGCGCGCTTCCGGCGCCTGGGGCAGGGAGATCAGCATCGCCTGTTCGCCAAGCGTCAGCGACGACGGCTCATGGCCGAAATAGGAGAGCGACGCCGCGCGCACGCCTTCGAGATTGCCGCCATAGGGGGCGAGGGTCAGGTAGATCGACAGGATATCGCGCTTGGAATAGCGCAGCTCCAGTTGCAGGGCGCGCAGGGCCTCGATCGCCTTGTTGCCGTAGTCACGCGGGTGCGGGGTCAGGAGCCTTGCTGTCTGCATGGTGATGGTCGAACCGCCCGATACAATGTGGCCCATGTGGATGTTCGACAGCAGCGCCCGCACCACGGCGGTCGCGTCGACCCCAGGGTGGAGATAGTAGCGCTCGTCCTCGACCTTCAGCAGGTGCCGGACGAAGGTCGGGTCGGTGCGGGAAAGGTCGGCGCGGATGCGCCACAGCCCGTCCTCGACCGGCAGGGCGCGCAGCCATACCCCGTTATGGTCAAGCGCCACCGCTGACGATCGCTCGGCCTTGGTCATGTCGGGTGGCAGGGCGACATTGACCGCCGCCAGCACGGCCTGGAACGCCAGCAGGCCGATCAGGCTCTTGACCAGCGGGCGGATCAGGCGGTCGGGAGAAGGAAACTTGGGCATAACTTGATTTTACTTCACCTCTCCCCTTTCAAGGGGAGAGGACGAGAGCCGAGTGAAACGAAGGCGTAAGGGCTGAGGGGGTCTTCAGCGCCGTATCATCCCCTCATCCGGCGCTTCGCGCCACCTTCTCCCCTTGAAAGGGGAGAAGTGAAATTGAGGACTCAACGGACGGAGTTTCGCTCCGCAACGACAAACAACCCCACGGCAACGGACGCTGCACCACCCCGGCACAGCCACGAAATAATGTGATGGCCGGTCTGACCGAACCTCTGTGCGGCAATGACAAAACCGGCACATATGGCGATGAGACCCAGCGTTATCAGCCACGTTGAGATGTTTGCCGGCATGTACGAACCGGTGGGCCAAAGTCTTTGAAACCTTGGCCCACGACGTTCATAGTTCTCCGGGCTTCGGCCCATGACTACTGCCTGGCCACGATCGTCGTCCGTCCGCCCTGGGTGCGGCCGTACATGTCGGCGCGGTAGAAGTCCTTGACCTCGGCCCCCGGCAGGTAGAAGTCGCCCTGGGTCACCGCCCGCGCGATATACGCCATCTTGAAGGCCTTTTGCGACGACACGTCGAGCGCCGCCACATAGCGGTCGTCGCGCGCCTCCTGCACCTTGGTGTCGGTAAGCTCGCCGACGAACTTGAACGGCCCGTTCTGGGCGTCCTCGCTGGTCAGGGTCGACTCGATCTCGAAGCCGGCCGGCAACGGATCGTCGACCACGATCGGCCGCACCTCCGCCCGCGCCGACGTGCCCGAAATCACCACCAGCACCTTCTGGCCCTGGGTGATGTGGCTCGGGTCGAGGATCGAACCGTCGAGATTGTAGAAGGTCTTGCTGAGCGCCAGGCCCTGGCTCATGCCGCCGGGCGCGGCCATCGGCGTGCCGATCACCGTCACCGTCCGCCAGATCGCGCCCGAGCCGCGGTTGGTCAGGTGGGCGGCGGCCAGCTGCGTCACGCTGTAGCGGCTGACGTTCATGCCGCCGGGCAGCGTGCCCACGCCCTGAGCGTCGATCCTGGTCGGACCGGCCGCCTTCAGCATGTACGAAGCGGCGCGCAGGATGTACGCCTCCTCGATGGTGTTGAGCTGGGCAGGGCTCTTCATGGCGTTTTCCAGCCGTCCGGTCAGGGACTGGGCGATATCGGTCTCGCCGGCCTCGTAGGCCAGGGCGATGACCCCGGCCAGGTCGCGCAGCGGCGACTGGTACCAGTCCCAGTTATCCTGGTAGCCGAGCGTCTGGATCGCCTCCCGGAACGCCTGGCGGGCGCGGGCGCGGTCACCCATCATGTCGAGCGCGGCGGCGACCTGCGCCCGGGCCAGCGGCGACTGTTCACTCTTGAACTGGACGTCGTGGTACCAGCGCAGCCGCGCCAGGTCGCCCGAGTGAGCCTTGGCCAGCACATAGAGCGCGTAAGCCTGGCTGCGCGAACGGATCTGCGAGGTCAGGGTATCGGCGGTGATGCCCTTCCACCCCCACCACGACGGCGCCTCGAGCTGATAGCCGATCGAGGTGTAGTCGCCCGGCTTGGCGACCTCGCGCATGGCGTTCAGCGCCTTGTCGATGGCGTCCTGCGGCACGTAGGCGCCGTGGGCGCGCGCTTCCAGCAGGAAGTCGGTGGCGTAGGCGCCGATGAAGCCGTCGGCCTCGCCGTCGCCGGCGCGCCACAGCCCGATCGAGCCGTCGTCCGACTGGCGGTCGAGAATCTTGTCGACCGCCTGCTTGAGCACCCACGTCGCCGCCCTGGCGTTGTCGTGGCCGACCATGGAATCGGAGACATAGAGCCACGGCGTCGCCGCCGACGTCACCTGCTCGGTGCAGCCGTAGGGGTACTTGCTGAGCGCCGCCGCCAGCGGACCCGGATCGATGCCGCGATAGGGCGAATACGACACCTCGACCGTCACCGAGCCCGGCTGGAAGCCGGCCAGCAGCGCCGGATCGGGCGTATAGGTCTGGTTGACGCCCTGGGGCTGGACATCGACGCGGGTGACGGGACCCCAGCCGTTGCGCGTCTGGATCTGGAAGTCGTCATTATAGGTATAGCCCTGGCCCGACAGGCCGACATGGACCGTCGAAATGCCGGTGGCGTTGGGCGCATTCATCGGCACCGCCTCGATGACGCGGTCGCCCTTGTTCAGGTTGAACGCCTTCTCGAAGGCCAGGACCAGGCCTTGCAGGCCCTTGACGATCGCCTTGTAGACGCCCGACACGCCGTCGACATTATCGAGTTCCAGCGTCGCCAGGGCATGGTCGCCCGGCGCCAGGAAGCGCGGCAGGGCGAGGTCGGTCACTACCGGCTCGCGCACCACCAGGCGCTGGGCATTGGAGCCGACCGCATCGTCGGTCCACGCCACCGCCATGACGCGCAGCTCGCCGTTGAACTTTTCAAGCGGCATGTGCAGCACAGCCTTGCCGTCGAGGCCGGTCGTCACCACGCCCGACCACAAAGCCGTGGTCCGGATCGGCGTCGTCGTCAGGCCCTCGCCGCCGATCTGGTCGCCACCGACCTCGATCGGCGACGGCGCGCCGAGGTTGGGATCGAGCAGGCGGCCGTAGTCGTCGTTATAGTCGATGCCGAGCGCGCGCTTGCCGAAGTACCAGCCGACCGGGTCGGGACTCTGGAACTTGGTCAGGTTGAGGATGCCCTGGTCGACCACGGCGATGCTGACCTTGGCCTTGTCGCCGAGTTTCAGCCCCTTCACCTCGATCGGCACGTCGATATAGCCGTGGCCGTTGCTGTCGACCTTCGGCCTTTGCGGCGCGTCGGAGACCGGCATATTGACCGTAAGCTTGCGCGACTTGGGATCGAGCGGCACGTAGATCAGGCCGACGGCGCGGCGCGGCTTCGACGCGGTGACCGGATCGCGCGGCTGGATGACGCTGACCAGGATATAGGCCCCGCCACCCCATGCCGCCGTCGACTTCAGCCGCACCGTCGTGCCGCCGTCGCCGACGCTGACCGTCTTCAGGTCGACCAGGTGGTCGGTGGCGACCGCGATCTGCGCCTCGCCCTTGTAGGGACCCTTCAACGTCAGGTCGATGGTGTCGCCCTGGCTGTAGGTCTGGCTGGCCGTGGTCAGGCGCACGAAGTCCGGCGCGTCGCCGCCTTCCTGCGGCGAGCCCCAGCCCGACGAGAAGCGCACCACCGTCTTGGCCTGGCCCGGCACCTCGACCTCGATGCGATAGTCGCCCCAGTCGAGGCCACGGTCGAAGTTGAGGCCGGTATTGCCGTTGAGGTCGTAGGACTTGCTTTC
The DNA here is from genome assembly GCA_964474575.1 of uncultured Caulobacteraceae bacterium. Taxonomy (GTDB): domain Bacteria; phylum Pseudomonadota; class Alphaproteobacteria; order Caulobacterales; family Caulobacteraceae; genus Asticcacaulis. Next base: position 3,128 of record CAYYTA010000104.1, on the reverse strand, counting down.
CTTGATGACGTCATGGTGCGACGAGTGCCAGCTCCACTTGCCGTCGGCGACGTACCAGTCGTAGTCGTAGATTTCCGAGATGATCGTGACCTTAACGCCCTTGACGGCTGTCTTCTGGCCCTGCGGCGTCAGTCCGATGAGGCTGAAATGAATTTGCGGCGTGTCGCGCCAGTTGCTGGCATCCTTCTGCTCGGTCTTGACGCCGAGATAGACCGGCGCCGAGCGGATGTGCAGGGTCTGGCTCTCGCGCACCGGCCGGCCGCCGGGCTCGAACACCGAGGCGGTGACCAGAACGCTGAGCGGCTGGGTCGTGTCGCCCACCTGCGACGCATCGAACGGGAACAGGGCATTGCCCTGGCCGTCGGTCGTCGCCGCCGGCAGATCGACATACTTTTCTTCATAGGGCGTCGACTCATCGCCGAACTGGTAGTCCTTGAACGCCGGGAACGGATTGGTGTCCTGGCGGATGCGCGCCTCGCCGGTGACCTGCAAACCGGAGCCAATCGCGCCGTAGAGATAGCGCGCATTGACGTGAACCGGGCGCTGTTCGGTCAAGGATAGCAGCGGCCTGTCGGCGTCGGCCTTGACGTCGACCCCCAGGCGCTGCGGCGCGAAGTCCTCGACCGCGAACGAGGCATGGCCGGCGTCGCCGTCGATGCCGTCGAGCACCACCTTGGCCGTCCACTGGCCGCGCGGAGCGGTCTTGGGCAGGGTGATATTGGCGCCGGCATAGCCCATCGGCGTCTTGTCGAAGCCGAAGCGGAAGGCCTCGATCCCCGACGGCCGCGACACGATCAGGAAGCCCTTGCGGTCCTTGATCGCCTTGCCGTCGGTGTCGCGCACCAGAGCCACCAGGTGGACCTGCTCGCCGGGACGATAGATGCCGCGGTCGGTATAGACGTAGCCGTCGACGCCGTTGCTGACCGTGCGTCCGTCGGTCACCGAGGCGCCGTCGTCGCGGCCGCCGACGCCGTGCTGGGTCAGGTCCATCGGCGAGCGCGTCAGGTCGACCGCCGTATAGTCGTTGTTGGGCCCGTAGGCCATGACCATCTTGGCTTCGAGCGCGTCGGTGCCCTTGAGCAGGGCGCCGTTGAAGTTGACATGGCCGTCGACGCCGGTCGTCACTTCACCCAGGTTATCGCCGTTACTGGCGACCAGGTCGACCTTGACCCCGCCGACCGGCTTGGCCGACTTCAGCGAGCGTACCACCACGTCGAGGCCGTTGCTGCCCTTATAGGTGGTCAGCGCCATGTCGGTATAGATGACCCAGCGCCGCGCCTGCGCCGGCTGGTCGTCGGCCTTCTTGTCGCGGCCGCCCGAGGCGTCCTTAACCTTGACCACGTAGGCGCCCGGCTGCAGCGTCTTCAGCACCGCGCCGAGCGGGAAGACGGTCGTCACGCGCTCGCCCCCCCCTTGACTACCACCACCGGCCTTCACACCCAGCTTGCCGGTCCAGATCTTGACGCCGATGTCGTCGGCGGAATCGTCGCCCCAGGAATAGTCATAGTCGCCCTCGGCGACCGGGTCGGGCGCGGACACGTCCTTGCGCACCAGGTTGCGGTCGGAGACGTGCCACACCTCCACCGCCAGCTGCGAGACATTGACCGTCTCGACCGCGACGCCGTCCGCCTCCTCACGCGGCAGGATGACGCCGTTGCCGGCGAAGCCGACATAGGGCGGCTTTTCGCCAAAGGTGAAGTCGAGGTCGGTGTTCTTCTGGAGCGTATCCATGCCCTTGCCGGGCAGGCCCTTGAGCACGGTGATCTGGCGATCGACGAAGCCGATGCCGGAGACGCACAGGGTGTCGTCCTTGACGCTGATCGCCGGGGCCGACGGCAGGGCCGGCGACACGGTGACATAGTCGCCATAGGGCTTGGACGGATCGAGCGGACGCGTGAACTGAACACAGGCCTTGGGTGTCGTGCCCGAGGTGTCGAGCGTCTGCTTCCACACGTCGAACCCGGCGGGCTTCGCCTGGCCGGCCCTGGGCGCGTTGGCGTCGCGCGGCTTGCCGAACAGGCCGGTCGCCGGGCCGTTCAGCACGCCGGCGTCACTGACCGCCGCCATGTCGTGGGTATGGCCGATATTGGTCGCCTTGGCGACCAGGAAACCGATGCCGAAACCGGAAATCAGGATCGCCGCGGCACTCGCGATCAGGGTTCTGTTACGCCAGTCGATCATCGTCACGCCCCCGCTGCCGGGCCCTTGTCGACGAGGCCCCGAAATCTTCGTTAACCCCATGAGAAACGCCGGATTTCAGGAAATATCAATCTCTGTTTTGTGAATCGTTCAAATAAGAGTAACGATTCGCCCGATAAGGATGGGACAACCGGAACACGGGGCGCAAAGCCCTGGTCCGCCGCCTGTCGGAGGCTGCCGTTTGAGTAAGTTCGCACGCGTTATGGTGCTCGTGGTCGATGACAACCACTACATGCGCGTCATTGTCTGCACCATGCTGCGTTCCATGGGCATCACCATGATCCGCGAAGCGTCCGACGGGGTCGAGGCGCTCGAGATCGTGCGCGACTGGCGGCCCGACGTCATCATCTCCGACCTGGTCATGGAGCAGCTCGACGGCATCGAGATGACCAAGCTCCTGCGCCGCGGTTCCGACAGTCCTCATCCTTACGTGCCGATCATCATGATGACCGGCCACACCGACCGCCGCCGGGTCATCGAGGCCCGCGACGCCGGCGTCAACGAGTTCGTCGCCAAGCCGCTGACCGCGCGCGCCCTGATCGACCGCCTGCGCAGCGTCGTCGACAACGAGCGCGGCTGGGTCAAGTCGAGCACCTATGTCGGCCCCGACCGCCGCCGCAAGGCCAACCCGGCCTATCCCGGCCCCTTCCGCCGCGCCGCCGACAAGGCTGATGGCAAGATGTAGGGCGACGCGCCGACAAGCAAGAAACCCTCCACCATATTCGCTTTGCTCGGTGATCCCCTCCGCGAAATCCTTGATTTGGGGAGGCACAAGGCAGCGGGCGTTCTTTCTTATACCGCCCTGAATTTCCTTGAAATTCGGGGAGGGGAACCGCACGAGCGAGCCTTTGATTTAGCAAAGGCGAGTGAGGTGTGGCGGTGGGTTTCCTGCTTTCTTCAGCCAACTTATCCCCGCCCTTGAAAACCGT
>CAYYTA010000103.1:0-58367 GCA_964474575.1 uncultured Caulobacteraceae bacterium | reverse complement strand
TTGTCGTTGCGACTGGACGCTGATGTGGTCGAGTGGTTCAAGGCGGCCGGCGGTAGCGGCGGCGAAGGCTATCAGACGCGGATCAACCGCGCGCTCAGGGAGTATGTGGAGAGCCATCGCAAGCGGGCGTGAACCATGGCTTAAGCCCCTCACCCGATCGCCTTCGCCGTAAAAGGCTTGGCTCTTGTCCCTCCCCATGAATGGGGAGAGGTGGAAGGAAGAAAGCAAGAAACCCCACCACCACGCCGCCGAAGAGGCGGCGCGGTCCCCCTCCCCAAATTTAAGAAATTTGGGGAGGTATAAGGGAGGGAGGCATGGCGTTACCCATGGCGCGTTTACGTGAGCGGCGCTAAGGTGTGGACGTGACAGCGTAACCTTCAACCTCACCGCATAAGGAGCGCCGCCATGCTCGACACGCCCGCAGGCCTCATTCCCGCCGACCAGCTGGCGCGGGACAATCCCGTCCGCATCCGCAACGAAAGCGCCGAGTATCGCGCCTCCCGCGCCGCACTTCTGGCCGAGGAGATCGAGCTGCGCCGCCATATCGCGCGCGTCGCCGAGCAGCGCCGCGCCCTGCCGCCCGGCGGGCCGGTCGCGGGCGATTACCGCTTCCGGGGCGAGGACGGCGAGACCGGCTTCGCAGGCCTGTTCGGCGACAAGCAGACCCTGGCGGTCTACAGCTTCATGTTCGGGCCGCAGCGCGAGCGGCCGTGCCCGATGTGCGTCAACCTGCTCGGGCCGCTCGACGGCAACGCCGCCGACCTCGACCAGAAGATCGCCCTGGTCGTCGTGGCGCGTTCGCCGATCGAGCGGCTGGTGGCGTGGAAAAAAGAACGCGGCTGGCGCAACCTGCGTCTGGTCAGCGATATCAACGACAACTATTCGCGCGATTATTTCGGCGTCCTGCCCGATGGGTCGGAAATGCCGGCGTTCAACATCTTCACGCGCCGCGACGGCACGATCCGCCACTTCTGGTCCGGCGAAATGACCGGAGGGACGGCCGATCCGGGGCAGGATCCGCGCGGCGCGCCGGACCTGGCGCCGCTGTGGAACGTGCTCGACATGACGCCCGAAGGCCGCGACCCGGTGTGGTACCCGAAGCTGGATTATTGACGGGCGGGAAGGAAGCAAGACGCCTCCTCCACCACGCCGCCGAGAGAGCGCCTTGCGCTTGGCGAAAAGCTGTACCTTCGCCTGCGCTCACCCGACCTTCCCGACAAGCGGGGAGGGGCAATGAAGTGGCCCCCTCCGGCGCTGCGCGCCACCTCCCCCGCTGCGCTACGCTTGCAGGGGAGGAGAAAGACGCCCCCCTACCCTTTGGCTTTGCTCGCCTCTCGTCCTCTCCCCCAAGGCCCCCCTCTGTCAGCTCCGCTGACATCTCCCCCACGAGTGGGGGAGTATGGGAGAGGTGGAATAAAAAAAGAGCGGGTCTTGCGACCCGCTCTTTCCATGCAAAATGTGAATTTTTTCGACGGGCCGCCCCGAGAAAAATTTCTCGAAACAGCCCACCTAAAAGTACACTGAGCGTAGCGAGGGACTTTTAGGTGATCCCTAGAAGTCCATCCCGCCCATGCCGCCCATGCCGCCGCCGTGGCCGCCCATCGGCGCCGGAGCTTCCTTCTTCGGGGCCTCGGCCACCGCCACTTCGGTGGTGATCAGGATGCCCGCGACCGAAGCCGCGTCCTGAAGCGCCGTGCGCACGACCTTGGCCGGGTCGATGACGCCCTGTTCGACCAGGTCGCCGTAGGTTTCGGTCTGGGCGTTGAAGCCGAAGGTGGGCGAGGGATTGCGGACGACGGCGTTGGCAACGACCGCGCCTTCGACGCCGGCATTGTCGGCGATCTGGCGCAGCGGCGCCTGGATGGCCTTGCGCACGATGGCGATGCCGGCGTTCTGGTCGGCATTGGCGCCCTTGAGGCCCTTCAGCGCGTTCACCGTCTTCAGGAGAGCCGTGCCGCCGCCCGGAACGATGCCTTCTTCAACGGCAGCGCGGGTGGCGTTCAGCGCGTCGTCGACGCGGTCCTTCTTTTCCTTGACTTCGATTTCGGTCGAGCCGCCGACGCGGATGACCGCGACGCCGCCGGCCAGCTTGGCCAGGCGTTCCTGCAGTTTTTCCTTGTCGTAGTCCGAGGTGGTTTCCTCGATCTGCTGCTTGATCTGCTTGATGCGGGCCTCGATGTCGGCCTTGTCGCCGACGCCGTCGACGATGGTAGTGTTCTCCTTGGAGATGGTCACCTTCTTGGCGCGGCCGAGCATGTCGAGGCTCACGGTCTCAAGCTTGATGCCGAGGTCTTCGGAGATGACGTCGCCCTTGGTCAGGACGGCGATGTCTTCCAGCATGGCCTTGCGGCGGTCGCCGAAGCCCGGCGCCTTGACGGCGGCGACGCGCAGGCCGCCGCGCAGGCGGTTGACGACGAGGGTGGCGAGCGCTTCGCCTTCTACGTCCTCGGCGATGATCAGCAACGGACGGCCGGACTGGACGACGGCTTCGAGGATCGGCAGCATGGGCTGGAGCGTCGAGATCTTCTTGTCGAACACCAGGATGTACGGGTCTTCGAGGACCGCTTCCATCTTGTCGGGGTTGGTGATGAAATAGGGCGACAGGTAGCCGCGGTCGAACTGCATGCCTTCGACGACATCGAGCTCGGTTTCGGCGGTCTTGGCTTCCTCGACCGTGATGACGCCTTCATTGCCGACCTTTTCCATGGCGCGGGCGATCATCTGGCCGACTTCCTCGTCGCCATTGGCCGAGATGGTGCCGACCTGGGCGATCTCGGCGTTGGTGGTGACCTTCTTCGAGGCCGACTTGATTTCGTCGACGACGACGTGAACGGCCTTCTCGATGCCGCGCTTCAGGTCCATCGGGTTCATGCCGGCGGCGACCGCCTTCATGCCTTCCTGGACGATGGCCTGGGCCAGGACGGTCGCGGTGGTGGTGCCGTCACCGGCCTTGTCGTTGGTCTTGGAGGCGACTTCGCGGATCATCTGCGCGCCCATGTTCTCGAACTTGTCTTCCAGTTCGATTTCCTTGGCGACGGAGACGCCGTCCTTGGTCGAGCGCGGGGCGCCGAAGGACTTGTCGAGGACGACGTTGCGGCCCTTGGGGCCCAGGGTGACCTTCACCGCATTGGCGAGGATATTGACGCCGCGCAGCATGCGTTCACGCGCGTCGGTGCCGAAAAGTACGTGTTTGGCAGCCATTGTGGAAATTTCCTTCTTTGGCGTTGAGATTTAAAGGGTTGAATGGGCGCGTGGCCCGAAGCAAGAAACCCCACCACCACATCTTGCTCGCCGTCTGGCGACAGCTCGCTCGTGCGGTCCCCCTCCCCGACAAGCGGGGAGGAACAGGGGAGGCGGATCAGCGTTCGAGAACGCCGAGGATGTCGGATTCCTTCAGGATCAGCAGGTCTTCGCCGTCGATCTTGACTTCGGTGCCGCCCCACTTGCCGAACAGGATGCGGTCGCCCTTCTTGACGTCGAGCGCGACGGACTTGCCCTTTTCGTCACGGGCGCCGGGGCCGACGGCGACGACTTCGCCTTCCTGCGGCTTTTCCTTGGCGGTGTCCGGGATGATGATGCCGCCCTTGGTCTTCGATTCTTCCTCGACTCGCTTGACCAGAACGCGGTCGCCTAACGGGCGAAAGCTCATGATGTCCTCCTCACATGGAATGGAATGTTGGCACTCATGATGTGCGAGTGCTAACGGCGCGCCGGAAATAGGCGCGGGTCGTGGAGGAGTCAAGAGAGGGACAGTCATGCTGATGTGAAATTTACAGCGTGATGCGGACGCCGATGCGGGCAGTGCTGTCGCTGACGTGTCCGGACGAGACATGGTCGCAGGCGGCATAGACCTCGGCATAACCGCCGATCTTCCACGCCACGGCGAAACCGACGCGCAAGGCGGCGACAGGGCGGGGAACAGGACGCACAAGATGGCGTCGGTCAGGGGCTGGGGCGTGTTGTCGCGAAAGACCGCCGTCACGGCGAGGCGCGGCGGGAAGCGACAGGAAGTGACATCGCAGCGATTCCATGGTTTTCTTGAGCCATGGCGGAACGGTTGAAAACCTGGAAGGACGTGGCGCGGTTCTTCGGCGTCAACACGCGCACCGTCATGCGCTGGGAAGCCGAGCGGGGGCTGCCGATCCACAGGTTGCCGGGGCAGGCGCGCTCGCACATCTATGCCGAGGCCGCCGAACTGGAAGCGTGGCTCAAGGCCAACCCGATGGAGGCGGCGACCGCGCCGGTGAAAGCGAAGCCGCGCCGCCCGTGGCCGTGGGCCGCCCTGCCGCTGGCCGTGGCCGCCGTTGCACTGGCCGCCGTCTGGTGGCCGCGCACCGAGCACGTCGCGCCCGCCGCCGCCCGCGCGCTTTACGCGAAAGGCGCCGCCGCGTGGCCGGCACGGACGCCGGACGCGCTCAATACCGCCATCGCCGACTTCAACGCCGCGCTGAAGGTCGATCCGGCCTATGCCGCGCCCTATGCCGGACTGGCTCAGGTCTACAACCTGATGCCGGAATATACCGCCATGCCGTCAAGCCAGGCCTTCCCGCTGGCGCGGGCGGCGGCGCAGACCGCCATCCACCTCGACGACCGCCGGGCGGACGCCCACGCCGCCCTGGCTTATGCCGATTTCTACGGCTTCTGGGACGTGACGGGCGCGGTGCGCGAGTTCCGGCGGGCCATAGCGCTTGATCCGAATAACGCCACCATTCATCACTGGTACGGCACCTGCCTCTATTCGGGCGCGCATTATGACGAGGCCCTGCGCGAACTGGGCGAGGCGCAGCGGCTCGATCCTTCGTCGCGCCCCATCGCCGCCGATCGCGCGGTGATCATGGCAGGCATGGGCCGGGTGGCGGAGGCGGTGACGGTTTTACGAGAACTGGAAAGAAGCGACCCCGGTTTCCGCTCCCCGCACGTCTATCTGCGCGGCATCTATTTCGGCCGGGGCGAGGATGCCGCCTTCCTCGACGAATGGGCCTTCACCGCCCGCCAGACCCATGATCTTTACGAGGAGACCCTGGTGGCGAAGGCGCGTGAGGGGCTGGAACGCGGCGGTCACGACGGCATGCTGCGGGCGCTGCTGGCCGAGCGGCAGCGGCAGTTCAGTGACGGCACCGGCAGCGCCTACGTCATCGCCCGGCTTTATGTCGAGCTGAACGATATTCCGAACGCCGTGGCTTGGCTGGCGCAGTCGCAACAGCGACACGACGAGGACATGATCTACCTGCCGGTCGATGTGGAGATGCGCGCGCTCAGGGGCGCGCCGGTCTATGACGGGCTGATGAAGCGGTTGGCGGGGCAGGAAGTAACAAACCCCACCACCACATCTCACTCGTGATCTGACGATCACTCGCTCGCCCCCCCTTCCCGGCAAGCTGTGGAGGTATAAGGGATTTGAGCTATCCTTCGCCGTGGAACACTTCGGCGAGCGTCGGGGCCGCCAGGTTCTCGCGCAGGGTCACGGCGTCGCGGCCGAGCCGGCGGTCGCACACCGAGCAATGGATGACCGGTGTCATGACCTGGCCGCAGCCGTGGTGCACCATCTCCAGCAACGGCTTGTCCTCGCCGTAGATATGGCGTGCGCCCCAGTCGGCGAGGTGGAACAGGACCGGCTCTATATCCTGGCCGCGTTCGCTCAGGACGTATTCATGGCGCCGCGGACGTTCGCAATAGATCCGGGCCTCCAGTATGCCGTGCGCCACCAGCGACTTTAGCCGCGCCGCCAGGACATTGCGCGCCATGCCCAGGCTTTCCTGCCATTGCTCGAAACGTGTGACACCGCGGAAAGCATCGCGAAGAATCAGCAGAGTCCAAGGCTCGCCGATGAAGTGCAGGCTGGCCGCTATGGCACAGCGCTGCCGTGTATAGTCTGCAGAACGCCCCATTTCAGTAAGTACTCTTTACTTTGTCATGTTTTGAGCGGGCGGATCGACAGCCGATAACCATCGTCCTCCCGCCTTGTGGGAGTCATCATATCTATGACAACGGGAAGTACCAGAGCAAAAATGCCCTGTTGCGGTTAATTTGCAAATGCAAACGATTGCAAAAGCCGCTTACGGATTTGCCGCATAGAGAGCGGAGAGAACGCGATCCATGCCGGCATCGTCATTATGCACGAAATCGGCTTCAAAGTGATCGCCCTGCCAGTGCAGCAGCACCGAAGTGCCGCTATCCATGCCGAGAATCAGGCTGTCATGCGCCGCGGTGATTGCCGGACCGCAATCGCGCACGACATTGCCGCAGTCGGCGGCATAGGCGCCGGCGGGCACGACGCGGACGCCGGGCGCCGCGGCCGAGATGTCGAGGCTGGTGACGCGGATGTCGCGTGGGCCGGATATGGTGTTGAGGCGCGCGTGGACGGCGATGCGGTCGCTGCCCGGTTCGGCCGAGAAGTAGAGGCTGTCGCGGCGGCCGTCGCCGTCGAAATCGCCGCCGGGCAGAAGGGTGGCAGCGGGACGCAGCGGGTTGAGATCGGGGATCAGGCTCGACGCCTGCGCCGATGACACCGCCCAACACAGGATGACGGCGGCCACGACGGCCCCCCTGATACGCTTCGACACCTTGACCTCACCTTTATCCTGGCCCCGGCCTGTGCGAAATCAGCACAGCGCCCGGCCTCCTGCACGTTGTTCAGGCAGGTTTCGCGCCACCTTTGCCACAGGCGCGGGCGAGGATAAAGAAGAATTTGTTAACTATTCGGCGGCCTGTATAGTCTCGGGATTTTCCGGCGGCGCGGTGGCCGGCAGGGGCGTGCCGGGTCTGAACAGCAGCCACGACAGGTCGGGAAGGCCGGATTCGCGCGAGGACGTAGCGTACGGTGGCCCGGCGCGCAGCAGGGCGGCGAGGGTTTCGGGTCCAAGGCTGAGCAGCAGCATGGGCGACTCTCCTTTTATTGCAAGTGAGAATAATTCGCAAATCAGGAATGGCAAGCGGAAAGTTTAGCCGCCCCCCGGACAGGCTTTGTGACTTTTGGTATTCGTGCCGTAAAACGTTCAGCTTTCAGGGATTTCCATTTTCTTGCATAATGGCTAACAGGCGAGGGCCATATTTTAACCATTTGAAATCGCATAATTATTTTATTGGACAGCCCGAAATTTACCCGTCGTTATCGCAAAAATCATACCTATCGGGGTCACGATTACGGCGGTATGCAAGATGGCATCGAAGGTCCTCATTCTCGAAGACAGCAAGACCCAGGCCTCGATCATCGCGCGGATGATCGAGGCGCAGGGCTGGGAAACGGTCCATTTCGACGAGGTGCGCCCGGCCATGGATGCGGTCAATGCCCTGAAGGTCGACGCCCTGTTCCTCGACATCTTCGTCGGCGAACGCAATACGCTCAGACATTTCGACCGCTTCCGGCTGCTGGCTGGCAACCGGCCCATCGCGCTGATGACGGCGGGCGCGAAGTCCGAGCATATCGCCGAGACCCTGAAGAAGGCGCGGCGGGCGGGGGCCGACTACGTCCTGCGCAAGCCGTTCTCCGACACCGTCGTCAGGGACGTGCTGACTCACATCGGCCTGGCGGGTTCGCCGAAGCGCCGCCATGTCCTCATCATCGACGACAGCCCGACCGTGCGTCATTTCGCCAGGGTTGCGCTGGACGCCACAAGGTTCCGCGTCTCCGAGGCCGGGAGCATGGAAGCCGCCTTCGCCGATATCGACATCGCTCACGTCGACCTGGTGCTGTGCGATGTCTTCATGCCCGGCATGGGCGGTTTGCAGGGCATGCGCATGATCAAGGGCACCTGGCCGCGCGTCAAAATCGTCTCGATGTCGGCCGGCATCGAGACAAAGGTGTCGAGCGCCGAGGCGCTCAACGCCAGCCGCAGGATCGGCGTCGATGCGGAAATCTCCAAGCCGTTTTCGGCGGACGACCTCAATGCGATCCTTGATGCCCTCATGGTTCCGCCCGAGCCGGTTCGCGCCGATGCTCCGGCGGCGCAAAAAGCCGTCCTGATCTGAGGGCGTTATGGCACCGGGGTCAGGCCGATGTCGCCGATCACCGTCGGGGCGGGGTCATCGCTGACCGGATTGCCCTGGTCGTCCATGTCAGCCCACTGGCTCTGGGCGACGAAGATGAAGTCATCGCCATCGACGACGCCCTGGGCGGGCTGGTTGAGCAGCTTGTCCGAGCGCAACAGCACCTCGGCCGACTGCACCGTCAGCCAGTCCGGCGACATGTGCAGGCGCAGCACCTTGGCCGGCCTGAAACCGTTCTCGACCGCGATCAGGTCGTCGCCGTAGCGTGACAGCGAGGCGATGCCGAGCAGCGAGCCGTCGCCGGGCGCGTTGAGCCGCGCCATGGTGCCGGCGGCCAGATCGATGCGGTAGAGGCCCGAGATGAAGTCCGACACGATCAGCACCGCGCCGTCGGCGCTTTCGGCCAGGCCCGAAGGCGAATCCATGTAGCCTTCCGGCACCAGGACCTGCGGCGTGCCGGCATAGCCGTTGAGGCGCAGGACCTCGCCGTGGGTGGAATCGGTGACGTAGAGATCGTCCTTGCCGGCCAGCAGGTGGCCGAAGCGCCGGTCGGGCCGGCCGGCGTCGGTGAAGCTGGCTGTCACCTGGCCGTTGGCCGGGTTGATGGCGACGATCTTCGACGTGATGGCGCGGCCGTCATAGCCCTGAGTCTGGCGCGTGGCGGCGGTGGTCGCCCACAGCGTGCCGTCGCGCAAGGCCAGGCCGTAGGCGGCGACGCCCGGCCGGAAGGCGATGACATCGCGCGGGCCCTGTGGCGTCACGGCGGTGATCTTGCCGTCGCGGATGCCGGCGGCGAAGACCTGGCGGCTGTCGCCGGCATAGGCGATGGCGTCGGTCAGGGTGAAGCCGGGCACGGTGGCGGCGACGCTCATATTGCCGGCCGGGCTCAGGTTGAGGTTTTGCTGATCGTCCAGCGTCGCATCCCACACCTGGTTGAAGTCCGTGTTCTTGTCCAGGTCAACGACGAAGCCGCGATGGAGATAGTCGCCGAGCGCGGCATAGGCATCCGTCTTGCGGTGGGCCTGGAGCGCAGCCTGGGCCTTGAGCAGCAGAATCGACGGCGAATCCGGCATGAGCGCCTGCGCCTTGCTGAACTGGTCGAGCGCGGTCGCGGCGTCGTTCTTGTCGAGCGCGTCCATGCCGGCGCCGCGAAGGGTGCGGAACTGGCCGAGGTCGGAATTGGGATCGACGGTCTGCGCGCGGGCCGCCAGAGGTGCGGCCAGCACGGCGAAGGCGGCCGCAAGGGCAAGGGGTTTCAGCATCGCCGTCCTGTCCTCAGTTGCGCCGCGCCTCATCGAGCGCCAGTCCGATCGGCACCGCGGTGGTGGCCTTGACCGAGCGCATGATGATGCGGCTTTCCACGCCGGACACCAGGTCCGAGGCCAGAAGCTTGTCGCGCAGGAAGTCGTCATAGGCGTGCATGTCGCGCGTCATGACCCGCAGCATGTAGTCTTCGTGGCCGGTCACCGTAACACAGGAGACGACCTCCGGCCAGCCGTCCAGGCGCGCCTCGAAGGCCTCGAGATTGGCGCGCGAGGGCAGGGAGAGCTTGACGGCGGCATAGACCTCGAAGCCCAGGCCCAGCTTGTCGGGATCAAGCAGGGTGACGCGGCCGCGAATGACGCCCAGGTCCTCCAGCCGCTTGATGCGCCGCCAGCATGGCGACGGCGACAGGCCGACGCGCTCGGCCAGGTCGGCGACGGACAGGGAGGCATCCTCCTGAATCAGTTCAAGGATGCGGGCATCCAGGTCATCGATCAGATCTGACAAAATTTACCCCGGAGAACGGCAAAAGCGCACCATGGATGAGACATGCCGCGCTTTTGCGGAAATTTCTACCCTTTTCGTCCGCCAGGACGTGCGATTCGCCAAAATTCTTGCCGTTGTGCGCGCCGGAGGCCTGCGCGGCCGTCGTGAATTGCGCAAAATCCGCCGCAAGGGGCTTGAAGGCGTGGGCCTTACCCGTTATAGGCCGCTGCTCCGAACGCGTGACCTGAGGTCCGCGCTCGTGCCCCGTGCCGGTTGGGTAGCTCAGATGGTTAGAGCGGCGGATTCATAACCCGCAGGTCGGCGGTTCGATCCCGCCCCCAACCACCACTTCTTCCTAATATGCAAAGACTGATTTCAGTTCCGGTGCGAGGTGTGGCGTAACCGACGGTATTCGCGTGACTATTCTTGACAGGCAAACCAATCCATAAACCTGAGTCTCGGTGCTGTGCGCCCGACTAGGCACAAAAATGCCCGGCGTCTCTGCCGGGCCAGTGTGAGGTGTGCGTTTGCCGGGGGCGCGTCATGTTCATGTCCAGCCATATTGAGCGGCCTGATCCTCCCATCGCAGAGACATGTCCTCAGTCTTGATCAAATCGCCTGCTCGCTTCCCGACGGCCTTCAGCAAGCTCTGCAGGGCGGGATGCTGCATGGTACTACCGGAGATGCCTCCGTCATCATAGGCCTGCTGACCGCGTCGCGCATGTTTTTGCGCCCGCAGATATGCCGGTTTGTGGATCGCCGGCAAGAGGCTATGACCCGCGCACGCTCGGGTTCAAGGATGCCTGGCCAAGTAGCATCTCCGACGACGGCAGCTATGCCCTGGGCTGGGTGAGGGACAAGTATGACCATGAATTGCTGATCCGATTTCAGATTTCAGGATGAGTTACAGTAGACATGCTCTTTTTGAGCCTTAACGCACGATCCGCCGCGAGGCTCAGGCACTAGATATCGTATGAATCCGCGTGACAAATTCGGTTTGCAAACCCTCGGTGTGGACGTAAATGGTCACATCGGAGAAAAAGATCGTTACGGAACCGTCGTCTCAGCGCAAAGGCGGCCTTTCGGGGGACCGAACATCATGGATAACAAAATAGCGTTCCTGATCCTTGTTTTACTGGTTGTCACCCCGCCGGCGACGGCCGCGCCTGTTGATCCGGCGGTCGCCTTCCCGCCCAAGATGCAGGCGTTCCCGCTTTACGGCGACGACGCCATTCCGAATTCGAAGCCGGGCCCGGACAAGGAGACAGGCGCCGGCACGGGATGGGTGCAGAATGTCTCACGCCCGGCGATCCAGGTTTACCTGCCCGCGAAGGCCAAGGCGACGGGCGCCAGTGTCCTGATCATCCCCGGCGGCGGTTATGCCGGCCTTACCTTCGACTATGAAGGCGTCCAGCAGGCCCAGTACTTCATCGACCACGGTATCGCCGCCTTCGTGCTGAAATACCGGCTGCCGAGCGACGTGACGATGGTGGACAAGTCGGTCGGGCCCCTCCAGGACGCGCAGCAGGGCCTCCGCTTTATCCGGCTTCATGCCACCGAATGGGATCTCGATCCGGCGCGCGTCGGCGCGGTCGGCTTCTCGGCCGGCGGGCACGTTGCCTCCACCCTGGCGACGCATTTCCAGAAATTCTACATCGCAAACCCCGAACAGATATCCCTGCGTCCGGACTTCCTGGTGCTTGTCTATCCGGTGATCAGCATGGACGCCAAGATCGCCCACATGGATTCGCGCAACGCCCTTTTGGGGCCATCGCCCTCGGACGCGCAGGTCAGGGAATTTTCGAACGAACTCCATGTCACCACCGATACGCCGCCGACTCTGATCCTGCATGCCGCAGACGATCAGCTGGTCGACATCGACAACAGCGTCGTCTTTTTCGAAGCGCTTCGCCACGCCGGTGTACCGGTCGAGGCGAGGTTTTTCGAGAAGGGACAGCACGGCTTCTTCCTGCTCCCACGTGACGTCTGGCAAGGGACGATCATGGACTGGATCACGTCCAACGGCTGGCTCAGTCCTCGTAGCCGCTAGGAATGCTAGCAGCCAGAGGCTGAAGCAGCGCGCTTTCAAGCTTTGCTGAATTCGAACAGCTCCACGCTGATTGGCGCCAGAGACAGCATGCCGGCGCGTGGATTGAACGTCCGTTCGTCTATGGTGACCTCCGGCGCGGACCCGACGCGGTTCTGTGCATCGACGGTCGGTCCGGTGAGCCGCCAGGAACGGCCCGGCCGCGCTGGCTTGAAGCCCTGCACATTGAGGCTGAGCGTCTGCGGCTGTTCGGTCGCGTTGACGACAGCAACAGTCAGTGTCTGACGATCCGCACTCAGGGCCGCCGACACGTCGAGCGGCCAGGTGGCGCTACCGGTATTGACGCTGGGCTGGTCGCCGCCGATCGGGTACTTAGGCGGCGGCACGGGCGAATTGCCAGCGACGGCAACCGGGATCACGCCGAAATGTTGGTTGTAGAGCTGGAAAACCCGGCCCTTGGCGCTGATCACCGAACGGGTGCGGTCGAAATCCAGCCAGGCCGTCGCCATGGTGTAGGCGGCCGCGTCGATGAAATCGGTGTGGCGGTAGAATTCGTGCAATGCCATCGCGATCGCCAGTGAACCCTTGAGGTCGGGCTGGAAGTGGTAGGCCCATTCGTCGAAGAACACCTTCACCTTGCCCTGGTTGAGCTCCGGAAAGTGCGTTTTGTAAGCCTCCCAGCAGTCGGCCATGGTTTGTATGCGCTGGGCCATGGCGCGTGACCATGCGTTGAGGTCTTGCGTGATATCGACGAGTTGTCCCGTTGCCAGGTCGTAGTGCTTGTTTTCAGCCGGGTAAGCGTGGGTCTGGAGAGCATCGAACCGGCCCATGCAGTTCTGGAACATGCCGTAGGCCCAGTCGCGGTCGGAACCGATCTCGACTTTCGGCTGGCCGGCGATGAAGATGCCCTGGCCCGTCGTCATCTCGTCGGCGAAGCCGCCCGGCGCCGCGATGTAGATCGACGGATCGACCGCGCGCATGGCGTCGACGAAGAGGTTGTGTTTGACGTAGTACTGGTCGCGGTCCATGTGGCCCATCTGCCAGTGGCCGTACATCTCGTTGCCGACATCCCAATACTTGACCCGCCAGGGCTCGGGACGGCCGTTCGCCGCGCGCTTCGCGCCCCATTCGGTGCCGGCGGCGCCGTTGACATATTCCACGATCTGCGCGCCCGATCTTGGTTCGTCGAAGCCGGTGCTGACGCACCAATAGGGCTCCGCATCAATCAGTTGCGCCATGTGCAGCAACTCGTCGACCCCGACGTCGTTGGGCTGTACCGCATGCCAGACCGGATCCATGATCGGCGGACGCTTGTCGGGATCGCCGATCGTGTTCTGCCAGTCATAGGCCGAGATGAAGTTGCCGCCGGGCATGCGGATCAGATGGCAATCCATCTCGCGCATCAGCGCAATCATATCGGCGCGAAAACCGCCCGCGTTGTCGGCCGGCATCAGCGACACCGCGCCAAGCCGGAATGTGCCCGCGCCGGTCCCTGTGATCTCAAGGCGGCCATCCAGGGTGTCGGCGCCACAGGTAAAGCTGAGCGGTACAGTCGACCAGGTCGGATTGGCGGGCAGGTCGATGCTCTGGCGCTGGTCGGGGCCCGGCCCCCATATCAGGGTCGCCGAGACCTTGACGCCGCTGTCGGCTGCCAGCACGACGCGCCCGACATAGGCCCTGCCGGCCAAGGCCAGCTTGGATTGGCCGATCCCCAGTGCGCCCGACCCTGACACTTGAACCACGGGGCTATGGGCGCCGACATAGGGCGCCGACGTGTCCATGGTCACACTCGCATCGGCGCCAGTTGGATGCCACTTGTTCGGTTCGGACCGCATCGGCCCGCCACCGCCGGCGGGTTTGGGCACGGGCTGGGAATCCACGGGCCAGTAGAATTTGCGATCGTCGAGGACTTCGCTCCACAGGCTGTGGTTGATCAGGTCCCCGATATGCTCGATGAAACCGCCATACATGAACGGGGAGATCGGGCCGCCCATATCGCCTGCCGCGATGGTCGCCGCCAGCGCGGTGGCAGCCATGCCTTTTACCGGCAGCGCCACCGAGGCGCCCAAGGCTGCCACACCGACTAGGGCGCCACGTCGCGATACATTGCTTCTCTCAGCTGTCATGATCTTGTCTGTCCCTCACATTGGATCAAGGTGGACTCACGCTCGACGGCACGGCCGCGGTGCCTGAGGTTTCGTGGTGAGTTGGCGGTAGTGCGTGGGTCATCTTCCTGCGCGACGCCTTTCGCTCTTTTACTGACCGAATATCAGGTTCTGACTGAAGAATGGCAGGACATGGTTCTGGAAGCGGTCGGCGACCGCGCTGGTGTGGGTGCCACTGTAAAGCTCGAAGCTGTTGGCAATGCCGTAGCTGTCGAGCATGTCATGAAGCTTCTTCGTGTCGGCGTTCAGCCCGTCCTGGTCGCCGACGTCGATGGCAATGGCACGGTACAGTCGCAGATTGCCGACATACTGGTCGATCATGGCCAAGGGTGCGTTGGCCGCCCATTTGGCGAGCACGTCGGGTTGCGGCTGGCCATCCTTGGTCGGCAGGTCGACATAGAGCGGCGGGTTCTTCGGATTCGGCGACCAGGCTGCCGCCGAGGCGAGATTGGTGCGCGCCCAGATGTCGATCTTCGTTGACGCGTCCAGCGAGGTGACCGCCTCAAGCTGCTTGCCGACATCGGGTGCCGGCGCCGCACGCGCCGACAGGCAGCACGGGCTCATGATGTAGAGCGCACCGAAAACATCGGGGTATTTCATGCCGATGCGCGTGGCGCCATAGCCGCCCATGGAATGCCCCGTCAGGCCCCGGCTTTCGCGTTTGGCGATCGTGCGGTAATGGCTGTCGATATAGGCGACCAGGTCATGAGCGATGAAGCCCTCGAAATTACCTGTCGTGACCGAGTTCGAATACATCGAGCCATTATGGATCGTCCATGAGTTCGGAAGAACGACGATCATATTCTTCGCCCCAAGCGCAAATGCGCCCTCGATGGTCTGAGGCGTATGTATTTCCTGCGTCCATTTGTCGGCGGTAAGGAAATAACCGTGCAGGGCATAGACGACCGGATAACGCTTGTTCGGATTCGTGTTGTAGTCCGGCGGCAGGTAGACGATGACGTCGCGGTCGGCCGGCTCGCCTTCCAGATTGCCTTCGAGGGCCGCGCTATGCACCTTGATATGCTCCTCAATGACCGGCGCCGCGCCTGGAACCAACGGCGGCACGATCGTCTGAACTTGCGCATGGGCTGCGGGAACAGCGAAGGCCAGAATGACAAGGGCAAGTGCAAGGGTCTTCACGACGATCTACTCCCGTCTTATCCGCCCGTGCAGCGCCTGCCGACGCGCCGGCCGGGGCCGTCCCACGCGGCGATCAGGGTCAAGCCACGACATATTGCGCGGGTCTGAATGCTATGCTTTTGTCCGACTATATGTCAAATCTGGCCAAGCTCAACAGCGAACATCAACATGCAGCCTATACGGCGTCGCTTTTATTCTCGGGCAGGCTGGCCGTGGCTGATCCTGTTTGCCGCGGCGGCTCTGACCTTCCTGTCGGCAGTCCAGGACAGCGGCCACGCCATGACGAACAGCAAGGTGGTTGACGCCCGGCTCCGATCATTACCGGACGCACTCCGCCGGCCCTGATGGCCGTGGCAACGCCTTTGCATATAAGGAACACGTGGCGGCGTAAGCCGTTGCCAGCTACTCACTTCAGGGCCGATTTTCCCTGCTACGATGCGCCATCGTCGCCGCGCGGCCGGGCGCGAAGCCAGCAGAGGTCGTCAAGCCGACCTTGCATGGCCGATATGCCGAGCGAATGGCGCATCACCGGTTCACACCATCTCGCGGACCTTGTCCTTGAACACGGTCTTGATGATCTCGCCCCGGCCTTCAGTGCCCTTGGCGAGGGCGGCGGCAAAGTTCTTCATGTCCTCCGCCGTCACCTTGGGCGGCATCGGCGGCTCGTTCGGATCGATCACCGCTTCGATGACGACCGGTCCTTGATGGGCAAAGGCCTTGTCGAGCAGGGCGCCGCAGGTTTTCGGGTCGTCAATGCTGATGCCGAAACCACCACACGCTTCGGCGAACTTGACGAAGTCGATCGGCTGCAGTTCGCATTCGTATTCGGGATTGCCGAGGAAGGCCATCTGCTCCCACTTGATCTGGCCCAGCGCGTTGTTCTTGAAAATGACGATCCTGACCGGGAGGTTGTATTTCACCGCCGTGGCGAATTCGGCCATCAGCATCGAAAAGCCGCCGTCGCCCACCAGCGCCACCACCTGCCGCGCCGGATGGGCGGCCTGGGCGGCAATGGCGTAGGGCAGGCCGCAGGCCATGGTCGCCAGATTGCCGGACAGGGTGCAGTGCTGGCCATAGCGGAACGGCAGGAAACGCGCATACCAGGAGGCGATGGTGCCGGAGTCGCTGATGAAAATGGCGTCGTCGGCAAGGCGCTTGCCGATCTGGTGGGCGACGACCTGCGGCTTCATCGGCAGGTCCTCGCGGCTGGCCTGGCCGGCCATCAGTTCGTCCCAGTCGGCCTTCTTGCGGCGGCAGCTGTCGAGAAAGTGGCGATCATCGCGGCGGACCAAGCGCGGGATCAGCCGTTCCAGTGTCGCGTGCGCCTGGCCGACAAGGCCGACATCGGCGGGATAGCGCAGGCCGATGCGGGCGCCGTCGATGTCGATCTGGACGCATTTCGCCTTGCCGGGCTTCGGATAGAATTCGATGTAGGGAAAGGACGAACCGACGATCAGCAGGGTGTCGCAGTCTTCCAGCGCCTCCTGGCTGGGACGGGTGCCGAGCAGGCCGACGCCGCCGAGACAATGCGGTGATTCATCGGGCACCGACGCCTTGCCGAGCAGCGGCTTGACGACGACCGCGCCCAGGATGTCGGCCACCTGCTCGACCAGCGGCCCGGAGCCGATGGCGCCGGCGCCGCTCATGATCACTGTCTTGCGGCCGGCATTGAGGATGTCGGCGGCCTCGCCCAGGTCGTCCTCATGCGGCAGGCCGGCGCGGAAGGCGGCGCGGTTGGAGACGTGATCCTTGACGTTGCGCTTGGAGCGCATGTCCTTCCTGACCGGCTCCGACTGCATGTCGACCGGCATGGTGACGTGGGCGACACCGCGGCGGGTCAGCGCCGTGCGGCAGGCCAGCTCGACGACGTTCTCGGTATGGGCCGGGCCCATGACGCGCGCATTATAGACGCAGACATCCATGAACAGCTTGTCGAGCTCGACGTCCTGCTGGGTATGGGTATGGAGAAGGTCATGGAACTGCATGCCGGTGATGGCGATGACCGGCGCCCCGTCCATCTTGGCGTCGTAGAGCCCGTTGAGCAGGTGGATTCCACCGGGTCCTGACGTGGCGATGCAGGCGCCCAGCCGGCCCGTCGTCTTGGCGTAGGCGCAGGCCATGAAGGCTGCCGCCTCCTCATGGCGGGTCTGGATGAAGCGGATGTCTTCCTTGCGTTTGCGCAGGGATTCGATGATGCCGTTGACCCCGTCGCCGGGCAGGCCAAAGATCGTGTCGATCCCCCATTCGATAAGGGTTTGCACCAGTATATCGCCGGCGGTCTGTGACATGGCGGGCTCCTTTGTCCTCGGAGGTTGCAGGATGGCGGTATAGGCGCCATCGCCATAAGGTTTCGATCGGTAAGGCTTTCAGGACGGCAGGAGCGGCAGGCGATCGCGCCGGACGAGGATGTCACGGTTGAGGCGGTCGAGGGATGGCACGCCCATCTGGGCCATCTCGTTGAGGGCTTCGCCGTGGAGAATATCGAGGGCGCGGACGACTCCCTCTTCGCCGCCGGCGCACAGGCCGTAGAGCGGCGCCCGGCCGGCGATCATCGCGTCGGCCCCGAGGGCCAATGCCTTCAGCACATCCGTTCCATGCCGAATGCCGCCCGAAATATATAGCGCCATCCGGTCTCCGACGATGTCGCGCGCCGCCGGCAGGAGATCGAGCGCGGAGACGGCCGTATCGGCCTGACGCCCCCCGTGGCTGCCCATCATGACGCCATCTATGCCGCTGTCGAGCGCTGGCCGCAGGTCGTCGAGGTTCAGTATGCCCTTGACGAACATCGGCCCTTCCCACCGGTCGCGGATTTTCGCGATATCGCGCCACGACAGGGCCGGGGGCATCTGGCCGCGGATCCAGTAGGCGCTGTCGAAAAAGGCGCGCTTGTCCCCAGGTATGAAATCGATGACGTTGCAGAACACCGGCATGCCGTGGTTCAGCGCCGACGCCAGCCATCCCGGATGCAGGATGCCGTCGAGCATGGTCTGCATCGACGGGATCGTGGTCTCGCTACGCGTGCGGGTGCTCCATTGCCGCTCACCGTAGACCTGGGAGTTGGTCGTGACAACCAGCGCCTCGCATCCGCAGGTCGCCGCGCGATCGACCAGCGACTGCCAAATGTCGTCGGGTCCGAAGACATAGAGCTGCCACCAATGGCGCAGCCCTTCCACCTGGGCGATGTCTTCCATGTTGGCGTTCGACATCGTACTCTGGACGAACGGCACGCCGAAACGGGCGCAGGCGCGGGCCAGCGCCATGTCGGCGCCATGCATGAAAAGGCCGTTGAGACCCGTCGGTCCCACCAGCAACGGCATCTTCGCCGGCGTGCCCAATATGTCGCATACCAGGGTGCGCTGCGCTTCATCGTTCAGGGTATGCGGCATGAACAGCCACTCGGCATAGGCCTCGCGTTCTCGGCCCAGGGTTTCCTCATGGCCGGCGCCGCCTTCAAGATATTCCAGGACGAAACCGGGCATCAGCCGGTGCGCGCGCGCCCTCAGGTCATCGATATCGACGGCCAGGCTCAGGTCGCCGCCGGTATAGTAGGTCCGCGCCGGATGTCCGTTCATCTGGGCGACCGCGCCAAGTTCGCGATATTGCGTCATGACCCTATCCCGGAAAGGCCATGGTGGTCATCAGGGCGATGGGACCGCTGCGGCTGTCGAGCCGCGTATGCTGCACGACAATGGGCGCCGACGAGGTAATGACGCTGGCATAGTCGGTCCCCGGAGGTATGGGCTCGGGATCGTTCAGGTCGTTGAACCGGAAATGGACCGTGCGCCGCGCCTTGACCTGCATACGATAGGGGCCGGCGGGTTCGCGGTCGCCGAAATAGATCATGACCGAAATGTCGGCATCGGCATCATTGGGATTGAGGACGCAGAAGGCTTCGTGGCTGATCAGGGCGCGTGATTTGGCGGCGTCGTCCGGCGGCAGGTAGCCTTCCGGGATGGTCCAGCGCATATGTCCGTGCATTTCGCACTCCTTTCAGCTGCGCCGAAGCCCGGGGGGCAGCCGCCGGTCTTCGAGCGTATAATAAAGCCAGATGATTTCCCGTCGTGACGACCGATGCGCCAGCGGGTGTCGCGCGTCACGCCGTTGTAGATCATGACCGGCTAGTCCGGCCGGTCCATCAGCATGGGTCCGGGCGACAAATGCCGGTTGTCCCAGCCGTCTTCCCGCGGCATGTAGGGCGGGATCGGCGATCGACAGGCTGTGCGGGTCTTCGCTCATGCGCCCAACGCCTGAAGAAGAGACAGGCCGCCATCGATCGTGATGCAGGCTCCGGTCACGTAGGCGGCGTCTTCCGACGCCAGCCAGCGCGCGAGACGGGCGACCTCTTCCGGCCGGCCGGCGCGGCGCATCGGGATATTGGCTTCAAGCGAGCGCCGGTAGGCCACGTCGTCGAGCGCGCGCTGGTTCATGGGTGTGAGAATCATTCCCGGCTCGATAGCGTTGACGCGAATGCCGCGGCCCGCTTCCTCCACCGCCAGGGTTTTCACAAGATTGGTCAGTCCCCCCTTGGCCGCGCAGTAACCGGCGCCGCCGGCCCGCACCGCTTCGGCGTGGATGGACGACACGTGGACGATGGCCGCCGGACCGTCCGGACAGGCCTGAAGAAAGCGTCTCGAGGTCAGAAATGCGCCGGTAAGGTCGGTCGCGATCCGGCTCAGCCACGTCTCGGCGGTCATGTCCCGCACGGCGATGCCGGACATGTTGACGCCCGCGCAGTTAACCAGCACCCGGGCAGCGCCATGCTGTTCCTCCATGGCGGCAAACGCCGTCGCGACAGACTGAGGATCGCTCACGTCGCAGGGGAGTGTCAGGGCCTCCCCGCCGGCGTCGCGAACGGAACGCGCCGTCGCCTCCGCGCCATCGCGGTCATGGAAGTAAAAGACGGTCACATGGTCCCCGGACTCGCCGAACGCCTGGGCGCAGGCGGCGCCGATGCCGGATTCGGCGCCGGTAACCACGACCGGTCTGAGTGTCCTGTTCATGGGATCAGAGCCCCGCGACAAGGGAATTCCCGACACGCGCGGCGCGGAGGCCTATCCCGGTCCAGCCCGGTTGATCGCGTCGCTCAGCGAAATCCCTCATGACCAGGTTCCTCCTTGAAACTATATAGGACCCTGTGTAATCTCAATCCGGGAAAATCTTGGTGGGAACCGTCTCTCAGGACGTAAGTTCTTCATAAGAATGTGACGGGCAGCGCGGCGGCGGGAATACGGCGGCGCCCGAGGCGCATCTACCTTACGCGGTCTCGGGAACGTCCACATCGGTGGCTTGCAGGCAGGACACGAACTCGTCCCGCCACCGTGTCACATCATGGCTCCGCACCCGATCGTTCAAGCTTTCCCAGCGTCGCTTTCGCTCGGCCAGGGACATGCTGAGACCGCGCTTGATGGCTTCAGACACATCCTCGCGGCTGAGCGGATTGACGATCAGGGCGTCTTTCATCTGTTCGGCCGCGCCGGCGAACTGCGACAGGACCAGGACCCCAGGATCGGCCGGATCCTGAGCGGCGACGTACTCCTTCGCCACAAGGTTCATGCCGTCGCGCAACGGCGTGACGAGACCGATATGCGCCGCCCGGTAAATGCCGGCCAGCTCGTCCCTGCGGTAGGGCCTGTTGACATAGCGCAGCGGCACCCAGTCAACGGTCGCGTAACGCCCGTTGATCTGTCCGGAAACGGCGTCCAAGCGGGCGCGCAGGTCCTGGTAGGCATTGACCTCGTCCCGGGACGGCGTCGCGATCTGGAGAAAGAAGACCTCGCGTTCGAGGTCCGGATGGCTCGCCAGCAGATTGTCGTAGGCGGCAAAGCGTTCCTCAAGCCCCTTGGAATAGTCGAGGCGGTCGACGCCCAGGATCATCTTCCGTCCGGCCCGGCTCGATTCCATCAGCTTGTGAAAGGCGGCAGCGCGCTCGCTGTTGAGGGTCTCGACAAAATCCCGGGCGTCGATGCCAATCGGAAACGCCCGTATCTCCGTCGTGCGTCCATTCAACTCGGCACGGCTGCCGTTCACCTGGGCGACATTCGAATGGTGCAGATAATCGAGAAGGGCGTCGCGATCGTCCTCGGTTTGGAAGCCAACGAGATCGCAGGCGAACAGGGCGCTTACCAGTTCCTCGTGCTTCGGAAGCGTCTCCAGAATTCGCCTCGCCGGCCAGGGAATGTGCAGGAAAAAACCTATGCGGTTGCGGACACCGCGCGAACGCAGCTCGCGCGCCAGCGGGATCAGGTGATAGTCCTGAATCCAGATCAGGTCGTCCGGGCCGATGAGCGGCAGCAAGGTTTCCGCAAAGCGCACGTTGACGCGGGCATAGCCTTCGTCGAAGCTGCGTTCGTAATTGACCAGGTCGGTGCGATAGTGGAACAGCGGCCACAACGTCCTGTTGGCATAACCGTTGTAATATTCATTCTGGTCCTGCTCTTCCAGGTCCATCAGGGCGACCGTTACGCCCCCGATTTTCTGCATGCGAATCTGGCCGGTGTACGAGTCGACCGTCTGACCGCTCCATCCGAACCATAGGCCCTTGTCGTCACGAAGCGCGGCGGCCAGCGCCATGGCAAGGCCGCCGGCGGTGCCGACGCCGGAATCGGCGGGCGGGTTGACGCGGTTAGAAACGACGATAAGACGGCTCAATGGCATCCTCCATTCTGAAAACATTCGACGAGAGGCCGGTCTGAAGCCAGTTGAGCACGTCGGCGACGGTAGCCAGGCGATAACTGGCAAAGGTCGGCCGCGGCGGTCCAACCAGTATGCCGAGGCCGCCATGCTCGCGCGCCGCCTTGAAGCCGCTCTCGTCGGTGAGGTCGTCGCCGACAAAGATCGGCACCGTCCCGCTGAAGGGACTTTCCGCCATGAAGGCATGCAGGGCCTTCCCCTTGTCCATGCCCGGCGTAAGAAATTCGACCACCATCGCGCCCTGCAGAAGGATCAGACCCGTCCGTGATGCCAGGTCCTGGGCAAAGGCCTGCGCGACGGGTTCGAATGACGGATTGCCGCGATAATGGAACGCAACGCTCAAAGGCTTCTCCTCGATCAGGACGCCCTCGTAACCATCCGCAAAGGCATGAAGTTCGCGGATAGTCCTGCGAAGTCCGGCGTGTGCGCACTCGGCCATCCGGTCAAGGTTCGCATTGCGCCGTTCCAGGCCGTGGCTGCCGGCGACGGCCAGCACGGATTGGCCCAGAATGCGGTCGATGTCCTCGATCGCGCGCCCGCTGACGACAGCCAGACGGCCTTCCAGGTGGACGGCCAGGTCTCTCAACAGGGTGTTGCGCACCGGGTCGGCGACGACATCTGCGGGGCGGCCGGCAAATGAGGCGACAGTGCCGTCGAGGTCAAGGAACAGGGATATCCGATCGAGGCTGAAGCACACATCCTGCTCGTCTTTCAACGGCATGTCGCGGACTGTCATCAGGTCCTCCCTGCTTTCTATTGTCCAGGCTGGCATCGGGGACGAATTCCTCTGAATAGTCGCATGGCTATACAGTCATGCGAACTGCAGTTATTTGCGGCGTGAAAGTAATTTTCCCCAAGCAACACGCCCGCGTGAGAACGGTCTGCGGCTCGACATTGTTAGTTAGGCGCGCCATGACCAGGTGTCCACCCCAGAAATTCGTTTTTGAACTTCGCTCTCGCTTCTGTGATATATTGTGAACTTGGCGCGGAGTGCTGTTGCGAGCTACATGACGATCAATTTATGCTCATCAGGAGTTCGACATGACTGTCAATGCGCTGGGCGATTCCGAAAGTCTCGATCTGGCGCCCATCGGCAACTGCGCCGCGACCGCCCTTATCGACCGCCTGGGCCGCTATGTGTGGGCCTGTTGTCCCCGCGTCGACGGCGAACCGGTGTTTTCGGCGCTTCTGCGCCCGGCCGCGGGTCCCGCCGGCGAAACCGGACTATGGTCGATCGAGCTGGACGGGCAGGCGCGGGCCGAGCAGGCCTATGTCCGCAACACCGCCGTCCTGCGAACGGTGCTGCATGACAAGGACGGCGCCGCGATCGAAATCATCGATTTCGCGCCAAGACTCTTCCATCTCGGACGCACCTACCGCCCGTGGGCTTTTTTTCGCCTCGTACGGCCACTGGAGGGAACGCCGCGAATAAGGGTCCGGCTGACGCCCACGGGAAACTGGGGGCAGGATCAAGCCGCCGACACCGTAGGGTCGAGCCATATCGCCTTCCGCTGCGGCCCGCAGACGATACGCCTGACGACGAACGCACCGCTTGCCTATATACGGGACCAGCAGGTGTTCCGGGTCGAGGGGCCGCTGGCCTTTCATCTGGGCCCAGATGAATCCTTCCCCAACGACGTGCTGTCGGATGCCGAGCACATGCTGCGCAGCACGACCGTCTACTGGCAGAACTGGGTGCGCACCCTTCATCTGCCTCTGGAATGGCAGGACGCCGTCATCCGAGCCGCCATCGGGCTGAAGCTCTGCGCCTTCGAGGAAACCGGAGCGATCGTCGCCGCCATGACGACATCCATTCCCGAGGCGCCGGGCAGCCAGCGCAACTGGGATTACCGCTATTGCTGGCTGCGTGACGCCTATTACGTCGTGCGCGCGCTCAATCGCCTGGGCGCGGCGGACATGCTGGAGTCCTACCTCGTCTTTCTTCGCAATCTCGTGGATCTGGCGGCCGGCGGGCACGTGCAGCCGCTGTACAGTGTCGCGCTCGAGCCCCAGCTGGCCGAACGTTTCGCGCCGCATCTGGCCGGCTATCGCGGCATGGGGCCGGTCCGCATCGGAAATCAGGCTTACGAGCATTTCCAGCACGACGTCTACGGCCAGATCATCCTGCCCCTGGCGCAGGCCTTTGTTGACGAACGGTTTCTCAGGCCCGGCACACTGGCCGATTTCCGCGCCATGGAGCGCGTCGGCGAGCGCGCCTTCGCGGTCTACCAGACGCCCGACGCGGGTCTCTGGGAGTTTCGAACACGCGCGCGTGTACATACCTATTCGGCGCTCATGTGCTGGGCGGCATGCGACCGGCTCGGCAACATCGCCCAGGTCCTGGGGTTGGAGGATCGCCGCGATGTCTGGAACGACCGCGCCCGGACCATCCGCCACGCCATCGAAACCCGGGCCTGGAACGCGGAACTGGGCGTCTTCGCCGGCTCCTTCGGAGGAAGCGAGGTCGACGCCAGCCTGCTGCAACTTTTCGAACTGGGTTTCCTGCCGGCGGACGACCCGCGCTGCGTCGCCACATTCGCCGAAGTCGAGAGGCAGCTCCGTAAGGGCGACAACCTTTATCGCTATGTGGAGGCGGACGATTTCGGCGAACCCGAGACAGCCTTCAACTTCTGTACGTTCTGGTACATCGAAGCACTTTGCCTGCAGGGCCGGACCGGCGAGGCGCGCGATCTCTTCGAGGCGATGCTGAAGCGGAGAACCCATTCGGGCCTGCTGTCCGAGGACGTTAAGGTGGATACCGGGGAATTATGGGGAAATTTCCCTCAAACCTATTCGCTGGTCGGCCTGATCACCTGCGCGACACTGCTGAGCAAGCCGTGGACGACGTTCAGGTGACCCCGCGGGCCCTTCTCGTTGCGCGATTCGGTCCAACTGGATGGTCAATAAACGCGGCCGTCAAGCTTGACAGGGGAAGCGAACCTGATGCCGTTGCAATCGCAAGGCCGCCCGACGCGGCCGCCCGGAAAAGCTGATATGACGGATAGGTCGCAAATCGTTTTAGACGCCATACGGCGGATCGTTCAGGCCGCGCGCCGGTCTTCGGCTCAATGCGAACGCGTATCGGGCATAACGGCAGCGCAACTTCTTGTCCTCAAATCCATCCGCGCGCATCCGGGCGTGTCGATCAATGAACTCGCCGCGCTGACGCTTACCCATCAAGCCAGCGTTTCCGAAGTGGTTGGGCGCCTGGAAGGCCGAGGCCTGCTTACACGGACAAAGTCATCCGAAGACGCGCGCCGCCGCGAACTGCAACTCACGCCATCCGGTCGGGACGCCCTGGCTCAGGAGGTGGAGACGATCCAGGAAACCTTGATGGCGGCGATGGAGCGGCTTTCGGCGCAGACCCTGGCGGAGCTTGCCGATGGGCTGAACCGTCTCACTGAAGAGGCCGGGTTCGGCGAAGAACCGGCCACCATGCTTTTCGAAGACACCCGAGAGTCGTAAGCCCTCTATTCACGGACCGGATCGGGACCGGCGGGCGGCTCCGGCAGGGGTTTGTCAGCCAACTTTCGCCCCTCCTGCCGCATGAAGCCGCGCGCCAGATTATGGTACACCGGCCGAGGACAGACGAGGCGGGAAACACTGTAGGCCAAAACGCTGGTGGCGATCAGTGGAATGACCATGTTGTGGCTGTTGGTCATCTCCATGACAATGACAAAGGCGGTCAATGGCGACTGCACGACGCCCGAGAAGTATCCCACCATGCCCAGGAGCGTCATGGTGACCAGGGGCGCGACGGGCAAGATCCAATGCAGGTCAGCGCCGATGCCGGCTCCGGTCGCCAGCGACGGCGCGAAAATGCCGCCGGGAATGCCGGAAAGGCTGGACAACAGCGTCGCGCACCATTTGAACAGGCCGAAGGTCTCCGGAATGCTGTGACTGCCCGTGAGCAGGGCCTTGGCCTGCGGATAACCCGTCCCGAAAATATTGGTGCCGCCGAAGACTCCGATGACGGCGACCACGAGGCCGCAGCCGGCAGCAAAGGCAATGCGGTGCTTGTCGACCAGCCCGTTGAACAACTGCCCCAGGCGACGGGTTCCAAACACCAGCGCGCGGCTGAAGGCGCCACCCAGAAGTCCGCCGCCGATGCCGCAGACCATGACGGCCAGAATGTCGGGCTCCGGCTGAAGCAGGGCGGACGAATGGCCGAAATAGCTGTAGTCGCCCAGCATGGCGAGCGACGCGATCCCGGCCAGCATGACGGTGAAGATCACCGTGCCCGACGTTCGCTGCTCGAACGATTTCCCCAGTTCCTCGATGGCGAAGACGATGCCGGCCAGAGGCGTATTGAACGCCGCCGCCACACCGGCCGCGCCGCCAGCCAGCAGAAGCGCGGATTCGTTGCTGACGATGCCGCCGACCCGTCCCGTCACGCGCATCACAGCCGCGCCGATCTGGACGGTCGGGCCTTCCCGGCCAATCGAGGCGCCGGTCAGAAGGCCGAGCAGCAGCAGGATGGCCTTGCCGGCGACGATGCGCAAGGAGACCAGTCGTCCGACGGCTTCCGGACGATGGCGCACCATTTCGCTGGCGGCGATGACCTGGGGAATGCCGCTGCCTTGCGAGCCGGGAAACCAGGAGCGAGCCATGAACGCCGACAGGCCAAATCCTGCTGGTGTCAGCAAGAGCGGCAGCCACCAGATTTTGGCCATGCCGGCCATGAACAGCGCCTGGGCCTTGTCCGCCGCCATGGCGAGGATGACAGCGATGGCCCCGACGAGCAGTCCGCCTGTCCAGAAGACGGCCTGCGAGCGCCAATGGCGCAGGCTCATCCATCGCGAAATTATCGGGCGCAGGCGGCGAACATCCTTGGGCATGGGCGTCCTTCTACAAAAAGTGAGATATATAGGACCCTTTACATATATTTCTCCGAGACCTGTAGCGAAATCATGTCTGGCCGTGATCAAGACACAGTCACAGGCTTAACCGGATCAGGCGGTTGGTTCGCCACTCCGAGGCATCAGGTTTTTGATGACATTGCCGACTGTACCGCCCTGGACCAGCACCGCGAAAAGCACCACGACATAGGTGCAGATCAGGATGGCGTTCTGCACGGCCCCGGCGCCGATGGACAACGCCATCGCCATCGACAAGCCGCCGCGCAGTCCGCCCCAAACCAGGGTTGCCATGGTCAGTCTATCGGGTTTGACCGCGGGCAGCACCTTCAATGGGATAAAGACCGAGGCAAAGCGAACGAGCAGGACCAGCGGAATGCACAAGCCGCCGATCAGCACGAGGTTCGGATCATTGAGGACGGCGATGGACTCCAGCCCGACCAACAGGAACAGGATGGCGTTCAGGATTTCATCGATCAGCGTCCAGAATTTGAGGAGGTAATCCCGCGTCGTCGCGCTCATTGCGTGGCCGACGGCGGCATTGCCGGTGATGAGGCCGGCGACGGCCATGGCTACCGGGCCGCTGACGCCCAGCCAATGGGCCAGGGTATAGCCGCCCATCACGACGGCAAGGGTGATCATGACCTCGACATTGCAGTCATCGATGCCGCGCATCAGCAGGTAACCCGCTCCGCCGACGACACCGCCGAGCAGGATGCCGCCGCCGGCTTCGCGCGCGAAGTCCCATACGGCGTCCGCAAGCGTGAGGTCGGTGCCGCCCGTGGCTGCCAGAAGCGCGATGCCGAAGAGGACAACGCCCACGCCGTCGTTGAACAGGCTTTCCGCCGACAGCGTGGCCTTGAGCGCCGGCGGTACCGGGATGTCCCTCAGCACCGCGAAAACCGCGACCGGGTCGGTCGGGCTGATCAGCGCGCCGAAGACGAAACACCATGCCAGGGGAATGCCCAGCCCGGCCAGACGCGATAGCAGAAAGAAGCCTCCAGCCACCACGGCGGTCGAAGCCAGGGTGCTGAAGGTGGACAGGATAAGGATCGGCCACCGGCTTTTCTTGATCTCGCGCCAGTCGATGTGCAACGCGCCGGCAAAAAGCAGGAAGCACAGCATGCCATTCAACAAGGTGTTCGGGAAATCGACCGACGCCAGGAAACTCACCAGCGTGGCCGACAGGTGTACACCTGGCAGGACGGCGTCCAAACCGATGACGACCAGCGACGCGACCGCTCCCATGACTGTCATGCCAACCGCCGCCGGTAGTTTCAGGAAACGGTGGTTGATATAGCCCAACAGCGCCGCCATCGCGATCAGGATAGCGGCGGCGTCGAACGGCGTAATGGCGGCCTGCATTGAGAGCATGGAGGAAACTTTACCCGTATTGTCGACCGCCGCAAGCAAAACGGGCGATTATGAAACCTGTTACCTGCAGAACGCCATGTCGAGGAAGAGGAAAGCCATATACATATCGCCTTGCCAGAAGGTTCTGCCCCAGGATCAGGCGGTGCAGCTCGCGACGACTATGGAGGCACGCAAACAGGCCTTAAACAAATGCTTGATATGCGCGCCGATCACGTTGCTGGCCTTTAGCCCTACACAATCAGCGTCTGTCTATCGATAATGTGGTCCTCACCGATCAGGGCGCCGATGACCTTGACGGCCATGTCGTGAAATTCACCGTTCTTGTCCGAGGCACAAAGGTCTTCGAGCACCCAGGGCGTGAAATGGTATTCGAACAGGTCGATTACGGTTTTCAGGACGCCGGCTTCCGTGGCGATGCCGCATATACACAAATATTTTTCCAGCCACGGTAGAGTGATGACATAAACTGTTCGCGTGGCGATTGTCCTTATCGCATTTTGATCGGCTACGGCCTGACCCGCGCGGCGCAACTTAGAGCAGGCGTTATAATTCCGTCAAAACGCAGCCTGCTCAAATGACCGGCCGCCCCTGCGTCATGACAGTGGTCTCGACAAGGCGATGGCCGTCGTGCGGATGACCGCGCGCGGCGAACCTGACAGGCGAGGGCAGGGGCGCTATCGGGAGGCGCTGACTGCCGTGGCCTGGCCGGTGCTGACGCTGGCCACATCGCCGCCGTTTGTCGGAACAGCCGGCGTCGTCCGGGGCGAATTGCCGACTTCGGTCGAATCGGCCTTGTGCGCCGGATGCGACACGGCCCCGGCGACGAGCCAGACAATGCCGATGGCGATAATGACGACAAGGGCGATCCAGAAGAACCTGAAGCCCGAGCGCATGGTGCGGTCACCCAGTTCATTGGTCATGATGTTCTCCTGGAACGCTTCCGATAAGGTGGAACTATTGTTGAGATAATTGCGCGACAAAACGAAAGCCTGGCGCGGGCGTCTTGATTTCGTTCAAAACCCAGGCCGCTTTAGGGCAGAGCATAGGCAATCAGGCTGTCGCCTTCCGGGGTTTCCATGAAGTGATGGCCGCCGGCCATGATGACGAGATATTCCTTGCCGTTCATCTCGTAAACCATGGGCGTGGCCTGGCCGCCGGCCGGCAGGGTGGCCTGCCACACCGTCCGGCCGGTGGTGATGTCGATGGCGCGAATCTGATCATCGGTGGTGGCGGCGATGAAGATCAGTCCGCCGGCCGTCACGGCCGCACCGCCGTTGTTGGGCGTGCCGATGCGGATGGGCAGGAGCAACGGAATGCCGAAGGGGCCGTTGCGGCGCGCGTCACCGAAAGGATGATCCCATAGGGTCCGCCCGGACACCAGGTCGATGGCCCGGATGCCTCCGTAAGGAGGCTGCTTGCACAACATGCCGGTAAAGGGCATGCGCCACCCGGCATTGATGACGTCCGCATAGGGCGTGCCGGTCTGAGGTCCCAGATCCTCGCCCTTGCCGACCTTCGCATCGGGTACGCCGACCGGCTTGATGTTCTGGGCGTCGGCTTCCTTGCGCGTCAGCAATTTGTTGTAGTTCGGCATGTCGTTGTAATTGACGACCATGACGCCGCGGCGTGGATCGACGGCGAGGCTGCCCCAGTCGGAGCCGCCGTTATAGCCGGGATACTGGATCCAGCGCTTGCCGTGTAGCGGCGGCGTGAACCAGCCGCGATAGTCGGCCATGCGGAACTGGATGCGGCAGATCATCTGGTCGATCGGCGACATGCCCCACATGTCCGTTTCCTTCAGCGGCGGCTGGCGGACCGTGGCCCACATCGAATAGATCTGGGTTGGCGAACGCTCCGAGGGCTCCACTCCGCCGCCCGGCGCCCGCACCGTGCCGATCGGAGTCAGCGGCTGGCCGGTGCGGCGGTCGAGAACGTAGATGTCGCCGGTCTTGGATGGCAGGATGATCGCCGGAACCATGCCGGCGCCGACGGGAAACTGGACCAGGGTCGCCTGGGAGCCCAGGTCGTAGTCCCAGACGTCGTTCTTGACGGTCTGGAAGACCCAGCGCGGCTTGCCGGTATGGACATCGAGCGCGACGAGCGACGACGACACCGCCTTCTCGGCCGGACGACGCAGGCTCGAATAGTAATCGGCGCCGGAGTTACCCATCGGCAGATAAACCAGGCCGAGCGTGTCGTCGCCCGTCGGCGAGGTCCACATGTTGGGCGTGCCCGGCGTGTAGGTCTGGCCGGCGGGAGGATCGGTGGTGATGTCGGGACGCATGACGTCCCAGGCAAAGCGCTTGGCGCCGGTGATGGCGTCATAGCCGAGGATGACGCCCGATGGCGCCCAGCGATATTGGCCGTCGAGCACCTCATGCCCGGTGACGATGATGCCCTGGACAACGACCGGCGGCGAAGTGATGGCGACCATGGACGGGATGACCTTGCCCATGCCGTCGGTGATCGAGACCTGCCCACCCTGCCCGAAGCCGCTGCAGACACCGCCGGTGCGGGCGTCGACGGCGACGATGCGGCCGTCGAGCGTGCCCTCGAAGATGCGTTCGGCGCAGGGCGAACCGGCGACGGCATTGGGCACATGATAGTAGACGACGCTGCGGCAGGCGGTGGTATAGGGGATATACTTCTCGCCGACCCGGGGATCGTAGGTCCAGCGTGCCTTGCCGGTCGCCGGATCGAGCGCGAACAGCTTGTTCATCGCCGTGCAGCCGTAAAGCGTGTCGCCGACCTTCAAAGGCGTCATCTCGACGCCGTACTTTTTCGGCATGTCGCCGGTGTGAAAGGTCCAGGCCACCTTGAGATTTTTCACATTGCCGGCATTGATCTGGTCGAGGTCGGCATAGCGTTCCTCGGCCGGGCCGGCGCCATAGGTGGCCCAGTCGCCACGCACCGACGCGTCGGCGGCGAAGGCCATGCCGGCGCGTGGTCCGCCTTTTTGCTCCTGAAGGTGCGGCTGGTCGTGCAGGCGGACGGCGATGCCGAGAACGACAGCCACCGCCAGGGTCATCAGCAGCAGGCGGTTGCGATAGGCACGCCCTTCGTTTTCCGGCAACAGGCCGGGCAGGGCCAGGATGACGATGATCAGCAGCACGAGGGGACCGGCGACGCGCGGCACCAGCGCCCAGCCGTTGAGGCCGGACTCGAACAGCGCCCAGATCAGGGTCAGCACAAATGTGGCAATATAGATCCAGACACCCAGCGCATGGCCTTTGCGGATGTACCATCCCGAAGCCGCCAGGGCCGCGCCGGCTATAAAATAATACCAGCTGCCGCCGACGGCGGCGAGCCACAACCCGCCCACGAACAGGATCACGCCTATGACGATCAGGAGCCAGCCGAGAAAGGGATTGGGTTTGCCGGGTTCATCCTTCAGGCCGCTCAGCAGGGGCATGGCGCGCATCCTCATCCAGACGTCATCCCCGTGACGTCAGCCTAGGCGTCCGGACCGTAAAAAAGGAATGTGTAAACCGGTAAACAATCATCAAGGACAGGAAGGCGCGCATTGAATCCTTACCACGCCGCCGGCACGGTCCGGTCATGCGCGCGTTTGTCCTTGCCCTGCTGTTGCTGGCCTCGCCAGCCTTGGCCGCAACCCACGCCGTCCGCGGCCTGCTGCCCGACCTCAGATTCACCCTGGTCGACGACCACGGCCGCGCGGTCGGCGAACAGGCCTTTCGCGGCCAGGCGGTGGCTGTCTATTTTGGTTACAGTGGCTGCGGCGACGCATGCCCTCTGACCCTGACGCAGCTGGCCGACGCCGTACGCGGGCTCGGGCCCGAAGCAGGCCGCGTGCGCGTGCTGTTCGTCACCGTGACTCCCAATACCGACACACCGTCCGTGCTTGGCGCCTATGTGCGCGGTTATGGCTGCGACTGCATCACCGGCCTGACGGGGAAGGGCGGCCGGGACCTTGCCCGCCGCCTGCGCGCCGCCTGGCCGGTGATGAGCAGCGATCCGCCGGTGCACGGCACGGCGGTCTACATTTTTGACAGCCAGGGACGCGCAATGGCCATGGTGACGGCCGGCGGCGGCGAGCAAGAACTGGCGATGGCGTTGAAGGCGGCCCTGCATGACCGGCCATGACCTGGCTTTCCTGCTGCTGCCGTGGGAGCGCTCGCTCCTGTTACCGCCGTTATTCCTGGCCGTGGCCGTCATCTATCTGCGCGGGACCGTGCGCAACGGCGACGGCGCCGAGCGGCGGTCGCTGTTCTGGAGCGGTTTGTTCCTGCTCTACGTCGCCACTCAGACCGGCCTCGACTATTTCGCCGAACACCTGTTCGCCGTCCATCGCCTGCAGCACGTCCTGCTGCATCACCTCGGTCCAGTGCTGATCGCCTTGTCGCGGCCTGCCGAGGCCATCGCCGCCGCAAGCCCGTGGCGATGTCCTAAGCGCCTGCGCCAGGCGGCGGCGGTGCTCAATGGCCCGGTGGTGGCGCCCTTGCTGTTTTCGGCGCTAGTGCTGCTGTGGCTGATTCCGCCCGTCCATTTCGCGGCCATGCTCAACCCTTTCCTGTACCGGATGATGAACTGGGGCATGGCGGTCAATGGCCTGATGTTCTGGTCCGCGGTCGTCAGCGGCCACAACCGGCTTTGGGTGCGGACGATCATGGCCGCCGCCATTCTGCCGGCCCAGATCGCGGCGGGGCTGGTGCTCGTTTTTGCACGCAGCGACCTCTACCCCGTCTATGCCCTGTGCGGGCGGCTGGGTCTGTCGCCCATGGTCGACCAGCAACTGGGCGGCGCGGTGCTGTGGTTGTCGGGCGGCATGATGAGCCTTATCGTCATCGCTATCCTGGCGGCTTCGGCTCGACCGGCTCGGCACGCAGGAAGCGGCGCTCGTCCCGCACCGTCGCCGCGCTGACGGATGAGGCACGGTTGCCCCAACCCTGACGGACATAGGTCGCCAGTTCGGCGACTTCGCGGTCGTTGAGCGCCGGCTCGAACCCCGGCATGACGGCGGTTCCTGTGCCCGGCGTAACCGGCGCCCGGCCGCCCTTGAGCACGATGTGGATGACCGAGGCCGGATCGGGCGACTGCACCGCCGGATTGCCGGCGAGGCGCGGAGCGCGGCCACGCCCCTGCCCCGCCGCGCCATGGCACGATGCGCAGTCTTGGGCGTAGAGTCCGGCGCCGGGCCATTCCTGCCGGCTTTGCGTGGCGTAAGGTGGCGGGGTCTTTGACAGCGGACCGCGCGGCAGACTTTTGAGATAATGCGCGATCGACGCGCGGTCATTGTCCGTCAGATATTGTGTGCTGTCGGTCACGACCTGCGACATGGAACCGAAGGCCATGGCGCCGCGGGCGCGGCCAGTCCGGAGGAAGGTGACGATGTCGGCCTCGCTCCAACCGCCGAGACCGGTTCGTGCATCGCCGCGCAGGGAAGGCGCGTGCCAGTCCTCGAGCGTGCCGCCGGAAAGATAGGCGCCGGAGGCCAGCGTCAGGCCGCGCTCCTCGAAAGCCGGGCCGCGCGGCGTGTGGCAAGCGCCGCAGTGGCCGAGCGTCTCGACCAGATAGGCGCCGCGATTCCAGGCCGCGTCGTGCCCGATATCGGCGTGAAACGGCGTATGCGGCGCGAACAGCCAGTCCCAGAAGATAAGGAACCAGCGCAAATTAAATGGAAATGGCAGATGTGTCGGCGGCGGACTGGCGGCGACCGGCGCGACGCCGTGCCTGAAATAGTCGTACAGGTCGGCGACGTCCTGGTGGGAGAGGCGGGCGAACGACGGATAGGGCATGGCCGGATAGAGGTGATGGCCATCCTTGGCCACGCCGCGGCGGATGGCGCGGTCGAAGTCGTTCAGGCTGTAACGGCCGATGCCGTGGTCCGGATCGGGCGTGATGTTGGTCGAGACGATCTTGCCGAACGCGGTCTTCATGGCAAGGCCGCCGCCGTAGGCCTGCCCGCCCGGCGCGGTATGACACGCCTGGCAGTCGGCGGCCTGGGCCAGGTATTGGCCGCGCACCGGGTCGGCAGTCGCCGGCCCGGCCACCAGCAGGAGAAGCCACAGCCACTTCAGCATGGCGGCACCATGGCGATGCTGAGCAGGGTGAACAGGCTGGCGATGGTGAAGATGGCCGCCGACAGCATGCCGGTGATGGCGAAAAAGCGCGACCGGCCCTCGCCGGCCTCGATGGCGATCTTCTGGTCGCCCTCGGCTTCGTGGCGGGTCCGTTGCCAGGCGCTCCAGGCGATCCATCCGCTGGCCGCGCCGGCGGCGATGCTGGTGACGGCGCTGACGATCAGCCACAGCCTCAGCGCCGGCACGTGACCGCAGCCGAAGTCGGCGGCGGCGAAGTCGACCAGCAGCAGCGTCATCCAGCTGAGCGGCGCTCCGAGCAGGCCGAACGCCTGGCGCCAGGTGGCGACAGCCTTGCGGCCGGGCGAGGGATGTTCGGGTGCGTCAGCCATGGAGGTGCGGCAGCAGATACAGGATCGAGAAGATCACCAGCCACACGGCGTCGACGAAGTGCCAGTAGAGACCGGCGACGACCAGCGGCGCCGGTCCGTCCGGGGTGACGCGGCCCATGACGGTCCAGCCGGCGACGCAGGCCAGCATCAGGGCGCCGACCGCGACGTGGGCCATGTGGAAGCCGGTAATGATGAAATAGAGCGAGCCGTAGAGATGCGCCGCCGGGCCGTAGCCCTTGCCGGCCCACTCGTGCATCTGGACGGCGATGAAGACGACGCCGAGTAAAACGGTCAGGGTCAGGGCGGCAAGGCTCAAGGCCCGCCGGCGCCTGCGCAGCCAGCGTTCGCTCATCACGACGCAACCCGACGAAGCCAGCAGAACCAAGGTGTTGACGGCAGGGATCACCAGTTTCGGTGGGCCCTCCGGCGGCCACGCCTGGCCGCTGGTCAAGGCAAGATAGGCGTAGGTCACCAGCAGGTAGGCGAACAGCGAGCCCTCGGTCAGGACCAGCGCCCATGCGCCCCACAGGCCGGTATTGCGGGAACCTAGATTGCCGACAGGCAGCGGCGTGTCGATCTTCAAGGTCTCAGCCATGGGCCACCTTGTGTGGCGTCAGCCACAGGACCAGCACCACAGCGCAGCCGGCCATGGCGACAGCGGCCCAAACCCAGGCATGGAACAGCAGGCTCACGAACACCGCCGTGGCGGCCACGCCCAGTCCTAGCGGCAGCAGGGTATCGCCCGGCATGGTCAGGATGGCGTTGGGCTCGGCGTCGAACGGCGTGGTGCCAAGCACCTGGCGGCCGTCGAGCAGCATCGGCCCTTCGTCCAGCCGGGAACGGTCCGGGCCTTCGTTCAGCCGGTCTTCCCACAGCGGGTGGCGGCTGGCGATCACCGGAATGACGCGGAAATTATAGGCCGGCGGCGGCGATGGCGTCGCCCACTCCAGCGTAGGCCCTTCCCAAGGATTGTCGCCGGCCGGCTTGCCGCGCCGCAGGGCGATGGCGAGATCGAGCAGGAACAACAGGATACCGAAGGCAAACAGGAAGGCGCCGATCGTGACGATCAGGTTGAGCGCTGCCCAGCCCATGCCCGGCGCATAGGTATAGACGCGCCTCGGCATGCCCATCAGGCCGAGGATGTGCATGGGAAAGAAGGCCAGGTTAAAGCCGGCGAACAGAATCCAGAAGGTCCATTTACCCAGAACCTCGCTGGCCATGCGGCCAGTGAACTTTGGGAACCAGTAATATACGCCGCCGATAACCGGGAAGACATTGATGCCGAGCAGGACGTAATGCAGGTGGGCGACGACGAAATAGGTCTCGTTGAGTTGCCAGTCGAGCGACACCGCAGCCGTCATGACGCCGGAGACGCCGCCGACGACGAACAGGAAGACGAAGGCGGCGAAATAGAGGAACGGCACCCTGAACACCGGCTTGCCAAGCCAGATGGTGGCGATCCAGGCGAAGACGGTGATCGCCGACGGGATGGAGATGATCAGCGAGGCCGCGCCGAAAAAGGCCAGGACCAGGGGCGACAGGCCGGTGGCGAACATGTGGTGGATCCACACTTCGAAGCCGATCAACATGGTGGCGACGGTTGACATGGCCACGGCGGAATAGCCGACCAGCGGCCTGCGGCAGAAGGTCGGCAGGGCGTCCGACACTATGCCCATGGCCGGCAGGACGACGACATAGACCCAGGGATGGCCGAAGATCCAGAACAGGTGTTGCCACAACAGGGACTGGCCGCCGGCCCCGGTGTCGAAGACGTGGGTGCCGAGGTTGCGGTCGGCCCACAGCAGGAAGAAGGTCAGGCTGACCGACGGAATGACGATCAGGTTGGCGACCGAGGCAACCACGGTCCCCCACACCAGGATCGGCACACGGTTGATCGACATGCCGGGCGCGCGCAGCCGGAACAGGGTGACGACGAAATTGGCGGCGCCGACCGTGGTCGACATGCCGAGCAGCACCATGCCAAGGCTGTAGATATCGATGTTGGGCCCGGTATCGTAGACGGGACCTGCCACGGGCACGTAGTTGAACCAGCCGGCATCGGGGCCGTGACCGACGGCAAATCCGGCGTAGAGGAACAGGCCGGCGAACAGGAACAGCCAGTAGGACAAGGCATTGAGGCGCGGAAAGGCCATGTCGCGCGTCCCCAGCAGCAGCGGCCACAGATAGTTGGAAAAGCCCGACAGCGCCGGCAGGGCATAGAGGAAAATCATGGTCACGCCATGCATGGTGAAGAGCTGGTCGTAGGCTTCCGGCGACAGCACATGCGCGCCGGGCCTCGCAAGTTGCAGCCGCATGACCAGAGCCTCGACGCCGCCGGCGATCAGGAACAGGAAGGCGGTGACGAGGTAACGCAGGCCGATCGCCTTGTGATCGACCGTGGCCAGCCAGCCCCGGATGCCGGGGTCCGTGCGCCAGGCGGCATCGAGCCGGGCTGCCGCTTCCGAGCCGGGGGGCACGCGGCCGATATCCGGGATTTGCATGGCTGTCCTCGCCATTACGTCAGCCCGGCCAGATAGGCGCGCAATCGCGCGGCGTCCTGCGGGCTCAACCGCGTGTCGGGCATGCGTGCGCCGGGCTTGCGTTCCTGCGCATGCGCCACCCAGTCCATGACGTTGTCGGGCGTGGTCTCGATCGAACCGGCGGCGATCATCCGCCTGGACATCAGGTGGGTCAGGTCAGGACCGTGGATGCCGCTGGCGTCGCTGCCGCGCACCGTATGGCAGGCGCCACATCGTGCGACAAACAACCGTTGGCCGGAGAGAGCATCCGGGGAAACCGGCAGCTGGGCCGGCGCCGCCTGTCGCCCGCGCCAGAGTTCGAAGTCGGCCGGGCTCTGCGCCACCACCTCGAAGGCCATGTGGGCGTGCTGGAGCCCGCAGAACTGGGTGCACTGGCCGCGATAGACGCCAGGCCGGTCGGCCTGAAGCCACTGCTGCGTGCTGACGCCCGGGATCATCTGGGTCTTGCCGGCCAGTTGCGGCACCCAGAAGGCGTGAATGACGTCGGCGCTCCGAAGCCTGACCTGAACCGGCACGCCCACCGGGATATGCAACTCGTTGGCGGTCTGGAAATCGCCGTAATCCGCCTTCCACCACCAGTCGTAGCCGGTGACCGTGATGACCATGGCCGCCGGTTCCGGCGGCGTTGCCACGGCCATCAGAGCCGTAAAAGCGGCCACGGCCATGACGAACAGCAAGGCGGTTGACAGCCCGGCTCCAATCATCACCCAACGCACGCCTGCGGTGTCGCGCACGATGTCATCGCCATCCCGGCGGCGCCGATACAGGCTGAAGATCAGAAGGCCCGCGACCAGGATACAGACGAGAACGCAAATGGTGGCATAACCCCAGCCGAGCCACAGGGTCGGCCGCGTAGCCGGCCCGGAAGCTGTGAGGAAATAATCGAGAGGCCTGTCGTGAGCTGTCATCTCCGTCTAGCCGGCGTACTCCTGGACCTTGGCCTTGATGTAGTTGGCCGCCTGCATGGCTGTGATCTTCGGCGGTACGAAGGTGACGTCCGTGTCGATCATCACGTCGAGGATGAACGGCACAGGGCTGGCCAGCCCTCGCGCGATGGCCGAGTCCAGCTCGGCCGGGTCGGAGACACGAACGCCATCGCCGCCGCAGATTTCGGCAAAGGCGGCGAAGTTCGGATTGTGCAGGTCAGTCTCGTAGCGCGGCATGCCCTTGGCCTCCTGTTCTTCTTCGATCATGGCCAGACGCTGGTTGTTGAACACGACGATGAGCATCGGCAGCCTGTACTTCACCGCCGTCGAGAAGTCGGTCATCAGCATGGAAAAGCCGCCGTCGCCGGTCAGAACGACCACCGGCCGTTCGGGATAGGCCAGCTTGGCGCCGATCGCCGCGCCCTGCGAGAAGGCCATGGTGGCCAGCATGCCGGAGACGGTGAACCTCTGGCCGGCCTTGATGTCGAGATAGCGCGCCACCCAGCCCGTGACCTCGCCGGTGTCGCAGACGAAGATCGTGTTGGGGCCGGCGGCTTCGCCGACCGCGTGGGCCAGCCGCGCCGGATGAACAGGCGTGCCTTTCGCGGTGATGTCATGTTCCATCTCGTCGCGCCACACGCGCACGCGGCCCTGGACATCGGCCAGGAAACTCTGCTCGTCCTTACGCGCCACCAGCGGCAGGAGGCGGTCCAGTACCGCGCCGGCGTCGCCTTCGATGCCGCAGTCGACGGGAATGCGCTTGGCGATCTGGCGCGGGTCGAGGTCGATCTGGATCGCCTTGGTCTTTGTCGGCAGGAACTCGACATAGGGAAAATTGGTGCCGACCATCAGCAGAAGATCG
This sequence comes from uncultured Caulobacteraceae bacterium, assembly GCA_964474575.1. Classification (GTDB taxonomy): domain Bacteria; phylum Pseudomonadota; class Alphaproteobacteria; order Caulobacterales; family Caulobacteraceae; genus Asticcacaulis. The sequence goes on along the minus strand of CAYYTA010000103.1, from coordinate 19,602 downwards.
GCGTGTTCGAGGGCATGGACCGACGGCTTGACGCCGAGGTTGCCGATGCCGCCGATCGACAGGGGGTGCGTCTCCGGGAACAGCTCCTTGGCGCGCAGGGCGTGGATGACCGGCGCGCCGATGCGGCCGGCCAGGTCGAGCACCTTGTCTTCGGCGCCCTTGCAGCCGAGCCCGGCCAGGATGACGGGCTTGTGTGCCGCGTCGATCAGCCTGGCGGCCTTGCGGATGGCCTCGTCGACATCCGGCAGGGTCCGCAGTTCCGGCACGCGCACATGCCAGCGGTCAGCTTGGGGCACCGCCTTGGTCGACAGGTCGAGGGGGATGTTGAGGTGGGCGACGCCCTTGCGTTCCAACGCCGCCTGGATGGCCTGGACGGCGATGTAGGGCAGGTGCTCGGCGCTGGTGACGACCTGGTTATAGACCGCGACGTTGCTGAACAGGGCGTGGAGGTCGACCTCCTGCTGGTAGTCGCTGCCCAGATTGGCCGTCGCCACCTGGCCGGTGATGGCCAGAACCGGGGCGCGATCCCCTTTGGCGTCGTAAAGCGCGTTGAGCAGGTGGATGGCGCCCGGCCCCGACGTCCCGGCGCAAACGCCCAGCCGGCCGGTCAGCTTGGCCTGGCCGACGGCGGCGAAGGCGCCCGATTCCTCATGGTTGACATGGATGAAGTCGACCGACGACTGTTTGCGGATGGCGTCGGTCAGGGCATTGATCGAGTCGCCCGGTACGCCGAAGATGTGACGCACCCCGGCCTCGCTCAACAGCCGCACCAGGACATCGCAAACATTAGCCATGATGCTCACCGCGGGCATGCAGGAATTTGGCGATGGATTCCCGGACGTCCGGCAGGGCAGGACCGGTGGCGGCATCGAACAGCGCCTTTTGGACATCGCGCGGCAGGTCGGCCCAGCACGTCACCACCGCCCCGCCCAGGCTGACCATCATGTCGCGATGATCCGCCTCAAGCGCGGCGGCGCCGAGATTCCAGTTGAGATAGCGGGCGCCCCCGTCCTTTTGTGGCGGGTCACGGACGGGATCGACCGACATGTCGCCGGCTGGCGGCAGGGTAGTGTTGTCCATGGCGGCACCTCGCGGAAAGACATCATGGGTCTATCAGCGCCGCCGTAAAAAGCGTTTGCCGGGTATCTGGCCGAAAGATCAAAAAGGCATAAGACCGGTGGCCATAGCCGGCTGGGTTTTGACGGAATTAAAACCGCCTGCCCCAAGTTTTTTTGCCGCGCAATTTATCCGAAACGAAGTTCGGCCAAGCCAAAAGTGTTTGGCATCTTGTCGGATTTGCGCTCCAAGGCCAAGCCGGATCCGTCCTCGCCATTAACCGGGACCTGCTGCTGATCGAATGCCAGGCGCTTGGGCAGTTTGACGCGGCCTGGTATCAAGACAGTGGACGAACGCGTCTGCGGGCATTGGCTTGCCGTAATGATAGCCCTGCCCCTCGTCGCAAGCCTTGCGCATCAGCCACGCCACGTGCCGCCGGGTTTCGACGCCTTCAGCGATGATGTCGAGGCCACACCCCGCCGCAAGTGCGCAGATTGCATCAATGATGGCATTGTCCTTCGCCGTGTCCATCATCCCTTTCACGAAGGTCTGGTCGATCTTGATGCGGGTGATCGGGAAGTGCTTCAGGAGGCTCAGGGAGGCATAACCGGTGCCGAAATCGTCGAAGGCAATACCGACGCCCAGGGCCCGGATCCGCCGCAAGGTCTCGAGCACCAGGTCTTCACGGTCGAGAACGATGTTTTCCGTGATTTCCAGCTCCAGGGCGTGCGCCGGCAACCGGTGGCGTTCCAGGGCGTGCGCCGTCTTGACGAAGAGGTCACCTGCGCGGAACTGCGCGGCGAACAGGTTGACGCCCATCCGGAAATTCGGAAACGTCGATTCACGCCATTTGGCCGCCTGTGAGCAGGCCGTATCCAGAACCCAGTCCCCGACGTCCGCGGCAAGGGCGCTGCTTTCCAGAGCCGGAAGAAATGCCGCCGGCGACAGGACGCCGCGCTCAGGATGCCGCCACCGAATGAGGGCCTCGGCCCCGACCAGGCTCTCATCGGAGAACCGGACCTGCGGCTGATAATAGAGTTCGAACTCCCTGTTCGCGACAGCCCGCTGAAGCTCGTTTTCGTACATGCGCCGGGCGATGGCCGCCATGCGAAGCGCGGGCACGAAGATCGAAGACCGGCCACGCCCTCCCGCCTTGGCATGGGAAAGTGCCAGGTCGGCATTGCCGATCAGCTCGTCGGCGCCGTTGCAATGGGCCGGGTAAAGCGCAATGCCGCACCCGGCCGTCAGATGTATCTCACGGCCGTCAAGATCGAAGGGGACCGATAGGGCGGCGAGGCATTGATCCGCCAGGCTTCGTGCCACGAGAACATCGTCCGCACCGGCTGACAGGACGGCGAACGTATCGCCATCGAGCCGGGCGACCAGACTGCCTGGAGCGACGCTCGCGCCCAGCCTCGCGGCGACCAGGCTCAACAGCGCATCCCCCGCCTGGCGTCCAAGCGTGTCGTTGATGTCCTTGAAGCTGTCCAGGCCGAATGTCGCCAGCGCGCAGGGCCGGACGGCGTCGATCTCGGCCTGGATCGTGCGTTTCAGGACGTTTCGGTTGGGCAGCCGCGTCAGGTGATCGTAATTGGCGAGCCGTTCGAGTTCGGCCTCATGGCGGATGCGTTCGCTGATGTCGAGCAGGACGGCGCCGAAAACCAGCTCGCCACTTTCCCGCCAGCATGATGGCGCGAACTCGATCGGAAATTCACTGCCGTCGCTGCGCAAGCCGGTAATGGCTCTGACAACGCCGCTCATCGCAGCGCCGTTGTTGATCACCGGATCGAGACAGGCACTGAAGCGGGCGCGCTCGCGTTCCGGCATCAACAGGCCGACCGGCCGGTTCAGCAGTTCGTCCGGATGGTAGCCAAACATCCTGTAGCCGGCGGGATTGCAGGCCCTGATCCGCTTGTTGCGATCGAAACAGACGATCGCATTGGGCGAACTCACGGCAATATGTTCGAACGTCATCGACCCGCGCTGCCGCGTCATTTCCAGGCGGCGAAGCTCCAGTTTGTCGGAGACCAGGGCCGCCAGATCCTTGAGGCGATCGCCATCCTCCGCGGAAAACCCGTTCCTGGATACGGTATCGATAAGGAACAGGGCGCCAAGCGCGTGGCCGGATGGAGCGATCAGCGGTACACCCACGTAAAAGCGCAGGTGCGTCTGCCCGGTGACCAGGGGATTGTCGTGGAAGCGCTCATCGCCGGTGGCATCCGGAACGACCATGACACCGTCCTGCGTAATGGTATGGGCGCAGAAAGAAATGCTGCGGTCGGGATCGTAATCGCCCAGGCCTTCGCTCGCGACGATAAACACCCGTTCGTCGCCGATCATATTAACACCCGCGACCGGGACATCGAACATCTGCGCAGCGATTTTCACGATGGAATCGAGGCTGGGTAAAGGTACGTCCGGGCCCAAACCGTAGTCGTTCAGGGCCTTCAGACGGTTCTCTTCATCCGGGATCAGGGTTGGACAGCGCATCGGCTTGCCTCGGTAATACCGGCCTGGGGGTGCGACCGGCCAAGTTGAGTCCAGTACACAGTACGCAAGCCTGAGAGCTTAATCACCTCGGATTAATATGAACTTACAGTTGATTGTTAATGCCAGGTGTCCGACAAACCGGTCCGCCTGAACTTTTCGACGGGTCGTTGCCACAAGGCGGCGAAGTTCAGGACCACCGCACCGTCAGATTGGCGTCGGCGGCGGGGCGGTATTCGACATAGGTGTCGCCGCTGTCCGACGGTTCGAGCCCCTCGATCGTCACCTTGGGCGGACCGGCCTTGTCGTCGAGGGCGATCAGGCGGACGCGGCCCGACAGACCCTTGGGACCATTCAGTTTGATAACGACCTCGCCAGCCTTCGGCTCGGCCCGCGCCGGATAGTCGGCGAACAGCCGGAACGGCGCGTCGCCGCACGGAAAATAGGCGCGCGACGCCAGCACGAAGGCACTGCCGGCGCCATAGACTTCCTGGCCGACCTGGCCGGCCGGGCTGCCGTCGCCATAGATATCCTCGAGCGGCAGGGACAGCGCCCGGTCGATATGGCCGTTGCGAACCCTTTGCGCCAGGCTCTCGATCGGCAGGAAATCGGGATAGAACGACCACAGCACGTCGAGGGCGTAGCGGCGGTACTCGCACATCAACAGTTTCAAGGCGTCGGGTAAATCCTTGTCCGAGACCTTCAGGGCTTCGTCGAAGGCGGCGAACATCTCGAACGCCTCATAGGCCGCCATGTACGGGCCGTCGTGCAGGCAGGTCACGCCGAAGAAGTTGGCGTACTTGTCCGCCCAGCCGATATGCGACGCCCAGAGCTCGCAATTGTGCATCAGGCCGGCGACGAAGACATAGGCCTGGTCGAGGTAGTGGTTGTCACCCTCCATCTTCCACAGGCGCAGGCAGGCCAGCGCGCCCCACGCCGTCAGGTTGGTCTGGTAGACCAGCTCGAAGCGATTGTCCTCCAGCGCCTTCAAGGCCGCCTTGGCCTCGGCGACATAGGTCGTGTCGTGCGTCAGCTCATGGGCCAGCAGCATGACATAGGCATAGAAGCCGCCGACATCGGTCTGGCCCAGGCCGTCGCCGCGGTCCTTCTCGATGACCGACAGGTCGGTCAGGTCGTACTGGATCGGCCACCTGTATTTGAAATGCTGGGCCGCCCGGACGGTGAAGGCGATGGACTTGCGAAACAGGGTATCGGCCCACGCTTCGCCCTTCAGCGCCGTCCGTGCCAGGTTCATCAGCGGATGGTAGAGATACCAGCTGTCGACCGCGTCGGGGTCCTTGTCGTCGCCGACATCGGGCAGGTAACGGCGCAGGGTTCGAAGGTCCTCGTCAAAAAAGCCTTCCATGCCTTCGGCCAGTTCGGCGGAAAACGGGTCCGCCTGGCCGCGCCAGGCTTCGTATTCACGCAGGCTGTGCAGGACCGTCATCTGCACCATGCTGTCGGGATATTCGGCGGCGACATAGGGTCTGACATAACGCTTGCCGAAGTGCTGTTGGCTGACGTCGGGCGAGGTCTTGAGGTCGAGCAGCGTCTTGTCGGCCCGCCAGATCCAGTCGCGATAGGCGGGTTCGGGCTTGTCGAGCCAGGGATAGATGTCGGCCAGCATCTCGATGAAGTTACGCGCGCTCTCGAACTCGTTGTCGCCGCAGCGCGGCCGCAGCGATATGAAGGCATCGGAAATGACGTAGTCCCGGCCCTGCTTCAGCGGATTGACCGGCGGTGAGTAGCCGTTCGGCGCCGAGGGTGGCTGGTACCCCAGTTCCGGCCACTGGCCGCCGACCACGCCATCGGGCTTGGTCTTGGTGTCGACGAAGAACGGGTTTAGGGCGCCGAAGTTCTGCATGTAGAGCACCGAGCCGAAGGCCGGCTTGTCGAGGCAAAAGAAGCACACACCGGCGTTCAGGCCGCGCTGACCGGCCTCCACCTGGCCTTGGGCCCGGCGCGGGTCGTCGTCATTGTCGAGGACGTAGAGGTCGCGCGGCCAGAACACGACCAGCAGGTCGTGCGACGGCATGAGGCGCGACGTCATGCGCAACAGGTCCCTGCCCAGGAAGGTCAGGCTGACGCTATAGACGCCCGAATTCGTTTCCACCCGCCAGTCGGCGCCATCGTCGCGGCGCCGGGCGTCAACGATGGTGTTGGCGCCCATTATGGGATAGGTGCGCAGGGCGATGCCACCCTTGCCGGCGCGGCGCACGACGACCCAGAAGGCGTCGCGGCCATGATGGGTGGAGACGGTGTAGTCGCCGAACGGCCACTCGCTCTCGGCTTCCTTGGCCTCCTGCAACTCGGCGCACGCATTGAGGGTCTCGGGCGTGAAACCCGGTATTTTGGAATGCGGGTCGTGCTTGCCCCTCATGTCGTCGGCATCGGTCAAGGCGTTCTCCAGGCGGATAGTTGCAGGACGCGCCCCGGAGAGGACATGATAGTCTGCCCGACGAACCAGGTCGTCAGCGTCCCGTCGTAATCTAACGATGCGACGGCGTAAAAAATCGACAGTCGGCCGCGGGACTTCCATAAGTCCGTAATAAAGGCGTCAGGCGGCGGCTCCGCGGCGTGGAAGAATTGACCACGGCTAAGGAAGTGCCAGGTCTGGTACACGGCCCAGGGGTGAAAGACGATCATGTCATACCATGCCGGAATGAAGGCCAGATCGCGCATTCCTCCTCGACTTCGCGCGCACCCAGACGCCCGTCGTGCGGCCACGGCGGAATTGCCAAAAAGAGCGGATCCATCGGCAGCGTGCCCGCCCGGAGGGCCGGTTCGCAGCTCACCGGTTCGTGCAACGTGCAGGCAAAACAATGATCCGCAAGGCCAGCCTCCTGGCCTCCCGGCCCGAACACCATTCGGAGCCAGGAAGTCGGACGGTACAGTTCCAGCATGGCGCTGCCATGATGGCCGGGCGCCAGCATTACGCCGCAGCCGAGGTTCGCCGGCGGCAACCCGGGTTAATTTTCGTCATGCCGCATAGCGGATCCTCGACATGAGACCCAGGAACGATTCGTAGCCGCATCGTTCCATCTTGACGAGCTACGGCGGCGGAGCGAGAACATGCGCATTCCGGTATCGACGTTATTGTGAGGACATTGCCATGGCTTGTCGCCTTTTTGCTGTTCCCCTGCTGTTGGTGTCGCTTACGGCGTTGCCGGCCATGGCGGGTACGCCGTTTTCGGGAAAAACCAGCGGCACATTAACTATCGCCGGCTCCCAGGCCGGATTCAATGATGCAGTTGTTACCGGTTCGGCGCCGGCAACCATTGTCCTGCGTCATGGCGTAACCTCCCAGGCCTTGGTGCAGCATGCACAGCTGCATGACGCCTTCGATGCGGATTTGACCGTCGGCAATCAGGTCGAACATTTGCACAACGTGCGGGTGACGAAATACTCTGAAGGCGGACTGAAATCGACTTCGGACCAAATTATGTTCGAGGAAGTCGACTTGAGTGTCGATTCCATCGCCGCCAAAACAGCGCCTGGGCCGAGATCGCGGCTGGCTTCCACACCGACCTCAACCAGCCTGCCGTCCGTTTTCACGAAGGACCCGGACCCGGGCGACGATGCCGATTGCCGCGATGGCGAGCTTCCCCGCCTGAAAACCTATGCGTTGAACGACTGCGATGCGCCTCAGGCCGACACCTACGTCTTCGCCGACGGCACGCCCGCCCAGCAAGAGGTCAGCGGAACGAAGGCCCGTTTTGCCTATGCCATCGACGACGAAACGACGGCCACGAACGAGCAGGCCATTCTTGACAATTACAGCGCCCTGCTCAAGTCGCAAGGTTGGACGATCGTGCATGCGGATAACCTGTCCGTGACCGCCCGTTCGACCGGCGACGGTCCTGCAAGCTGGGCGGAGGTCAGCGTCAACGGCCCAGCCAACTACCAGATCGTCTATCTGACGCAGTAATCCAGAATCGAAGGAAAGCAGGCCATGTGGATGGTAAGAGCCGGCCTTGTTTGTCTTCTGGCGTTGACGGTACATGGCAAGGGCTGGGCCGAGCCGGAATGCCGCGATACCACTCCGGCGGAAACGGCGGCTGTGGCCAGGGCCGGCAACAGCGTCAAATCCGAACTGATCGACAAGGTCTCGGCAGAGCCTTGGCAGGCGAACCTCGATTCGAGCATCCTGAATGGGGGCGGGTTGCTCGTGTCCACCCATCCCGGTCCGTACCGGCCGCTGATGCTTTGCTCGGACCTCGTTCGCCTGACCCTGGATTACGCGGCGCAGGACGACTACGCCAATGGCCTGCGCCAGAAGCAGATTGATCTCATTACCGAGGCGGGCGATATGGCGGCCAAGATGACTGCGCCCGATGCCGCCGCGGAAGCGAAAATGAAATCCATGATGGCACAGGCGGCCGAAGCCGTTGCGCCGCTCCATGCCGACATCGATATCACCGAGAACGATCCCTACCTGGTCGAACCTGCCCCCGGACAGGACTGCTTGACAATCAAGGTCATCGGCGCCGATTTCGCCTATCGCTGCGTCGGGCACGATGACAACGGCGCGACGACCACCATGACCTATGTCGAAATCGGTCCATGGGCCGGAGCGAAGCCGGGCGGGGCCTATGCGCCTTATCCCTTTGTTCACAAGACGGGTGGCCCCTGGATCGAAACCCTGCGGGTCCGTATCAACGCGCCCGCCACACTTGCCGACCAGCTGGTCGCAAAGGTCAACTGGCAAGGCCTGCATGACGCCCTGACGCCGTAGCGGATGCGGAAAGTGACGCGAGACGGTGTCCGCTCGCCAAAACGATCGGCGCGCCGGCCAACAATCGGCCTGTCCGTTAAGGCGGATTTCTGCGCGGTTGCGGGGACTGAGCAGCTTTATCGTAAAAAATATAATTCCCATACATTGCAACTGGATATCGGGATTTGGGTCAAGTTTCCCAATCCGGCCGCTAAATAAAATCCAAAATCCGGCGATTGAGACTCTGAATGGCGCAGAGGTCCGCGAGGACCCGCAGGTTAGGGGCTCATCATGGTAGCGATCGTCACGGGTTCGGGTCTGGGGCTTCTCCGGGCTTCGGCATCGGTCCTGGGATCCCAGGGACAGGTCGGGCCGGCGGCGCTGGGGCCGGGCGGGGCGCAGGTGACGGTCAACGCCGCCAACGGCAACCTGGTAGTCCAGAGCTCGGACGAGATGCTCATCGGCACCGGTCTCGATGACATTATCGCCAACACCTACAACAGCCAGGGCACCTTCACGGCCAACGGCTGGCAGGAGAGCTTCCAGCGTCACACCGGCGGCTTGACGGGGACAGTCAACACCTCCGGCAGCACCATCACCCGCTACGCCGCCGACGGTACGGCCACCGTCTACACCTACAACACGACGAAGGCGCTCTATGTCGGCAACGAGGCCGGCGGCGCCTATGACACGCTGTCCTACAGCAGTTCGACCAGCAAATGGACATGGCAGGATGGCAAGACCCGGATCGTCGAGGTCTACGACAATGCCAACAGCGGCCGGCTCTATTCCACTACGGATGCCGACGGCAACGCGCTGACCTATGCCTATACCGGCAGCCAGCTTACCCGGATCACCACGGCCAGCGGCGATTATACGAGCTTTACCTATGCCGGTTCGCTGCTGACGTCGATCGCGCTCTACAGTGCGTCGAACGCCGTCATCCTGACGCGGACACGTTACGGTTACGACGCTTCCAACCGATTGACCACGGTGACGGTCGACCTCAGCCCCGCCGACAATTCGATCGCCGACGGCAAGACATACGTCATCACCTATGGCTATGACGGGACCAGCAACCGGATCGCCTCGATCGTGCAGACCGACTACGCGTCGGGCACGGCGGTTACCACCAGCAGCCTGCAAATCGCTTACACGCTTGTGGGCAGCGCCTACGCAGTCTCCAGCCTTACCCAGGGCCTCAATGCCAGCGCTTCGGTAACGCCGGCGACGTTGACCTACGGCACGGGATACACCACGGTCACCGACTCGCAGGGCAATGCGACCAGCCTGTTTTACGACAGCAACGGCCGCCTGACCCAGCTGGTGTCGCCGCCGGCGTCGCCCGGCGGCGCGGCGCAAGCGAGGTCGTTCAGCTACGACAGCAACGGTAACCTGCTCTACAGCGGCGCGACGGGTGACCCGAACTTCACCAATATCGCCGTCAATTGGAACGATCTCATTATCAGCGACGCCAACGTCGCAACGACCCAGTCGACAGAGGTCGACGGTGGAATACCGGTCTACCGCCGCCAGACCACGACGACGCCAACGTCGGGCGTCACCATGCGCCTGGGCCAGACCGGTGCCGGCGGGCGGACGGTCGTGACGCCTGGCCAGAGCGTGCAGTTCAGCGTCTATGCCGCCAGCTCGGGTGTGAGTTCCATCAAGCTTTACGCCATATGGCGGGATGCCGCTGGAACGGCGCTCGGTAACAGCGTGCTGGTATCGAGCATTGCCACCGGGGGAACCTTGGGGGCTAGCGGCGTGGCTGCGGCGAAGTTCGCCAGCGGCACACTGACGGCACCGAGCGGCGCGGTCTATGTCGAGTTGATGGTTCAGGGGACGGCGGACGGCACGGGTCCGATGAATGTCGCCATCGCCCAGCCGACGAGCGTCACTGTTGGAGGCGTCCTTCCGCCGTCATTTACCTACACTTACGACACCAACGGCAACTGCCTGTCGAAGACCGACTCGCTCGGCAACAAAACGGCCTATGTCTATGACGGCAACAACCAATTGCTGACCAGGACGGTCTATGCCGACGGCACGACGCCTCAGACTACGCGCTATGTCTACGACAGCGAAAGCCACCTGGTCTTCCTGCTGAGCCCGACGGGCGAGGTGACGCAGTACAACTACGATGGCACGGGCAACGAGGTAAGCGCCGTCCAGTACACTGGCAATGCCTACGACATTTCCAGCCTGGCGACGACCGCCAGCCCATCGCAGACGACGATGAATACCTGGGTTGGCACGATCGACAGGCAGAAGTCCGTCCGCACCGAGACCACCTACGACGCCCGCGGCGCCGTCGCCTCGGTCACGACCTACGACCAGCTTGCGGCCAACGGTGCGGGCGCGGGAACAGGAACGCCGACGACGACCACCTACACCACCAGTCCCGAAGGCCTGGTGCTGAGCCGCGCCCCCTCGGATGGCGCAGAGCTTTATGTGTACGACGGCCTGTGGCGCGTGACCGGTTCTACCGACGCCAGCAACCGGGTGACGCTTACCAGCTACGACATCGCCACAAGTCCCAACGCGCCCACGGTGAAGATCACCCTCGCCAATGGGACAACCGAGACATCGACCTACGACCGGGCCGGCGACCTTATCGGCACCGCCACAAGCGGCACCGGCGCGGCGCTGAGCACCGGCGATCTTGTCGATTCCAACGGCAATGTCCTCAAGGCCGCCGACGCAGCCGGCATCGTCCGCTATTTCGTCCATGACGACCAGAACCGCAAGGTCGCCGACGTGGCGGCGGACGGCGCCATCACCGCCTATGTCTACAACACCAACGACCAGGTAATCAGCACCGTCACCTACGCCAACCGGCTCACCAGCGCCCAGCTTTCGAGCCTGAGCGGCCAATCCATGTACACGACGACGCCTGTCAGCCTGTCCAGCGTTACACCCGCCACTTCATCGGCCGACAGCCGCAGCTGGAACATCTATGACGCCGACGGGCGGCTGGTGGAGGCGATCGATCCGGCGGGCTACGCCACGGCTTACAGCTATGACGGCACGTCCGATGCGGTGTCGACGACATTGTACGCCAACGCCCTGTCATCGACGACCCTGAGCGGCTTCCTCGCCGCCGCGCCGACCAGCCTGGTGCTGCCCACCGCCGATGCGGTGAACGACCGCACGACGCGCGTCGCCTATGACGCGGATGGGCGGCGCGCCTTCGTCATCGACGGCGCCGGAACCGTGACCGGCTTCAGTTACGACGCCGCCGGCGAAATCACGGCGACCACGCTCTACGCAACGGCCTTCACGGCGACGGGACAGCAGAGCCTGGCGCAGATGATCACCTGGGCCAACGCCAATACCAGCGTCACCAGCATCTCGCGCACGGTCTACGACGCCAGCGGGCGCGTGGCCTTTACCATTGATCCCACCGGCTCGGTCACCGGTTATGCCTATGACAGTGATGGCCGGGTTAATGTGACGACGCGCTATTCCACGGCCTACACCACGGCCGGGGTTCAGTCTCTTAACACCCTGCTGACCTGGGTTACGGCCAATGCCGGCGCCGGCGACCTGGTGACGCGCACCATCTATGACGCCGAGGGACGCCTGGCCTTCACCATCGACGCCAACGGCTCGGTCACCAGCCAGTATCCGTTCGACACCCTCGGCCATGTCGTCCAGACTGTCCACTATGCTACCGCCTTCACGGCGACCGGGCCGCAAAGCCTGGCGCAGATGACGACCTGGGTGACGAATAATGCCAGTGCCACGAACGACCTGCTGACGAGGACCGTCCGCGACGCCATCGGGCGGGTGGTCTATACGGTCGACGCGGCCGGCACAGTCACGAAGTATGCGCTCGACGGCGATGGCAACGTCTATCAAACCTCGCAATACGCGGCCGCCTACACCACGGCCGGCAATCCGTCTCAAGCGGCCATGGACACCTGGACCGGAAACAATGCTGCGGGCAGCCTGACGGCCCGTTCGGTCTACGATATCGACGGCCAGCTGGCCTACACCATCGACGCCGCCGGCATGGTCACAGCCTATACCTACGGCACCTTCGGCAACATTATCCAGACCATTGAATATGTGGCCGCCAATTATACGGCAAGCGGCAATCCGGACACTTCGGCCATGGCGACCTGGACCGGTACGCCGGCCAATGCGGTGGGCGCTTTGGTGACGCGAACCATCTATGACCTTGATGGACAGGTTGCCTACACCATCGATCCAACCGGAGCGGTGACGGCCTACACCCGCGACATGGCGGGTGAGGTCACCGGATCCACGCAATATGCTACCTTTTGCACGACAAGCGGAATTCCGGCCTTGTCGGATATGCAGACCTGGGCCTCGACCCATGCCAGCGCCGGCAACGACCGTGCATCTGCTCTGGCCTACGATCGCGCGGGCCGCCTGATATCCACCATCGATCCAAACGGCGCGCTCAGCTACAAGGTTTATGACAGTTCAGGCCGGCTTGCCTATGCAGTCGACGGCGCCAGAGCGGTGACGAACTATACCTATGATGCCGACGGCCGGGTGATCCAGACGGTCGCCTACGCCAACCTCTACCCAACGGCTGGGGTCCAGAGTTTCTCCACGCTGCAAACCTGGTACACCAATTCGAGCCATCTCGACGCGGTCAACGACCGGACGACGCGCACCGTCTACGATGTCTTCGGGCGCTTGGTCTACGGCATCGACAGCACAGGCGCCGTGACCGGCTACACCTACGATGGCGACGACCGCGTCATCATGGCCGTACGATACATCACCCTCTTCACGGCTGCCGGGGCACAAAACGCGTCACAGATGTCGACCTGGGCAGGATCCCATGGCGCCGGGAGTCAGGTGACGCGATCGGTCTATGATGCTTTTGGGCGTCTGGCCTACACTCTCGACGCCGCGGGCGCGGTGTCAGGCTATACCTACGACAGTGACGGTCATGTGATCCAGACCGTGGCCTACGCGGCGCTCAACACCTCGACCGGCCCGCAGACCGCGGGCGCGATGCGGACCTGGGCAGACGGTAAGGTTAGCAGCTCGAACTGGATAGTGCGCGCCGTCTACGACACCTTCGGACGCCTGGCCTACAGCATCGACGGCGCCGGCGCGGTGGCGGCCTACACCTATGACAACGACGGCCGCGTGGTCATGACGGTGCGGTCGGCCGTCCTCAACACATCGACCGGTCCGCAATCGGTGTCGGACATGCAGGCCTGGGCGGCCGCCAACGTCAATTCCGGTGACCTGACGACGCGCGCCGCCTATGATGCCGCCGGACGCGCGGTTTATACGATCGACGCCACCAGGGCCGTGACGGGCTACAGCTACGACGGCGACGGCCGCGTGGTTCAGGCGATCCAGTACTCCACCCTCTTTACGGCGACGGGTGTTCAGGCGCAGTCCGATATGCAGGCCTGGGTTTCCGGCAACGCCACTACAAGCGACCTTGTGACGCGCTCGGCCTATAACGCGTTCGGTGACGTGGCCTATGCCATCGACGCCACCGGCGCCGTCACGGGCTACAGCTACGACGCCGACGGCCAGTTGACCATGGCCGTGCAGTACTGGGTGCTCAACACCTCGACCGGCATCCAGTTCGTGTCCGCCATGAACAGCTGGGCCGGGACCAACGCCAACGCCTACGACCGCTCGACGCGCTACGCCTATGATGCGGACGGGCGCCGGGCCTTCGTCATCGATGCCGACGGCGAAGTGACGGGCACCATATACGACGCCTTCGACGATGCCCTGCAGACGACGGCCTATGCCGTCCTGAACACCTCGACCGGCGTCCAGGCCTATTCGACCCTTCTCACCTGGTCCAACACCGCCGCCAACAAGGTCGGCGCTCGGGCGACGCGGGCCGCCTACGATACCGGCGGCCGCCTTGTCTTCGCCATCGACGCCGTGGGCGCGGTGACCGGCAATACCTATGATGCCTACGGCAATGTCACCCTTGCGACGGTCTATGCCGTCCTGAACACCTCGGCCGGCGTCCAGAGGCTGGCCGCCATGCAGTCCTGGGCCGGCAGCAATGCCGCCGGCGCCCGTGCGACGCGGGCGGCCTACGACGCCGACAACCGCCAGGCCTACGCCATCGACGGCGTTGGCGCCGTGTCGGCCAATACTTACGATGCCTTCGGCAATATCACCAAGACGGTGCAGTATGCTGCGCAGAACACCTCGACCGGCCTGAAGTCGGTGTCCGACATGCAGACCTGGGTCAACGACAACACCAATACGGCCAACGATCGCACCACGACCTATACCTACGATCATGACGGGCGGATGACCTACGTCACCGATCCGCTGGGCACCACCAACCGCCACATCTACGATGCCTTCGGCCGCCTGACCTATATTTTTGCCGCCAACGGCACAGGTGACCTTGCCAAGACGCGCTGGACCTATAACGGCAACAACCAGGTCACCAGCCAGTACACAGCCTATGCGGTCGCGGGCGAGCAGACGCTTGTCAAGTACAGCTACGACGCCTTCGGGCGCAAGACCGTCTTCACCGACGCCAACAACAACCAGGTCAAGTACACCTACGACCGCGACAGCCGGCTACTGACGACCCTGACCGCCGCCAACGGCGCGATCAACGTCAACTTCAAGACCGTGAACCAGTACAATACCTTCGGCGATCTCGTGAAGATCACCGATCCCTTAGGCAATACCGGGTTCTTCTATTATGACGCCATGGGCCGCCAGACCTGGCAGCTCGACACTCAAAATTACGCCACCCAGACCATCTACGATTTTACCGGCGAGGTCCTTGCGGTGACCCGCTACGCCGGCGCAGCGACCTTCGTCAGCATCACCACGCCACCGACCGTGACAGCCGACGCCATCTCGGACGACACCACGTCATTTACCCGTGATGCCGCCGGCCGCGTGCTGACCAGCACCGACGGCAACGGTTACGTCACCACCTACACCTACGACGCCTTTGGCAATCGCCTGACGATGACCAACGCGCTGAATGCGACGGTGACCTGTACCTACGACGCGCGCGATCTGATGCTGACCCAGGTCACGCCTGCCGGTACGGACGGCACGGTGACCATCGCGGCGGCGACAACCACGGCCTACGGCTACGACAGCTTCGGCAACCGCATCTCGATGGTCGAGGCTCAAGGTGCTCCGGAACAGCGGACCACGATCTATGTCTATGACAAGGACGACCGGCTGACTCAGCAAATTGGCGACAATGTCCCGGTGACGTCGATCAACCAGACAACGGGCATGGTCACGACAACGGCGAAGGCCCCGACCCAAAGCTTCACCTACGATTTGCGCGGCAACCAGACCTCCGCCACGGACGCCAACGGCGCGGTCACCTATAGCTGGTATGACCACAACGACCGCAAGATCGCCCAGGTCGATGCCCTGGGCTTCATGACCGCCTTCACCTACGACGCCAATGGCAATCTTCTGTCGCAGACGGCCTACGCGACGGCCCTGAGTTCAACGGTGATGGGGAGTCTCGTCGCCGGAGGCGCGCCGCCGCCGGCGCCGGCGAGCAGCCCCAGCGACCGGACCACGACCTATGTCTACGACAAGGATAACCGGCTGACGGCCACCAATATCCTCGGTGTCGAGACCGGCGACTGGGATGGAACCTCCGCCTGGACAGCGAATGCAGCTACGACGATCACGACTCAGACCGTCTACGACGCCGACGGCAATGTCATCCAGCAGACCGACGCCAACGGCAACAGTACCTATACCTGGTACGACAAGCTGGGGCGCAAGATCGCCCAGGTCGACGCTGCTGGCTACATGACCGCCTATACGCTCGATGCCGAAGGCAATGTGACGCAGCAGGTCCAGTACGCCAGGGCTTTGGCAGGCCCGTTCACCGCCGGAGGATCGGCGCCCGCAGCGCCGTCTACCCGCTCCGACGACCGAACCACCACCTTCACTTATGACCACGACGGGCAGCGCACATCAGAAACTCGCCTCGGTATGATCAATTCGACCGTCTCCGGCAGCAACATCCTGAGTACAACGACCAGCGATGTCACTGTTGTCTACGCCTATAACGGCCTTGGCCAGGTCACGCAAAAAATCGAGGCGACCGGCGATGAGACCGATTATGTCTATGACAGCCTGGGCCATCTGGCGCGAGTCATTACGGCCGTCGGTCAGGCCAACTCGCTCACCACGCGAACGACGTATGACCGTCTCGGCAATGTCCTCACGACCACCGAGGCCGCGACCGCAAGTCCGACGACGACCGAGATAACCACCTACAAATACGGCCCCGGCGGAAGGCTGGCCGCCTCCTTGTCGGGTGTCGGCAGCGCTGCTCTGGCCGGCCTGGGCTCAAATCCGACCCAGACCCAGATCGACGCCGTGTGGGCGACTTATGGCGTTTCGTACGCCTATGACGCCAATGGCCAGGTCGTCTCGCAAGGCTACAGCCGCGCGACGTCCGCCGGCGGCAGCCTTACCGAGGGAAGCCTGACCTGGTACGACGCGCTCGGTCATGCCGTCTCCACGGCCAAGGCCACGCTCACCAGCGGATCATGGGTAGTCGGCGACAGGTCCGACAGCTTTTACAACGCTTTCGGCGAACAGATTGCGGGCGGCATCAATACCGGCGGCAATATACAGAAAGCGCAGCAATATGCCGACTACGACAACGCCGGACGTGTCTGGCACAGCAATATGGATGACGGCGTCAGCAAGGTTTACGGTTATGACGCCAATGGCAACCAGACCCTGTTGCTGCAAAGCCTAGGCACCACCGACCTGAGCAATGCCACAAGCCTCGACGCGGCGCGCGGCGCCTCGGGCACCGCCAGGACGATCAGTGTCTATGACGCGCGCGATGAACTGATCAAGACCGAAAAGCCCACCAGTGCCAATCTCGACGGCACGGTGCCGAGCGCCAGCAGCGTAACCATCGTGCCGACAACCGCGACGGCCACGCTTGTTAACGCAAATAATGTCGATACCATCAAAATCAGGCTCAGCACATCATCTGCAACGACAAACAACGGCACCAACACGACCAACAACAGAATATATGTGAAGGTGTCTCTCGATGACGGAACACTTAGTCATACTTACACGGCTAATTTCGATCCGGGGGCAATGAACTGTGGCGACTATACGTTCAATGTCCCGTTTTCGCCAAATGACCCGGTTGATCCGACCGCTATTAATGTCACGGTAACGCAGAATAACCCCGATCCCGACATAGGCATCCTTTTACTGGCCACAGGCCTCCATGCCCGGGGCAGTGACGTCACCAACAGCACCATCGTCCATTTTGCCAATATAGGATCAAGCCTAAGCCTTCAGGGTGTAAACCCTACGGCTACCACGGTGAAAATCTATGCCCGGGCCACCGGATCGAGCGGTGGTTACGCTGAGTTCGACGCCCTGCAATCCTACGACGCGGACGGCCACCCCATAGCCGGCGGCTTCTATTACGATACCGCCCAGCCGCCGTTCAACACGACCGCCGGCTCCAGCTGGGACGTGAAATACCTGGCCACGGACGCCGCCGGCAAGGTCGTCGACGCCAAGGCCGGTACGGTGACATTCGACACGGGCACGCCGCCACAACCATCCATAACCGGCAGCTTTTCCGCCATTCCGATGTTTACGGCCGCTGCGTCGGGCGGGCTGTGGCAGCTGACAACAAGCGCGCTGCCCTCGGCCTTTAGCGAAAGCAGCCAACATTACAATGCCTTCGGCGATGTCGATACCCAGACCGACGCATCGGGCAATGTCACCACGCTGACATATGACACGCTCGGTGACCTGACGGTGAGGCAAAATCCGCTGGTGGCCGTCATGGGAACAGATGGCCAGTCCATCGTTGTCCACACCCAGGATCAGTACTTCTATGACAAGTCAGGACGGCTGGTCGGGCATATCGACCCCAATGGCCACCGGACCGCTCAGGATCTGCTGGCGGGAACGGGATATAATGGGACGGACGCCCTGGTGACCGCGCAATATTATCCCGCCAGCGGGGGCACGATATTAACCAGCTACGACGTCTTCGGCAACGTGCTGACGGAGACCGACTCGACCGGCCGGGTAACGGCCAACGCCTATGACGAGGACAATCGGCTGGTCGCCGTTACCCATCCCTACCGGCTATCCAACGACATCTACAATGACGGGATCAGGACGCTCATCGACACCTATGTCTATGACAACCTGGATCAGGTGATCAAGCACAGCAATAACGAATTCACCGGCGCCGCCGAAACCACGGACTACGACCTTCAAGGCCGGATCATCAAGACCGTAACGCTGGGCGGCCAGACGACGACCTACAATTACGCCTGGACCGGAAGCACGGTGACCACGCGCGTCACGGCCGGGCAGACCGACGCCACGACCGACACCACCAGCGGGCAGGGGACTGCCGGCTACTGGACCAAGACGACATCCGCCTTCGGCCTGACGACGTCGGCGAGCACCGACACCTTCGGCAAACTGCTGACCAGCCGGGATTTCGGTAACCATACCACGGCCTACGCCTATGATCTTGCCGGCCAGGTCATCCGCCAAAGGGGCAAGCTCAACAGCGACCAGTCGATCAACTACACGTACGACGCAAATGGCCAGGTGACTTCAATCACCGACAATACCTCCGGAGGCAAGACGTCGGTCTATGCCTATGACGCCAACGGCAACAGGACGATGGAATCCTCGTTCAGCACCGGCGCGTCGCCGACCTACTACGAAAACGAGGCGATCCAGTACGATTCCCTGAACCGGGTCGCGGAGATCAAGGACCTCAGGGCCGACATCACCTATGCCTACGACGCCAACGGCAACCGGCGCGAGATCAAGAGCACCTACCTCGCGTTCGGGCCGGGTTACGGAACTCAGGACTACTGGTACACATACGACGCCATGAACCGGTTCACCCTGACCCGGGGCGTGTTGTCGGGCGGTGCTATCGTGGCCGGAAGCGACAGCGAAACCATCACCTATACGACGCGCGGCGACCGGGCCACGGTGGTTTACGGCTCGGACGGTCACAAGGAAAGCTATACCTACAGCCGCGACGGTTACCTGGAGACCGTCAGCATCGCGACCGTGACCAATGGCGTGCTGGGGACATCGGTCCTGCGCGCCACGCGGACCAATGACGTGTTCGGGCAGATGACGGGCTATACCGAGTATCAACCCGACGGCACGACGGTGCTTTCCACCCGCGCCATCACCTATGACCGCGACAACCGGGTGACGGACGAGACCGACCAGACCTATGCCACGGATGCGAGCAGCAACCCTGTCACCTATACCAGCGTCATCCACAACGATTACAAGCTTCTGAACGGTACCACCTACACCGGGACCGACATCGGGGT
>CAYYTA010000102.1:0-19982 GCA_964474575.1 uncultured Caulobacteraceae bacterium | reverse complement strand
AGCCGACGGTACAAGGGAATGCGGGTGTAGCTCAGTTGGTTAGAGTGCCGGCCTGTCACGCCGGAGGTCGCGGGTTCGAGCCCCGTCACTCGCGCCACCTTATGTCAAGGTGGCCCTCGCATTCCCGAAACCTATACCTTTTTGTCACCTTAGCCGATTGCCGTGGCAACGCCGTCTCCCGCCCCGCCAAATCGCGGCTGAATGGTGTTCGCGGACATAATAAAGCCCTCTTTGTTTTCAAATTTGCCGCCGGCGACGCCCTAACCACACGGCGGCGGCAAGTTATGCTTGCCACCTTCCCCGCCGCACGAAATAAGGTTAAAGGTGGTCGCCACGCCAAAAGACCGGTTTCACGCCGGCGCAACCGGCACAAAGACACTTAATCGCCCCGAATTTGAGATCGCACAGGGACAGACTTATGCGCAAGACCCACCTCCTGACCGCCACCGCCCTGAGCCTGATTCTGGGCGCTGCAGCTTTCGGTCAGGCTCATGCCGCCACCACGATCTCGACGGCGACGACGGCGCCGGTGAAGACCTCTGGCGGAACCGGCGACATCACGGTCGACACGGCGGGCTCCATCACCCTGACCAGCGGTACGGCGATCACGGTCGATTCGGATAATACGGTCACGCTCAACGGCAAGATCGACATGTCGAAGTCGGCCGACGGCTCGACCGGCATCCTGATCACCGACGTGCCAGGCCGGACAGCCTCCGGCATCACGGTCGCCGCCAACATCTCTGTGACGGACGACTTTACCGCCACGGACAGCGCCAACTCGGACGGCATCCTCGAAGCGCCCTATACCGACGGCAAGACGCGCTATGGCATCCATTCGACCGGCGCTTCGCCCTATCATGGCAACGTTTCGATCACCTCGGCCTCGACCATAACGGTCGAAGGCGATAATTCCTATGCCGTGCGTTTCGAGAACCAGCTCGACGGCACCATGGCCATGGACGGCGCGCTGGTGGTCAGCGGCACCAACGATGCCGGCCTGGCACTCGACAAGGGTGCGACCGGCAACATCTATCTCAGCGGCCAGGCGACCATTTTCGGCCAGAACAGCTCGGCCTTCCGCCTGGGCGGCGACTACGGTGGCAACATCGTCCTCGACGGCACCTATCAAGGCACCGGCTACTCCACGATCAGCGCTTTGACCAGCGATGCGCTCGCCAAGGTGCTGGCGACGCCGGCCGACCTCAATCAGGCGGGTCCGCTGGTCGACATTTCTGGCAGTGTCGCCCACGGCATCATCCTCGACGCCGTGCCGACGGTCGACAGCACCAATACCAGCATCGACCAGGACGGCGACGGCATCACCGACGCCAATCAGTCCACGGCGTCGCTGACCAATTACGGTGCGGCCCCGGCGCTGCGCATTGCCTCGGCGACCGGCGACATCCATATCGGGCCGGAGGTCTATGCCTCGACGGCCGTCAATCCGCCGGCCATCGCCTACGGCCTCGACATCCGCGGCAATGTCACCGGATCGGGTATCTACCAGACCGTCAATGCAACGGCGGTCCAGTTGGGCGGCCTGGGCCATGATGTCGTCATCGACAATGGCATCCGCGTCAAGGGCGTGATCCAGGGCATAGCTTTCGGCGGCACCGCCACGGGCCTGTCGGTCCAGGCGGGCACGAAAACGCCGCAGCTTGACGTCTCCGGCACGATCAACGGCACCGCCACCTCGGCGATCACGGCGACAACGTCGGGCACGACGACGACCTATTCGACCGTCGACGCCAATGCCCATGCGCTGGACATCGCTCACGACGCCAGGCTGCCGGTCATCAATATCTCCGCCGGTACCGGCGGCATCTACGCCGTCGCCACCGGCAAGAACGCCACCGCCGTCGCCATCCGCGACCAGTCGGACAGCCTGACGACGATCAACAACAACAACGTCATCAGCGCCACCATCGCTGCCGACGACGAAAATGGCGACGGCATCGCCGACGTGGTCGCCAATCACGCCATCGCTATCGACACCCATGGCAACACCGTCGGCCTGACCCTGACTCAGGTCGACACCGCGCCGACCGACAGCACCGCCGACCAGGCCATCCCGGCGCCCTCAATCCAGGGCGATATTCTGCTCGGTTCGGGCGACGACCATGTCTCGTCTTCCGGCGGATCTATCCTCGGCGATATCGATTTCGGCGCCGGCGCAAACAGCTTCAGCCTGAGCAACGGTGCGGTCTATGCCGGCAAGCTGACGGGCACCGGTACGGTCAATCTCGACATCGCCAAGGCCACGGTCGGCCTGCTCAGCGGCACCTCGCTGAGCCTGACCGAGTTCCATGAAGGCGGCTCCAGCTCGCTAACCCTGGCGCTCGATACTGTCCATCCCACCGTGGCTCCGCTGAACGCCAGCGGCAATGCGGTGTTCGATGACGGAGCGACGCTGCAGCTCACGCTCAACAATATCGTCACCACGGCGCACACCTTCAACGTGCTGACGGCGTCGAACATCTCGATGGGCAATATGAGCACAAGCCTCGAAGGCAAGGTGCCCTATATTTATCACGCCGACCTGGCGCTCAACGCCGCCAAGACCGAACTTGACGCCAATTTCCGTCTCAAGACCCAGGCAGAAGGTGCGTTCTCGAACAACGAATACGCCGCGTTCGTCCCGGTGCTGACGGCCGTCACCAACGACCCGTCGGGCGAGACCGCCCTGATCGCCGCCATCGACAAGAAGGGTTTCGACAAGATCTATAACCAGTACCTGCCGGACTATTCCGGCGAGGACCTGATCGGCCTGTCGCTCGGCGCGCAATCGCTCAACAAGTCGCTGTCCGCCCTCACCCTGATCCCGGACAATGACGGCGGCCAGTACTGGCTGCAGGAATATGGCTACCATACCGAACGCGACCGGGGCGAGACCGCGGGCTTCAAGTCAACCGGCTTCAGCTTCGCCGGCGGCCGCGAAACCAAGATGAGCGACAACAACATGCTTGGCGTGTACATGTCCTACACCTCGGGTTCGCCGCTCGACAGCTTCGCCATCTCCGCCGAGGACAATGTCAATTCCGACCTGACCGTGGGCGGCTACTGGCGCGTCCGCGCCGGCGCGTTCAAGGCCTGGGCTCATGCCGGCGCCGGCTTCGCCCAGTTCAAGACGACGCGCCAGGTGCTGAGCCCGGTCGTCAACCACATCGCCACCGCCAAATGGAACGGCTTCTCGTACAGCGCCGGCGCCGGCGCCAGCGTCGACTACAAGGCGGGCTGGATCGGCGTCACGCCGCAGCTCTTCGCCGACCTCTACGGCCTGAACGAAGACAAGCACCAGGAAACGAGCGCCGCCGCCGACACCGCCGCCGTCAACGCCTTCGACCTGAATATCGGCGAGCGCAATGGCCATGTCATGTCGACGACCGCCCTGCTCAACTTCAACTACGCCAAGAGCTTCGTAAAACCGGAACTGTGGGTCGGCTACCGCCAGAACATCTCGGGCAAGATCCCCGACACGGTCGCCATGTTCAAGAACGGTACGCCCTTCACCCTGACCGGCGGCGACATCAAGGGCGGCGGTCCGATCGCCGGCTTCCGGCTGTCGGCCGACAACCAGTGGAGTTATTTCTCGCTGGAAGGCGACTACGAGAAGCAGGACACCTACACCAACTATTCGCTGTCCCTTCGGACGCGCTTCCAGTTCTAGAAGCGTTGCCAATACAAAAAAGCCGCCCGATCGATCCGGCGGCTTTTTCATTGGCCGTGTGGGAGCTTCAACTGGCCGGCGACACCAGGAACTGCTCAATCTTGCCGTCCCTGGTCATATAGGTCGAGAGGTTCAGCGTCTTGCCGCCGGCGACCGTGACACGATAGCCGCGATAGGTCATGCCGCCACGTTCCGAGCTCCCGGTCAGGCGGAAATTGACCGGCGCGCCGAGCGGCCCGAGCGTATTTGCGAAGTCGGCAACGTTGTCCGGCGACAGGTAGCCCTGCATGTCCGGCGTGAATTGCGACATGTCGGGCTTGCCGGCCTGGAGGCTTTCGAACACGTCCAGCATGGTCCTGTCAGCGCCCGACGGTGGCAGCATGACGTAGGTAACCCGGTCGGCGATGTCGAGGAAGGCCCGGCCCGACATGGTGTTGGTCAGGACGACGACGGCCACGCCTTCATCGGGATAGATGCGATTCTCGCTGAGATAACCCGCGCCTTCGCCGGTGTGCTCGATCAGGTTGCGGCCACCGGGCTTGCTGATGAACAGGCCCATGGCGTAGCCGGTATCCTGGCCGTTGTTCAGCTTCATGGTCTGGACTTCCTGGGCGTAGCTGTCAGGCTTCAGAAGCGACTTTTTCAGGTAGCTCAGGTCCCACTTGGCGACGTCGGCGGCGGTCAGGGCCAGGAAGGCGTGGCCATAGAGCCAGCCCGTACCGGCCTTGGGCGCCAGCCTGTTGTCACCCAGGGCCACGCGCTGATAACCCAGCGCGTCGGGCGTCGAGAGGACACCCGTGCCCATGTCCTCGGCGTCGCTGATACCGACGGGGATGAGTATGCGCTCCTTGATGAACTGGAACAATGACTTGCCGCTGACCTTCTCGATGATCCGCCCAGCCAGGACGTAGCCGGTATTCGAATACTGCCAGTCCGCTCCGGGTGCATAGTCGAGCGGCGCCTTGGCGTAGGTGTCGAGAATGGCGTCCGGCGTGGTATCGACGCCAATCGAATTCATGACGTAGTCCTGCGGCCAGAAGTCGGAATAGCCCGAGGTGTGGGTCAGTATCTGGCGGATCGTCACATCCTTGGCCGAGGTGAGGTCCGGATACCACTTCGACACCTTGTCATCGAGCGACAGCTTGCCGTCTTCCTGCAGCAGCAGGATGCCGGCGGCGACGAACTCCTTCGACACCGAGGCGATCTGGTAGCGCGTGGCGGCGGTGGCAGCCATGGACGGCGACAGCGAAGCGCTGCCGTAGGCGTGAACATAGACGACGGCGCCGTCCTTGACGACCGCGACGGAGGCCGACGGAGTCTTGCTGGCGGACAGGATATCCTGGATGGCCGCGTCAATGCGATTCGATTGATCGGCCGGCAGGGTCTGCGACCAGGCCGTGGCGGCCGTCATGGCCAAAGCTAATCCCAGTCCTGTCCAGCGCATGGTAACCTCCGTCGTTTCGGCATGGCGTATCACGGCCGTGACCGGTTTCCAACGCGACGAAGATTACAAAGCTGTAAGGACGAGGATCAAGGTCGTGGTCCGGACCAGTCGGGATTATCGGCGTCGGGAGCCAGGGTCATGTTGGCGCCTTCGGCCTGTCGCGTCGGCACGGAAGCGGGGTCGAAGCCGTCAAGGCAGGCGACGTTGACGCCGTAACGATCGGGCGCTGAGCGCTTGCGATGAAATGTATAGATGCCGCAACGGCGGCAGAAATAATGCCGCGCGATGCGCATGTTCCACTGGTAAAGCGTCAGTTCCGCCTCGCCTTGCATGATCGTCAGGGCGCTTCCCGGCACCTGCGCCATCAACGCGTTCTTCCTGCGGCACAACGAGCAGTCGCAGCGCGTCAGTTCGGTGATGTCGGCGTCGATGGTATAGCGGACCGCACCACAGTGACAGGAACCGCGCCACAACGTCATCGCTAGATCCTTATTGTTACGGCGCCCCAGGTCAGGCCGCCGCCCAGGGCTTCGACCAGGACGAGATCCCCAGGTTTCACCCGGCCGTCCTGCGTCGCCACGTACCACGCCAGGGGAATCGACGCCGCCGAGGTGTTGGCGTGCTCCGCCACCGTCGAGACGACCCGGCTTTCATCGAGCCCGAGATGATGAGCGACGCCATTGAGAATGCGCTGGTTGGCCTGGTGCGGGATGAACCAGTTGATGTCATCTATCGAGACACCGGCCTTTTCCACTGCCGCCTCAATGGCTTGTGAAATCTTCTGCACAGCCTGCTTGAAGACCTGGTTGCCCTGCATGCGAATCTTGCCGATGCGGTTGTCGTCCTCGAAAACGCCGCCGGTGACGTAAAGCAGATCGACCTTGGTGCCGTCGCAACGCAGGTCGAAGCCCAGGATGCCACGGTCGGCCGAGGTTCCCTCGCCCATGACGGGCTCCACCAGCACCGCGCCGGCGCCGTCGCCGAACAGAATGCAGGTGCCACGATCGCTGAAATCGAGCAGCCGGGTCATGGCCTCGGCGCCGATGACCAGAACGCACCTGGCCATGCCGCGCGAAACGAAGCCGTCGGCGACGCTGAGGGCGTAGACGAAGCCCGAGCACACCGCCTGGACGTCGAAGGCGGCGCACGGCGGCGCGCCCAGCTTCTGCTGCACGATCGAGGCCGTCGATGGAAACGGCATGTCCGGCGTGGTCGTCGCCACGACGATCATGTCGACCTCGGCCGCGGTCCTGCCCGCCGCCGCCAGGGCGACCTTCGCCGCCTCGACGGCCAGGTCGGACGTCTTCATGTCGTCGGCGATCATGTGCCGCCGGTGGATGCCGGTGCGCTCGACAATCCACTCATCGGAGGTGTCGACCAGCCGGGTGAAGTCCTCATTTGGCACGATGCGTTCCGGCAGATAGCCGCCGACGCCCGTCACCGCCGTTCTCAACATACCCATGACGTCACGTATTACCGGCCGCGGCCAGGTCCTTCATATCTGTAGCCGCCGCATCCGGCGCTGGTTCCAGGCTCTGCGAGAACCGGGCCAGAGCCGCCGCCAGGTCGCGCTCGTAGCCGCCGGCGGCCAGCGACACGCCGACGCGGATGGCGTTGGCGTAGGCGCCGGCGTCCGCCCCGCCGTGCGACTTGATGACGATGCCCTTCAGCCCCAGCAGCGGCCCGCCGTTGCCGGCGCCCGGATCGACGCGGCGGCCCATCGTCTTCAGCGCCGGCATGGCGAGGAACGCCCCCAGCATGGCGAGCGGCGACGACCTGAACGCGTCCTTGAGCAGGTCCTGGATGAAGCGCGCCGTGCCCTCGGCAGTCTTGAGCGCTATATTGCCGGTGAAGCCGTCGGTGACGACGACGTCGGTGGTGCCGACGCACAGGTCGGTGCCTTCGACGAAACCGTGATAATTCAGGCCAAGACCGTTTTCCTTGAGCATCTTGTGCGCTTCGCGGACCTCGTCGTGGCCTTTCACGTCCTCGGAGCCGACATTGAGGATGCCGATCGACGGATTCTCGACCCCGCGCATCGCCCGGTGGAAGGCCGCTCCCATGATGGCGAACTCGATCAGTTGCTTCGCATCCGAGGTGACATTGGCGCCGACATCGAGCACCGAGCTGAAGCCGCGCCGATTCGGCCACGAACAGCCTATAGCCGGCCGCTCGAGGTCATCGGTCAGCATCTTGAGGATCATCTTCGACAACGCCATCAGCGCGCCGGTATTGCCGGCCGAGATCACAGCCCGCGCCTCGCCGGCCTTGACCGCGGAAATGGCGTTCCACAGCGACGTCCCCTTGCGGCGGATGGCCTGGGCGGGCTTTTCGTCCATGGCGATGAACTGGTTGGTCGCAATAACGGCCGAACGCGCCTTCAGCCTTGGCAGCTTCGCCAGTTCGGCATTGATGCGAACGGGATCGCCATGCAGTTGGAAGAACAGGTCGGCGCGGTCTTCAAGCGCCAGGGCCGCGCCGCGCACCGTCACGGCCGGGCCGTGGTCGCCGCCCATGGCGTCGATGGCGATGACAAGTGCACCGGAAGGCGCAGAAAAAGCAGGAGATTCAGAACTGGTCGTCACGGACAGGTGTGCTTCGCAATGGGCCGTTCAGACGACGGCGTGCTTTCGCGGGGACGATAGCGCCTGTTTGCAACTATGCAAGCGTTATTGCGGCGCGGCAAGCTACTCGTCCCGCTTCAGCTTGGCCAGGGCTGCAAAGGGCGAGGGCTCGCGCTCCGGCTCCGGCTCCTCGAATACCACGCCCGGTTTGCGCGCGAAGGGATCGTAGGCGTCGCCGAGGGCTTCAATGGCGTAGAGGCCGAGGTCGATCTGACCGTTGGTCACGACATCAGGCTCGTCGAGATCGTCGAGACTGAGCTCTTGCTCGCCAATATCGGCGATTTCATCGGTCACCCGGCCCTTTTCGATACAATCGACTTCCAGCTGCGACGAAATGGCGTGGCTGAACGGTTCCAGCGACACACCGCATTCCTGCGTGACCTCGCCAGTCAGGGTAAGCTTGACGTGAACCACCGGCTTTGGTCCAACCCGGCTGCGCGTCACCACATGGACGCGGAGGTCATCGAGCGAGATCATGCCGAAGTTCTCGGCGATCAGGGCGCGGCGGCGTTCGTCGGCCACCAGGTCGAGGCTCAGGCCCTTGAGCGCGGCGTCGAAGCGCACGCGATGCGGCCATAGCCCTTCCCCCGTCATGTCGTCGGCCATGTCGTCCTCCTCAAGCCTCAATCCTGAGCGCCGGCGCCTCGGCCCACTCGGCCCGGCCGCGCAACAAGGCGTCCACATCCAGTCTCGCCCGCGCCTTTTCGGCATAGGCGGCGAAAGCCTCGGCCAGGGGTGTAATCTCGCCGGCCGCCGCATCGACTGCGGTCTCGTCATCGAATTCGCCGCCGGCCAGCAGGGTACGCGCGGCATAGGCCGCCCGCGCCGCCGCGTCCTCACCCCACAGCTCTTCCCAGCGCTTCATGCGTGTATAGATGACCGTGCCGAGGCGCTTCATCTTCTTGGGTACACTGAGGTCGCCGGTCCCCTGTTCGCGCAGGGTGTTGTCGAGCGCCGACAGAAAGGCGTCGAACAGGGCCTGGGCCGTCGCCTGGGCCTGCTCGCGGCGCGGATCAGCTTCGGGTAGCGCTTTCAGCCGGTCGATGACCAGGCCGACATGGAAGGTCAGTAGCTCGAAACGCGCGCCGATGGCGTCCTCAATGCCGTAATCGGTATAGAAAACCGGCTGGCGCGCCTGGGTTACGCAGGCGGCATAGAGCTTGCGCCCTTCCAGTTCGACCGCCTTAGGCTTGAAAAACCCGCTGATTGTGTCGACAAGACGCTGCATGAAAAAAGCCCTGCAACCTGTACTGCATGGTAAATATTTCGCTGGCCGAAATCGGCGGAATGCGCCATGTTTCAGCCTCAAGCTTGCCGTAAGCCCTATTTCCCTGTAGGTCAAACGGCATTCCAGCCTGAGAGACGTCATATATGAGCACGCGCCTGTCTTTTAAAGCCATCACGGGTTTCGCCGCCCTGGCCGGTCTGGCCGCGTTCGCCTCGGCCTGTGCGCCGACCATGACGCACCATGGCTATCTGGCCTTCGACGGCAACCCGGCGACGGAAATCAAGGTCGGCGACAGCCAGGCCGCCGTCCTCGACAAGTTCGGCGCGCCGTCGCAGACCTCGGTCTTCGATGCCCAGGAATGGTACTATATCGACCAGATGTCGATGAAGATGACCTACAAGCAGCCGCACGTCACGGCGCGCAGCGTCACCGTCGTCGATTTCGACCCGGCGACCCAGAACGTGACAAAGGTGCAGGTCCTGAGCCTGGCCGACGGCCGCGCCCTGACGCCCGATCCGCACAAGACCCCGACCCGCGGCCGTTCGCTGACCGCGCTTGAGCAGGTGCTCGGCACCGTCGGCCACCAGCGCATCGACAACAGCGCCGACAGCGATCCGGGCCACCAGCGCCGCCGCGAATAGGGCCACCGCCATCGGTTTTCAGAAAGCCTCCGGAGCGATCCGGAGGCTTTTTTCATGTTCCGCTTGGCGGAAATTATTGTCCGACATATAATGGACAAATACTCAGACAAATAACCAGGGAGATTCCGATGCCGCTTCACCGTCGCGCCTTTCTTTCGCGTACGGCGTGCCTGTGCGCTGCCGCCGGCCTGCCCTTCGCCGCGCGCGCCGCGGATGCGCCCGTCGTCACGCCGGTCTTGTCGCAGTTCGCGCCTGCCGACGTGCAACTGCTCGACAGCCCGCTGAAAGCGCAGTTCGAGTACCAGAAGGCGCTGTACATGAGCCTCGACCAGGACGCCCTGCTCAAGCCGTTCCGCGTCCGTGCCGGCCAGGATGCGCCCGGCGCCGACATGGGCGGCTGGTACGACAACGCGCCGCAGGATTTCCATGTGGACCCTACCGACTGGTCAACCGCCAACTGGCACGGCTTCATCCCGGGCCACAGCTTCGGCCAGTATATGTCCGGCCTGGCCCGCGGCTATGCCATGACCGGCGATCCGGCCGTCAAGGCGCGCCTCGAAAGCCTGATCGCGGCCTACGAGCCGACCATCTCGCCGAAGTTCTTCGATGACTACACCCTCGTCGCCTATACCTATGACAAGCTGCTGGTCGGACTGATGGACGCCTGGCACTACGCCGGCATCGAGGAGGCGAAAACGGCCGCCGACAGGATGACCGACGCCGCCCTGCCCTACCTTCCGGAAAAGGCGCTGAACCGCGACGAAATGGCGGCGAGGCCGCACAACCGCCCGGCCCAGACCTTCGACGAAAGCTATACCCTGCCCGAGAACCTGTTCCTGGCATGGCAGCGCGGCATGGGCGAACGCTACCGCGACCTGGCGGCGCGCTATATCGAGGACGACACCTATTTCACGCCATTGTCGCAGGGCGTGAACCCGCTCAAGGACCAGCACGCCTACAGCCACGTCAACGGGCTGTCGTCGGCCATGCAGAGCTATCTGGTGCTGGGCGACCCGAAGTACCTGCGCGCAGCGTGGAACGGCTTCCATTTCCTGGAGCAGCAGAGCTTCGCCACCGGCGGCTGGGGCCGCGCCGAGGGCCTGCTGGCGGCCGGCGACACCGAGTCGCTGTACAAGAGCCTGAGCGATGTCCACGCCAGTTTCGAAACGCCATGCGGCACCTATGGTCACTTCAAGATCGCGCGCTACCTGATGCGGATGACAGGTGACTCGCATTACGGCGACAGCATGGAGCGCCTGCTCTACAACGCCATCGGCGGCGCGCTGGAAACCCGGGCCGACGGCCGGACGTTCTACTATTCCGACTATACCATGACCGCGAGGAAGGGCTTCCACCACGACCAATGGCCGTGCTGCTCGGGCACCTTCGTGCAACTGACCGCCGATTATGGCGTCAGTACCTACCTGCATGACGACGGCAATCTCTACGTCAACCTCTATGTGCCGTCGAAGGTACAGGCGAAGCTCAACGGCCACGCCGTCGAAATGACGCAGACGCCGGCCTACCCAGCGGGCGACACCTCGACCCTGACCCTGGCTTTGAAGGCCCCGGCGCGGTTCGGCGTGAAACTCCGCATTCCGGCCTGGGCCGGGCCGGCGACGGCGGTGACGGTCAATGGCAAGGCTGTGAACCTGGCTTTGACGCCCGGCCGTTTCGCCACCGTGAATCGCACCTGGCGCGACGGCGACAGGCTCGAGATCCGCTTCGACATGGCCTTGCGCCTGGAGCCTTTGAATGAGGCGCATCCGGAGATGGTGGCGCTGATGACCGGACCACTGGTCCTGTTTCCTATCGGCGACGGCGCGGGGACGCTCAGCCGCGAGGAACTGTTATCGGCTACGCGCAACGGCGATGACTGGACGATCGCCGCCGCCGGCCGCATGGTGAAGCTCAAGACCTGGGACGCCATCGGCGACGAAACCTACCGTCTGTACACGCAACTGAGGGCGTGATTTGAAACCGCAGATGGAGGCAGATAAACGCAGATAAAGATTTGGAAAATCGGCCCTGCAAAGTATGCATGGCGCAGGCCGGAAACATCCTAACCGATGTTCCGGCCTCCAATGTATAAGCCCCGGAGATCGCTCTCCGGGGCTTCTTGTCGTCTGATCGACCGGGCTCACTGGCCGGCGAGGACCGCCAGCATCAGCAGGGCGACGATGTTGGTGATCTTGATCATCGGATTGACGGCCGGACCAGCCGTGTCCTTGTAGGGGTCGCCGACGGTATCGCCGGTCACCGACGCCTTGTGCGCCTCGGAACCCTTGAGGTGCTTGACGCCGTCCTTGTCGACAAAGCCGTCCTCGAAGGACTTCTTGGCGTTGTCCCACGCGCCGCCGCCCGAGGTCATCGAGATGGCGACGAAGATGCCGGTGACGATGACGCCGAGCAGCATGGCGCCGACGGCTTCGAAGGCCGGAGCCGCATCAGTGCCGCCGGTCGCTTGGTTGAGGTAGTAGACGATGGCGAAAAGTACGATCGGTGACAGGACCGGCAACAGCGAGGGGATGATCATTTCCCGGATCGCGGCCTTGGTCAGCATGTCGACGGCGCGGGCGTAGTTCGGCTTGGAGGTACCGGCCATGATGCCCTTGTCCTCGCGGAACTGCTTGCGCACTTCCTCGACGACGGCCTGGGCGGCCTTGCCCACTGCGGTCATGCCCATGCCGCCGAACAGATAGGGCAGCAGGCCGCCGATCAGCAGGCCGACAACGACCCAGGGGCTCGACAGCGAGAAGGTCAGGTCGCCGAGGCCCTGGAAGATACCCGACGTCGCGTGAGCGGCGAAGTACTTCAGGTCCGAGGTATAGGCGGCGAACAGCACCAGGGCGCCGAGGCCGGCCGAACCGATGGCGTAGCCCTTGGTGACGGCCTTGGTGGTGTTGCCGACGGCGTCCAGAGCGTCGGTCGTATGGCGCACTTCCTTGTCCAGGCCCGACATTTCGGCGATGCCGCCGGCATTGTCGGTGACAGGACCAAAAGCATCCAGCGCGACGATCATGCCGGCCAGGGCCAGCATGGTAGCGGTGGCGATAGCGATGCCGAACAGGCCGGCCAGCAGGTAGCAGCCGATGATGCCGGCGGCGATGATCAGCGCCGGAATGGCGGTCGATTCCATCGAGACGGCGAGGCCCTGGATGACGTTGGTGCCGTGACCGGTGACGCTCGCTTGAGCGATCGACACGACCGGGCGCTTGCCGGTGCCGGTATAGTATTCCGTCACAACTATGAAGGCGGCGGTGACGGCCAGGCCGACCAGGCCGCACCAGAACAGCGTCATGCCGGTGAAATCGAAAGCCTTGCCGCCGAGTTCATAGTGGATGGCGGTATCGGTGCCGACGAACTGGTAGATGACACCGTAAAGCGCGAGGACCGACAGGATGCCGGTAGCGATCAGGCCCTTGTAGAGCGCGCCCATGATGTCGTTGTTCTTGCCCAGTGACACGAAGAAGGTGCCGATGATCGAGGTGACGATGCACACCCCGCCGATGGCGAGCGGCAACATCAGCATCTTCTGAAGCAGGCCGGGATTGTCACCGAAGAAGATGGTGGCCAGCACCATGGTGGCGACCGTGGTCACGGCGTAGGTCTCGAACAGGTCGGCGGCCATGCCGGCGCAGTCGCCGACATTGTCACCCACGTTATCGGCGATGGTCGCCGGGTTGCGGGGATCGTCTTCCGGGATACCGGCTTCAACCTTGCCGACCATGTCGCCGCCGACGTCCGCGCCCTTGGTGAAGATACCGCCGCCGAGGCGGGCGAAAATCGAGATCAGCGAGGCGCCGAAGCCCAGCGCCACCAGGGCATTGACGACTTCACGCGACGTCGGATCCAGGCCCAGCACATCGGTCAGGATGGCGTAGTAGCCCGCCACGCCGAGCAGAGCGCCGCCGGCCACGAACAGGCCGGTGATGGCGCCGGCGTTGAACGCCATCTTCAGGCCCTTGCTGAGGCCTTCCGAAGCCGCCTGGGCGGTGCGGACGTTGGCGCGCACGGAGATCAGCATGCCGGCGAAGCCCGCCGCGCCCGACAGAATGGCGCCAATGGCGAAGCCGATGGCCGGATACATGCCGAGCTTCCAGAAGGCGAGCAGGAAGATGACTACGCCGACAATGCCGATGGTGGTGTACTGGCGATTGAGATAGGCGGCCGCGCCTTCCTGGATGGCGGCGGCGATTTCCTGCATGCGCTCATTGCCGGCATTGGCCTTCATCAGCCCCATGGCCTGCACGACGCCGTACAGCAGGGCCAGAATGCCGGCGCCTATCGCCAGCATCAAAGCAATATTCATAACGATACCCCTGTTCTAGTTCTGGGTTGTGCACGTATCATGCGCACCCGGGTTTTCGGGACCAAAACAGGCCCAAAATCAGGACCTTATTTTTGATAGGGGCGGACACTGCCAAAATCCGGACGCAAATTCAAGCCGGAAGCGAGCGCACAGGCATTATAGTTAAAGGGATTGCGTGCGCGGCCTGACGATATGCCGTGAAATCAGGCGCTTAAAGAGCGTCAGCTCAGGTGGCGCTTGGGATTTTGCGACAGCACGTCGATCGACTTGATCATGTGCGGGCCGGTGATCTTGCTCCATTCCGTCATCATGGTCGCGGTGAAGCGCGGCACGTCGAGTTGGTCGGAATGGCCGGGGACGCCAAACGAGACCTTGTGCGACAGCCGGACAAGCGAGTCGCGGAAGTAAGGCTCCATGTCGCGGAACTTGCCTTCCGGCGCGGTGATGGTCAGATTGATGCGGATCGAGAGGAACAGGTAGTTCACGACCTGACCGTTTTCCATCACCGGAATGCCGACCGTGGCCAGCCTGACCGCCGGCGCGCCGGCGCTTGGATCGTCCGCGCGCGCCGCCGGAGCAAAAGCCGCGCACATCAGGATGGCGCTCAACAGAGCGCGGCGACCAATGGAAATGCGGGAATGGCGCGACATGGCGCCACTCTCGCCGATAAGTCTTTAAAATCAGTTGCGGTAGTCGCCGTCGTCCTGGGCAGGATGCCAGAAACCGTAACCGTCGTAATAGCCGCCATGGTAACTCGGCCGGCGCGCATAATAGCCGTCATTGTAGCGGTAGCCGCGATCGGAGCCATTATAGCGCGCCGCCGCGTCGGCATAGCCATCGCCATAGCCTTCGCGATAGGTGCTGCCGTAGTCGCGGCGATCGTAATAGCCGTCGTTGCCGTCGTAACCGTCGCGGTAGTAGCCATCGTCACTGTAGTAATATCCATCGCGCTCGTAGCGGCAATGGACGCTATCGTCACCGGCGCTGCCACCAACGGCCGCGCCAACGACGGCGCCGACCGGACCGGCGGCCGCGCCGCCGACCACGGCCCCGGTCAGGGCGCCGCCGGCCGAGGCGTCGGAATTGCGGTCATAGCAACTCTCGCGATGGCCGTAATAGCCATCCTGCGCCAGCGCGGGAACGGCAAAAGCCGTGACAGCGACGGCCGCGCCGGCGGCCAATATCACATGCAGTTTTTTCATCAGACGAACTCCAGAAGGGTTTGCGCCTTCGCCCAAGTTGACTGAGGTTAGGGTTAATGCCCCTTTGGCGACAATTTGGAACAGCGCCGGTTCCGGTAAGTTTCCGGCAAGCAAAAGCCCTCCGGTTGCGCGCCGGAGGGCTTTTTCATACCGCCAGGCGGGCCTAGCGGCGGTCTTCGTGCCAATAGCCGTCGCTGTCGTACCAGCCCCGGCGGTCACTGCGGCCATCGCGGTAGCCGCGGTTATAGGCGCGGGTCTGGACGCTGTCATAATAGTCACGGCTGGGGCGGCTGTGATAGTAGACGACACTGTAGCCGTCCGGCGCCGGAGGCGGATCGTAGTATGTGCCTTCATAGGCATAGTATTGGCCGTTATAGCACTTGACGCTGTTGCGGCCGGCGTTGTGGCCGATGGCGCCGCCAACGACCGCGCCGACGGCCGTGCCGCTGTCGCGGTGATGCCGGGCCGCGACGTTGCTGCCGATGATGCCGCCGATGATGGCGCCGGCGACCATGCCGCTGTTGCCGGCGTCACGCTTCTTCTGATAACAGTAGCCGTCATAGTCCTGGGCATGGACGACGACCGGCAAGGTCACGCCGGCGGCCAGGGTCAGGGCGGCGCCGAGTGCAACGATCTTGCGGGAACTCATGTTTGCGCGTGTCATGTGATCAGTCTCCGTGGTTGGTCCCTCGTGACACGAGACTAGGCCCGTCGGCGTGCGGGCGGCAAAACGGAAAAAGCACCGTTTTGGTAAATTTCGCACAAGCATGAGGGCGGCGAATTTGTGGCCAACCGCCTATTGCGGGTGCATGAAGCCCTTGTTGACGACCTCGATGCGGCGATTGTCGACCCACAGCTCAGCCCCCGGCCGCGTATCATCGGACACGCCGAGACAGACGCCGATATCGTAGAACCCGGCCATGACCAGGGCCTTTGCCCCGGCTTCATCGGCAGTGCACAGGATCTGGTAGTCGTCGCCGCCGGTAACCAGCTCGACCGGCGACATGCCCGCCGCGATCGCCGCCCGGCCGGCCAGCGAGGTCGGCACCTTGTTGAGATCGAGCCGGATCATCAGGTTGTTCGCCCGCGCCAGGTGATCGGCGTCGGCCAGCAGGCCATCCGAAACGTCCATGGCGGCGCGGGCATGCTGCAGCACCGCCGGCGCCAGGTCCGGCCGGATTTCCGGCAGGTGATAGGCGGTGATGACCTCGTTGACGTCGTGGTGCGACACGCCCGGCAACTGGCCCTGCAAGGCGCGCAGACCGAGATAGGCCTGGCCGATATAGCCGCTGATCAGGACGCGGTCGCCCGGCCGCGCGCCGAGGCGAGATAAGGCCCGGCCGACCGGCACCTTGCCGAACATGGTCATGGCAAATACCATGGGACCGAAGGTCGACACCGTATCGCCGCCGAACAGGTCGAGGTGGAAGCGGTCCTGCTCGGTCTTCAGGCCGCGCACGAAGTCCTGCTTCTCGGAGAAGCCGGTGCCGCGCGGCCAAACCGTCAACAGTTGATAACCATACGGCACCGCGCCCTTGCAGATGATGTCGCTTAAGTTCACGCGCATCAGCTTGCGCGCCACCAGGTCAAGCGGATCATGCTCGAAGAAATGAACCCCCGCCACCACGGCGTCGGTCGATACGACGAGGTCGTGACGCGGGTCCGGCGCGATGATGGCGACATCGTCCATCAGGCCACGCGCCTCACGGTTCAGGCCGGCCAATGGCTTGAAAAGCTGGTCGAGGATGGAAAACTCATCGTGTTCGGACATGCGCGCTCTCGCCAGCCCCAAAGGCAAACCGGACCTGTGCACCCATTCCGCGAAAAAGACGACAAAAATGTGCGTGATTTTCGCCTGATTAGTAATCGGCGAGCTTTGCGCGAATGAGGCTAACAACCCTTTGAATAGCAACAAGCGAAGTATTATCGATCGGGCGGCCAAAATGATTCCATCGCCGGTATTCCAGAAACAGGTGCGCCCGCAGCAGAGCCAACTCCGCATTTGCCGTCAGTTTCGACAGATCTTGATCGGCGCCGGCCTTTTCGTACCAATCGCTTTCGTGAACGTCAAAAGTTCGCGCGAATAGCTTGATGCGTTCCCACTCTGCGTCAGACTCAGGAACATCGGAAAGCGTAAGATTGGACGTTGGTATGATGTCCGGCGAGACGATTTTCACCGCACGTCCCGCGCGACACCGTCCAGGGCGGCATTGACGAAGCGCGCCTCGGTTTCCCCAAAGAAAGCGCGCGCGATCTCGACATATTCGTTGATCACCACCTCGATGGCGATGTCGGAACGATATTTCAGCTCCCACGCCCCGGCGCGCAGGATGGCGCGCACGGTCGTATCCAGCCGCTCCAGCCGCCAGTTGGAGGCCAGCCGATCCGAGACCAGTTGGTCGATCGTCGCCTGGTGCCTGACGATGGCCCGCGCCCCTTCGGCAAAGAAGGCCTCGTCGGCCTCGGCCAGCGGCTCGCCTTCGAGATCGCCGTCGAAACGATAGTCGGAAAACTCGCGGATGACGGATTCGACACCGCCGCCGGTGATCTCCATCTGGTACAGCGCCTGGACCAGGACCAGCCGCGCCACCGTGCGGGCACGCTTGTCCTTGGCCGAAAGCGCCGGCTCCGGCGCCTTGTCGAGCTGTTCCATCACCGCCTTGAGGCTGGCCGGCTTATTCTCAGCCATGAACCGTCCCTTCCATCAGCGACTTGCGCAGCGCGATCATATCGAGGCAGACACGAGCGACCGTGCCCCCCTTGTCGCCTTCGCTGCGCCGCGCCCGCGCCCAGGCCTGGTCCTCGTCCTCGACGGTGAGGATGCCGTAGCCGATGGCCAAGCGCTGCTTGTAGCTGAGGTCCATCAGGCCGCGCGCCGATTCCTCGCAGACATAGTCATAATGCGTCGTCTCGCCGCGGATGACGCAGCCAAGCGCGACATAGCCGTCATAGCGCCGCCCGGCGGGACGGTGGGCCGCGTCCTCGGCAAAGGCGATGGCCGCCGGAATCTCGAACGCGCCGGGCACCGTCACCACGTCATAGGCGATGCCGCGCGCATCGAGCGCCACCTTGGCGCCGGCCAGCAGCTCGTCGGAAATGTCATGATAGAACCGGCTCTCGACGATGAGAATGCGAAGGGGGTTTTCTGGCGACAAGCGAGTCATCCTCAAGGTTGCGCGGGCGAGTGTGGCTGCATAGCGCCAAAACCCTTCCGTACAAAGTCAAATCTCGGGCACCGGCAGATACGAAAAACGCCGCGGACGGACCCGCGGCGTCTCGGTAACCGGCTGCAAGGCGGCTTAGTAGCGCTCTTCCTGGCCGCCGTCGCGGTCGGACTGCAGGGCGCGGATCAGTTCGCTTTCCGACATCTGCTGGTGCTGCGGATCGGCCAGCAGAGCCAGGGTCTCGGCCTCTTCCTCGGCCTCGGTGCGCTCGTCGACGCGTTGCAGCGAGGCGATCAGGCTTTCGGTCAGGCCGGCCGGGACAATGGCGCCGTCGGCGATTTCACGGAGACTGACAACCGGGTTCTTGTCGTTGTCGCGGTCGACCAGGATGGCCGAGCCCGACGAGATGGCGCGGGCGCGGTGCGCCGCCAGCAGGACGAGGTTGAAACGGTTGTCGATCTTCTCGACGCAATCTTCGACGGTGACGCGCGCCATATATGTGCCTCTGCAATAGCGAAAGCAGCGCCGCAAGCCACGAATCATCGTCCGTGTCCCGGCGCCGGAAACAAGTTGCGCCCTCTATATAGACGCTTTCCGGCGAAAACAAGAAAATTGCGCGGCGTTTAACGGCGGTGGCATCGGGATTAAGGTCGCGCTTCTAAAGCGGCGCGTTGGCTTTGTGAGGTAGCTAATCCCGGTTGTTTTGGCCGTATTTGGTATTGTGCCATCATATCGCCGGCTTCTTCGCTTCCAGTTCGGCGTCGTTTGCCTCGATCCATTTTTCCAGCGCCTCGAAAAGCGCTCCCCAAACCTCATTATATTCGTGATGAAAGATTTTGATGCAGAGCATGATGTTGTTAGGTAGCTTCGCGCCAAGCTGCTCCATCCAGCGGTTGTAAAACTGGACGGTATCTGCCTCGTGGTCGATTTTGGTGTAACCCGCGCTCATCCCTTGGTAGTTCGGATGGGCGCTTTCCGATAGGTCTTCGTAGAGGCGCATCATTCCTTCGTATTTCTTGTCGCAATGCTTCAGCACGGTTAAGATGTTGACGGCCTGCCCCGGCTCGCCCTCGACCATTGACTTGCCCTTGACTTTGGACCCGATGACCAGCCTTTGCGTGATCATACTAAAATCGTTGAACTCCATCGTGCCCATCAGCACGGCGGCCATTTGCTGATTGAGGTAGATGAGTATCGCTAACGTCTCGAACGCACTACGCAACAAGATGCGGGCACCGAGACCGTGGCCGCCTTTGTGTAACAGGAGCGACTGATCGAGCAAATCGAGCAACCGCCAGTAAACGACCTCGCGAAGTTGGAGGCTCCGATACGGGGCCTTCCACTTATGCGCGATAGGGTGTCGCAAGTGCAGGCCGCCCATGTCCAGTTCCTCGAACAAGGCTGTCTTCATGCTCGCGATCGCGGCGTCGGCAGCTTCAATTGATTCCATGCCGGGACAGTAGCGGCCCGGCGGACGCGCGGCCACCAGATCAATTACGCCATGTTACCGCTACATCTTCATTGCTTGCGCCTACTCCAATGAAAATAGACAGCATCAATTGGACGGTTCTAAAAACCCTGGCGGATTTCGTCGGATCATGATTCCCTTTTGGTATCGGTCATGGGGATTTCGCGATGGCACGGCAGCCGGGATTTTTCGATGTGATGTATCGTTACGAGGCCCTATCGAAGGTCGG
>CAYYTA010000101.1:0-18837 GCA_964474575.1 uncultured Caulobacteraceae bacterium | reverse complement strand
GGCGAGCGTGACCTTGTTTCGATCCACGCCCCTGCGAGAGGGGCGACAAGCTTGAGTTGGTCGGTTCTGAACTCCAGGCAAGTTTCGATCCACGCCCCTGCGAGAGGGGCGACAGCGCGTATCGCAACGCTCGCAGGCCAGCTGGCAGTTTCGATCCACGCCCCTGCGAGAGGGGCGACGCGTCGAGACCAGGCCGCGACAGCTTCTTGCCGGTGTTTCGATCCACGCCCCTGCGAGAGGGGCGACTTGACCCAGGCGGTGGCTCTCTATGCCGGCGACGTTTCGATCCACGCACCTGCGAGAGGGGCGACAAGGGTGGGTCATGGTGCCGAGCGAGCCGACGCAGTTTCGATCCACGCCCCTGCGAGAGGGGCGACAACCCTGCCACCTGGTACGCCGAGGCGCCTGACGGTTTCGATCCACGCCCCTGCGAGAGGGGCGACGCCGCCGCCCGGCACCAGGGCGATCCCCGACAGGTTTCGATCCACGCCCCTGCGAGAGGGGCGACGGCATACTCGTTAACAGTTCGTATTTTAACAGAAAAGTACCTTGGCAGCGCGAAGTTGACACATAAGGTCTGTTTTGAGGCCCGCTGGCTGATCCAACACGTTGCTTTTCGTCGCAAATTCCAGCTCTTTTGCTTCAGCGCGAACCGACGGAAGTTTAGCGTCACGTTTGTGGTTCGCGCCTAGCAAATCGCGTTAGAAAATCAATGTGCCGCCCAAGTCAATGACCGGTTTTGCGCCAACATGTTCGACTCGACGTTGCCAATTGGAGCCCAAATAATAGTACCTCAGGCTGTCCAGCTTAACGTCGGCAATCGATTCCAACCTTCCCTTGAGGCGCGTCCATTGCGCAGGATCAACTTCGATTTCGAACACTGAATTCTGCACCCTTTGACCATAATCGCGGCAGGCCTTGGCGATACCGCGCAAGCGACGCGCACCGCCCGGTTCGACGACGCGAACATCATAAGTAACCAGGACCATCATGGTCTATCTCACTTCCAGAACCACGGCGGATACGCGTCCAGGTCACCACGCAGATGTCGCGCCAGCAACTGCGCTTGAAGGAAGGGCACTAACCCCAATGGCGCGCCTTCATCCAGAAAAGGATGCTTGCGTTCTTCGCGCTTGCGTTCCTGCCATGCCGTCAGAACCGTCTTACGGCCCTCATCTGTCATGATGACACCGCCGCCATCACGAGTGACAAAGTCGCTTGCACGTAACTGCCGGCGATTGATGAGCGAGAGAGCCAGCCGGTCGGCCAGAATTGGCCGCAGTTCCTCCATCAGGTCGAGTGCCAAGCTGGGGCGGCCGGGACGGTCACGATGAAGAAAGCCCACGGCCGGATCAAGGCCGACGCTTTCAGTGGCGCTACGGCAATCGTGGGTCAGCAGGGTGTAAAGAAACGAAAGCAAAGCATTGATCGGATCAAGCGGCGGCCGGCGCGACCGGACCTGAAAGCGCAATTCAACATCCGGTGAACGGATCAGATGGTCGAACATGCTGAAATAAAGCTTGGCGGCGTCGCCTTCGACGCCACGCATGGCGTCCGGCTCCATCTCATGCTCAGTGAGATAGGCTAGATGCCAGGCCAGCCGCTCCACAACCTTCGTAATGTCGCCTCTGGTCTGGACGTCATAGTCTTCGCCGTAGTCGCGCAACGACCGCATCAGCACGGCACGCTGGTTGGATATCTTGCCGATGACGATGCTTTTGATGATGTCGGCCGGCGCGTCTGAAGCGCGGTACTGGGCGCGGCGTAACAGGACATTGCCACTGACGGGCCCTTCAATCCGTGCCTGGAATCGGCCGTTGCGGTCGAGCAGGGTGATGGTGACGCCGTGGCTGGCGCAGGCTTCCATAAGGGCCGGGGAAACAAAGATCCCGCCGAAGACGATGACCGAGGCCAGCATGTGCAGCGGCACGCGGCCCGTCTCATCGCCATCCTTTTCAGCCACCAGATTCTGACCTTCCTTGCGCAGTCCGCAGCCTTCGGTGGTAATGTAGACCGTATTCAGCAGCTTCTTCATTACGGAAATTCCCGCAAGGCCAGGACCGACTTGACCATTCGGTCGCGCCAGGCCCTGGCCGGCTTTGCCACGTCCTTCGGCCGGCAGAGATCATAAAGCGAGCAGGCGCGGCAACGATCCGTGCGCGTCGTCGGCGCAGGGGTGACATGGGTCGCGAAGACGTCACGAAGCTGGGCGATGGTGGACAGGGTCAGGTCGCGCAGCTCTGCGTCGAACGGCACGGCGACGCGTCTGCGCGTTTCGGCGTAAAACAAGGCGCCTTCCGGCACCGGCTGGCCGGTCATGTCTTCCAGGCACAGGGCCTGGGCGCACAACTGTACCTCATCGGCGCGGTGCAGCTTGGCTTTTCCGCGTTTGTACTCGACCGGACAGGGCGTTTCCGCCGTTGGGCCGGCGTGAAACTCGACCAGGTCGGCCACGCCGGCGATCCCCAGCTTCGCCGAGCCCAGATTGAGGCCCGTGACGCGCCGCACGCCCTTGATTTTACGCTGGCTGGGCTTGTCCGCCACCTGGTGCAGGACATTGCCCTCCGCCGTGAAGCGGTTGTCTGCCCACAACCGCTCCAGGTGGATGAGCGCCGCCTGCCGCAGGCAATAGACAGCGTGTTGCAGCGCCGACAGGGGGATCGGGTCCGGCGAACGCTCATCCTGTGTGGCGGATGGCCCCTCCACGACGGGTCACAGCCACTCGATGATCTCGACACCTTCGGGCAGGTTGTCGCGGTCGATGGTGACGATGTAGTCATCGAAGCATGTAGCAACCTTTACGCCATCATTTTTCCTGACCTTAACAAGTTTGAAAAGTGACTGAGAAGGTGCGTTGCCGAGAACACTTTCGTGCTTGAACACGATGAGTTTCTGCGGGTTCATTTCCATTCGCGCGGACGAACGGTCATTTTCAAACATGTTAAGCAGTGCATCGAAAAACAATTTAAGGTCGTCTTCGGAAAAGCCCGTCCCCTTTTTCTCGTCCCCGGCCAGATTGGCAGATATAAAGCCATGGCCGCGATAAAGGCCGTAGGGGACGATATACTTCCGCCCCATGGTGCGTTCTTTTTCAGCATCACGATCATTGGTCACTGATGAGCGTGTGATCGTGATTTCCTGAGAGACAATGGGATCTATGGATTGAGAAAATCCGATTTGAATCGGGCCGCGCACCTGCCCAGCATTGACATCTGTTGTCATGACGGCGCCGAAGGTCCTGACGTCAAAGAAATTAGCACACATCCATGACGTAATTTCGCGAGCCTCAGCTTCAGCCTTGGGCAATTTTTTTGCCTCAGCCTTGATGCCGATGGCATCGTAGGCGCGTTGATGCTGTTGGTTAAGTACAGCCTTTTCCTGCATGTAGATGGCGTATGGCGGCTTGCCCTCCTTCACGAGATCAACATAATTTCTCACTTTGCGCTTTAAGCATACATCTGTGACGAGACCCTTTTGGGTCGTGCTTTCAACGCGCGGCATATTGCCATTGTCCGGATCACCATTCGGGTTGCCGTTGACGATGTCGAAAAGATAAACGAACTCATAGCGGTTCTTAATAGTGGTCATGACTTCACTCCTTATCCGTCAGAATGGCATCTGTTTCAGCTTCCGGCCCCGAGCCGCTTTCCGTATCGTCCTTGCCGCCGAACCTCTCCTGGTAATAGCCGACAAAAAACAAGCCCTGTTCCTCGTTGGAATGCTGTTCTGCGAGGCCATCATTAAACGTGGCCCATAACCTGCCAATGTCGCGATCAAGGGCTGCTGCCACGCGACGAGCAAGAGCTGCGTCCTTGATCCATTTGGCGTCTGAATGGCCATTACGGAGACGTTTGAGATGATGTTGAGCATTTTTTAAGATGCCGGTAAAAATCGCTGACGGTGTCGCGGCGGCGGCACCAAGAAACTTATCTTTCACGGTGGCGTTGATCTCATCGCCGAGCGCGGCAAGTTGTGCGCGTTCGATCAGAGCGAAAAGTCGACCCAATCGCCGCGCCGGATTGGGATCGTCGGGCTGTGAACGCATCAGATACTCCTCCTTTGGTTTTCCATCTGTCGACTCTGGCAAGAGCCCAGACAGTCTCATGTCGCGTACAA
The DNA here is from genome assembly GCA_964474575.1 of uncultured Caulobacteraceae bacterium. Taxonomy (GTDB): domain Bacteria; phylum Pseudomonadota; class Alphaproteobacteria; order Caulobacterales; family Caulobacteraceae; genus Asticcacaulis. The sequence continues at coordinate 14,721 of CAYYTA010000101.1, read as the reverse complement.
GCAAGGCTTTGATAAGCGCAACTCTCACACTATCGAGCACGTGATCACTTCTGATCCGCATCAATAAATGGGACAGCAGGCCGGAAGGAAAACGTCCTCCCGTCAGAATCGCGCGTAACAACTCACCAGACAGCAGTGGAGATATTTGCTCTCGATCGTAACTAATCTTTCCGGTTCGGTCGCGTCGGGCGGGCGCCGTGCGTAATACACACCTGCTAATCGTCAGAGGCGGGCGATCATTCGACCGTTGCTCTAAGTTTATGTCCTTTACGTAAGCTTGGTAATTTTCCACCAGTTGAGCAAAATCGTTGTCGTACCAGAAGCGGATCGAGATGCGGGCGGCATTGGGCGCCAGGCCCAGCACATGGAAACGCACCCCTTTTGAAAGATTTAGCGCGAACTTCGCCAGAGGCTGGCCGGCGCGGATTTTCTCCAGGATCGGGCGGATGGCGTTCTTTGTCTCGGCAGCTTCGTCGACGGTCTGGTCATCCCACCAGTTGGCAAAGACGGCCTCGGCTTGCCCTGCGGCGTCCGCATCCGAAGCGTCGGCCCAGAAAACGGTTGAGGCGTCACCGATCTGGATGCGGTTGGCGCTGCCTTTTTCGAGAAATTTGTTGAGGGCCGTAGTGTAACCGAAGGCAGCGGCCTCGCTGACCGGGGCATTGTCGCCCTGCTCGTGGCCATAGGACGTGAAGGCGTCAAGGTTGAACGAGACGATAGAGCCGCCTGCAACTTGACCACCCCAGACACCTTTTATGCTCGGGTGTAGGCGGGCAATCGGCGCCTCTTCGCCGCTGACCAGGCAGATCGCCTTGCCACCTTCGCTGTCGCTGGCCACGCCGGCCCACAGCCGCTTGGCCGCCGGACGGTCGTGAAGATAACCGTCGCGCCGCTCGCTTTCGAGCGCGAAGACGATGTTCTGATCCAGGATGACTGTCTTGACCTCATCAGGCCAAGACAGGCTGCTGAAGCTTTCCGGAGACCATGACTCGAGAAACCGGGCCAAGGCGATCAGGCCTTCGTCGTCGCTGCTTCTGAGCGGGCCCAGGTGAAAATCCTTGAAGGCCTTGTGCTCCTCGGCCAACCGTTTGCCTTCGGCGGCGGTGATCCCGAGGACGTAAGACGTCTTGTCCCACAGGAAGTTGGGTTTGACACCGGAGGTACGTTTGTAAGGTTGCGGAACCGCCATCATGCGTGGCGCCGGCTTCTTGCCCGATGTTTCGCGCAGGTCGATGGGTGGTCCGGCCAAGGTTCCATCGGCATTCAGGGACAGGCAAAAGCTGATTTTCTCGGAAGAAAATCCGAAGCTCGGCACCTCATGGCGCAGGGCCAGGCGGTCATAGGCCCGATTGAGGGATTGCAGGATGGTCATGCGCGAATCTCCGCCGAGCCCGGCTGGGGAACCTTCATTACCCCCTTGTCCAGCCGCGCACGGAAGAACATCGACGACCGGTCGCCGGCGTGGTTGATGTCCCACAGCATGAAGCCCAGGTCGCGGTCTTCGCCGATGGCGGCAGGCAGGGGCTCTTCCGGTTCAATAAGGCGGAAGTCGGCGGGAAACTCGCGCGTACCCAGGCAGGGCTGGTGAAAACACTGGCCGCGCCGGGCGCGCCGGTTGAATATGTCGAGATGCTTGCCGTCGCTATCTTCGTCGCCGCGCTTGGTTGTCCAGTCGAAATGCGCCTCGATGACATAGGCGACATCGACCAGCAGGGTCGAGGCGCGCTGCTGCCGGTCCTCGTCGACCAGGATATGCAAACCTTCCAGGCTGTCGCGGTTCATGGCGGTCTTGATCCTGCCGGCCGGCGCCTTGTGTCCGACTTCGTTGCGCCGGATCGACTGAAAGCGAATCGGCTCCAGCACATAAATGGCGTCGATCACCCAGGTAATGGCCGGTTTCCAGTGGATGGCTTCCAGGATGCCGCGCGCCGCCGACGGCGTCATGACATCGTAACTCACTCTTTCGACCTTCATCTCCGGGCGGGTGAACAGGGCATATCGGCCCGATACGTGAAGTCTTATGCCGCGCGACATGGTGGCTCGCTCCGCTAACCGTTAGCTTTAGTCATGACATTGAGATTGTTTCTATCCACGCCGGCGGTAAGGACCTTCGACGACGCGGAGCGAGCCATCTTTGCTCTTAAGCAAAAAATTGGCTTTGAATATGCCTAAAATGGCGTAGGCAAATATATTACTGTATAAATTAGCTTTTTTGTATGACGGCAGTTCCACGGCGCATTCCTTTCATGCTCTGGTGAGCGTGATATAGCTAACGGAAATCACTATTTCAATCTAAATGTGATGATGTTTCACAAAATCGCACTTTGCAGCACATCGGCATCCTCCCAAATCAACCCGGTGTCAGGGGGGTAGAGACCCATGTCCGTAAGCACAGCGAACTGGTCCCCCCACAGGTCGGGACGATGGTAGGCAACCCTCCCATTCCTGATCAGTTCCTCCAGCGCCTTGGGCGGTATCTGGACGACGAAGGTCTGAAGGTCGCGTGCCGCCTTGCCAGGCGAGACCTCTGCTGAGTTGAGGCGATCAAGAACGGCAGTAACGTCGGGATGATCGTCGATGATCACCGGCGCCATGCCGCTTTCGATCATGCGGAATTTCTGCGCCACGGTCTCGTAGTTCATCTGCGGCCGCCCGCCCGTGAAGCTGAACGCCGACAGGATTTCGCGTTCGTCCAGCTGCGCCGCGCCCTTTTGCCAGTAGACCTCCTGGAAATAGTCGCGGATGGCATCGGGGGACAGCAGGTCGCCGCCCTTGGCCGTCACGCGATGAAAGGCGGCGCTCAGAGCCGCGATCTCCGCCGGCGGCGCGTGGTCTTTCGGCCGGAAGACGGTCACGATGCTGTCCTCGACCAGGCGATGGCCTTCGCGATTACAGCGTCCGGCGGCCTGGGCGATCTGGTCCAGGCCGGTTTCGGCGCGCCAGACACGCGGAAAGTCGACATCGACGCCAGCCTCGATCAAGGATGTAGCGATGACGCGGCAGGGCTTGTGATCCTTCAACGCCTGGCGCACGCCGTCCAGTATGCCGCGCCTTTGCCGGGCATATTGCCGGGTTGTCAGGTGGAGCAGGCCGTCGAGCCCTTCCACCTTCGCCTTGCGGTAAAGATCGAGCGCGTGCCGACGTGAATTGACGATGACCAGGGCCTGGTCATGCTGCGCCAGGGTCGCGACGAGTTCGTCGTCGTCCAGTTCATGGCCGGTGGAGATCGTCACCCGCCGCAGCCGGCGCGCCAGTTCGCCGGGATCAGGCGCCAGTTCGCGACCTTCGAGATCGAGACCCATGCCCTCGCGGAAATGCTGCTTGCCAAGCGCCGGCTGGGTCGCGGTGCACAGCACGACGGTCGCGCCATAGTTGCGCGCCAGTTCATCCAGCGCCGCCATGCAGGGCCGCAGCAGGCGTAGCGGCAGGGTCTGGGCCTCATCGAGGATGATGACGCTGCCCGCCAGATTGTGCAGCTTGCGGCACCTGGACGGCCGGTTGGCGAACAGGCTCTCGAAAAGCTGGACATTGGTGGTGACCACGACCGGCGCCGCCCAGTCCTCCATGGCCAGTTTCAGTTTGTCGCGCTGCTCGCGCTTTTCGAGCTTTTGTTCGTCGATCGAAGAATGATGCTCCAGGACGTAATCGTCACCCAGGACATGGCGGAAAATGGCGGCGTTCTGGTCTATAATAGATGTGAACGGGATTGCCGCGATGATCCTGCGCATACCATGTATCCGGGCATGTTCAAGCGCAAAGCCCAGCGAAGCCAGGGTTTTGCCGCCGCCGGTCGGCACGGTCAGGGTGAACAAGCCGGGCTTGAGCGTGGCCTGCGCACGGACATGCGCCAGAATCTCGCTGCGCAAGGTATTGAGGTCCGAAGGTTTCGCTCCGGCTGAAAGTCGCGACATTTCAGCGTCGAAGCGCGCCACCAGCTTTTCGATGTCGCTGTCCAGCCGCGGCCAGACGCGGTCGATGATACGCTGTTCATGCTGCGCATAAAACTGCTCGGTATCCTTGTAATCGGCGTCCACAAGACAGGAAAAAATCATCCGGCCGAAAAAGCCCAACTGGAAGGGCATGGTGTCTTTTGATGGCGTCCATCCGGGCCACAGGCTATCCGTCCCGGGCGCCAGTTCCGTCTGCCAGACAGGATCAAGCGGCTTGACGGATTTGCTTAATCTTTCGTTGAGCTGGCTGCAATCCGCCAGGCCGGCATGGTGCCCGGCAATGGCATAGGCGATCAGTTCGCCCGCGATCCTGTCGGCGTCTTTGAGATTCAGCCGTTGAATCTGCTGTGCTCCGGCCGTTGAATGATCGACACTCTGCCCTGCGCCCGCAATATACGTCTGAAACTCAGGCGAGTACTTGCCGAGATCGTGAAACAGCCCTGCCAGCGCTGCGGCGAATTGTCCGCCAAAAGGCGCTGCGAAGCCTGCCGCCAAAGCGCTTGTGCCAATAAGATGATCGCGCAGTCCATGCCATGAACCGCGGTGCGTCATGTTGTCCAGGCTATGGGCGTAAAACATGCTTTTTCCCCCATATTCCACTTTATGGGGTAAAATTCCCGAAATCAACCCACTAAAGGCGTCCGATGGTGCAGTAGGCCCGGAGACAATAAGTCATTCGTAGCCAAGTATTTAGAGCGTGCCTCTTTTATACGGAAACATAAGCTAAGTTTCGTGGTCGTCTACAAGGTTGACGACAAGACCATCTTGTGATCAGTGGTGACAAAAGCTGAACTGCATCCAAAGGATGTGGTCTCACCCTTGGTCTGGATACTCCAAGCCCTGACTTCGTCAATGCAGGCCACCACCCGGCAATCACGCGTCACTTCCCTATCGCTATCAAGCGCCGCGGTGGGAGCGCCAAACCAGACGGGGATATGTCGGAAAGAGTCGTCCGTGAAGAACCGCTTTTAGGCGGTTTGGGGCGTTGAGGTGGCGATGATCGTTGCAGCGAAGATTGCGAGCAAAAGCTTCAGCCATTTCAGGAGCAGGCTGAAGTTGTATCCGACGGCGGCGAGGACGGCGTTGATGGCGTCACCGCTGCGTCGGGCGAGGTAATTTCGGCCCATGCGATGTTCAGCCTTGAGATGAGATAACAGGTTCGACAGCGGCGCGGCGTTTCAAGGCCTTCTTGATGCTGTCGGTGACGCCGCGCTTCTGACCTGAGGTGAAAACCTTGAGTTTATGTTTTTCGGAGGCGTTGTGGCCTTTGTAGCCGGCGTCGGCGACGACGCGGCTCATGTTGACGCCGATCTGGCTCTCGATCTGCGGCAGCACCTTCTCCAGAGTGTGGCCGTCATAGGGAGCGCCAGGCAAGTCGACCGTGAACAACGGCTATGTCGTTGACCGGGTTGGTTAATTTTCGTTCTCGAAGTCATCGCGATTGCCAGGAACGGTGGGTTTCGGGCTGGTTTTCTTGCAATTGACGACGGGCTTTCGGCATGATTCCATGGTCGATATCACGGCTGTGGGAGTGTTCAACGTGCGTCCCAAAGAGCGTCGTCCGAGCGGACAGAAGGACATGTTCCAGTCTCGTCTGGACCAGATCATCGACCCGACGCATGCGCTGGTAAAGCTGGGTGTCGATCTGCGGCAAACCTATGAGCGGGTGGGCAAACTGGCCCTGATAAAGCACCAGCGATATGCCCACGCGAAGCAGTTCAAGCGCGCCAACAAGGCCCTGCGCACCCTTCGCACGCAACTGGGCCGGGTCATCCGCGACATCCGCCGCAAGATCGGCCAGGACGAAGTTTTGAACGCGGCGTTCGCCACGCCGCTCTCGCTGGCCAATCGGGTGCGCGAGCAACGCCAACGGCAGCGTGGCCAGAAGGTCTATTCGCTCCACGCCCCTGAGGTCGAATGCATCGGCAAAGGCAAGGCGCACAAGCCCGACGAGTTCGGCGTCAAGGTCAGTGTCGCAACACCGATCCAGCGTTCAAAGGGCGGTCAGTTTGTCGCCCACGTCAAAGCCTTGCCTGGCGCTCCCTATGACGGCCATACTATGAACCGCCCCGGGTTTGCCGGAGGCTTGGTTATCTGAGTCACGCCACTTTGGCGCGCTCATTAGGATTTGCATAGTATCTGGCTTCTGCCTCGGCGGGTGGAATATAACCGATGCTTTGCTGGACTATTTTTGCGATGCAGCCCGGAAATAGGGTGAGATAAGCGCGCAGCTTTGTGGGACACCCACACTCGAAAGTGGGATGGAAAGGCCGTTTCGTGAGATGATGACGGGACAGACGCCGGACTTCGCGGGATAAAGTGTGGCTGAACCGGGATTTGACGGGCGCGTTATGAGGTGGGTTTATGGATCGTGCGAGAAGACCATACGGTCACGCCTCTCATGGCTCTATTAGCGCCGCATCGAAAATGTCATTGGTCAAAAATCAGCAAAATCCATTGAGCGTGGGGTGACCGTCAACGGGTCGAGTTGCTTGACCGTTTCGTGAGATGGTTTTTAGCTGAAGTGGGACGGAGTTGCCGTTCATTGAGACAGCGGTGGTACGGACATGTGCTGCGGAGGGCAAATTTAGTATCTTGGGATGGCGGCATCTATAGTTGGGATTTCACGAGCGCTTTTCGATATTTATGTGACTGAGGTCAACCGCTCGTCATTTGACTGGTTCGTTGATTTTCACCAACGCTTGCAGATGCCTCGGCGACGAAGATAAATGACATAAGAGACCTTTGAAGCGAGCCCTCTTCAACGCTTTGGTTGTTGGATTTTAAAATATGATTGCCGCGGCCGATCCCAACCTAAAAACAAATGGCATTCTGGCACGGTTGCCACCTCAAAAGCTCAATCTGCTGATCGGTGAAATTACATCTCTGCTCATGGCGTCGCGCCTCCACCGTGGATACCAGGTTCGCGATATCGCCGACATCGTCCTGCCGGCGGTCAATGTCAATCAGTTCATCATCTATCGCGACGGGCGGCGGCGGCCAATAGCCTTCGTAACTTGGGGACGGTTGTCCGCCGAGGTCGAAGCGGCGTATCTCAGCGGCCAGGCTGTGTTGAGCGAAAGCGAGCTGACCAGCGGCGACCGCCTCTATTTCCTGGATTTCATCGCCCCTTATGGCCATGCCCGCAAGGTGATCCGCGAACTGCGCACGAAGGTATTTCCGGATGAGAGGGGCAGGGCCATTCGGGTCTCTCCATCTGACAGATTTGTGAAAAGGCTGCGATTTCGCGGCGCAAAAGTGTGATTGCACCGCACAATTCGAGCAATTGCCATTTCTCCTGAAACGTGTACTGGATAACATTGCGGTAACCAAATTTCGTTGCCACAATTTATGCTTTGGCGTTTCAGGGGGAACAGTGGGATGCCTTTGTTTCCTAATCCATTCGAGGCAAAGTCTGGCAATTGGGCAGGCGCAGATTTCTCTGCCGGAAAAGAAAGCCCTTCTTTTGTTCCTTATACAAGCGCAGACGAGGCCGTGGCGGCTACGTCTGGTTTCGACCAAGTCTCAAAAACTCACGACTTGGCTTATGAAGCTGCACAAATTCAACTTATAAGCGATTTAGCGGGAGGTGAGTTAGAGCCGGTAGATGCTGTCGGCAATTACTTATCTGCGTTGCGATCGGCGGATTTGGATTTCGCCCGGGACGCCGCAGATGCGCAGGTCGATGGCGCGCACGAGGAACGAGTCCGCGACCTAGGTGTCGTTGCTATGGGGCTCAAAGCGGATGCTGAAGATGTCTATATTAAAGAACTGCGCAGTCCGGGTAGTGACTTAGCCGTCGCCATCACCCAATTGGCCAACCAAGATAAGGCTTCAATTGTCAGCCTTTTCCAACGGCAGCAAAATTTTTCCGGAGATCAAAAAGATGCGGATCAGATAGCCGCATCGGTGAAAGATATACCGCTTCTGACCCAAATCGACACTCACCATGTGTCTATAGAAGCTCTCCTTGATGACCCGACCCTAATTCCTGAGGCTGCTGCAGCGATTCCTGCTGTGGCAGCCTATGTGATCGGCGAGGACATAGATTCTTTTGCAGACTTTGTCGGTGAGGAAGCCAAGGTCGTTCTGGACGGTGCCGAATATTATCTTGATGAGGCGCTGGAAACGGTTTCGGAAGCTGGAGAGGCCGTCGCCAAGTTCCTGTCCGACCAGGTCCAGTCGGCCACCGACTGGGTCACCAGCGGTACGGCCGGGTTCGATATCGCCCAGTGGCTCTCCGGCAATGTCGCCAATCTGCTGAACGGCAACATGAGCGCCGAACAGGCGCTGATCAGCTTCGCCAAGTTCATGGGCGAGAAGGAGATCAAGGATTTTGTCGCCAGCGACGTTCTTACTGGCGACGACGCCAACGGCGTCATCAAGGACGTCATCAAGCAATTCGGCATCCCGGAGGATACCGCCACGCTTTATGCCGGCTCGGTCGCGGCATCGCTCACCAGCATGGCGGAGACCTTCGTCACCAGCGGCTTCGATGCCGAACAGGCGATCAAGGCCGGCACGGCGACCATCGCAGGCAATATCGCTTCCACCTACCTGACCAAGGTCGCGGGCTGGAGCTTCGGTGAGGCCGACGGCGCCGCCGCCGCCGTTACCACGGCCATTCAGGGGCTGCTGAATTCGAGCGATTTCGATGGCGCCGACTGGGCACGTCTCGGCGTGCAGGTGGGTATCGCCGCGGGCGCGGCCGTCGCCGGTGACGCCATTGTTGCGTACTTTATCGGCAATCCGCTCACCTATACCAACCCCTATACAGCCGTGGCGGCCGTGATTGCGGCGGTCATCAATTTCTTCGGCAACAAGATCGTCAACTCCCTGTTCGGCAGCAAGGTTTTCCACGAGGGAGAGTTCGACAGCGCGGCCAAGGTGCTCGACTCCATCTACCAGATCCAGACCATCACGGTCGATGGCCACGACGTTCCGGCCCTTGTCGCCGTGAATTCCCATGGCTCGACGATCATCGCGTCCGGCACGGGTATCGGTTACGTGGTCGGCAATACCGGCGCCGACGTGCTGGTGGGCGATGGCCTGGTGCAGACCATTGCCGGCAATGGCGGCGCGGACTACCTGGAAGCGCGCGGCGGCAACGACAACCTGCTGGGCGGGGACGGCAATGATCATCTCGACGGCGGGGACGGCAACGATATCCTGCAAGGCGATGCCGGTGACGACATTGCCCTGTCCGAAGGCGGCGACGACACGGTCATCGCCGGCGCGGGCGATGATTTCCTGCACCTCGGCAGCGGCGACGACATCGCCGCCGCGGGCGACGGCAACGACTATGTCCTGGGCGGGGGCGGCGCGGATTCCATCTCCGGCGACGGCGGCAACGATTCCATCGACGGCGGGTATGGCGACGACAGCCTGGCCGGCGGCGCTGGCGACGACCTGATCCTGGGCAATCTGGGCAACGATTCCATCAACGGCGAGGACGGCAGCGACCGGCTGTTCGGCGCCGAGGACAACGACCAGCTTCATGGCGGCAGCGGCAACGACTTCCTGGATGGCGGCGCCGGTCTCGACCTTCTTTACGGCGACGACGGCAACGACCTGATTGTCGGCGGCGACGACAACGACTTTGCCGACGGCGGGCTGGGGGACGATAATATCCTGGGCGGGGCCGGCAATGACGAACTGCTGGGAGGGCTGGACAACGACTATCTGCGGGGGGACGACGGCGACGATACGCTGAGCGGCGGCTACGGCGACGATATCCTGGTGGGCGGCATCGGCGTCAACGCGCTGGACGGCGGGGACGGCGACGATATTTACGTCGTCGGCGCGGACGGCAACGAACATGACGACACGATCGCGGACAGCGGCGGCCAGGACACCCTGCTTCTGTCGTGGCTCAGCGCCGCCGACGCCACGGGCGGGCTGACGCTGCGCAAGGACGGCGACGATCTTGTGGTTGCCTACAACGGACGCGTCATGGCCACGATCACCGACCAGTTCGTGCCCGGACATGCTGTCGAAACCCTTGAACTGGGGGCGGGCGCCTATATCGACCTGACCGCCGTTACCTACAGCAGCGACGCAGGCGCCTTCACTGTCCAGGCTGGTGATGCGTCCAGCGTGGCCGGCGAGGTCGCCATGCGCGAGAACCTCGTCGACGAGAACCTGCTCAGCCAAGACCTGTACTGGAACCATACCTTCCTCGACAAGCTTTCCCAGCTTGCCTACGACGAACAGCAAAGCGACGATGCGGTGTTCCGTTACTACGACGGCACGGAAGTGGAATCGTTCAAGCGGGCGCGCGGCAAGTTCGGCGGCTACTATACGGTCTACAAGCTGAGCATGCCCGGCAATATCGACGGCACCGAATCCACCGGCTTGCAGTACGCCATCCAGGACAGCGAGGACCAGGCCGCCGCCAAACCCTTCGGCAACGACAAGACGACGCTGGGCGGTCCATACGAGACTTTCGTCAACGGCGCGCACGTCATCTACAGTACGGTCGGGACCAAGAGCATCCAGGACATCGTCATCGACGGCGCCGTGGTTTCGACCCGCGTCGCCGGTGACAGCACCACCTATGCGGCGGGCGCCACGGTCCTGGGCACGACTTATGACCAGCGGCTGGCGTCGGGCCATTCGGTCGTTTCGGACGTCGGCGTCCAGCACACCGGCAACGATCTGCTGGTCGGCGGTTACTGGGACGAAAGACTGGACGGAAAGTCCGGCGACGATGTCCTTGTCGGCAATGACGGCAATGATACCCTGATTGGCGGTGACGGCCTCGACTGGTTGTTCGGCGGTGATGGCAGGGATTCGCTGGATGGCGGCAATGGCGACGATGTCCTGTTCGGCGGCGACGGCAACGATACGATGTTGGGAGGCGCGGGTGCCGACGCGATCCTGGGCGGCGCCGGTAATGACAAGGCGACCGGCGGCGGCGGCGATGACTGGATCGACGGCGGTGCCGGTACGGATACGATCGACGGCGGCACGGGGAATGATCTTGTGCTTGGTGGTGCCGGCGACGATACCATCGCCGGTGGCGCCGGCGACGATATTCTGCATGGCGAGGATGGCGACGACACGCTTTCCGGCGGTGACGGCAACGATACCCTGATCGGCGGCACGGGCAAGGACAGCTTGTCCGGTGGCGCCGGTGACGATGTTCTTGACGGTGGCGGCGACGCTGTCCTGCTCGATGGCGGCGACGGGCGCGACACCGTCATCCTGTCGACCGCGACGAGCGGGATGGTGGTCAATCTCCAGACCGGCACCTTCAGCGGCGGCGGTATCGGCCCGGCAACGACTATCCGCAATTTCGAAAACGTCACGCTTTCGGCCTATGACGACCTGATCTACAGCGGCAAGACCGCCAACACTATCGATGGGCTGGACGGCAAGGATACCGTTTCCTATGCATATTCCGACGCCGCGGTGAATGTCGACCTGTCAAACGGTGTCCAGAAGGGCGGTTTCGCCGAAGGCGACGTTCTGCTCAACATCGAGAATCTGTCCGGTTCGGCCTTCAACGATGTCCTGGTCGGCAACAATCTCGACAACCGCCTGAGCGGCGGTGACGGCGACGACGTGTTGCGCGGCCACGCCGGCAAGGATGTGCTCGAAGGCGGCGCCGGCAACGACACGCTGTCGGGTGACGAAGGCGACGACACCGTGGACGGCGGCGACGGCGACGATGTCATCATGGGCAGCGCCGGCGCCGACCATATCACCGGCGGCGCCGGCATCGACGAGGTGTCCTACAGCGCTTCCGGCGGCGGCGTGAAGATCAATCTCGCCACCTTCACCTTTTCCGGCGGCGATGCGCAGGGCGATTATCTGAGCGGCATCGAGACGATCGTCGGCACCTGGACACACGACGAGATTGTCGGCGACGCCGCCGCCAACACCATCTTGACCGGCGGCGGCAACGACCTGATCAACGGCGGTGGTGGCGACGACGTTCTGGTCGGGGGCGCCGGCGCCGATACGGTTGACGGCGGTGCGGGAACCGATCTGCTGTCCTATAACGGCTCGTCGGCGGCAGTGAACGCCAACCTGGCCACGAATACCTTTTCGGGCGGCGACGCCGAAGGCGACGTCATCGCCAATATCGAGAACCTGCTGGGCAGCGATTTCAACGACGTCCTGGTCGGCAATGACGCGGCCAATATCCTTTACGGTGTTGTCGGCGACGATACGCTTGTGGGCAATGGTGGCGCCGACATCCTCTATGGCTGGGACGGAAAAGACATCCTTTCCGGGGGGGAAGGCGCCGACGTGCTCAACGGCGACGCCGGTGATGACCAGATTCACGGTGACGCGGGTAACGACATCGCTTACGGCGGCGCGGGCAATGACACGGTCTACGGCGACGACGGCAACGACATGTTGCTGGGCGATGTCGGCAACGACATCCTTGACGGCGGCGCCGGCAACGACAGTCTCTTCGGATACAATGGCGACGATACGCTGACGGGCGGAACCGGCGACGACCAGATCGGTGGCGAGGACGGTAATGACCACCTGGCCGGCGGCGACGGCGCGGACGTCATCTATGCCGGCACCGGCAACGACACCATCACCGGCGATGACGGTAACGACCTGATACGCGGCCAGGACGGCAATGATCAAATCGACGGCGGCGTCGGTATCGACAGCCTTTACGGCGACGCCGGCAAGGATGTCATAACGGGCGGTGCAGGGGCCGACCTGGTCTATGGCGGCGCGGACGACGATACCCTGAGTGGCGGCGCCGACGACGATCGCATCCTTGGCGAAGACGGCAAGGACACGATACACGGCGACGACGGCAACGACGCGCTTTACGGCCTGGGCGGCGACGATACGGTCAGTGGCGACCTCGGCAATGACGCCATTTTCGGCGACGACGGCAACGATATCCTGGATGGCGGAGCCGGGAACGATACCATCGGCGGCTGGACAGGCAGGGATCTGATTTCCGGCGGCGATGGCGACGACAACCTGGCGGGCGAAGACGGCGATGACTCGCTGAGCGGCGGAGCCGGCAACGATACGCTCTACGGCGATCGCAATCCCGGCGTCACCGGCCCCACGGTCGCCCAGCAGCAGGCCGTCATCGACGAAGCCTTCGCCAAACTCGGCGCTTATAATTACGGGCTCATCTACCAGGGCGACTCCTATAACCTGGCGTCACTCGAAGCGGCGCCCCAGGACATGCTCATCATTCCCATGAGCAGGAGCGTCGACACCAATACGTCGCGAAGCGAAGTCCTGTGGAAGGCCGACGAAGTCCGTGCGATGGAGGCGTCGGGCGGCGGCAAGGTATTGATCGGTTATCTCAATGTCGCCAAGATCAATACCTTCGACGCCGACTGGGACCCGAGCCTGGTCGACAGTTCCGGCAACCCGTTGCCGACCGATGCCTGGCTGGCCGGCAAGGATCCGAATTATGCCAATACCTATCTGACGGACTTCGGCAGCGATGCCTGGAAACAGGTGCTGTTCAAGCGCCTGGATGTCCTGATCGGCCAGGGTTTCAACGGTGTCTTCCTCGACGATGTCCTGCAATACTACGACCGCAATGTCGGCAGCCCGGATGCCATCGCCGCCGCGGCCAAGGATATGCGCGATCTCGTCGTCGCTTTGCGTGCGCACGCCGATCAAACGATTACCCAGCTGGGCGGCAATCCGAGCGACTTCCACTTCATCGTCAACGGCGCACCTTTCTTGATTTCTGACGGACATGACGGCAATACTGTGACGATCGACGCCCAAGACCAAGCCTATTTCGACTCAATCGATGCCATACTGGCGGAAAACTATTTTTCGCAGCACGCCGACTATGCGTGGCAAAAAGTCGTTTCGGATTTTGGCGCACGCGGCATCGAAATGCTGTCGCTCGACAACGGGCAGGTCACGGCGCAGCAACGCATCGAAATCATGGAGGCCGCGGTCAGCCAGGGCTTCCTGCCGTTCGCGACGCGCGACGCCATCTATGACAGCCTGGATGCCCCCTTTGTCGTCGGTTTCGGAGATTCGCCTGCTCCGGGCAATGACCTGCTCGACGGTGGCACAGGAGCGGATACGATGTATGGCGGGGCCGGCAACGACACCTATATTGTCGATAACGCCGGCGATAAGGTCGTTGAAAACGTCGGAGAAGGGACCGACCTTGTTCAGGCATACATTACCTATACGCTAAGCGCCAATGTCGAGAACCTCACTCTCGCCGGTGCGGCGAATTTCAACGGCAGCGGCAATAACCTGCACAATGTCTTGACAGGCAATGGCGGCGCCAATGTGCTGAGCGGGCTTGAGGCACCGGACACACTCTACGGTCTCGCAAGCAATGATACCCTGATTGGCGGAGCCGGCGACGATTATCTCGATGGTGGTGTTGGCAATGACCTTATGATGGGTGGTTCGGGCAACGACACCTATGTGGTCGACAGCGCTTCCGACCAAGCCAATGAACAGACGGTAACCGGGGTGGATGACGGCGGCATCGATACCGTGATGTCATCGATTGGTTATTCTCTCGGGGCTGGCCTCGAAAACCTGGTTCTTGTGGGTACTGACACCATCAACGGCACCGGCAACGCGCTCAATAACGGTCTGACTGGTAATGCGGACGTTAACATTTTGTCCGGCCTTGGTGGAGATGACCGGCTCGATGGCGGTCAGGGCGCGGACCGCATGACGGGCGGTTCGGGCAACGACACCTATGTCGTGGACAATACCGGCGACCGGGTGAGTGAACAGACGGTCGTGGGCGTCGACGACGGCGGCATCGACACTGTGCTGGCCTCGA
>CAYYTA010000100.1:0-49828 GCA_964474575.1 uncultured Caulobacteraceae bacterium | reverse complement strand
GGGGCTCGAACCCGCGACCTCCGGCGTGACAGGCCGGCACTCTAACCAACTGAGCTACACCCGCATTCCCTTGTACCGTCGGCTACCGCGAGGGGCGGCGTCAGGAGGTGCGCTTGATAGTGCGCTGCTCGCCCTGGTGTCAAGCGCCAATCGCGCCGAAAAGATGACAAATTTCAAGATTTCGGCGCGTAATGATAATGATTTGCATAAGCAAAACAAGACGTGGGCCATTTCGCCGCAGGCGTGGCCGAAAAGTGCAAAAAACGGGGCAAAAGTCGCTTTTTTCGCACCGCAATGGTTTGAAGCGCGCGCCGGACTGGTCTAATAGGCTCAATAACTTTGAGTCCGTGACGGTTAACATCCGGCGCGGCGGTCGAGTGCGAGGTGATCCGATGAATGAATTTCTGCTGCGCTACCTGCCGATTCTCATCTTCATCGCCATTGCCGCCGTCCTCGGCCTGGCTTTCATCATCGGCGCCTTCGTCCTGGCGCCCAAGGCGCCGGACACCGAGAAGCTGTCGGCCTACGAATGCGGCTTCAACGCCTTCGACAGCGCCCGCCAGAAATTCGACGTCCGCTTCTATCTCGTCTCGATCCTGTTCATCGTCTTCGACATCGAGGCCGCCTTCCTGTTCCCCTGGGCGGTGTCGTTGTTCGACATGACCCGGGCCGACATGATCCAGGCCTTCTGGACGATGATCGTGTTCCTGGCCGAACTGGCGCTCGGCTATATATATGTGTGGAAAAAAGGAGCCCTCGAATGGGAGTGATCGTACCCGCTGGCCAGGCTGGGCGTTCTTCGGTCGAGGGTTACGATCCCGCCGTCCATGACAGGTTCTTCGAGGCGGTGTCGACCGAGCTCGACCAGAAGGGCTTCCTGCTCGCTTCGGCCGACGACGTCATCACCTGGGCGCGCACCGGTTCGCTGATGTGGATGACCTTCGGCCTCGCCTGTTGCGCCGTCGAAATGATGCAGGCTTCGATGCCGCGCTACGACATGGAGCGCTTCGGCATGGCCCCGCGCGCCAGCCCGCGCCAGTCGGACCTGATGATCGTCGCCGGCACCCTGACCAACAAGATGGCGCCGGCCCTGCGTAAGGTCTACGACCAGATGCCCGATCCGCGCTACGTGCTCAGCATGGGCAGTTGCGCCAACGGCGGCGGCTATTATCACTACTCCTACAGCGTGGTGCGCGGCTGCGACCGCGTCGTGCCGGTCGATGTCTACGTCCCGGGCTGTCCGCCCTCGGCCGAGGCGCTGCTGTACGGCCTTTTGCAACTGCAGAAGAAGATCCGCCGCACCGGCTCGATCCGGCGCTAGGGGAGGGCAGGCATGTCGATCGAAAAACTCCGTTCCCTGGCTGACGATTTCCAGGCCGAGCTCAAGGACGCCCTTCTTGAAACCAAGCTGGAATATGGCGAGCTGACCCTGAACGTGGCGCGCGACCAGATCGTCGCCATCATGGCGAAGATGAAGTCCGAGCCCTACCGCTTCCACCAGCTCATCGACATCTGCGGCGCCGACTACCCGAAGCGCGCCGAACGTTTCGACGTCGTCTACCACCTGCTGTCGCTGACCCATAACCTCCGCCTGCGCGTCAAGGTCATGACCGACGAGTCCGCGCCGGTGCCGTCGATCCGCGAGATTTACCCTTGCGCCGACTGGTACGAGCGCGAGGCCTTCGACATGTACGGCATGATGTTTTCGGGCCACCCCGACCTGCGCCGGCTGCTGACCGACTACGGCTTTTCGGGCCATCCGCTGCGCAAGGACTTCCCGATGACGGGCCACGTCGAGGTCCGTTACGACGAGGAACAGAAGCGCGTGGTCTACGAACCGGTCAAGCTCGTTCAGGAATATCGCAAGTTCGACTTCATGTCGCCTTGGGAGGGTGCGACGTACATCCTGCCGGGCGACGAGAAGGCGAAGGCTTAAAGAGTTTATGGGTCAAAGGCTTATCCATGGCAGATGAAGTAGGACATAAGGGCGAGGACGATCGCAAGTTCACGATCAACTTCGGGCCGCAGCACCCGGCGGCCCACGGCGTCCTGCGCCTTGTCCTCGACCTCGACGGTGAAATCGTCGAGCGTGTGGATCCCCACATTGGCCTGCTCCATCGCGGCACCGAAAAGCTGATGGAGAGTCGCACCTACCTGCAGAATGTGCCCTATTTCGACCGCCTCGACTATGTGGCGCCGATGAACCAAGAGCACGCCTTCGTCCTGGCCATCGAGAAATTGCTCGGCATCGAGGTGCCGAAGCGGGCGCAGTATATCCGCGTCATCTTTTCCGAAATTGGCCGCATCCTGTCGCACATCCTCAATGTCACCACCCAGGCGATGGACGTCGGCGCCCTGACGCCGCCGCTGTGGGGCTTCGAGGAGCGCGAGAAGCTGATGGTGTTCTATGAACGCGCCTGCGGTGCGCGCCTGCACGCCAACTATTTCCGCCCTGGCGGCGTCCACCAGGACCTGACGCCGGAGCTGATCGAGGACATGATCGCCTGGTGCAGGCATTTCCCGAAAGCCCTGGCGGACATCGAAAGCCTGGTCACCGAAAACCGCATCTTCAAGCAGCGCAACGTCGATATCGGTGTCGTAAGCCGAGAGCAGGCCTTTGACTGGGGCTTCACCGGCGTCATGATCCGCGGCTCGGGCGTGCCGTGGGACCTGCGCAAGGCTCAGCCGTATGAGTGTTACTCCGAGCTCGACTTCGACATTCCGATCGGCAAGAACGGCGACTGCTGGGATCGCTATCTGTGCCGTGTCGAAGAAATGAAGCAATCCGTGAAGATTATGCAGCAATGCCTTGATCTACTGAAAAAAACACCAGGTGACGCCCTGTCAACGGATCATAAGGTGACGCCGCCGCGCCGCGCCGAGATGAAGAACTCGATGGAAGCCCTCATCCATCACTTCAAGCTCTACACCGAGGGCTTCAAGACGCCGGAAGGCGAGGTCTATGCCTGCGTCGAAGCGCCCAAGGGCGAATTCGGCGTCTATCTCGTGTCGGACGGCAGCAATCGGCCGTACCGCTGCAAGATCCGCGCGCCCGGATTCCCGCATTTGCAGGCCATGGACTGGATGAACCGCGGCCACCTGCTGGCCGACGTCTCGGCCATCCTTGGGTCGCTTGATATCGTGTTTGGGGAAATCGACCGATGAGCCTTTTTCAGAACGATCCGTTCGCTGCGGCGATGGCGGCGCAGGTAGCGCGTGAACACGCCCAGCCGCTGTGGTCCGCGACCTTTCCGCTTCTCATCGCGATCGCCGTCATCTCGATTTTCGTGCTTGTGCGCTGGAGCATGAGTAAGGACGCCTGGCCGTACCACCCCGGCGGCGCGCGCGGTTTCCTGATGGACGAGATCAAGCGCTACGCGTCGATCTGGCTGCCTTTCGCCGTCGTCATGGTCTGTGTGCGCTACTACATCTACAAGTACCATCCCGAGATTGCGGCTTCGCCCTATTTTTATGTCGGTTACCTGTCGATCATTATCTTCCGTCGTCTCGCCCGCCTGTTGCCGCATGTACAGGAAATCGGCCGGCGCATCGACAAGGCGCGCGCCGACGCCCGCGCCGCCAAGCAAGGGGCACGCGTATGAGTCTTCGCCGTCTTAGCCCTGAACAACCCGCGAGCTTTGCCTTCTCGCCCGAGATGTTGGACAAGGCCAACTGGTGGATCGCCAAGTACCCGCCGTCGCGCCGTCAGAGCGCGGTCATCCCGCTGCTGTGGCTGGCCCAGAAGCAGGACGGCTGGGTGTCGGAACCCGCCATCAGCACGATCGCCAAAATGCTCGGAATGGCGCAGATTCGCGTCTTCGAATGCGCGACCTTCTACACGATGTTCCAGCTGGAACCCGTTGGCTCGACTGCGTTAATTCAAGTCTGCGGCACCACGCCGTGCATGCTGCGCGGCTCCGACGCCCTGATGGCGGTGTGCAAGGCCAAGATCGGCCCGAAAGACAAGCTGTCGCCGGACGGCAAGTTCACCTGGCAGGAAGTCGAATGTCTCGGCGCCTGCTGCAACGCGCCGATGGCCCAGATCAACGACTATTATTACGAGGACCTGACGGCGGAATCGATGGCGCAGATCATCGACGACTTCGCGGCGGGCAAGTCGCCCAAACCCGGTCCCTGTAACGGCCGCCACACGTCGGAGCCGCTGGGCGGCGCGACGACCCTGAGCGACCCCAGGCTCTATGACGGCTCGGCGGCCAAGAAGATCAGGATCCCGAATTTCCCGATGCCGGCGCCGGAGGCGAAAGCGTAACATGGCCAAAGAAACTGTCGGCATTCTCGAAGACAAGGACCGCATCTTCACCAATCTCTATGGCTTCCACGACTGGGGCCTGGAGGGCGCGTTGAGCCGCGGCTGCTGGAACGCGACCAAGGATATCCTCGACTGCGGCCGCGACTGGATCATCACCAACGTCAAGAACTCCGGGCTGCGCGGCCGGGGCGGGGCCGGCTTCTCGACCGGCCTGAAGTGGTCGTTCATGCCCAAGGAGGTCAAGGACCGGCCGCACTACCTCGTTGTCAATGCCGACGAGTCGGAACCCGGCACCTGCAAGGACCGCGAGATCATGCGTCACGATCCGCACCTGCTGATCGAGGGCTGCCTGATCGCCTCGTTCTCGATGCAGGCCCACGCCTGCTATATCTACCTGCGCGGCGAATACGTGCTCGAGCGCGAGCGCATGGAGGCGGCGGTCAAGCAGGCCTATGAGGCGAAGCTGATCGGCCCGAACAACATCCACGGCTGGGACTTCGACGTCTATATCCACCACGGCGCCGGCGCCTATATCTGCGGCGAGGAAACCGCGCTGCTGGAGTCGCTCGAAGGCAAAAAAGGCCAGCCGCGCCTCAAGCCGCCGGTCCCGGCGGGCTCAGGCCTCTACGGCTGCCCGACCACGGTCAACAATGTCGAATCGATCGCCGTCGTCGGCACCATTCTGCGCCGTGGCGCGGCGTGGTTCGCCTCCTTCGGCGCGCCCAACAATTCCGGCACCAAGCTGTTCTGCATCTCGGGCCATGTCGAACGCCCGTGCAATGTCGAAGAGGCCATGTCGATCCCGTTCCGCCAGCTGATCGAGGATCACTGTGGCGGCATCCGCGGCGGCTGGGGCAACCTCAAGGCGGTCATCCCCGGCGGTTCGTCGGTGCCGATGATCCCGGCCGAGCAGTGCGAAAACCTGCCTATGGATTTCGACACCCTGCGTAACCTCAAGTCCGGCCTCGGCACGGCGGCGGTCATCGTCATGGACAAGTCGACCGACCTGATCCGCGCTATCGCCCGCCTGTCGTACTTCTACAAGCACGAATCATGCGGCCAGTGCACGCCGTGCCGCGAAGGCACCGGCTGGATGTGGCGCGTCATGGAGCGCATGGTCAAGGGCGACGCCGAGCCGTCTGAAATCGACACCCTGCTCGAAGTCACCACCCAGATCGAAGGCCACACGATCTGCGCCCTGGGTGACGCGGCGGCGTGGCCGATCCAGGGCCTGATCCGTCACTTCCGTCCGGAAATCGAAGCACGCATCGCCGCCTACCGCTCGCGCCGCGCCATCCACACCGGCCACGTGATCGCGGCGGAGTAGGGGCAGGCATGCGCGGCAAGGTTCTCTCGTTCAACGGTTCTTCCGGTCTCATCAGCGGTGATGACGGCCGGCGGTACACGTTCAACGCCAGCGACCTTGCCGGTGACACCGCCTATGTGCCGGGCGGTTCGACCGTCGATTTCGAGCCTGAAGGTGACACGGCGACGCACATTTATGTGCTGAGCGCCGCCATTGGCGAGAAGAATCGCGGTATCGCCGCCCTGATCTGTTTCTTTCTCGGCTGGTGCGGCATCCACAAGTTCTATCTCGGCAAGACGACGGCCGGGATCATCATGCTGGTGTGCGGCACGGTCGGCTGGTGCCTGGTCATTCCAGGCGCCGTTGTCGCCTTCATCTCGTTCATCGAGCTGATCATCTACCTGGTGAAAAGCGACCAGAGTTTCTATGAGGATTACGTCGCGGGGAACAAGTCATGGTTCTAGCGATGCATGAAGTGAGACGTGAAAATATACAAAATTTTCGTGTCTTGTTTGAAAAAGTTGAGGTCACGTATGCCCAAGGCTAAAGTCAATGGTGTGGAGGTCGAGTTCGACCCCGGCATGACCGTGCTGCAGGTGGCGGAGCTGGCGGGCGAGGAAATCCCGCGCTTCTGCTATCACGAACGGCTGTCGATCGCCGGCAACTGCCGCATGTGCCTCGTCGAGGTCAGGCCGGGGCCGCCGAAGCCCCAGGCGTCGTGCGCCCTGCCGGCGGCCGAGAACCAGGAGATCTTCACCAATACGCCGATGGTCAAGAAGGCGCGCGAAGGGGTGATGGAATTCCTGCTCATCAACCACCCGCTAGATTGCCCGATCTGCGACCAGGGCGGCGAATGCGACCTGCAGGACCAGTCGGTCGCCTATGGAAAGGGCTCTTCGCGCTACGCTGAAAACAAGCGCGCGGTCGAGGAAAAGTACCTCGGGCCGACGATCAAGACCTTCATGACGCGCTGCATCCAGTGCACGCGCTGCGTCCGTTTCACCACCGAGGTCGCGGGCGTGACCGAAATGGGCATGATCTCGCGCGGCGAGAATGCCGAGATCACCTCCTATCTCGAACAGGCGGTGACGTCGGAACTGTCGGGCAATGTCAATGACCTGTGCCCGGTCGGCGCCCTGACGCACAAGCCGTGGTCGTTCAACTACCGCCCGTGGGAACTGACCAAGACCGAGACCATCGACGTGCACGATGCGCTGGGCGCGCACATCCGCATCGACAATCGCGGCCCCGCCGTGCTGCGCGCCCTGCCGCGCACCAAGGAAGACATCAACGAGGAATGGCTGACCGACAAGTCGCGCTACGCCGTCGACGGCCTGTCGCGCCAGCGCCTCGATCGTCCCTATGTCCGCAAGGGCGGCAAGCTTCAGCCGGCGTCATGGGACGACGCGCTGGCGGTGGTCGCCGCCCACGTCAAGGCGACCAAGCCCGAGAAAATGGGTGTCATTGCCGGCGACCTCAGCGACGCCGAAACCATGAAGGCGGCGCGCGACCTCTTTTACAGCCTGGGCGTTACCAATCTCGACTGCCGCCAGGACGGGGCGAAGATCGGCCCTGTCGCCCAGAACACACCACGTGAGGCGTGGCTGTTCAATACGGGTATCGCCGGTATCGAGGACGCCGACGCTATCCTGATCGTCGGCAGCGATTTGCGCCACGAGGCCAGCTTGATCAATGCCCGCATCCGCAAGTCATGGCTCAAAGGTGCCGTAAGCGTCGCTATCATCGGTGAGGCCAGCGACCTGACCTATGATTACACGCATTTAGGAGTTGGTCCAAAGGCGCTGAAAGATTTCAAGAAAAACGCTTTCCGCGACGTGCTGCGCAATGCCAAAAAGCCGGCCATTCTCGTCGGCCAGGGCGCGCTGTCGGGCGACGACGGCGCGGCTGTCCTCAAGGACATCGCCGACATCGCAGATCAGTGCGGCGTCGTGAACGCGGACTGGAACGGCTTCAATATTGTCCATACGGCGGCGGGACGTGTCGCCGGCCTCGACCTCGGCTTCGTCCCGGTGGGAGAAGCGCTCGACGCGACCAGGATGGTGTCCGGCGGAGTCGACCTGCTGTTCCTGCTCGGCGCCGACGAGATCGACACCACCAGGCTCGGCAAGACCTTCGTCATCTATATCGGCAGCCATGGCGACGCCGGCGCTGCGGCGGCGGATGTCATCCTGCCTGGTGCGGCCTACACCGAAAAGTCGGGCATCTATACCAATCTCGAAGGCCGGGTACAGATCGCCGAACGCTGCGTATTCCCGAAAGGCGAGGCCAAGGAGGATTGGGCCATTTTGCGCGCCCTGTCCGAGCGCGTCGGCCACACCCTGCCGTACGACAGCTTGGCGCAATTGCGCGAGAAGCTGATTACCGACCATCCGGTTTTCGGTCGCATCGATATCCGTCCGGCGATAAAGTCGTTTGATATCAAGTCGATAGGCGTGAAAGGTGATGTAAAGGATCGGGTCTTTACCTCGCCTGTACGTGATTTCTACCTGACCAACCCCATCGCCAGGGCCAGTCTCGCCATGGCGGAATGCTCGGTCGTTCGCCGCGGCGTCATCAGCCAGGCGGCCGAGTAAGGAAGAGGATAATGGAAAGCTTTTCGACAGCACCCTGGTGGCTCTGGACGCTGATCGCGGTCGGCGAGGCCCTGGCCGTCATCGTCGGCGTCATGGTGTCGCTGGCCTTCCTGCTGTGGGGCGACCGCAAGGTGTGGGCCGGCGTGCAGATGCGCAAGGGCCCTAATGTCGTCGGCCCTTTCGGCCTGATGCAGTCCTTCGCCGACTTCTTCAAGTTCGTTCTCAAGGAAGTTATTGTCCCGGCCGGAGCGGACAAGGCCGTCTTCCTGCTGGCGCCGCTGATCTCGTTCGTGCTGGCCTTCGCCGCCTGGGCGGTGATCCCGTTCGCGCCAGGCTGGGTGGTGTCGAACATCAATGTCGGCATCCTCTACCTGCTCGGGATCTCGTCGCTCGGCGTCTACGGCATCATCATGGGCGGCTGGGCGTCGAACTCGAAATATCCTTTCCTCGGCGCGTTGCGCTCGGCGGCGCAGATGGTGTCGTATGAAGTCTCGATCGGCTTCATCCTGGTCACGGTCATCCTGATCACCGGCTCGATGAACCTGTCGGCGATCGTCGATCACCAGAAAGCCGGCATCTGGACGTGGAACGTGCTGGGCGGCAGCCTGACCGGCGTCAAGGGCCTGATCCCGCTCGTCGTCATGCTGCCGATGATGGTCGTCTTCTACGTCTCGGCCCTGGCCGAGACCAACCGCCCGCCGTTCGACCTGCCCGAAGCGGAATCGGAACTGGTCGCAGGTTATCAGGTCGAATATTCGTCGACGCCCTACCTGCTGTTCATGATCGGCGAATATGCCAACATCGTCCTGATGTGCGCCATGATCACTATCCTGTTCTTCGGCGGCTGGTACTTCGTCGTGCCGATCGACGGTCTTGGCCTGCCCGGCTGGCTGCTGACCCTGACCTATCTGGTCATCTTCATCCTGAAGGTCGTCTTCTGGTTCATCATGTTCGCCATCGCCAAGGCCATCGTGCCGCGCTATCGCTACGACCAGCTGATGCGCCTGGGCTGGAAGGTCTTCCTGCCGGCTTCGCTGACCGCCGTCGTGCTGATCAGCGCCTGGCGCGTATTCGGAGGCACCCTATGATTTCCCGCATCGTCAACGGCATCAAGGGCGCTATGCTCCTCGACTTCTGGGGCGCGACCTTCCTCGCCGTCAAATACATGTTCAAGCACAAGGCGACGATCAATTACCCCTTCGAAAAGGGGCCGATATCGCCGCGCTTCCGGGGCGAGCACGCCCTGCGCCGCTACGCCAACGGCGAGGAACGCTGCATTGCCTGCAAGCTGTGCGAGGCCATTTGCCCGGCCCAGGCCATCACCATCGAGGCCGAGCCACGCGACGACGGTTCGCGCCGTACGACGCGCTACGACATCGACATGGTCAAGTGCATCTATTGCGGCCTGTGCCAGGAGGCCTGCCCGGTCGACGCCATCGTCGAAGGGCCGAACTTTGAATTCGCCACCGACACGCGCGAGGAACTGCTGTACGACAAGCAGCGCCTGCTCGAAAACGGCGACCGCTGGGAGCGCGAGATTGCCCGCGCACTCGAACTCGACGCGCCGTACAGGTAAGGTGAGGAGCTGACGATATGAACCTGATCGAAATAGCTTTTTACCTGATGGCGGCAGTAACGTGCGTGGCCGGCCTGCTGGTCATTACGGCGCGCAACCCGGTCCACAGCGTCCTGTTCCTGATTCTCGCCTTCTTCTCGGCGGCGGGCCTGATGGTGCTGCTGGGCGCCGAGTTCCTCGCCATGCTGCTGATCGTCGTCTATGTCGGCGCGGTGGCGGTGCTGTTCCTGTTCGTCGTGATGATGCTCGATGTCGACTTCACCAAGCTGCGCCAGGGCTTCGCCAACTACCTGCCGATCGGCGGCGCCCTGGCCCTGGTCATCATGTTCGAGCTGATCTTTGTCAACGTCGCCGTCGCCAACAAGGGCGCGGCCGCCGGCCAGACCGTGGTCGCCGCCACGGACACGACCAATATCCAGGCCATAGGTCATGTCCTCTACACAACCTACCTCTACCTGTTCGAAGCGGCCGGCTTCGTCCTGCTCGTCGCCATGATCGGCGCCATCGTCCTGACCCTGCGTCACCGCGCCTACGTCAAGCGCCAGGATCCGGGCGCGCAGGTCAACCGTGCTCGCCGTGACGCCGTCGCCATCGCCTCCGTCAAGACCGGGGAAGGAATCAAGGAATGACCCTGTCGCTCGCCCACTTCCTGACTGTTTCGGCGGTCCTGTTCACCACCGGCGTGTTCGGCATCTTCGTCAACCGGCGCAACGTCATCATTATCCTGATGTCGATCGAACTGATCCTGCTCAGCGTCAACATCAACTTCGTGGCTTTCTCGAGCTACCTGCACAATGTCCAGGGCCAGGTCATGGCCATGTTCGTGCTGACCGTCGCCGCGGCCGAAGCCGCCGTCGGCCTGGCCATCCTCGTGACCTTCTTCCGTAATCGCGGCGACATCGCCGTCGATGACGCCAGCATGATGAAAGGATAGGACGTGCTGTCTTCCATGTCCTCGGTTGTCACCATCTGCGTGCTGGCCCCGCTTGTCGGTGCGGCCATAGCCGGCTTCTTCGGCCGCCGCATCGGTAACATCCCGTCGCAGGCCGTCACCACCGGCCTGCTGTTCCTGTCGTGTGCGCTGGGCTGGTTCACCTTCATGGAGCACACCTGGGGCCATATGGAGGACGTCACGGTCCAACTGCTGCCCTTCATCGACATCGGCACCTTCAAGTCGGCGTGGTCTGTGCGCATCGACGGGCTGTCGAGCGTCATGCTGGTGGTCGTCACCACCGTCTCGTCCCTGGTCCACCTCTACAGCTGGGGCTACATGAACGAGGACGACAGCCGTCCGCGCTTCTTCGCCTACCTGTCGCTGTTCACCTTCGCCATGCTGGCCCTGGTCACCGCCGCCGACTTCATGCAGCTGTTCTTCGGCTGGGAAGGGGTGGGGCTGGCCTCGTACCTTTTGATCGGCTTCTGGTACCAGAAGGACAGCGCGTCCTCGGCCGCCATCAAGGCCTTCGTCGTCAACCGCGTCGGCGACTTCGGCTTCGCGCTCGGCATAATGACCGTCTACTGGATGTTCGGCACGATCAATTTCCGCGAGTTGTTCCCGCTCATCGCCGCCAAGCAGGGCGCGGGCTGGGAATTCCTCGGCCACACCTTCTCGGCGCTCGACCTCGCCGCCTTCCTGCTGTTCGTCGGCGCCATGGGCAAATCGGCACAGTTCTTCCTCCATACCTGGCTGCCCGACGCCATGGAAGGCCCGACGCCGGTCTCGGCGCTTATCCACGCCGCCACCATGGTCACCGCCGGCGTCTATATGGTCTGCCTGCTGTCGCCTTTGTTCGAGCACGCGCCGGTCGCGCGCGAAATCGTCGCCTATATCGGCGCGATCACCGCCATCTTCGCCGCTACCATCGGTTTCACCCAGAACGATATCAAGCGCGTCATCGCCTATTCGACGTGTTCGCAGCTCGGTTACATGTTCTTTGCGTCGGGCGTCGGGGCCTATCCGATGGCCATGTTCCACCTCTTCACCCACGCCTTCTTCAAGGCGTTGCTGTTCCTCGGCGCAGGGAGCGTCATCCATGGCATGCACCACGAACAGGACATGCGCAAGATGGGCGGCCTGGCCAGGTACCTGCCGGTGACCTATGCCGTCATGACCATCGGCACCATCGCGATCACCGGTCTCGGCATTCCCAAGACGCCGTTCGGCTTCGCCGGCTTCTTCTCCAAGGATGCCATCCTCGAGGCGGCCTGGGCCCAGCATACCGCGCCCGGCGGCCTGTTCGCCTTCATTATGGGCATAGCGGCGGCGCTGCTGACCAGCTTCTATTCGTGGCGGCTGATCGCCATGACCTTCTGGGGCAAGAAGCACTGGGCCGGGGCCGATCATCGGCATGATTCCCACGCACACGAAGTCATCGACGGCCATGAGGCTTCCGAGCCGGCCCACGACGACCATGCGCACGATCACGGCCACGGTCACGACCATACGCCGCATGAAAGCCCGCTCAGCATGCTGATCCCGATCTGCGTGCTGGCCATCGGCGCGGTCTTCGCCGGCTTCGTCTTCGCGCCGTACTTCATCGGCGAGCGCTTCAGCGAGTTCTGGGGCCAGTCGATCTTCATCGGCGCCGACAACCACGTCATGCACAGCTACGAGGAGGTCGCGCTGTGGGTCCACCTCGCGCCTCTGGCCGTGACTCTGCTCGGTATGGCGCTTGCGTGGTACTACTACGTCGCCCGCCCCGACCTGCCGAAGAAGATGGCCGCCAACGATGGCCCCATCTGGAACTTCCTGTACCACAAGTGGTACTTCGACGAGATCTACCAGGCGACGTTCGTCAAACTCACCAAGGCTCTGGGCGACCTGTTCTGGAAAGTCGGCGACATCAGGATCATCGACGGCCTTGGCCCCAACGGCTTCGCCTGGACCGCACTGGCCTCGGCCAGGAAACTGGTCAAGACCCAGACCGGCTACGTCTATCACTACGCTTTCTTCATGTTCCTCGGCGTTGCCGGCCTGCTGACCTGGGTCGTCTTCGGTATGGCGCACTAAGGAGAGACGGAAACCCACATGCTGCCCGCCATTCCCCATCTCCTCAGCCTCGTCACCTTCGCGCCGCTGTTCGGCGCCCTGGTGATCCTCGCCCTTCGCGCCATGTCGCGCCGGGACGACGAGGCCGTCATCGCGCGCAACGCCAAATGGATCAGCCTGTGGACCACACTGATCACCCTGGCTCTAAGCGTCTGGCTCTGCCTTCAATTCAGGCAGGACGCGTCCGGTTACCAGTTTGAAGAACATTATCAGTGGTTTGGACCGGTCTCCTACCACATGGGCATCGACGGCATCTCGATCCTGTTCGTCCTGTTGACGGCCTTCCTGATGCCGCTGTGCATTGCGGCGTCATGGGACTCGATCAAGGAGCGGGTGGTCGAATACATGATCGCCTTCCTGGTGCTGGAAACTCTTGTCATCGGCGTTTTCACCTCGCTCGACCTCTTCCTGTTCTACATCTTCTTCGAAGGCGGCCTGGTGCCGATGTTCCTGATCATCGGCATCTGGGGCGGCAAGGACCGTGTCTACGCGGCCTACAAGTTCTTCCTCTATACCCTGCTGGGGTCGGTGCTGATGCTGGCGGCCATGCTGTACATGGTCAACACCGCCGGCACGGCCGACATCCCGACCCTGTCGCACTATGCCTTCGCTAAAGACGTCCAGCCGTTCCTGTGGTTCGCCTTCTTCGCCTCGTTCGCCGTCAAGATGCCGATGTGGCCGGTCCACACCTGGCTGCCCGACGCACACGTGCAGGCGCCGACGGCCGGCTCGGTCATGCTGGCTGGCATCCTGCTGAAGCTCGGCGGCTACGGTTTCATCCGCTTCAACCTGCCGATGTTCCCCTATGCCTCGCACATGTTCGCGCCGCTGATCATGGGCCTGTCGGTCATCGCCGTCGTCTATACCTCGCTCGTTGCCTTCCGCCAGACCGACATCAAGAAACTGATCGCCTATAGCTCCGTCGCCCACATGGGCTTCGTCACCATGGGCATCTTCGCCGGCAACGCCATCGGCATCCAGGGTGCGGTGTTCCAGATGATCAGCCACGGCCTGATTTCCGGCGCGCTCTTCCTCTGCGTCGGCGTCGTCTACGATCGCTGGCACACACGCGAGATCGCCTATTACGGCGGCCTGACCAAGCTCCTGCCGCACTTCGCCTTCGTCTTCCTGCTGTTCACCATGGCCAATGTCGGCCTGCCGGGGACGTCGGGCTTCATCGGCGAAATCACCACCATGACCGGCGGCTACCAGTGGGGCACCTGGGTCGCCTTCGTCGCGGCCAGTGGCGTCATCTTTTCAGCGGTTTACGCGCTCAATCTCTACAAGCGCGTGATGTTCGGCGTGGTCACCAACGACGACCTTAAAAAGTACCCGGACCTGAACTGGCGCGAGATCGCCATTTTCACGCCGCTGATCGTCGGTACCATCGTGCTCGGCGTCTACCCCAAGCTTGTGTTTGACTTCACCACCGCCAGCATCGGCATGGTCGCCGCCGGCTACCAGACGATCACCGGCGGCTGAGGACAGGATTTGAGATGAACTTGAACTTTCTTCCCGGTCTCAACCTGACGCTGCCCGAGTTGATCCTCGGCGTCGGCAGCCTCCTGGTCCTCATCTTCGGCGCCATCCGCGGCGACAAGGGCATGAGTTCGGTCAGCGCCCTGTGCGGCGCCTTGCTCATCGGCGCGGCCTGCGCGGCGCTCTACGACCCGCAAGGCCACGCGTTTTCGGGTTCGTTCATAAACGACGGCGTCGCGATCTTCGCCAAGGTCGCCATCTATATCGCCGGTGTCTTCATCATCGTCCTGGGCCAGGGTTATTTCGACCGCCTCGGCAACCGCCGCTTCGAATTTCCGATCCTGATCGTCCTTGCCACGCTCGGCATGAGCATGATGGTGTCGGCCGGCGACCTGATCGCCCTCTATATCGGCCTGGAGCTGCAATCGTTGTCGCTCTATGTCCTGGCCGCCTTCCGCCGCGACGACGCCAAGTCGTCCGAGGCCGGCCTCAAGTACTTCGTCCTCGGCGCCCTGTCGTCGGGGCTGCTGCTTTACGGCGCGTCGCTGGTCTACGGTTTCGCCGGCTCGATGAACTTCCACGACATTGCCCGTTCGGCGGCCACCAACCCCAATACCGGCCTGATCTTCGGCCTGGTCTTCCTGATCTCGGGCCTCGCTTTCAAGGTCTCGGCCGCGCCGTTCCACATGTGGACGCCCGACGTCTACGAGGGCGCGCCCACGCCGGTCGTGGCCTTTGCCGCCGGCGCGCCGAAGTTCGCCGCCATGATCCTGTTCGCCCGCGTCCTGCAAACCGGCTTCGGCGCCGAGGTCGAGCAGTGGCGCCAGGTGATCCTGCTTCTGTCGGTGCTCTCATTCGTCGTCGGCTCCCTCGGCGGCCTGATGCAGAAGGACTTCAAGCGCCTGCTCGCCTATTCGTCGATCACCAACATGGGCTACGCCCTGCTGGCCCTGGCGGCGGGGCAGGGCGGCGTCGCCGCGCTGCTGATGTTCTTCGTCATGTACATGATCGATACCTTGGGCCTGTTCTCGTGCCAGATGGCGCTGGTCCGCCGCAGCGAGGCGGTCAGCCGCATCGACCAGATGGCCGGCCTGGCCAAGACCAACATGCCGCTGGCCCTGGCCATTACGGCGCTCGCCCTGTCAGTGCTCGGCATGCCGCCGTTCTCCGGCTTCTGGGGCAAGTTCTTCGTCTTCGGCGCGGCCATCAAGGCCGGCCTGTGGCCGTTCGCGGCCGCCGGTCTCGTCGCCTCGGTCGTCGCCGCCTTCTACTACCTGCGCGTCATCAAGCTGATGTGGTTCGACGCCGCGCCCGACGCCACCGACGCGTCCCCCGCCGAAGCCAAGTGGATCGGCCTGGCCTCGGCCGCTTTTTCGCTGGTCGGCGTGATCTTTTTCCTGACGCTCGTCTATCCGCTGGCCCAGACGGCGGCGGCGGGCGGCTTCGGGAACTAGGTGAGGGCGGTGGCGGACTTCGAAATTTTCGACACGCTGCCGTCGACGCAAAACCTTGCCATCGATCGTCTGCGCGCCGGCCGCGAAGGGCCGGGCTGGGTGTTGGCGCGCGAGCAGACTAAGGGCGTCGGCCGGCACGGCCGCACCTGGGTTGGCACCAAGGGCAATTTCATGGCCTCGCGCTATGAATTGATGACCATCGACGTCCGCCACGTGCCGCAGTTGTCGTTCGTCGCGGCCCTGGCCCTGTACGAAATGCTACGCCCGATGGTGCCGGACACCGACGACAACATGCGCATCAAGTGGCCGAATGACGTCCTGCATCGCGGCCGCAAACTGTGCGGCATCCTCGTCCAGACCGAAACCACGTCCGACCCCGCCAAGCTCGGCATCGTCATCGGCATGGGCGTCAATCTCGCCGCCGCGCCGATCCTCGAAGGCTACCTGACCTGCAGCCTGCGCGACATCGCGCCCGGCACGCCCAAGGTCGATCCCGTCGCCTTCCTGCACAAGCTCAACGGCCACCTCGACGGCGTCATCAATCTGTGGCGCGACAAGGGGTTTGGTGACATCGCCAAGGCCTGGCTGAAGCGTGCCTACGGCCGCGACCGCCGCCTCAGCCTTGTCCAGGACGGCGCGACAGTGACAGGCGGCATGAGGGGGCTCGATGAATTCGGCGCGCTTCAAATTGTCGCCGCCGACGGCCGGGTCCACGCGATCACCGGCGGCGATATCGAATATGGGGTGCGCTGATGCTGCTGGCGATCGAACAGGGCAACACCAACACGCTGTTCGCCATCCACGACAACGGCGAGTGGCTGGCGCAATGGCGCGTCGCCACCGAAACCCGGCGGACGGCGGATGAATATGCTGCGTGGCTCTACCAGCTCATGCAAATGCATGGTCTGGATTTCAAGGCCATTTCCGATTGCATCATCTCGTCGGTCGTGCCGCAATCGCTGTTCAACCTGCGCAAACTGGCGCAGCGTTACTTCAACAAACAGCCCTATGTCATTGGCGAAAATACGGTTTTAGGCATCGATGTTCGCATCGACAAGCCGCGCGAAGCGGGTGCCGATCGCCTCGTCAATGCCGTGGGGGGCCACGTTGCCTATAAAGGCCCGTTGCTGATCATCGATTCCGGCACCGCCACCACCTTCGACGTTATCGGCGCGGATGGCGGTTATGAAGGCGGCGCCATCGCGCCGGGCATCAATCTGTCGCTGTCGGCGCTCCATTCCGCCGCCGCCAAGCTGCCGCGCATCGCCATCGAAAGGCCGGCGGCGAAAATCGGCAAGGACACCGTTTCGGCCATGCAGTCGGGCATTTTCTGGGGCTATGTCGGCTTGATCGAATACCTCATTGCGGCTATTGCGACGGAATACGGCCAGGCCTTGACTGTGATCGCCACCGGGGGCGTGGCGTCGCTGTTCGAGGGCGCGACGGACAGGATCGATCATTTCGATCATGACCTGACGCTCAGGGGCTTGCTGGAAATCTACAAGCGTACTCAAGCCAAGTCTTTGGCACAAAAATAATAAGATGAAAAAAAACAATAACGAACTGGTGTTTCTGCCTCTCGGCGGATCGAACGAGATTGGCATGAACCTGAACCTGTACGGGTTCGGACCGGCGGACGACCGCCAATGGATCATCGTCGATGTCGGCGTCACTTTCGGCGACCTGACCACGCCCGGCGTCGAAGTCATCGTGCCCGATCCGGAATTCCTCCTCGGCGAAAACATCCTCGGCATCGTCCTGACCCATGCCCACGAGGACCACATCGGCGCCATCGGCTGGCTGTGGGACAAGATCAAGGCGCCCGTCTACGCCACGCCGTTCACCGCCTTCCTGGTGCGAGAGAAACTGCGCGAGGCCGGCGTATTGGATGACGTCGACCTGACCGAGGTTCCGCTCAATGGTCACGTGAAGTTAGGGCCATTCGACATTGATTATATTACGCTCACGCACTCCATTGCCGAGCCGAACGGCTTGGCGGTGCACACGCCCCTGGGCACCGTTTTTCACACTGGCGACTGGAAGATCGACGACGCGCCGATCACGGGCAAGCCGACCGACATCGCCGCCATCACGGCCCTGGGCGACGACGGCGTGCTGGCCATGGTCTGCGATTCGACCAACGTCTTCGTCGAAGGCAGCGCCGGTTCCGAAAACGACGTCCGCGTCGAGCTGGAAAAGCTGATTGCCGGCATGAGGAAACGGGTGGCAGTCGCCTGTTTCGCGTCCAACGTCGCCCGCGTCGACTCCGTCATGCGCGCCGCCCAGGCTTGCGGCCGCAGCGTCTGCCTCGTCGGCCGCTCGATGCATCGCATTACCGCTGCCGCCCGCCATGTCGGCCTGTTGCGCGGGATCCCTGAACCGGTCAGCGAAGGCGAGGCCGCCAACCTCAAGCCAAGCCACGTGCTTTACCTGTGCACCGGCTCCCAGGGCGAACCGCGCGCCGCCCTGTCGCGCATCGCCGACGGCAATCATCCCCTGGTCCGCCTCGGCGAAGGCGACGCCTGCATCTTCTCGTCGCGTGTCATTCCCGGCAACGAGATATCGATCCGCAGCCTGCAGAACCGCCTGTCCGACCTCGGCGTCGAAATCCACACCGAACGCGATCATCCCGGCATCCACGTTTCCGGCCACCCGTGCCGCGACGAGCTGAAGCAGATGTACGCCTGGGCGCGGCCGCGCATCGCCGTTCCGACTCACGGCGAGCGCAGGCATTTGCTCAAGCACGCCGCCCTGGCCGCTGAGTTGGGGATCGCCGAACAGATCACGCCGCGTAACGGCGACATGGTGCGCCTGGCGCCTGGCCGCGCCGCCATCATCGATGAAGTGCCGGCTGGCCGGCTGTTCGTCGACGGCGGCATCCTGGTGCCGGAGGCTTCCGACGCCCTGCGCGAACGCCGCCATGCCGCCCATAACGGCATGATCTTCGTCGCCTTTGCCCTCGACGGCAAGAACCGATTGGCTTCCATCGTCGACGTGCGCGGCCTCGGCCTGGCGTTCGAGAACGAGGACACGATCTCAGACCAGCTCGAAAACATCTGCCAGCTTGTCGAAAAAGCCGTACGCGCCATGCCGGCCGAAGACCGCGACGAAGATGAAAATGTCGAGATCCTGGTGGCGCGCGTCGTCAAGAAGGCCGCTCAGGCCATCTGGGACCGCCGACCGATCGTCGAAACGATTATCGTCCGCACCTGATCACCCAAGACCTGTCATAAAACCGTGTCCTCCGTGCCTTAAGGCATCGGATGCTGTCGCCTGTGGCGCGAAACGACTCATATTCCCCCAGTGACTGTGCCAGGCGACGTTCGCAAGGGCAGGCCGCAGGAGATAATCAATATTGACTCACCGAATGTTCATCAAATATCTTAACTTTATGCGCTCTGGGAAATTAACTATATAACATTCTGAATATATTTGTAGAAATTAATGTTATCCACGGAAAATCAACATTGAAAATATAATGCCGTGGATGCGCAAAGATAATGCGTCAAGCTCGTCTCTAAGCGACAAGCCTATGAAAAGGTTAAACTTA
Organism: uncultured Caulobacteraceae bacterium; assembly: GCA_964474575.1. Classification (GTDB taxonomy): domain Bacteria; phylum Pseudomonadota; class Alphaproteobacteria; order Caulobacterales; family Caulobacteraceae; genus Asticcacaulis. Next base: position 30,550 of record CAYYTA010000100.1, on the reverse strand, counting down.
GGCTGTCAGGCGAATTCGGCTCAGGACTTGACCAGCACATAGGTGCCGGGGGCATCCGTTAACGGTTTCAGCTTGCCCCCGGCCGGATCGCGGGGGGCGACCATTTTGCCCGACCGTTCATGCAGCCACTTGCTCCAGTGCGGCCACCACGATCCCGGATGTTCGACCGCGCCCGCCAGCCAGTCTTGATAGGTGTCCGGATGCTTGTCATTGAGCCAGTGCATATATTTCTGCGCCGCCGGCGGATTGACGACGCCGGCGATATGGCCTGAACCGGCGAGAGTGAAGGTCACCGGTCCGCCGAACAGCTTCGAGCCCTTGTAGACCGAGCCCGGCGGAGCGATGTGGTCTTCGCGCCCGGCCTGTTCGTAGATCGGAATCTTCACCTTCTTGAGGTCGATCCTGACGCCCGCCAACACCAGTTCGCCCTTGCTCAGCGCGTTTTCGCCGTAGAATTTGCGCAGGTAGAACATGTGCAGCGCCTTGGGCATGCGCGTCTGGTCGGCGTTCCAGCACAGCAGATCGAAAGGTGTCAAATCCTTGCCCATCAGATAGTTGTTGACGAAGAACGACCAGATCAGGTCGTTGGCGCGCAGGGAATTGAACGTATCCGCCATGGCCGAACCGGGCAGGACGCCGCCGCCGGCGTCCATCTGGCGTTCCAGTTCCTTCAGCCACGTTTCGCTGGTGAACAGCAGCAGGTCGCCGGCTTCCGAAAAATCGTGCTGGGCGGTAAAGAAGGTCGCCGAACCTATGGATTTGTCGCCCTTTTCAGCCATGTGCGCCAGGGCGCAGCCGAGCAGGGTGCCACCGATGCAGTAGCCGACGGCATTGACCTGCTTCGCGCCGGTCTGTTCCAGCACCTTTTGCGTCGCTTCGTAGATGCCGCCGAACAGGTAATCCTCGAACGTCGTGTCCTTCATCGATGCGTCGGGATTGATCCATGCGGTGAGGAAAACGGTAAAGCCCTGGTCGGTCAGCCACTTGATCAGCGAATTCTTCTGCTGCAGGTCGAGGATATAGAACTTGTTGATCCACGGCGGGAAGATAAGCAGGGGGATCTCGCGCACCTCGGGCGTGGTCGCATTATATTGCAGCAGTTCGAAATACGGACCGCGATAGACGACCTTGCCCGGCGTTGTCGCCACATTTTCCCCGACTTTGAAGCGGTCGTAATCGGCTTGCGAAATCATCAGCTTACCATCGCCACGCGCCAGGTCGTCTGCGAATTGCTGCATGCCCTTGACCAGGGTTTCGCCCTTCGATTCCAGCAGCGCCTGCAGGGCCACCGGATTGGTCATCAGGAAGTTGGACGGCGACATGGCGTCGGTGAGGAGCTTGGTGAAGAATTCCGCCCGGCGCTTGACGATCGGATCGACGCCCTCGGCGCTGCCGATCAGCTTGTTGATCCAGTTCGACGACAGCAGATAGGACGACTTCATCATGTCGAACATCAGGTTCTGTTCCCAAAGCGGGTCGGAAAAACGCTTGTCTTTACTACGTGCTTTGACGTCTTCCTCAGTCATTGGATTAAGCGCGCGCCGCGTCATCCGTCCCCACAGGTCGAGATAGCCGTTCAGCAGTTCGCTCTGCGCCTCGACCATTTTGTCCGGTTTGGCGGCCAGCGACGCCATGATCTCGGTCATCGCCGGGCCGACCTGGAACGGGTCGGCGGGAGCGGCGGCGCCGTCGATATCCGGCTGCTTGAACACCGTCTTGGCCAGGGCGCTTTGCGCCGTCATGGTCGCCTTGGCGATGTTGAGCGACAGGGCCTCGAGGTTCTTCACCGTCGCAGGATCGAACAATGGATCGGTCGCGGGCGCGGGAGCTTCACCCAGGGCGGCGTTCGGAATCACAGGCGACGGGGCCGCTTTGGGCGCTGTTTCCGGCTTTGGCGCGGCCTTCACGGCAGGCTTTTTCGTCGTCTTTGCGGTTGGGCGTGAAGCTTTCGTCCGCGGCGATGTCGTGGCGGACCGTTTCGGCGTCTTGACCATGGCAATGTTCCTGTTTGGCGGTCGCATGACGCGGTTTTACGATCAAAATCAACTAAAATTATGTTTTTTGTTGTTTTCACGCACGCTCCCGGCGTAAATTCCAAGGCATTCGCCAACGGAGTGGCCGCGATGAAATTTCTGCATCTGTCCCTGGCCGTTGTGCTTGTCGGCGTTTCCGCCGGGGTGGTTCATGCCCAGACGGCAATCCAGGCTCCCGCGCCGCAGACGACCGCTATCATCGATCCGCCGATCGTGCCGGCGCCGCCTCCGCCCGCACCGCCTCCCGCGTCCGACCTGACCATGCCGAAATGGTCGGAGTTTCCGGTGCCTCCTAAAGATGTGCCGACGCCATCCGACATTGCCGTCCGCGTCAATGCCGAGAATGATGATGCCAAGGCCTTCAACGCCGAGGTCGCCGGCCTGAACTGGGATCCCGATGTGGCCGAGACTTTCAAGGCGCAGACCGTGGCGCGGCTTGACCCGGATATGTACAAGGCGGTCGATAAGCCGATGGACGCAGCGTCCATCGAAGCCTTCGGCAATGACCTGCGGCGCCAGGCTACGCCGCCGCCGGTCGCGAATTGATGCCTGGCGCCCTGTTCATGACGCGGCAGGTCTGCTAAGGGCTGTGGCCGCGCCACTGCAGGAGGTGCGGTGTGCAAGGGCCGCCATAAAAAAGAGCGGCTCGCTCCAACCTTAGAGCCAGATATAGAATAATGCCAGAATCATCAGATTTTAAAGGGAAAACGCCCGGGTCCGCCCGCGATTTCGACTTAAGCCTCGACATCGTCCGCGTTGCCGAGGAAGCGGCCATCGCAGCCTATGGATGCGTCGGCGGCGGTGACGAAAAAGCCGCCGACCAAGCCGCCGTCGACGCGATGCGCAGGGCGCTCAACGCCATCGACATGGACGGCCGCATCGTCATCGGCGAAGGCGAGCGCGACGAAGCCCCCATGCTTTACATCGGCGAAAAGGTCGGCACCGGAAAAGGTCCGGCCATCGACATCGCGCTCGATCCGCTCGAAGGCACGACCCTGGCCGCCAAGGCCATGGCCAATGCCCTGGCGGTCATCGCATTCGCGCCGTGCGGTGGCATGCTGCACGCGCCCGACACCTATATGGACAAGATCGCCATCGGGCCGGGCTATCGAGACGGCATCGTCGATCTCGACGCCACGCCCGAAGCCAATGTCACAGCTCTCGCCAAAGCCAAGGGTGTGAAGGTGTCGGAGATCGTCGCCTGCGTGCTCGACCGGCCGCGCCACGACGGCATCATCGCCTCCTTGCGCAAGGCCGGGGCGCGCGTCCACCTGATCACCGACGGCGACATCGCCGGCGTCATCCACACCGCCCAGGCCGAAACCGGCATCGACATCTACCTGGGCTCTGGCGGCGCGCCGGAGGGGGTACTCGCCTGCGCGGCGTTGAAGTGTGTCGGCGGCCAGTTCCAGGGACGGTTGCTGTTTCGCAAGGATGAGGAGCGCCAACGCGCCGAACGTCTCGGCGTCACCGACTTTGACCGCCGCTATAGGCTCGACGACCTGGTCAGCACCGACGCGGTATTCATCGCCACCGGCGTGACGCATGGTGCCCTGCTGCGCGGCGTGCAAAAGGAAATGTCGCCGCGCGGAGAGGCCTTCGTCACCACGGAAAGCCTGGTCATGATCTCCAACACCCGTACCGTGCGCAAACTGTCCATGCGCCGGCCGCTGATGGCATGACTGTCACAGAGGCCACCGCGCCAACCACTGTCCCGCCCTATCTTGGCGTATCCACGTCGCTGACGGGGCGGGCGTGGCGCGAACGCCTCGCCAGTCTTGGCGTTTCGCCCGAGGCTTTGCGGGACCTGACCCATCGCCTCGGCCTGATGAAGGTGGCCGACGACAGCTTCGTCGAACCGCTCGCCCGCTTTATCGCCGGGCGCGGTATCGACAGCGATGGTCTTGCCAACTTCCTCAATCCGACGCTGAAAGCACTGTTTCCAGACCCGCTCTGTTTCATGGATATGGGCAAGGCTGTTGATGCCATTTTAAATGCAATTACATCCAATGCAAAAGTATGCGTTTTTGCCGACTATGACGTTGACGGCGCCACCTCCGGCGCGCAGCTGGTGCGCTGGTTCCGCGCCATGGGCTATGAGCTGGCTGTTTATGTGCCGGATCGCATGACAGAAGGCTATGGCCCCTCCAATGCCGCCTTCGATAACCTTAAAGCGCAGGGCTTCGATCTCGTCATCACCGTCGATTGCGGCGCCATGGCGCATAGGCCCTTGCAGCACGCCGCCGACATCGGCCTCGATGTCGTCGTCATCGACCACCACCTGATGCGCGAGGATCCGCCCCACGCCTTGGCGGTCATCAATCCCAATCGCCCCGGCTGCCAATCGGCCCAGGGCAATCTCGCCGCAGCCGGCGTGGTCTTCGTCGTCCTCGCGGCGCTTAACCGCGAAGCCGAAAAGCGCGGCCTGTTCGCCGACCGCTCCAAGCCCGACCTGATGAACCTGCTCGACCTGTCGGCGTTGGGCGCCATCTGCGATGTCACCGCCCTGACCGGCTTCAACCGCGCCCTGGCCGCTCAGGGCCTCAAGGTCATGTCGCGCCGCGGCAATCCCGGCATCCGCGCCCTGATGGAGGTCGCCGGCGATGGAGCAGGGGGGGCGGTCAGCTTGATGAGCACCTTCCATTCCGGTTTCGTCATTGGTCCGCGCATCAATGCCGGCGGCCGCGTTGGTCGTTCTGACCTCGGCGTGCGCCTGCTGTCGACCGATGACCCGGCCGAGGCGCAACAGCTGGCGCATGAACTGGACGAGCTCAACCGCACCCGCCGTGACATCGAGGCCCAGGTGCTGGATGAGGCCATCGCAACCGCCGAAAGCCAGGGATTGTGGCCATCTGATGATCCGGTCATTGTCATCGCGCGCGACAACTGGCATCCCGGTGTCATCGGCATCGTCGCCGGCCGCCTGCGCGAACGGTGGCGCAAACCGGTGATCGTCATCGGCATCGACCCGGTCACCGGCATGGGCAAGGGCTCGGGCCGTTCCCAGGCCGGCGTCAATCTCGGCGAGGCCGTCGGCGCGGCTTTCGAGGCCGGCCTCCTGTTGTCGGGTGGCGGCCATGCCATGGCGGCGGGGCTGAGCGTCGAGCGCGAGCATATCCCCGAACTGAGGCGGTTCCTCAACGACTATATCAACGCGCATGTCGCCGCCGGCGATCAGGTCGAGGCGGTCGAGATCGACGCCATCCTGTCGCCATCCGCCGCCTCGCGCGCCTTTTTCGACAAGCTCGACCTGTTGGCGCCGTTCGGCCCCGGCAACTCCGAACCGCTGCTGGCTTTCGCAAGCGTGCGCGTGGGCTATGCCGCAGTCATGAAGGGCGGACATATCCGCTGTGAACTCAGCGACGGCAATCACAAACTCAAGGGCATTGCCTGGCGCGCCGAGGGCACATCCTTGGGCGACGCCTTGCTGCGTCCGGCGGGACTGGTCCACGTCCTGGGACGCCTCAAAGCCGATGATTATATGGGCCGGCGCGGGGTCCAGCTTGAAATCGAGGACATCGCCCTGGCCGTGACTTAGCCGCTTGTGGACGGTCATCAATTTCTGCAAAATAGCGCTTGCAAGCCTAAGCATATGCGGCTAACAAGCGCACCTTCTTGCCGCGGTCCCTTCGTCTATCGGTTAGGACGTCAGGTTTTCAACCTGAAAAGAGGGGTTCGACTCCCCTAGGGACTGCCAGCAAATTTCGCCCCGGCGCTGTAATTTTCCGGCCGGTGCGCGACTTATCCACAGAATTTTCCACATTGGTAGCGATCTCACAACGCAATCGCGCCGTGATTACGCTCGCTATAAGTGCTTTTTTACCTTAAAATTCGCAATTCATGCGAATATTCTCTCTTTTCCTCTCCCAAATTGAGATATCCGTGTTATGATAAGGCGTTGTCACCTGAATTCTGACGACATGGTGAGGATAGATGAGCGTGTTTGACTATAACAACAAAAACGATGCCGACGAGTTAGTGACGATTTCGGGTCATGTGAAGTGGTTCGACGCTGCCAAGGGTTACGGCTTTATCGTTCCGCAGGATGCCACGCTGACCAGTATGCGTGACGTTCTGCTCCATATTTCCAGCCTCCGCGACCTGGGCCGTGACACCGCCCACGAAGGTGCGAGGATCAACTGCAAGATCGCCAAGCGCGCCAAGGGCTGGCAGGTTATCGAGATCGACCATCTCGATGCCGCGCCGGAAGGCGGCCACGCGCACGTACGCGGCGAGGCTTCGCACCGCTCCCCCAGGGCGGCCGTCGAAGGCATCCGCGTGGGCGATCTCGAAGCCGCGACCATCAAATGGTTCAACCGCACCAAGGGCTACGGCTTCGTGGTGCGCGGCAATGACCCGACCGACATCTTCATCCATATCGAAACGCTGCGCCGGTATGGGCTTGAGGATGTACAGCAGGGCGACACCATCATGGTGCGCTTCGGCGAAGGCCCCAAGGGCCTGGTCGTGACCGAGGTTCATCCCCGGGCTCTGGTCTGACAAGCTGATCAGGACGGCAAATGGGCGCGGAAGGGCTAGGGGCCTCCGCGCCCTTTGCCATGCGCGGCAAGGCTTTGCGCCCCGTCTGTGTAAAAGTCGGCGCGGGCTTCGTTTTTTCCTGTGGCGGGGCTTGCGGAGCCCGGAAAAAAAGGGCATGTAGCGCGCCTCTCGCGTTTCGCTTAAGACAACGGGGTGTAGCGCAGCCTGGTAGCGCAGCTGTTTTGGGTGCAGCAGGTCGGAGGTTCAAATCCTCTCGCCCCGACCAGCTTCGAAACCGAGGGACACATTTTAAAGTCGGGGCGTAGCGCAGCCTGGTAGCGCGTCTGCTTCGGGAGCAGAAGGCCGGAGGTTCGAATCCTCTCGCCCCGACCATTTAAAAAGGCAGCCGTTAGGCTGCCTTTTTAAATGGTCGGGGCGAAGTATTGAAGAACTTTCCGACACACGAACAAGGCCAATAGCGGATTTTCCTTCCCCGTTTACGGGGAAGGTGGCATCGCGAAGCGATGACGGAAGGGGGGATTGGCAAAACCACGCACCGTTAGCTTGGAATTCCAGCCTCCGATCCTCCACCTTATTGACCTTCCTTGCGGCTCGACGTAACAAGCACTGAGCCCACAAGGATTCCACCCATGTTCGCGCGCATTTTCAAACCCGCCAAGACCGCCATGCAATCGGGTCGGGCCAAGACCCACGACTGGGTTCTGGAGTTCGAACCTAAGTCGGCGCGCACACCGGATCCGCTGATGGGCTGGACATCGTCGGCGGACACCGACGCCCAGGTGCGCCTGACCTTTGAGACGCGCGAACAGGCGATCGCCTTCGCCGATCACCACGGCATCCCGTTCCGCCTGATCGAGCCGGAAACGCCGCCGAAGATCATCAAGGCCTATGCCGACAATTTCGCCTTCGGCCGCCGGCAAAGCTGGACGCATTAACAGGCGCGGACAAGTCTTTGATTCAGAAGGCTCCGTAGCTCAACTGGATAGAGCATCCGCCTTCTAAGCGGACGGTTACAGGTTCGAGCCCTGTCGGAGTCGCCATCTCCCTTTTACGCTTTATTAACGCACGCGCGCCAGACTTGCCTCAGGAATCTCCGGTGACCACCGGCGTGTCGAGCGTCACCTGGCCCCATTCCGCCCATGAACCATCGTAGAGTCGGACTGCCGTATGGCCGAGTTCGGCCAGCGCCATACTGAGTATGGCTGCGGTCACGCCGGAACCGCAACTGGTTACGACCTGGCTGTCGTCCTTCAATCCACGTTCCGCGAAGATTGCCCGCAACTCGTCCATCGGCTTGAGCGCGCCGTTGCGGATAACATCGGCGGCCGGCAGACTGCGGCTGCCCGGCATGTGTCCGGACCGCAACCCCGCGCGTGGTTCGGGCGCCGCGCCATCGAACCGCGCCTTGGGCCGGGCGTCGAGAATGAGCACATCGCCAATTTCGAGGTGCCGCCGCAGGTCCGCTCTGTCTATAACCATCTGGTTATGAAGGCTGGGGCGATAGACCACCGGTTCGGGCGCGGCGACCTCGCCGGTCACAGGCAATCCAGCCGCCTTCCACGCCGGCAGGCCGCCGCGCAGGACCCGTACATTGTGATGCCCCATCCGTCTGAACGTCCACCACACACGCGCCGCTGAAAACAGCCCCTGGCGATCGTAAATAACCACACGGTCCTCAGCCGAAATGCCCATCCCACCAACGGCGGCGGCAAAGTCGGCCGGCGAGGGCGCCATGTGCGGCAAAGGCGTTCCATGATCGCTGACCGTTTCGATGTCGAAGAACTGCGCGCCGGGAATATGTTCGCCGAGGAACAGCGCATGCATGTCGGTGCCGTCGAGCGCCCAACTGCCGTCGACGACCTTGACCGCGCCGCGATCGAGCAACGCTTTCAAGTCCTGGGGAGCGATCTGGTTGGTCATGCGGCGCCTCTATGTTTATAGGCCTCAAGCGCGCGTTCGCGGGCGGGGGCGTGGTCGATGATCGGTTGTGGGCGATTACGGGAATCCGCAGGCAGATCAAAAAGATCGCCTGATGTCCTGCTGTGAATGTTCGCTTGGAAATCCGGTAGATAACGTGTGCGATAAAGGCCGTCAGGGTCGAACTTGTCCGCCTGGCTCATCGGATTGAAGATGCGGAAATAGGGCGCGGCATCCGCTCCGCAACCGGCGACCCATTGCCAGTTGACCGGATTGCTGGCCGGGTCGGCATCGAGCAGGCAATCCCAGAACCATTGTTCGCCACGCCGCCAGTCGATCAGCAGGTGCTTGGTCAGGAATGAAGCGCACACCATGCGCACACGGTTATGCATGTAGCCGGTGCGCCAAAGCTCTTTCATGCCGGCGTCGACCAGGTCGTAACCCGTCTCGCCACGGCGCCAGGCGCGGAAACCGCGTTCGTCGTCGCGCCACGGAAAATGGTCGAAATCGTCGCGGAAATTGACCTCATGCAGGCGCGGTTGCTGGTCGAGCAGGCCATAGGCGAATTCGCGCCAGATCAGTTCCGCCCGGAATTTGGCAGCGCTTTCGGCGAGGCGATGATCGCCGGCCACGGCCCTGCCCAACTCATGCAGGATGCGTTGCGGGCTGATCTCGCCGAACGCCAGATGTGGAGACAGGTGTGATGTCTCGTCCTTGTCCGGCCGGTCTCGGTCACCGGCATAGGTCGCAAGGTGGTCGTGCAGGAATAAGCGCAACGCCCTGCGCGCGCCGCGCTCACCCGGTGTGAAACGATCAAAGCCCGCCGCCCAGTCGATGCCCGAGGCGGTCACCGTGTCATTCAGGCCCAAATCCTCCAACCGCAACGATTGCGGCCAGATGTCCGGACACGGCCAGGGCACGGCAGAAGCGCTTGAAAGGGAAGGGATATCACAGAAACCCGACGCCAGCATGGCTTTGAGGAATGGCGTGAAGACACGAAATGGCTTGCCTTCACCGGTTTTTACCAGATTGGGCGGCGTCAGAAGCGTGGCATTATACCGCTTCAACCGAATCTCTCCGGCGGCCATATTTTCGACGAGCCTGTCGTCGTAATCTTCCGATTTTGGATTAAATATGTGAGAGCAAATAACTGTTTTTGCGCCTGTCTCAAAGCAAACGTCGCGCAATTCGCGTGCGGCGTCTCCGGACCGAAAGATCAATCTTGATCCGCTTTTTTTCAGCTCTTCATCCAAAACTTGAAGAGATCGGTGTAACCACCACCGGCTGGCGGCGCCTGGCGGCCGTATCGCCGGCGTGTCCTTGATGAACAAGGGGATCACCGGCGCTCCACTGGCCAGGGCCGCGGCCACGCCGGGATGGTCCTGCAAACGCAGGTCGCGGCGAAACCACAGGACGACGGGAGCGGCGGGCATAGCAGGGACGGTCTTCACGGAGATGTCGTTCAGACTATGCGGAAAAACCTTGCCTCATCAAGGCGTGTTCGGCAAAAGAAGCGCCATGATGGCCCCGACTCCCACCCCGCTCAGTTGCTGCATCATCACGCGCAACGAAGAGGATCGCATCGGCGACTGCATCCGGGCGATCGCCGGACTGGTCGACGATATCGTCGTGATCGACAGCGGCTCGACGGACGGCACCGTCGCCGTCGCGGAAGGCCTGGGCGCCCGCGTCATCCATCACGACTGGCCGGGCTACGGTCCGCAGAAGCGCTTCAGCGAAGACTGCGCCCGCCACGAGTGGATCCTCAACCTCGATGCCGATGAAGTCGTCACGCCCGAGCTTTTCAACGAAATCAAGGCGCTAATGGTGGTTGGCCCGCGCCTCAACGCCTATCGCTTCCGGATCATGAACGTCTATCCCGGTCACAGCCGTCCGCGCCTGTGGGCCGATTATCACAACTATGTCCGCCTTTACGACCGCCGCGTGGTACGCTTCCGCGACAGCAAGGTCCACGACACGGTCGATACGCGTGACGAACGCATCGGCCAGCTCAGGGGCGCGGTTACCCACTTCACGGCGCGGTCGTTCGAGCATATCCGCGCCAAGCTCGACTCCTATACCGACCTCCAGGCCAGGGTGCTCAGCAAGCCGGCCTGGACCATACTCCTGCGCCTTCCCATTGAATATCCGATGGTTTTTCTGCGCTATTATCTGATGCGCCGCCACTTCACGGGCGGCTGGGACGGTATCCGTTCCAGTCATCTCAATGCCGAGGCACGCTTCAACCGTCTGCGCAAGATCCTGGCCGCGCAGAAGGCCGCCAAGGCGGCGGCATCGTGACCGGCCATGACTAAATCGCGCAAACCCTCGCTGTGGCAAGCCATCGGCTGGCGGCTCGAAGCCCTGGCCTACGACGTCTTCGTCGCCGTGACGCGCGCCATGCCGATCGATACGGCATCGGACTTCGGGGGCTGGTTCGGCAAGGTTTTCGGCCCTCTGACCCCGACGCATGGGACGGTCAGGGCCAATATCGCCATCGCCTTTCCCGACATGGCCGACAAAGAGAAGACGGCGCTGATCGCCAGGGTCTGGGAAAACACAGGCCGCACCATGGCGGAGTTCCCGCTCATCGACAAGATGGGCATGGAAAGCGGCCGCGTCACGGTCGTCGGCATGGAGCGCCTGCAAGCCATCGTCGATAACGGCCGCCCGGTGGTCATCATCTCCGCGCACCAGGGCAATTGGGAAATGACCGGTGTGCCCCTGTTCCACCTCGGACTGGTTTTCCAGATCACCTATCGCGCCGCCAACAACCCTTATGTCGACGCTCGCATCAAGGAGGGCCGCCGCAAGTTCGGCGCGCGTTTGTTCGCACCCAAGGGCGGCGACGGCGCCAAGGAACTGCTGGCGGCCATGCAGCGCGGCGAATCCGCCTTCATGATGAACGATCAGAAATTCAGCCGCGGCGTGGCGACGCCATTCTTCGGCCACCTGGTCGATACGGCGCCCGGGCCCACGCGCCTGGCCCAGAAATTCGGCACCTATCTTCAGCCGATTACGGTCAAACGCCTTCACAAGGCGCGGTTTGAAGTCACTGCGCACGAGCCTATCATGGTCGCCGACACCGGCCACAAACATGAAGATATCGACACAACCGTATGCAGGATATCGGCATTTGTCGAAGAGCTTGTGCGTGATAACCCGGCCGACTGGTTCTGGGTCCATCGCCGCTGGCGTCGCGAGACCTACCAGGCACTGAAAGAATCACGGTCAGATTAGGCGACAAAAAAGTGAAGTCCCCGCCGCTTTTCATCCGCGGCATATACCCGTAGGCTCGGCTTCTGAGGACATTAAGCCGCGATGTGGACCACGATCTTACGCCAGCGCCGACTAAGCCTGCTGATTGGCGGCTGTCTCGGCGCCTTGCTGACGGCGGCCTATTTCTACCTGCAGAACGATATCCATCGCAATAATCTCGACCCAAAGATCCCTTTCCAGATCTACAGGCCGCCGCCGGCGCCGGACTACGCCGATCTCAAGAACTGGTATCTCAATCCGTCGCTGTCAGGCTATTATGCCGATCCGCGCAAGGTCGATGTCTTTTTCGTCCACGCCACCAGCTTCAATGGCGGCAAGGCCTGGCTGGGTTCCACCGATAGCCGTGCGGCCACGGACGAAGTCTCCCGGATACAGTTGCCAAACTATGCCGCGCCCTTCGCCATCACCGGCAATATCTATGCGCCGAAATACCGCCAGGCGAGCCTTTACAGCCAGCTGACCTGGCGCGAGGACGCCCTGGAAGCGCGCGCCTTTGCCTATGGCGACGTCGAGCGAGCCTTCCGGCAGTTCCTGCGCACGCGTCGTGGCGGGCGCGGCTTTGTCATCGTCGGCGTGGAGCAGGGCGGTCTGCTCGCGGAACGGCTGCTGCGCGACATCGTGGCGCCCGAGCCCAGATACCGTTCGCAACTCGTCGCGGCCTATCTGCTGGAAACCCTTGTGCCGGAAAACCTTTTTCCGGCACAAGGCCCAGGCCTGACGCCCTGTCAAGGCCGGGCCCAGGCCGGCTGCGTCATTGCCTACGTCGGCATCGAGCAGGGCCGGCCGGACAAGGCCCTTCAGGTCCTTCAGAAATCGGTCTACTGGCAGGATGCCCGCCTCGAAAAGCTGAAGTCGTCGCAAAACGCGCTGTGCGTCAACCCTCTGGCTGGCGGCGTGATCCGTGATGCCGTCGACGCCCGCCATGCGCTCGGCGCTACCAATGCCACCGGCCTTGAATGGGGTATCGAGCCGGCGCTGATCGCGCGCGCGGTGTCGGCCCGTTGCGGCCTGAACGGGTTGCTGGTCGTATCGCGGCCTTCGTCGCCGTCATTCGACGACCAAGGTACGTGGGAAGAACAAAGAAAAGTTAATTCTTACAACTTGTTTTACGGTGATCTTGAAGCAGATGTGGCCGCGCGCTGGCAGACCTTCAACAGCGGTTAATCCCGTTTGCCGGACGTTTCGGCGCGCCAGTCGAACAATTGTCGCAACACCGCGATCGCGGCCTGTCTTTCGCAGGGTAGCCGGTCATGATGCTCGATGATATAGGCCGCGTCGTGGGCTGCCAAGGCGATGAGATCGGCGTGCCGCACCGGATCGACGAAGCGATAGTCGGGAAAACCCGATTGCCGCGCGCCCAGCAGGTCGCCTTCCCCACGCAACTTCCAGTCCATTTCGGCGATTCGGAAGCCGTCTTCCGTATCGCGCAGCAGCTCAAGCCGCGCCTTGGCATTGGCGGAAAGCGGTGCGTCATAGAGGAGGATGCAGGCGCTTTTCTCGCGCCCCCGGCCGACGCGGCCGCGCAACTGATGCAGTTGCGCCAGGCCGAAGCGCTCCGCCTGCTCGATGACGATGATCGATGCCGACGGCACGTCGATGCCGACCTCGACCACCGTGGTGGCGCACAGGACGCGCAATTCGCCGGAAGCGAAGCGGCCAACCACGGCGTCCTTGGCGTCCGATGGCATGCGGCCGTGGACGAGACCGATCTCCATGCCCAAGGCCAGGCTCAGTTCGCGATGGCGCAGTTCGACCGCGATCAGGTCGGAAGCCTCGGTTTCCTCGACCAGCGGACAAATCCAGTAGGCCTGTGAACCGTCGTCGATCGCTGCCTTCAGGCGGGCCATGACCTCGGGCAGGCGCTGGCGCGGAACGGCGGCGGTATGGATCGGCTGGCGGCCAGCGGGCTTCTCGTCAAGAATGCTGAGATCGGCCTCGCCATATTGCGTCAGGGCCAGGGTACGCGGAATGGGCGTGGCCGACATCGACAGATAATGCACGGCCTCGCCCTTGGAAAACAGGCGCTGGCGCTGGTCGACGCCAAAACGGTGTTGTTCATCTATGACGGCCAGTTGCAGCGCCTTGAACTCGACCCCGTCCTGGAAGACGGCGTGCGTTCCGAAGACGATCTGGACGTCTCCTGAAGCGACAATGGCGCGCTTGCGTTCGCGGATCGCGCCCTTGTCGCGACCGGTCATGATTTGTGAGGATATGCCGATAGAATCCAGAATCGGAAGGCTTTTTTCAAAGTGTTGCCTCGCCAGGATTTCCGTCGGTGCCATCATGACGCTTTGAAAGCCCGCCTCGGCCATATCGATCATCGCCAGCAATGCGACCAGGGTCTTGCCGGCGCCGACATCGCCCTGAATTAAACGGTTCATGCGAAAACCGGCGCTCAAATCGCGCCGAATCTCCCCGATAGCGCGAATTTGCGCCTGGGTGAGGACAAATGGCAGGCCTTTTGTCGCATTGTTCGACCAATTGCGACAATTTACGGCGTTCGCCGGCGTACTTTGACGAAACAGCTTGCGGCTCTTGAGCGCCAATTGGTGCGCCAGCGCCTCGTCATAGGCCAGACGCTGCCGGGGCGTGGCGTCGGAATCGAGGTCCGGGTCGCTTGTCGGCGCATGCGCCGCCGTCAAGGCATCGCGAAACGACGGCCACGCGCGTTTTTCAACCAGGGCCTGGTCATGCCATTCCGGCAGGGCCGGCGCGAGGCCAAGACCCGCCTGGACCAGCTTGCGCACATGCCGCGACGACAGATCCTGGGTCGCGGGATAAACCGGTTCGCACGCCGGGATGTCGTCGGCGCGCGCTTCATCGACCAGGTAATCAGGGTGCGGCATCTGCAATTGCCGGCCGAAAGCCTCGATCTTGCCGCTGACCAGCCGCCGGGCGCCGACCGGGTTCTGCTGCTCAAGCCCCCGGATGCGGTGGAAATAAACGAGGTTCAGGCTGCAGGCGCCGTCGCCAACCTGGACGCGCCACGGACCATTGGGCGGCGATTTCGGGTAGGCCTCAATAGTGACAGCGAGGGTTTGCACATCGCCGATTCGCGCATCGCGCAGCGCGACGAGCGGGCGCTTGATGACGCCGGATGGCAGAAAAAACACCAGGTCGCGGACATATCTGCCGATATGCTGCGTCACGACAGGGGCCAGTTTCGGGCCGACCCCTTTGACGCTCTCGATCGGAGCAAAATATGGAAACAAAATTTCTGGCCGCATGGGCTTATCAAGCACCAAAAATGCTTTATGAGAAGCCCTCGGCAAAACCACGAAGGCCCCGGCCGTGAGCGATGACAACCCGCGCGACGCGCGTCTGAAAAAGCTGTCGTTTCGCGCATGGCGCCGAGGCTTCAAGGAAGCCGACATCATTCTCGGCCACTTCGCGGATGAACACCTGCCGATAATGAGTGACGATGAGCTCGACCTGTTCGAAGCCTTGCTCGAAGTGCCGGACCAGGACCTCTACGGTTGGATTATCGAACGCGACGCGGCGCCACCGGCTTACGATTCCAAAATCATGAGTCAACTCAACATATTCTATAAAACAGCTTACAAAAAATTATGACCGCCTTGTCCGACATCGTTCGCACCCCTGGATCCCTGATCCTGAGCGGTTGCCCGGAAGGCTATGATAGCCTGGTCGCGGCCGACCTCGCCAAAACCGGCAGCCTGAGCGTGCTCATCGCGCGCGATTTCGCGCGTATGAACGCGATGGCGGATTCGCTGAAGTTTTTCGCGCCCGACCTTGAAATTCTGCCGTTTCCGGCGTGGGATTGCCTGTCGTACGACCGCATGAGCCCGACGCCCGGCGTGGTGGCTCAGCGCATGTATGCACTGACGCGGCTTGTAAATATCAAGACGAAACCGGTTGAAAAACCACTGCTTTTGCTTACGACTGCTAACGCGGTTGCCCAGAAGGTACCGCCGCGCGACACTGTGGCCGAAGGCCGGCTGTTCCTCAAGCCCGGCATGACGATCGACATCGCCAGGCTGGAAGCCTATTTCCTCGGCCATGGCTATGCTCGGGTATCTACCGTGGCGGAACGCGGTGAATTCGCCATCCGTGGCGGCCTGCTCGATGTCTTCTCGCCGGACCATGCCGAGCCGGTCCGTCTTGATTTCTTTGGCGACAGTCTCGAATCGATCCGCAGCTTCGATCCGGAAACCCAACGTTCGCTGAAGCAAATCCAAAGCCTTGAATTTACGTCGGTCTCCGAAATTCGCCTCGATCCGGACAGCATCCGCCGCTTCCGCCAGAACTATCTCGAAACCTTCGGCGCGGCTGGCGACGATCCTGTCTACGCCTCGCTCTCGGCCGGCATCCGCCGCCAGGGCGTCGAACATCTGCTGCCGCTGTTCTACGACCACCTCGACAGCCTGTTCGACTACCTGCCGCCCAATGTCCTGGTCATGCTCGACGCCTTGGTGGACAATGCCATGGCCGAGCGCCAGGACATGGTCGCTGACGCCTACGGTCTGCGCCGGGACGCCGCCGAGCAAAAGGGTGGCGGGCTTTATCGCGCCTTGCCGCCCGACCGGCTTTATCTCGACGAAGCCGCGTGGAAACAATCCCTCGAAGCCCACCGCGTGCGCCGTTTCGAGCCTGGCGAGCGAGAAGGGCGGGCCGTTGCAGACCTCGGGGGACGCCCGGGCCGCAATTTCGCCCAGGAGCGGCTGCTCGATTCGGTCAATCTGTTCGCCGCTGTAACTGATCACGCCAAGGCCTTGTCGGCAAAAGGAAAACGTGTCCTGTTCGCCTCGTGGACCGACGGCTCGTCGGAGCGGTTGGCCGCTATGCTGGCCGATCATGGCTTGAGCGGGTTGCGGTTGGCGGCGGACTGGGCCGACGCGCAAAATTTCGGTGTAGCCGGAACCAGGGCCAAGCCGATCCAGCGTGCCGTCCTGCCGCTCGACCACGGTTTTGAAACCGAAAGCCTGGCGGTCATTTCCGAAACCGATATCCTTGGCGACAGGTTAGCGCGCCCACGTAAACGACGGAGAGCACAGAATTTTCTGGCCGAAGCCTCGGCGCTGTCGCCCGGCGATCTGGTGGTTCATATCGAACACGGCATCGGCCGCTACGAAGGCCTGAAAACGCTCGACGTCGCCGGCGCGCCGCACGACTGCCTCGACCTGCAATATGGCGGCGACGCCAGGCTCTACCTGCCGGTCGAAAATATCGACCTGCTGACGCGCTATGGCGCCGACAGCGACGAGGCGCAACTCGACCGCCTCGGTTCGGCCAACTGGCAGGCGCGCAAGGCCCGCGCCAAGCAGCGCCTGCGGGAAATGGCCGACGGCCTGATCCAGCTTGCCGCCGCGCGGGCCATGAAGCAGGGCGCCCAGATCGACCCGCCGCCGGGCCTTTACGATGAATTCTGCGCCCAGTTTCCGTATGAGGAAACCGACGATCAGCTGTCCGCCATTTCCGATGTCCTGGAAGACTTGGCTAAGGGCTCGCCGATGGATCGCCTGATCTGCGGCGATGTCGGCTTCGGCAAGACCGAGGTCGCCCTGCGCGCCGCCTTTGTTGTCGCCATGTCGGGCCAGCAGGTCGCCATTGTCTGCCCGACGACCCTTCTGGCGCGCCAGCATTTCAAGACCTTCAGCCAGCGCTTCCAGGGCTGGCCGGTGCGCGTGCGCCAGCTGTCGCGCCTCGTCGGCCGCAAGGACGCCGACGAAACACGGGAAGGCCTGAAAAAGGGCGAGATCGAGATCGTCATCGGTACCCACGCCCTGCTGTCAGAACAGGTGAACTTCAAGGAATTAGGCCTTGTTATTGTTGACGAAGAGCAGCATTTCGGTGTCAAGCACAAGGAGAAGCTGAAGACCTTCCGCGCCGATGTCCACATGCTGGCCCTGTCGGCGACGCCGATCCCGCGCACCCTGCAAATGGCGCTGTCGGGCATCCGAGACATGTCGATCATCGCCACGCCGCCGGTCGACCGCATCGCCGTTCGAACCTATGTTCTGCCTTACGATCCGGTGGCCCTGCGCGAGGCCCTGCTGCGCGAAAAATATCGTGGTGGCCAGGCCTATTACGTCGTGCCGCGTATCAGCGATCTGCACGAAGTTGCTGATTTTCTTCGCCATCAGGTGCCGGAGATAAGGTTCGTCGTCGGCCACGGCCAGTTGTCGCCGACCGCGCTCGAAGACGTCATGAGCGCCTTCTACGACGGCCAGTACGATGTCCTGCTGTCGACGACGATCGTCGAATCCGGTCTCGACGTGCCGTCGGCCAACACCCTGATCGTCCACCGCGCCGACATGTTCGGTCTGGCCCAGCTTTACCAGATCCGTGGCCGCGTCGGCCGCTCCAAGGTCCGCGCCTTCGCCTACCTTACCACGCCCCAGCACAAGACGCTCAGCGTTGCCTCGGAAAAGCGCCTCAAGGTCCTGCAATCGCTGGATAATCTCGGCGCCGGCTTTCAGCTGGCCAGCCACGACCTCGACATCCGGGGCGGCGGCAATCTTCTCGGCCACGAACAGTCGGGCCATATCCGCGAGATCGGCGTCGAGCTTTACCAGCAGATGCTGGAAGACGCCGTCGCCGAATTGCGCCAGAAGTCGGATGAGAACCTGTCCGACCATCGCAGCTGGTCGCCGCAAATCAATGCCGGCGCGGCGGTGATGATTCCGGAAAGCTACATTCCCGACCTCAACATTCGCCTTGCCCTTTATCGCCGCGTTTCGGAAGCGGAAAAGCTGGCCGACCGCG
The DNA here is from genome assembly GCA_964474575.1 of uncultured Caulobacteraceae bacterium. Taxonomy (GTDB): domain Bacteria; phylum Pseudomonadota; class Alphaproteobacteria; order Caulobacterales; family Caulobacteraceae; genus Asticcacaulis. The sequence goes on along the minus strand of CAYYTA010000100.1, from coordinate 12,095 downwards.
AAGCCCTGGCGTCGGAACTGATCGACCGCTTCGGCCCGATCCCCGAGGAAGCGGAACAACTGCTGAAAGTCGTCGGAATCAAGGGTTTATGCCGCGAAGCTAATGTCGCGAAACTCGACATCGGACCCAAGGGCGCCGTCGTCACCTTCCGCAACGACAGTTTCAACAATCCCCTCGGCCTGGTCAAGCTGATCCAGTCACGGCCCAATGACTGGCGCCTGCGGCCCGACCAGAAGCTGATGGTCAAGGGTGAGTGGCCCGAAGCCGACGCACGCCTGGCCGCCGCCGAACGGATCATGCAGGAACTGGCGCGGCTGGTGTCGGCCTAAACCGCCTCTCGGCTCGGTCCGCGAATCGACGCCGCCGCCCGCATCAAGGCCTCGGCCGCCGCTTCGCCATCGCGAATCTGCGCCGCGCCGACGTCAAATTCGACGACATAGGGCGGCTTGCCCTCGCCGGAATCGAAGGCTGTGCAACCGACGACGGCGGCGATGCGTTCGCCGACATTGCGCGCCGCCGCAAGGGTGGTGGCGGGCAGGGCGAGGGCGAAAACGTCGTTCGACAGGTGGCCGCCCGTATCCTCGGCGCGGACCAGGCGCGCGATCATCGAACCGATCTGCGGCACGGCGCGATCTAGGCTGCGGCGCTGGCGGGCGCGCACGACCTCGGGCGTTTCGGCGATGCGCAGCACGCAGATGCTGAGCGGCCGGCCGCGCGCCCCGGCATCATGCGCCAGCCGCGCCAGATGGGCCGCGAACAGGTCGCGTCCGAACAGTCCGGTGCCCTTGTCCATTTGCGGATGGTGACGCATGGCCTCAAGCGTCTTGCGGATGGTTATCTGGCGGCGATGCGTTCTGGCCAGCCGGATCAGCCGGTCGCTGATTTCATTGAGGCTGGCCTTGGGATTGGCGATGTCGTTGACGCCGCGCAGGTAGGCGTCTCCGAGGTCGAGCTCGACCGTCTTGTTCAGCCTGAGCAGGACCGGTGTGTGATAGAGCCGCGTATTGCGCCGCATGCCCGAGGCGATCGACAACGCCTCGGCGGGCTGGTTGTCGCCCCACAGCAGCACGGCGTCGAAGCTCTTGTCGTGCAGGTAGTCGAAGGCGCTGTAGCTCGAAATCGCCGCCGTGATCTCGATACCGTGGCGGCGGACCTCGTGGGTGAGGGCGAGATATTCCGGGTCGGGCTGGCCAATAGACAGCAGCTGCAGCGGCTGCTGGTCTTCCATAAGAGAATCAATATCTTTCGCGCCGATGCTGAAAGTGTCGCAGCGCGTATCATACTCCTCCTCGGCGACACAGGCGCGCACCAGGTGCTCGATCGACAGCAGGATCTGTTGCGGGTGGGCGTCGCGCGTGAATACCATGTCCCAGCCGTCAGGCACGGCGTAGTTGCTGTTGCGGCGCATGAGAATTACCGGCAGCCGCCGCGGCAGCGCCGCCATCCGCAGGCGCTCGGGCAGGCCGTCGGGCGCGTCGTCCTCGACCAGCACGGCCTCGATGCCGATATCGCCGACGGCGATAAGCGCGGCTTCGGGATCGCCGACGCTCAGGGTGCGCAGGCCCAGGCGGTCAAGCGCCTCGCCCATGCCCTGCAGCCAGCCGTCGTCCTGGCTCAGCAGCAGCAAACGCGCGTGAACGGACAAATTACGCTCCCTGGTCCCGCATTCCGCCTCTCATTGCGCGGTGATTCTTAGGAGGTAACAGTAAAGATAGAGGTAATTCAAGCGTCGCGACGGACGCGGAAGACCCACTCGCCGGCGCGTGCTTCCGCCGACTCGAGCCGGTAGTTGTTCTGGGCGCAGAAATGCGGCACGTCGATCTGCGCCATCGGGTCGTCAGCGCGCAGGATGACAAGCTCACCGGGCTGGATTTCCGCCATGCGCCGCCTGAGCTTCAATGTCGGCACCGGGCAGCGGTGGCCGCGCGCGTCGATCACCGTTTCGGCCCCGGAAGCATTAGGTTTCATGGCCGAATCTTGCCATAAGCAGGCGGTATTGAGGAGTCCAAAGTGCGCCTTCCGTCCATCCTGATGAGCCTCTGTCTTGCGCTGATCGCGGCCTCTGCCGCGGCGCAGGTGCCGCTTGGCCCGGTCGCCGACGTCCGCACCGACCTCTATGTCAAGATGAAGGTCGCGGGCTTCTCGGGTCCCGTCGAACTGCGCCGGTCGGGCGCCAGGACGCGCATCGACCTGAGCGAGGGCGGGGCGCTTCAGGCCTATATCACCGATCGCGACAAGGGCCTGCTGATCGCCATGACGGCCAGCGGCCAGAGCCGGACCGCCCTGGTCTTTCCGCTCGACCACGCCGAGGCGGTCCTGCCGCTGCCGCTCGATTTCGCCACCCTGACCGCCGCCGGTGCCCAGACCCAGCCCGTCGGCGCTTCGATCGTCAACGGCCGCTCGTGCAGGCTGATGTCGTTTTCGGCCTATCTCAACCAGGCCGGCATGATCTGCGTGTCACCCGACAACCTCATCCTGCGCATGACCAGCTCCGGCCGGCGCGATCCCTTGTTCGAGGTCACCGACATGGCCGTCGCGAAGCAGGACCCGAAATGGTTCCGTACCCCGCCCGAATACCAGCTCGCCGTCGTTCCCGGCATCGGCGGCGCGTCGGCTCCAGAGGGCGCGGTTGTCCAGGGCGGCGTCCAGCCCCAGCCGCCGGCGCCTGATGACGGGCCGCCGCCGAAGGTCATCTACGGCAAGCCTAAGACTCAGCCGTAATTCTTACAGAATCCTGTTGGCGAAATAGAGCATCAGGAAGTCGACCAGCGCCCGCACGCGCCGAGTCGCGTTCTTGCCTTGGGGCAGGAGCATGGTGACCGGCGTGACGCCCCAGTCGTAATCGCCCAGCACCTGCTCGACCTCGCCCGATTGGATGGCCGCGCCCGTGACAAACAGTGGCAGCAAGGTCAGGCCCAGTCCCGCCTTGACGCCCTGCATCAACATCGCCGCGCTGTTCGAGCGCAGGTGGGGCGTGATGCGAAAGCTGTATTCCTCGCCATTGAGACGGTAGCGATAGAGGTCCTGCGCATTGATGCCATTGTAATGCAGCAGGCGGTGTTGCGTCAGATCTTCCGGGTTGCCGATCGGCGGCGCTCCGGCCAGGTATTCAGGGCTGGCGACCAGAACGCGCGTCGACTGACAAAGCCTGCGCGAGGCCAGGTTGGAGTCGGGCAGGTGGCCCAGACGTACGGCGATGTCATAGCCTTCGTTGACGATATCGATCTTTTCGTCGCTGAAATTGATCTCGAGTTCAACACGCGGATAGTGGTTGGCGAAATCCCCCAGCGCCGCCGCCATGTACTGGGCGCCAAAGAAGACCGGACCGGTGATGCGGATCGGGCCGGAAATGTCGCTCATCGCCTCGCCGACGCTTTCGGCGGCGAATTCAAGCTGCGCCATGCCGACCTTGGCCTGGTCGTAATAGAGCTGGCCGACCTCGGTCATGTGCGTCCCGCGCGCCGTCCGCTGCAGCAACTGTGCCCCTAGTGCTTGCTCCAGCCCGGCGACCCGGCGCGACACGATCGACTTCGATGTGTCCAGTCTTTGCGCGGCGCGCGCGAAGCTGCCCGTCTCGGCGACCAGGAAAAAGGCGCGCAGGTCGTCGAGATCGAACCGGGACTGTTCCATTTTCAGCAACACCGCAAGACGGAATCCGTATCTTCTGGAAACGAGCCTATTCGCCTATATGGCGTGTAGCAAGTCGTTTGCCGCCAGAAAGAGAAAACCGGCGAAAAACGTTACAAAAGGTGTCGCCATGTTCATGTCTACACAGGTCCAGGCCTACCGCGCCCGCCGCGTCGCGAAGCTCGTCCGCGCCGTGTCGGCCAGCGACGGCGCCGGCATTCGCCTCAGCCGCGTCATCGGCACGCCCGCTTTCGACCACTACGATCCGTTCCTGTCCTTCGACGACTTCTATTCCGCCGAGCCGGTCGCCTTCATCGACGATTTCCCCGAACATCCCTATCGCGGGCTGGAAACCGTGACCTACATGATCGAGGGCGGGATGCAGCACAGCGACAGCAAGGGCCGGTCCGGCGAAATTGGCCCAGGCGGCGTGCACTGGATGACCGCCGGCCGCGGCGTCATCCATGCTGAAACCCCGGTGGCGCAGAACGGACGCGTCCATGGCGTCCAGCTGTGGCTCAACCTGCCGGCCAGCGACAAGTTCGCCGAGCCGCAATATCGCGACATCGCCTCCGAAGACGTTCCCGCCGTCATCTTCAACAGCGCCGAGGTCCGCGTGCTGGCCGGCCGTTTCCACGGCCTGCAGGGACCGGTCGCCTCTTCGGTCACCCAACCCTTCATCGCCGATGTCATCCTGGCCTCCGAAGGTGAGGTCACCATCACAATTCCTGAGGATCATCAGGGCTTTATCTACGTCTTCGAAGGTGGCGTCGCCGTCGAGCACACCCTGGTCAATCCCGGCCAGGCGGGCCTGCTCGATGCCGGCAACGTCCTCAACCTGGTAGCGGGCAGGGATGGCGCGCGCGCTCTTGTCGCCACGGCGCGGCCGCTCAACGAACCCGTTGTCCGCCAGGGTCCTTTCGTCATGAACACCCAGGCCGAGATCAAGCAGGCTTTCACCGACTATCAGAACGGCCTCTTCTGAGCGCTGATCGCCGGCTTGCACCTTGAGCCGCGCCGCCTGTTTCTCCCAGGCGGCGCGGCTCCTTTTGTTCATCGTCGAATCCGCAAGTATCGAACAACTTTTCCTTCCCCGTTTACGGAGAAGGTGGCATCGCGAAGCGATGACGGAAGGGGGGCTTTTTGAGCAAGGCTCGCCCGAATTGGCTATGCGCCCGCCTGGATGGTCTTGCCCGCCGCAAGGTCAACCAGGTTTTGCGCATGGCGGCCGATCAGCCCTTGCGTCGACGTATCGGTATTGAACACGCTGTACCAGCCCTGCGGCTCATGCGGCGGATCGCCGACATAGGCGGTTTCGCCGCGCAGCATGTGGTAATCGGCGTGCAGGGCGCGTCCCGCGCCGCCCCACGCCCAGAAATTCGACCCCGCCACCGGCGTATCCTTGACGATAGCGTCCTCGACCGCGCCATAGATCAGGCCGTAGAACCTGTCCTTGAAGGTCGTCGGCGTGCCGGGCTCATAGGCGATGTCGTCGCGCGGGAAGCCGAATTCCTCGAATACCAGCGGCTTGTCGAGCTTTTGCGCGATGGCGATATGGCGGCTGATATAGTCCTGCACCTTGGCCGCTCCGGCGTCGAACGTGCCGCCGAGATTCTTCGGATCGACCCACGACCAGTTCTGCGGCCAGATGTGCGCCGTCAGATAATCTATGTGTTCATGGGCTCTTACCAGGATATCTTCATCCATATTGCAGCCCATCAGCCCTTCGTGGCCGAGCGAAATAAGATGGTTGCCGTCAAGCGAACGGATCAGCGCGCAGGTATCGGCGATCCAGCCGCAATAGGCGTCCGCGTTCGCCTTGACCGCCGCGTCACTGCCTCCCGGCCGCGGCTCGTTGCACAATTGCCAGGCCATGATCGCCGGATCATCCTTGTAGACTACGCCGGTGATCGCATTGGTGCGGCCGACGATCATCTTCACATACTGCCAATAGGCCTGCTTGGCAGCCTCCGCGGCGTAGAATTGCGCTGAAAAATCAGCGAATTGCGGCCACGGGTGATTGGGATCGTTCATGTTGATGTACGATCCGCCATTGGTCCAGTACTGGTACGTCACCATGCCGCCCGACCATTCCCAGAAATTGGTCAGGTACAGCACCGCCTTCATGTCGCGCTTGCCCATTTCGCTGAGCAGAAAATCGAGCCCGCCCAGCAGCTCTTCATTGTAATCGCCGGGCTTGTTGGAGAAGGCAGGATCGAGCGAATTGATCAGCGGCGACAGTTCCGACGAGCCCAGCACGCGCAGATTGACCACGCCCAGCGCTTTCAGATCGTCGAGTTCCTTGACCAGCCGGGCGCGATCGCCCGTCTTGCCGGTCGAGCCGAGATAGGCGCCGTACCAGATATTGGCGCCGACATAGCGATAGGTCTCTCCCTTCAACTTGAAATGGATGCCGTCGCGCGAAACATAGTCGCCGGCCGCATGGGCCGCGGCCACGCTCGCCGCCGGCTGCGCCGATATCGTGGCGGCCTTCGCCTTGGCGTGATGCCTGTGGTGCGGCTTGGCCTCGGCGCGCATGGCGAACGTGACGCCACCGGCAAGCCAGGCCGCCAGGGCGCGGCGGGAAATCTGTGACATGGTCTCCTCCTGATGGTCTTTTGCCAGGAGTTTAGGCTCGTCGCCGCCGGGCGGCAAGCCAACTTAAATTAATTTGAAATAGCAAAAGCGGGTAGGGCGCAGCATGACCACGGCAGCCCTACCGGGTAGGGCCGGTAGTTCCGGATTTTTCGGTAGGTTTGGCGTGCTGACGCGTAGCATCAGCTTGCACGCAAGAGCTCTTGCGAATTCAAAGTGTCGCAGCCAGATATTGAGAAATGACTAAAGATGGCATCACACTCTTTTCCTTCCCCGTTTACGGGGAAGGTGGCGTGAGCGAAGAGAGCGACGGAAGGGGGAAGCCCGGCAAAATCTTGCTCCGTCTTATATTCATTGTATTTAAAAGCCGTCGATATCGACGACGGCGTCGCCCTTGATCAGCATGGCGTAACCGTTCATACGCCGATAGGGACGAAGCCGTTGCGGCGGCGCAAACCGGATCAGGATGCGCGTCAACCAGTTGGTCGGCAGCCCACGCCCCATTTTCTCGCCTTCCTCGCCGATGTAGCGCATATCTTCGACCTGCCAGCCATTGCCGGCGAAAAACCGTGGCCAGTCCTGGGGTTCCGGCCCTGGCGCGAACAGGAACGGCGCGTTCCTGGCCAGCCGGTTCCGGATGCGCCCACGCTGGCTCATCTTGAGGAAGAAGGGCGAAAAATAATCGGTCAGCCAGTGGGTTATATGGCTTTGTTGATGCAGGTCGCGCGCCAGGGCGGTGACATTGTCATTGCTGAGATAGGGCACCACCCCTTCGGTTAGAACAAGAATGTTACCGCCCATGCCATTGATGCGCCCGAGCACCTCGGCGCGGGCCGCGTCGTCAGCCAGGTCGCAGGCGATACGCTCCAGCCGGCACACCGGCTGATCGTCCTTCAACACGCCGCTCTTGTAGTCGAGGACGTGTGAGAAGTCGACTTCAATCCATTGAAAAGACGAAGGTAAATCCAAACGGTAAGGCCGCGTGTCCAACCCGGCGCCCAGGTTGACGACGGCGTCGATCCCGCCCTTGATCGCATCGGTAATATAGCTGTCGATGATATGGGTGCGCAGCGCCATCGACCACGCCATCGCCTTTTCGATGCCCATGTGCCGCGCCAGCTTGCGCCCGCGCTCGCCGACCAGCTTGATCGCCAGCGGATCGCGGAACAGCGCGTCCTTCCGCTGCGTCTCGACCCAGCGATAATAGGCCACCCAAAAGGCCGTATCGGAAACGTGCTCGATCGTATCGGTCATGGCCATTATTCCGGTTCAATACCCAGAGTCTAAACGAACTCCTTTGGGCGCGAAACAGCTTTTCCTTCCCCGTTTACGGGGAAGGTGGCACGAGCGAAGCGAGTGACGGAAGGGGGAAACGAGGCCCCGGCAGGGGTGCTTTGTATTTTGACCCATGCTGTAGGCTCCGCTGGGGCAGCTACAGCGGCGGTGCCGGTGTGGCAGGGGCGGTATTTGAACGCCGTGTCATTAAAGTCCGAGCAGCGCTTTCAGTTCCTCGTCCAACACTTTAAGCGTTTCAAATATTTGCACTGGTTCTGGTAGTGGAATTTGTTCAGGCCGATCATAGCGGAAATAGTGAGCAAGGTGCGGCTCACGCAAAAGTTCGACGATTTGGCGCAAATTGGGAGCTTGCGATGCGAAACCCCGTGCTTCTGCCTTGTTCAGAGCTTTGACAAGATCGTGACCAATTTTGTTACGCAGATGCTTGTCGTCAGCTTGTCCGCCATAATGCGCATATGCCGATTTTAAATATAGCTCAAAGCCGAGACCTATAAGATAGAAGATAGATAGTGAGCATATGCCATTGAAAGCGAAATACTCGGGGTTTGGTTTATTTATTTTCGTCCCGTGATCGACAGCCGCGCGATATAACAAGGCAGATGATAAAGCGTGCGCTTCTCCAGACTTGTAGAGCTTTCTAGCTGTTTCCATACTCATACCAGGCGTTTCCTACCATATCATCCGCACCAGAGTTTTCTGATTTCGGTCAAATCTCCTGCGTCGGAACCGGCTTCCGCCAAATCATTAATCGCGTCGATATGGGTACGTTGCGCCATGTACTGGTTGGCAGTGAAATATCCATAAAATCCGCCATCTACATCGACAATTACTGGCGGCGTAGTGCTATATGCATTCCAAGGGCTCAAAGCATTGTAAGAAGACCCGTAGGTGCCATACTCATTCCAAATGCTATTCAGTTGATATTCTGATCCGTATTTGCCGTACTCGTTACAAATGGATTCGGTTGCATATGCTGAGCAGTTCAGACAGCCAATAAACTGATCGTGGTCCCTACCGGCGAACAGTAGTAGCGCCTTCGTCTGCGCGGATGCGATCTGCGGCGGCGCACATAGAGCCGAAATAATGACCAGCGGTAATGTAAGTAATTTTCGCAATGTCGCCCCCATGTAAATTTTCGACACATTAAATCGCACCTTCCTTAACGATCAACTATAGGGCGAGTGAAAACTCAAAGAAAGTAAGCGCTCACGTCGCTTATAGGGCAACGTGTTGTCGCCACTACCTATTTGTTAGACTTGGGAAAATGGCACGGTAAGATATGCCTCACGCCATTTCGGGCGCAACACATATAACACATTCAAATATATTAAGAAATTGGCGGACAGAGTGAGATTCGAACTCACGGTGGGCGTGAACCCACGGCGGTTTTCAAGACCGCTGCCTTAAACCACTCGGCCACCTGTCCCTGCCAAATCGCGCTGCGCGCGATGGCGGTTTTGGCTTCGCTTGCGCTCCGCCGAACCTACGCTCCGCTCCGGTTTCAAGACCTTAGCCTTAAAACCACTCGGCCACCTGTCCCTGCCAAATCGCGCTGCGCGCGATGGCGGTTTTGGCTTCGCTTTCGCTCCGCCGAACCTACGCTCCGCTCGGTTTCAAGGCCGCTACCTAAACGGCTCAGTCACCTCAAGCGAAGCGCGCTTTTAGCGTCGTAAAGGCCGCAAGCCAAGCCCCAAATATGCGCGATCGCGGCCATAAAAAGCCTTCAATAGCCATTAACCATCGATTTTCTTCTTCCCGTTAACCTCACAGGCTGACATCGGGCCGTCACGACGTGGAATATCGTAACATGTACGGGCGCAGGGGCGCGTTTTCCAGCTTTAAGTACCTGGCATTACCCATTGTTTTGCCGGCATTTTTGTCCGCCTGCGCCTCACCCGGCCAACACGTCGACATGGGCGCGCCCAAGGGCCCCAGGGTCGCCGCGGATTCGCACTACAAATCCGGCAACATGAAGCCGTACAATGTGCGCGGTCAGACCTATTACCCCCGCGTCCCCGACAAGGGCTATTCGGAAACCGGCCTGGCCTCGTGGTACGGCAACGAATCCGGCACGCGCACCGCCGACGGCGAAACCTATGACGCCGACGGCCTGTCCGCCGCCCATCGCACCTTCCCCTTGCCGAGCATCGCCGAGGTCACCAATCTCGACAACGGCAAAAGTGTCCGCCTGCGCATCAACGATCGTGGCCCATTCAACGACCGCGTCATCGACCTGTCGCGCGGCGCCGCCAAGGCTTTGGGCGTCTATCAAACCGGCACGGCGCACGTCCGCATCACCTGGCTGGGTCCGGCCGACGGCGATGCGCCCGCGCCGGACTATATCGCCAGCGCGCCGCCTCCCGACAACGGCGACAATCAGGCCTATATCGTCCAGCTTGGCGCTTTCTCCATGAAAGACAATGCCTTGAAGGCGCAGGCTCGGATCGATGACGCCCATCTCGACACGCGCGGCGACCTTTACATCGTCTACCTCGGGCCGTTCAAGGGCGCCGCCGCCGCCGAAAGCCACCGCCAGGACGCCATCGACGCCGGCTTTCCCGACGCCATCCTGAAACGCGAAAACTGACGCTCTCGCGCACTTAGGGCTTGAGAACGGCCTTGCATGCGGGCTAATTCGACACGTGAGCCATTTATCCCAACATCGCGGCCGTTTCATCGCCTTCGAAGGCGGGGAGGGCGCCGGAAAATCGACGCAAGTCAAGGCCTTGGTCGCCAGGTTGCGCGACCTGGGCCTTGAGGTGGTGCAGACGCGCGAACCCGGCGGCGCGCCCGGCGCGGAATCCTTGCGCAACCTGCTGGTCCAGGGCGACGCCGGCCGCTGGTCGCCGCTCAGCGAACTGCTGATGATGTACGCCGCGCGCTCGGATCATCTCGAAAAGATCATCCGTCCGGCATTGGAACGTGGCGCCTGGGTCGTTTGCGACCGCTTCGCCGACTCCTCGCGCGCCTACCAGGGCGCCGGCGGCGGCGTCGCGCCCGCCTTCATCGAACAGGTCGACGCGGCCGTGGTCGCCGATACCCAGCCCGACCTTGTCCTGGTCATGGATATGCCGGTCGACGCCGGCCTGCATCGCGCCGGCGCGCGAGGAGATCACGAAAACCGCTTTGAATCCAAAGGCCTGGCTTTCCACGAACGCCTGCGCCAGGGCTTCCTCAAACGCGCCGCATCCGTGCCCGAGCGCTACCGCGTCCTCGACGCCGACCAGCCGATCGAGCCCTTGGCCGCCGAGATCTGGACGACTGTCCAGACGGCGTTCCCTGAATTAAGAGGCGCGTGATGGCCGGCGATCCTGTCCTGACGCCGCCGCGCGAGAATTTTGCCTTCGAAAATGGCGTGGCGGCCGATCGCGCCTTCGTCACCGCCTACGAAAAGGACCGCCTGCATCACGCCTGGCTGCTGTGTGGACCGCAGGGTGTCGGCAAGGCCAGCTTCGCCTTTCGCGCCGCGCGCTTCCTGATGGGAAACGCGCGCGATCCGCATTCCGGCACGCTGGGCATGTCGCCCGACGATCCCGACGTCCGGCTGATCACCGCCGGCACCCACCCCGATCTGTTGGTGCTCGAACGCGAGATGGGCGAGACGCGGCTCAAGAAGAATATCTCCGTCGACGCCGTGCGCGAGATCGGCGAGTTCTTCTCAAAGGCGCCGTCGCGTTCGCCGTGGCGGGTGTGCATCATCGACTCCGTCGATGATCTCAATGTCAATTCTGCCAATGCGTTATTGAAAATTCTTGAGGAACCGCCTCACAAGGGCATCCTGTTCCTGATCTCGCACTCACCCGGCAGGCTATTGGCCACCATCCGCTCGCGCTGCCGCCGTCTCAGCTTCGCGCCGTGGAGCGACGAGGCGGTGAGGGCGTTCATATCGCGCCGTATCAGCGTCGGCGATGACGACATGACGCGATTGGTGCGGCTGGCCCATGGCGCGCCGGGCAGGGCGCTAAGCCTTGCGGAAGAAGGGGTTCTGGAGATGGACGCCTTCGCCGGCCGCCTCCTGTCAGGCTCGCCGCCGCCGCGTCCCGACCTGATCCAGGCCGCCGCCCAGTTCAAGGCGTCCAGCGCCAAAAACGACGGCGCGCGCAAATTCGCGACGTTCCTGGCCTGCCTGACCGACCGCCTGCATGAGCGCGCGCTCAGCGCCGAGACCTCTCAAAGCGGTCAAAACGTCGCCAGATTGTGGGAAAAGCTGAGCAATGCCGCCGCCGAAGCCGAATCCGTCAACCTTGACCGTGGCGACTATTTCTGGTTGATTTACAATGAGTTATCGGCAATCAATTAAACCTGGGTACCAATTGTGATGATTGATTGCCGATATATTGATTCCCACGTCAATCTGCACGCGCCGCAGTTCGATGGGGATCGTGACGACGTGATCCGGCGCGCGCGCGCCGCCGGCGTCGATCTCATGATCAATATCTGCGATCGTGTTTCCAATTTCGAAGCGGTCTACGGCATAGCGGATAAAAACGCCGACATCTGGGCCACGGTCGGCACGCACCCACACGAAGCCCGTGAAAATCCGGACCTTAGCGTGCAAACCCTGCTCGACCTGGCGC
>CAYYTA010000099.1:0-17225 GCA_964474575.1 uncultured Caulobacteraceae bacterium | reverse complement strand
GGCAGCAGGGGCGCGGCGTCCTGGTGCGCCAGGGTCTTGGTCAGGCCCGGCGAGACGAGGAACTTCGCTCCGGCGCGGGCGGACTTCTCAGCATCATTGGGCGTCAGCACCGTGCCCGCGCCGACGACGGCGTCCGGCCGTTCCCTGGCGATCAGGGCAATGGCGTCGAGCGCGCAGTCGGTGCGCAGGGTGATTTCCAGCACGCGGATGCCGCCGGCCATCAGGGCGTCGGCCAGCGGCAGGGCCTGGTCGAGCGACGGGATGACCATGACCGGCAGCACGGGGCCCATGGTCATGAACTTCGGAATATCGGGATGGGTAGACATGAAAGCCTCAAGCCTCAGAAAGATGAACCTCCAAAGTCAATGACCTTCTCATTGACTTTGGCAAGCGCGACTGCGCGCCCGAGCCTTTGCGAGGCAAGCCCGCGCGGCGCTTGAGCGCCAAGAAAAAAGGAGCCGAGATAACGGCTAAGCCGTTATCTCGGAGTCCGTCAGCGCATTGGCCGAGCCGAGCAGCGCCGCATAGGGGTGCATGATGATGCGCGACGGGATCTCCGCCACCATCTGCGCCAGCGGCGCCTTGGCTTCCATGCGCGCGCGGAAACGCAGTTCGTCGATCGACTTGACCAGGCGTGGCGCAATGCCGCCGGCGATGAACATGCCCGACACGGCGCCGTGCGCCAGGGCCAGGTCGCCGCAGACGCTGGCCATGATGTCGAGGAAGGCCTCGACCGTATAGCGGCAGCCTTGCGCGTCGTCGCCTTCGAGATTGGTGATCTGGGCCGGGGTCAGGTCGAGCGCCTGCTCGCCGCGGATGGCCGAGATCGCCTGGTAGAGATTGACCAGGCCGGGCCCCGACAGCAGGTGCTCGACCGTCACGCGGCCGAGGCGCTTGCGCAAGAATCTGTGGATTTCGACCTCGTAGTCATTGACCGGCGCGAAGCTGACATGGCCGCTTTCGGTCGACAGGCAGTAGGGGCCGTAGGGGCCGCCGACCAGCACCGAGGCGCCGAAGCCCGTCCCCGCCCCCATGACGGCGTGGACATCGCCGCGCCCCCTGGTGACGGAGCCGATCGTCTTGGTATCGTCCAGCGAGAGGTGCGGCAGCGAATAGGCCAGGCCGGCATAGTCATTGATCAGCCGCGCCTTGCGCGCGCCGGTCGAGGCCGCCAGCAGGTCCTCGCGCACCGTCCAGTCGAGATTGGTGAACTTGATCTGACCGTCCTTGACGGGACCGGCGACGGCGACCACCGCATAGTCGAGGTCCGGCCGGCCGCCGATCTGGCCGAAATAGAATTTCAGCGCGTCGTAGCAGTCCTTGTAGTCGGCGACTTCCAGCGAGGCGAAATGCGCCAGCCTGGTCTGACCGTCGAGACGCTCGGCAATGGCGAAGCGCGCATTGGTGCCGCCGATATCGCCGACGAGACCGCGGAGGACCCGGCCGCCGGATTGAGATTGAGATGCCATCTTCCTACCAAAACACCGCGCCGCCGGCGTCCGCGGGTCCCACGGACCGCCGCATGTGCGCAAAAAGTTCCCTGCCTACGCCGTCGGCTTCTTTTGGCCGCTCGGCTTTCTGTCTCTGCCTGACCGCCGCCTCGTCGCCGAGCAGGGCCAGTGTCCCGTTTTCACAATCCACGCGCAGTATGTCGCCATCCTGCAGGTAGGCAATCAAGCCACCATCGACCGCTTCCGGCGTCAGGTGGATCACCGCCGGCACCTTGCCCGAGGCGCCGGACATGCGGCCGTCGGAGACCAGCGCCACCTTGCGGCCGGCGTCCAAAATCGACGACAGCGACGGCGTCAGCGAGTGCAACTCGGGCATGCCGTTCGCTTTTGGCCCCTGGAAGCGGACAACGCAAACAAAATCGCCTTCCGGCAGCTTTTTGGCCTTGAAGGCGGCCAGGAAATCGTCCTGGTCGTCGAACACCACCGCCGGCCCTTCGACGATGAAGTGCTCGGGCTTCACCGCCGACACCTTGGCGACGGCACGGCCGAGGCTGCCGGTGATTTCGCGCAGGCCCCCGTCGCGCGAGAACGGATTCGAGGCGGGGCGCAGCACGGCCTCATCGAGACTCTTCTCCGGCGCGTCGCGCCAGACGAGGACGCCGTCGTCAAGCACCGGCTCTTTCGCGTAGTCGGCCAGGCCCTGGCCCCAGATCGTCTCGACATCGCCATGCAGCAGGCCGGCGGCGAGCAGTTCGCGGATGGTGAAGGCCATGCCGCCGGCGGCGTGGAAGTGATTCACGTCGGCCGAGCCGTTGGGATAGACGCGCGCCAGAAGGGGCGTGACGGCCGAAATGTCGTTCATGTCCTCCCAGGTGAGGACAATGCCCGCCGCCCGCGCCATGGCCACAAGATGCAGGGCGTGGTTGGTCGAGCCGCCGGTCGCCATCAGGCCGGCGACGCCGATGACGAACGCCTTTTCGGTCAGCACGTCGGCCAGGCGCTTCGGGTCCTTCGAATTCTCGGCCGTCTTGGCGGCGCGTTCGACGGCGGCCTGGGTCAGGGCGTCGCGCAAGGGCGTGCCCGGATGGACGAAGGCCGCGCCCGGCACGTGCAGTCCCATCATCTCCATCAGCATCTGGTTGGAATTGGCCGTGCCGTAGAAGGTGCAGGTGCCGGCCGCGTGATAGGACGCCATCTCGGCTTCGAGCAGCTTGTCGCGACCGACCTGGCCCAGCGCATACATGGTGCGGATCTTGGCCTTTTCCGGGTTGGGCAGGCCGGACGACATCGGCCCCGACGGCACGAAGATGATCGGCAGGTGGGCGAACGACAGCGCGCCGATGACCAGGCCCGGCACGATCTTGTCGCAGATGCCCAGCATCAGGCCGGCGTCGAAGGCGTCGTGGCTGAGTGCGATTGCCGTGCCCATGGCGATGACGTCGCGCGAGAACAGGCTGAGCTCCATGCCCGGACGCCCTTGCGTGACGCCGTCGCACATGGCCGGCACGCCGCCGGCGACCTGGCTCGTGGCGCCGAACTGGCGCGCCATGGTCCGGATTTTCTCGGGGTAGTCGTGGTACGGCTGATGCGCCGACAACATGTCGTTATAGGCGGTGACGATGCCGAGATTGGGCACGGAATCAAGCGCCGCCTGGAGCTTGTCCATGTCGGGCGACGCCGCCACGACATGAGCGTAGTTGGCGCAGGAGAGCTTCTTGCGGCGCGGCTCGTCCGAGCGGAAACGATCGGCGCGGCTCATGAATTCGGCGCGCAAATCCTTCGAGCGATCGACGATACGCTGCGTCACCTCGGCGAGTTTCGGATGCAAGTCAGTCATGTTCAGGCCGTCCACACGAAATCGACCGGCGCCTTGGCCTGCGCCAGGAAGGCTCCGATCGGCGAGGTTTGCGCATCGGCCGACAGGCTGGCGCTTTTAAGCACCTCAAGCTTGGCTTCGCCGGTGATGAAGAACAGGATGCGGCGGCAGCGGTTGATCGCCGGCACGCTCAGCGTCAACCGCGGCAGCACCGGCTCGGAACCGTCGTGCTTGGCCTTGACCGGCAGGACCACCGCCTTGGTGTCATAGACATAGGCATTGAGCGGATGGTTCGGGAAGATCGAGGCGTAATGCGCGTCGCCGCCCATGCCCATCAGGGCGATATCGAACATGGGCATATCGCCATGGCCGAGTTCGAGCAGCCGCGCCTCGGCCTTGGCGGCGCTGGCGTTCTGGTCGCTGTCCTGGACCAGCGAGATCAGCTCCATGCCCGCATCCAGCGCCGGCCGCAGGGCCTCGGACATCATGCGCGTATTGGAATTGGCGTCATCGACCGGCACGAAACGCTCATCGACCTGGGCCAGCCTGATCCGCGCCCAATCGAGCTCTGCATAGGCGAGATGGCGATAGACCGGCTTGGGCGTCGAGCCGCCGCAGCCCAGCCACAGGCCCTGGCCGCGCTGGTCAAGGGCATGCCGCAATGCCCCGGTGATGATATCGGCGATATAGCTGCCGGCCTCGCCCGCCGACGGGAAGGCATGCACGGTGACGGGACCGCCGGCGCCCCGCCACGTCAGGACGTTCTCCGGCACGTTGGACGGGTGGATCAGCGCCTCAGTCATTCCACTTGCGTCCGTCCTGGGCCATCATCAGCAGGGCGCTCATCGGCCCGACCGAACCGGCGGGATAGATTTCAGGCTTCATGCCGGTCTGCGCCCAGCCGTCGATGATGCCGTCGACCCAGGCCCAGGCCGCCTCGACCTCGTCGCGGCGCACGAACTGGGCGTTGTTGCCGTTCAGCGCATCGAGGATCAGGCGCTCATAGGCGATGCGGCGGCGCGGCGGCTTGTGGCCATTGGCATCGAACACCGCCGCCAGCGACAGGCTGAGGTCGAGCGCCTGCAGGTGCATGCCCTCGGCGGTCAGGCCCGGCGACTTGTTCATGATAGTCAGCTTGATGTCTTCGTCCGGCTGAAGCCGGATGATCAGCCGGTTCGGCCGCGCCTCGCCGCCGAAGATCGAGTGCGGCACGTCGCGGAACTGGATGACGATCTCGGTGGCGCGCGACGGCAGGCACTTGCCCGTGCGCAGGTAAAACGGCGTGCCGGCCCAGCGCCAGTTGGCGATCTCGGCCTTGACCGCGACATAGGTTTCCGTGTTCGACGGCGAGCCCTTCTCGGCCTCGTAACCCTCGACCTTCTCGCCCTCTGCGAAGCCCGGACCGTACTGGCCGCGCACGGTGTGCGTCTGAACGCTTCCCGCGTCGATGGCCTTGAGGCTGTTGAGCACCTTGACCTTTTCGTTGCGCAGGGCATCCGACGACAGGCCCGACGGCGGCTCCATGGCGGTCAGGCATACCAGTTGCAGCAGGTGGTTCTGCAGCATGTCGCGCAGGGCGCCGTAGTCGTCGTAATAGCCGAGGCGTTCGCCGACCCCGACGGTCTCGGCGACGGTGATCTGGATGTGATCGATCGACTGGGCGTTCCACAGCGGCTCGAAGATGATGTTGCCGAAGCGCAGCGCGATCAGGTTCTGCACCGTCTCCTTGCCGAGATAGTGGTCGATGCGGAAGGTGCGCGCCTCGTCGAAGGCATGGGCGACGGCGTCGTTGATCTCCTTCGAGGTGGCCAGGTCGCGGCCGATCGGCTTCTCGATGACGACGCGGTTGGGCGCGGCGTTGAGGCCGGCTAAGGCAATGTGCTCGCAGATCGGCTTGAACAGCGACGGCGACACCGACAGGAAATAGGTGATGTCGAGATCCTCGACCTTGCCCAATTCACGCTTGAGACCCGGGCCCCAGTCGGCATTGGCGGCGTCGAGCGAAACGTGGCTGATGCGCGCAAGGAAGCGGTCGAGCGTCCCTGCCTCCAGGTCCTTGCCGGCGCGCTTTTCGATGGCGTCCGACACCATCTTGACGAAGGCGTCGTGCTCAAGCTTCTGCCGCGCCACCGAAATGACGCGCAAACCGTCGCTCAGGAAACCGTCCTGGTCGAGCAGGGCCAGGGATGGCCACAGCATGCGCACGGCCAGATCGCCAGTGCCGCCGACAAGGACGAAAACCTGTTGACGGCCACCCGCCGCCGCTGAACCCTGCGCCATGAAATCCTGTTTCCTGCTCAAGCATTTTCCGAGTCGGAAAATGCTCTGATTTTTGTTTTTACGCGCATCTTAATCCGAAAAGTGCGTCACACTTTTCGGGATGCGCTTGGCTTAAACTGCCTGTTGCCAAGGCTTATCGGTCCATCCGTTAAAAAGTGATGCCCTTTCCGGACGTCCGTTGATGACAGCGCTGTCATAATCTCTCTCCGGCAAGGGGTCAACCCGTAAGCGCAATCCGGCAAAGTGGCCACCACTTTTCGGTTAAATTGCGCGACCAGACAAAATATTCGGGGCTTATAGTCCCGCTGTCGCCCCCGGACAAGCGCCTGTTTCCGTTGCGGCTGCAACGTTTAACCGGTATTGCGCAGGGCGCTCGATATGCCATTGATGCTGAGCTGCGTCGCCAGCTTGACCAGCTTGTGCTGGTTGCCGCCCCGGCGCTGGCGCAGGAGATGAACCTGCAACCGGTTGAGCGAGTTGAGCAGGGTCTCGGAGCGGCCGACCTGGCTGCGCAGCGCCGGCTGGGTCGACAGCAGGGAGTCGGCGCCGCGGATATGCTTGATCAGCTCGACCGTGGCGTCGAACTCGGCGCGGATGGTGGCGAAGATGCGCTGCGCCTCCGCCTGGTCGCCGGCCAGGGCGACATAGGTCGCGGCGATGTCCATGTCGGCCTTGGCCAGGGCCATTTCCATATTGGCCAGGAAGACGTCGAAGAAGTCCCACCCGGCCATGCGACGCAGCTTTTCCTCATCGACGCCAAGCTCGCGCACCGCCGCCGCGAAGCCGTACCAGCCCGGCAGGACGAAGCGCGACTGCGACCACGAGAACACCCACGGAATGGCGCGCAGGTCCTCGATCTTGCCGGAGGCCGTGCGCGACGCCGGCCGCGAGCCGATCTTGAGGTCGGTGATCTCCGAGATCGGCGTCACCGAACGGAAGAAGTCGAGGAAGTGCGGATCGTCATAGACCAGGCCGCGATAGGCCTTGAACGAGACGTCGCAGATGGCGTCCATGACCGGCGAGAATTCGGTCTCGAGCTCGGCGTCGTGCGACGGGCGCTCGCCGGCCGTCGCCGGTATGGTCGCCAGGAAGGTCGCCGCCGCGAACGAATCGAGCGTCCTGTGCGCCGTGGTCAGGTTGCCGTACTTGCGCGCGATCATCTCGCCCTGTTCGGTGATGCGGATCTGGCCGCCGACCGTGCCTTCGGGTTGGGCCAGGATGGCGGCGAAGCTCGGCCCGCCGCCGCGCCCGACGCTGCCGCCGCGGCCATGGAACAGGCGCAGCTTCACGCCCTTCTCGTCGCACGCCGCCTTGATGGCGCGCGACGCCTTGTGCAGGTGCCAGCGCGAGGCGGTATAGCCGCCGTCCTTGTTGCTGTCGGAATAGCCCAGCATGACCTCCTGGATCGCCGGCCGCCCCATCAGCGAGCGCACGGCGAAATTGCCGAGCCACTTTTTCATGATCTCCGGCGCCGCTTCGAGGTCGCCAATGGTCTCGAACAGCGGCGATATCTTCATCATGGCATGCGGCTGCGGACCGCCACGCACCAGTCCCGCCTGCTTGAGCAGGACCAAAGGTTCCAAAATATCCGACACCGACGCCGCCTTGGAAATGACATAGGCGCCGAACGCCTCCGGCCCGAAGGTTCTGATCAAGGCCGCCGCCGCGTCGACGATGCGCAGTTCCCGGCTCGTCTCGGCTGAATATCTGGCATAGGGCCAGCGCAGGATGCGGTCATTGGTCAGTTCGGCGAAGAGCAGCGAGCAGCGTTCGCTTTCCGACATGCCGAGATAGTCGATCAGTTCCGACGACTGGGTGAACAGCTCGGCGACGACACGCTCATGCACGTCCGAATTCTGACGCAGGTCGAGCGCCAGCAGGTGGAAGCCGCAACTGCGCGCGATGCGGATGAGCGTCCTGAGCGTGCGCCCGACCATGCGCCGGCCGCCGTGGGCGGCAAGCGAATCGCGGATGGCGACCAGGTCGGCGACGAAGTTTTCGCAGCGCTCATAAGCCTGGACCGTCGACGCGCCGTTATGCACCGGCTCGCCCAGCACCTCCGCCCGGGTGCGCGTCAGGCGCAGCTTGAGAAAGGCGATGGCGCGGCGGTAGGGCTCGTCGACACGGTGGATGTCGGTATTGAGCGATTTGCGCGCCATTTCGTTGACCGCCTCGCTGGCCGGCGCGACCTCGTCGGAGATCGTCAGTTCGGTGTCGAGCTGGTCGAGTTGCCTGACATAGAAGTCGAAGGCGACGCGGGCCTGGGTCGCGAAGGCGTAGTTCAGCGTCACCTCGTCGACGTGCGGATGGCCGTCGCGGTCGCCGCCGATCCACGAACCGAGCTTGAGGATATTGGGCAGGGCATGTTCATGCTGGATATCCCGGCCCCATTCGCCATAGAGCGTGACCAGGGCCGGCAGGATGGCGCGCTTGACGGCGGCGACAAGGTTGTTGATCTCGTCCTGGACGGTGATGCGCTCCGGCCGGTTGAGGCGCGTCTCCCACAGCAGCGCCACGGCGCGGAACAGGTCTTCCTCGATCGCCTTGCGCTCGGCCGTGTCGCCGCATTTTTCCAGGGCCTGCAGCAGCCGGCTGATCTCCAGCTCCCTCTCGACGACCGAATGACGGCGCATCTCGGTCGGATGGGCGGTGAACACCGGCGAGGCCAGCATGTTGTCCAGCGTCGCCTCGATCTCGGCCGCGGCCAGACCTTCGTGCGCCGCCGAGCGCACGGCATTAGCCAGGCTGACCGGCTGGATGGTGCCGTCCGAACTCGGGAAGGTGCCGACGCGGCCAAGCTCGGCCACGTCCTCGGAGACCACGGTCAGCATCGACAGGCAGGTCATGGCCCGCGCCGCGAACGCCGCCTCGGATTCGCTCAACGATTCCAGGTCGAGCGTGCCGTCCTTGAGCGCCTCGATCTTGAGCAGGACGTGCTCGCGGCCGAAATCGGCCACCGCCTCGCAGAGAAAGCCGTCGAGCAGGGCGATATTCTGACGGACTTGGTCGATCACGGGTTCGGTCATGACGAAGCTTCTTTGCGTGGTAAAAGCTCCAGCTTAGCGAGAAATTTGTGCGCTGCAAGAATTTTGATCAGGCATGTTAGCGCTAACTCATTCATTATATGAGAAAAACCAATATCTTGCGCCGCGCACGAATTTTTTATGATTGCAGCAGAAACGACCTTCGCGTCCATCATGGTGAAGCAAGAATCCCCTCCACCATCTTCGCTTCGCTTGATGGTCCCCCCGACAAGCGGGGAGAAACAAGAAAGAAGAAACCGGCCCCTCTTGCACCTCCCCGCTTGTCGGGGAGGGGGACCACGCGCATCCTTCATGCGCGTGGTGGAGGGGTTTCTTGCTTCCCACCCCACAACCCAAATCGTTAAAGCTTTTCGGCTAGAGTGACCCTCTCGCGCGGACCGCGCCAGACCAATCGGGGTATATCATGGCCAAAGCCAATTTCCACCGTCACCAGCGCGTCTATGTCGAACCCGTCGGCACCTGGGCGGTGATCGACAAGGTCAATCCGGTCTGGGTCAAGGGCTTCGACGAGCCGGTCCGCGTCACCTATGACTGCGGCCTGGGGCGCGACTTCGGCGAGCACGAAATCGTCGCCGAAGCCGAGGCCGAACGCGAGGTTCCGGAGCATAACTGGCGGCTGATGCGCGCCCGCAACAAGTGGCAGACGCCCGAGGAAAGCCGCAACCATCCTTTTCCCGGCACCTATCCGATCGTCGTTACCGACGTCAACGACTGGGGCGGTTGGCGTGTGCCGGGCGCCGAATACGAGCGTGATCCCGGCCTGATCGAGATGCAGGCGCGCCTGATCGCCGCCGCGCCGCGCCTGCTCAAGCTGATCAGGGACCTGCGCGATTATGTCCGCGACAATGCCGACCAGGCCGACAACGACCTGATCGCCTTGGCCAAGCGCGCCGAAAACCTGCAGCAGGCGGTCGAAAACGAAGCGCCGGAAGCGGGCGCCCGTCCCCGCCAGACGGCCTGATTCCTTTCTTCGGGCGATATAACGCGTTTTTGTTGCCGCACCGGCGCGTCCGATATTGCACATGCCGCCCGCCGCCTGCCATGATGGGGCCGTCGCCGGCGAAATCCCCGGGGCGGCGGCGCGCGTGTCAACCCGATAATTGCTTAAAAGTATGGACTCATCCGCGTTCTCGCCGCCCGGAGGCCACGACGCCACGGCGCCGTTCCATATCCAGCTGGCGGACCGCCAGACCTCCGACTGGCGCATGCTCTACATCGGTGGACGAAGCCGCTACGCAACGGCAACCTCGGTCAGGATCCTCGACGCCGAGACGCTGGTGTGCTGTTCCCTGCTGGCGCGCAAGATGGAATTGATCCGCTTTGATGACGCACAGCGGACGTGGCGTGTCCTCGACTGCATCGACACGGTCTTCGCCGGAAGCACCGCCGAAACCGACCTGTGCGATGCCGATGCGCACGGCAACATCCTGACCAGCAATTGCGCGCTCGGCACTGTCACCCACTATCGCCGCGACGGCGACAGGCTGGCTTTCGTGCGGGATCTGCCGACGGGGTTCGAGAAAAGCTGGGCGCACGGCGTGAGGTTCTTCACGCCGGACATCTTCGCCGTCACCTTGTCGCGCGGCGAAGAGGGCGTTCATTTTTTCGACCTGAAAACCGGACGACGGCTGCTCTTCATCCCGTCGCAATACAAGGTCAAGGACGTTTGTTTTCTGTCAGACACGCGGTTGATCATGGTGGTCACCGATGGTGCGCCCCGGCCGCAGGAACAGGCGGCGTATCACGGCGGTGTCGAACTGGTCGAATTCAGCCTGGCGCTGGGGAGCCATGCCGTCCTCGGACGGAAAATCTTTGCCGGCTGCCATTTCGACGCGGCCAGCCTGCATGACGGCAAGCTCTATATCACCAGCGGCCTGAGCGACGGCATATTCGTCGTGGATACGGTCACGCTGGAGAAGGTCGATGAAATAGGCGGCTACCATGTCCCGCATGGCATCGATATCAACCTCGGCATGATGGCGGTGACCAGCTATGCCGACAACACGGTGACGCTGACGCGCATTTCCGCCAAAGCGCGACCGGCAGCGCGCCCCTTTCCCGCACGCCGCCGGACCCGAAGCACGAAACGCGGCAAAAAGACCTGAAAGGATCCTTTCGACCTGAGATGGCGGCATGGTGACGACGGCGGAAGCACGACAAATCGCGACAACCCTTCCCGGCGTGACGGACAATTCAGCCGACGGGCGGCTCATCTTTTCGCTGGGCGACAAGGGCGTCGCCTGGACCTTCATGCAGCGCGACACAGCCAGGCAGAAGCGCTGGCCGAACATCGAGGTCCTGGCCATCTCCTGCCCGCTCGACCGGAAGGAACTGCTGATCGAGGCGGCGCCGGACATATATTTCGACGATCCGCACTATCGCGGCTATCCCGCCGTCCTGACGCGCCTGCCGATGATCGACGCCGACGAACTGGCCCATCGCCTCAGCGAAGGCGTCGCCTTCCAGACCGGCCGGCCGAAGCGGCGCAAGCGATAGCTCCACCGTCTGTGCCGGGCATCGCGCTCCCTCCTCCCTATCCGAAGGATGGGGAGGTGCCGGCGCAGCCGGCGGAGGGGTCCAGCCGGCGGTGTCATGCCCCCTCCGGCCCTTCGGCCACCTCCCCGTCTTGGCCAAAGGCTCGACAGGGAGGAGGGAAACGGCCGAAGCGGCGCAAGCGCTGATACCTATTGCTTCCCTATTTCGCGCGGCCCATATCTCGGATTTGACCTTTAAGGGAATCAACCATGCGCACCGATATCCCGCAAGCCATACGCCTCGCCGACTACAAGCCCGCCGATTTCCGCATCCCGCTGACCGAGCTTAGCTTCGATCTCGTGCCGGACGCGACGCGGGTCAGGGCGCGGCTGACGCTGGAGCGCGCCACGCCGGGTGCGCCGCTGGTCCTGATGGGTGAGCGCCTGAAGCTGATCTCGGTCGCCATCGACGGTGAGCCGGTGGCGCACTACACCCTGACCGAAGAGACCCTGACGATTGAAAACGTGCCCGACCGCTTCGTGCTGGAGACCGAGGCCGAGACAAATCCGTCGGACAACAGGACGCTGGAAGGGCTCTACACCTCGGCCGGCCGCTTCTGCACCCAGTGCGAGGCCGAGGGCTTCCGCAAGATCACCTGGTTCCTCGACCGCCCCGACGTGATGAGCACCTACCGTGTCCGCATCGAGGCGCCGAAGGCCTACACCCACCTGCTCAGCAACGGCAACCTGCTGGAAAAGGGCGACCTGCCCGGCGATCGCCATTTCGCCCGGTGGGAAGACCCGTTCAGGAAGCCGTGCTACCTGTTCGCCCTGGTCGCCGGCGAGCTCGACGTCCTCGAGGACAGCTTCACCACCATGTCCGGGCGCAAGGTCGATCTTCGCATCTACGTCGACACCGGCATGAAGGACCGCGCCGCCTACGCCATGGATGCGCTCAAGCGCTCGATGAAGTGGGACGAGGACGCCTACGGCCGCGAATACGATCTCGACCTGTTCATGATCGTCGCCGTGCGCGACTTCAACTTCGGCGCCATGGAAAACAAGGGGCTGAACGTCTTCAACTCGTCGCTGCTGCTGGCTGATCCGGCCACCGCCACCGACATGGACTATGAGCGCATCGAAAGCGTCGTCGCCCACGAATACTTCCACAACTGGTCGGGCAACCGCGTCACCTGCCGCGACTGGTTCCAGCTCTGCCTCAAGGAGGGCCTGACCGTCTATCGCGACCAGGGTTTCTCGAAGTCGCAGCGCGGCGAGGCGGTGGCGCGCATCAAGGATGTCCGCGCCCTGCGCGCGCGCCAGTTCCCGGAAGACTCCGGCCCCCTCGCCCACCCGGTGCGGCCGTCGTCCTATCTCAAGATCGACAATTTCTACACCGCCACCGTCTATGAGAAGGGCGCCGAAATCGTCGGCATGCTGCGCACCCTGGTCGGCCCAGACACCTACCGCAAGGCGCTCGACCATTATTTTGCGAAGAACGACGGCACGGCGGCGACGCTGGAAGACTTCCTCAAGAGCTTCGAAGCCGTGACCGGCGAAGATTTCGGCCCCATGCTCGACTGGTATGTCCAGGCCGGCACGCCGCGCCTCAATGCCGCCGGCAAATATGACGCGGCGGCCAAGACCCTGACCCTGCGCCTCGGCCAGGTAACCCCGCCCACGCCCGGCCAGTCGCACAAGCGCCCGGTGCCGATTCCCGTCCGCTTCGGCCTGCTGACCGAAGACGGCCGGCCACAAGGCTTCACCTTCGAGGGCGAACGCCGCGACGAGGCCCTCTACGTCCTGCGCGAAACGGTCGCCGAGATCGTGCTGTCCGAGGTCGCCGAAGCGCCGGTCCTCAGCGCCTTGCGCGGCTTTTCGGCCCCGGCGATCCTGGAAAGCAACGAGTTGCAGGGCCACAAGTTCGCCCGCTTCAAGGGCGATGCCGACCCGTTCAATCGCTGGGAGGCGGCGCAAGCCCTGGCGCGCGAGATCATCCTGACGCCCGATCTCGACAATGTGCATAGCGACACTTTCGCGGGCGCTTTACGCGCCTGCCTGGGCGACGCGGCCCTGGAAGACGCTTTCAAGGCGCTGATCCTCGCCGTGCCGTCGGAATCCGACCTGCAGGCGTCCTGCGATCCGGTCGACCCGGCCTTTATCCATCAGCGCCGCAAGGGCTTCAAGGCCGCCCTGTCGCGCGCCCTGCGTGACGACCTGCTTGCAGCCTACCATGCCGTGCCGGCCGCCAATATGTTCTCGCCGGATGCGAAGGCGGCGGGCCGGCGCGCCCTGAAGAACGCCCTGCTCGAACTGCTGCTGGCCGGGTTTGCCGGTGAAGACGACCTGCGCCAGCTGGCCGAGGCGCATTTCACCACGGCGACCAACATGACCGACATGATCGGCGGCCTGAATGCCCTGATGCACGTCCAGGGCGCAGCCTACCAGGGCGCGCTCGACGCCGTCTACGACCGTTTCAAGGCCGAGCCCCTGGTCATCGACAAATGGTTCGCGCTCCAGGCCGGCTGCTCCGACCCCGATACGCTGAACCGCGTCGAGGCGCTGTCCGTCCACCCCGATTTCGACGCCAAGGTACCCAATCGCTGGCGGGCGCTGGTCGGCGGCTTCGCCAACAATCCGAGCGTCTTCCACGATAGGGACGGCAAGGGCTACGCCTTTCTCGTCAAACAGATCCTGACCGTCGACGCCTTCAATCCGATGACGGCGGCGCGCCTGGTCGAGCCCCTGTCGCGCTTCCGCACCTTCGCTTCGCCCTATCGCGAGGCCATGGAGGCGGCGTTGCGCGAGATCGTCGCGGCGCCCAATCTGTCGAAGAACGTCGCCGAACTGGCGGGCAAGGCGCTGGAGGCCTGACCAAGTATCCCCGGTCTCTTAACCAATCATAAGCCAACAGCCCTTAATTTGCTCCGTATCCGGCGCCCGGGGCGTTTTGGTGGAGTAGCGGTTTGGCAGGCCTTGAGCGTGTCCGGTTTCTGGTCGTGGACGACAACGCCCACATGATCAATATCGTCAAGACGATATTGCGCGGGTTCGGCGCGACTCATATCTACGAAGCCAAGGACGCCACCGAAGCCTTTCACCGCCTCAAGCACGACTCGATCGACATCGTCATCACCGACTATCAGATGGAGGTCCTCGACGGCGTCGAGTTCGTCAAGCTGGTGCGCAATTCGTCCGACAGTCCCAGCCGCTACGTGCCGATCATCATGCTGACGGCGCATTCCGAACGCTCCCGCGTCGAGGCGGCGCGCGACGCCGGCACCAACGAGTTCTGCTGCAAGCCGGTCACCGCCCAGGAACTGCACCGCAAGGTCGTCGCCGTCGTCGACTATCCGCGCCCGTTCATCAAGACCGGAAGCTATTTCGGGCCCGACCGCCGCCGCAAGCAGGATCCCAACTATGCCGGTCCGGAACGGCGCGACGGCTGGACGGAAGACCACCGCCCGCCCTTGCGCGAACGCAAGCGCGACGACATGCCACCCGATTCGATGGCGAGCTGACACACCTCGCGGAAAAAGCGGGTGAATACCGCCGCCCATTGAAGCGTGTTGACGCTTCGCTTCTTGAGCGCAGTGCGGCGAGCCATGCGGCCATTGAGCTGATAAATGTCCCTGTTAAGAACCCGATTCAGGAAAGCTTAACCCTCTCGACAATAGTTTAACGCCGCGTTTACCCTGTGCGTTAAGCACGAATCACCGCGGGACCCTTGTGACGACAGGGCGGCAAAATCAGCGCAACTACACGCCGCACGACGGGCGCGCCGATCCGCGCCCGGCCCCCGCACCGCGCGGGTTCAAGGCCGCGCTGAAAAACGCCGCCCTCGGCGTGGCCACCTCGCGCATCGGCGCCTCGATGCCGCTGTGGATGCGGCTGGGCGCGATTGTCCTGGCGCTCGGCCTCGCCATCTTCGTCCTGTTGTCGAGCCTGCAGCTCGGCAACCGCCTGTCAGCCGACCGCGACCGCGACGGCCAGACCATGGTCGCCTCGGCCCAGGTCGCCGCCGCCCGCACCGATACCCGCCTGGGCGCCGCCCGCACCGCGCTCGAGGTCGCCGAAAGCCAGCTCGCCGCCAAGCCCGACGAACCCTTGAGCGCGGCCGAGGCCGCCCTGCGCCTCAGCCATGGCGCGCTCACCGGCGTGGCGGTGGTCAAGCCCGATGGCACCCTTCTCGCCCAGACCGGGGACGACGACGCCACCCTGGCCACCCAGGCGGCGCAAGCGGCCACCGACCGCTTCGGCCTCGTCGCCGAAAGCTCGCAACTGACGCCGGCGGCCAAATCCTATGCCGTCCTGAAGGGAGCGTCGTTCATCCTGGCCGCGCGCTTCGCCGACGGCCTTGACCGCGACGGATCGGGCCGGCTGTCGGCCCTGGTCGCCCACGACGGCCACATCGTCGCCGCCTCCGACGACCGCCTCGCCGGCCAGACGGTCGACGACGCCTTCGCCGTCTCCTACGCCCAGCTGCGCGACCGCGGCCGCTCGGGTGATCTGATCCAGGGCGCGCGCGACGGCAGCCAGTCGGCGGGCGGCTTCGTCAAGATCGCCGCCGCGCCAGAATCCGACGACGGCCTGATCGCCATCACCGCCACGCCCAGCCCGCGCTTCTTCTCGCCGTCACTCGACGTCATCCGCGGCCTCATTTCCGTCGTCGGACCGCTGGTCATCGGCGGGCTGTTCGGCCTCCTGCTGATGGTGCAGGCGCGCAAGAGCCGCGACGACGCCCTGCAGTTCCAGGCCAGCGAGCAGCGCTACAAGCTGGCGGTCGAGGCGGCGCGCTGCGGTATCTGGGACTGGGACCTCGACCAGGACCTGATCTACATGTCCGACGTCACCGGCGCCATGATGGGCTGGGGCGGGGGCGGCGTCGCCACGACCTCGGAATTCGTGCTGCGCGTCGCGCCCGAACACCGCGACGCCCTGACCCGGGCGCTGGCTGAAGCGCGCTTCAAGGGCGCCTTCGACGTCTCCTTCCGCGTGCCCAACGCCAACGGCCGCTCGCTGTGGGTCGATGCGCGCGGCCAGGCGGTCGGCGATCGCGCGGGACCGAATTCCGGCCGCCAGGGCTTCACCCGCCTCAGCGGCGTGGCGCTCGACGTCTCTGAGGAACGCATGGCGCAGTCACGCGCCCAGCGCGCCGAAGCCCGCCTGACCGACGCCATCAACTCGGTCTCGGACGCCTTCGTGCTGTGGGACAAGCGTCATCGCCTGCTGATGTGGAACCAGACCTTCGGCGAGACCTTCGGCATCGACCCGCGTTTCCTGCGCATCGGCACGCCGCGAGACCTGCTCGATCAGGTGATGCAGATCGCCATCCGCCGCAAGCAGCCGGCGCCCGACGGGCGCGAGGGGGTGCATGAGGCTGAGCTCAACGACGGCCGCTGGATCCAGATTTCGGAAAGCCGGACGCTGGAGGGCGGTCGCGTCCTGACCTGCGCCGACATCACCGCCGTCAAGCTGCAGGAAGAGCTGTCGCGCCGCAATGAGGAACAGCTCCAGGCCATGGTCGAGAAGCTCGAGCTCAGCCGCAAGCGCCAGGAGGTGCTGGCGCGCAAGTACGAGATCGCCAAGATTCGCGCCGAGGCCGCCAACCACGCCAAGAGCGAATTCCTGGCCAACATGTCACATGAACTGCGCACGCCGCTCAACGCCATCAACGGCTTCTCGGAGATCATGTCGACCGAGATGTTCGGGCCGCTCGGCCACGCGCGCTACAGGGAATATGCGACCGACATCCTCAATTCCGGCCAGCATCTGCTCAGCCTGATCAACGACATCCTCGACATGTCGAAGATCGAGGCCGGCAAGATGACGCTGCGCTTCGAGCCCGTGCTGATCGACGAGGTCGTCGAGGACACCCTGCGCCTGGTGCGCCAGCGTGTCGACAAGGCCGGCCTTAAGGTGCGCCTGCACCTGCCGGTCCTGCCCGAGATCGAGGCCGATTTCCGCGCGCTCAAGCAGATCCTGCTCAACCTCCTGACCAATTCGATCAAGTTCACGCCGCAAGGCGGCACGATCACCATATCGGCGGCGGTGACCGACCAGAATGTGCACATCTCCGTCGCCGACACCGGCATCGGCATCGCCGAAAAGGACATGGAGCGCCTGGCCAAACCGTTCGAGCAGATCGAGAACCAGTTCT
>CAYYTA010000098.1:0-31423 GCA_964474575.1 uncultured Caulobacteraceae bacterium | reverse complement strand
TACCTCCCCGGCTTTGCCGGGGAGGGGGACCGCCGCGCCCCTTCGGCGCGGTGGTGGTGGGGCGTCTTGCTTTCCCAAACTCCGCCCGCACCGTCCCTCTCCCGCCGCCCTATCGCTTGCGATGGGGAGGTGGCCCGAAGGGCCGGAGGGGTCCCTACCCCTCCCGCCCCTTGAAGAACGACCGCAGGTACACCAGCGCCACCAGCCCGCTCAACCCGGCCAGCCCCTTGGCGATCATGTCGCCATACTGCGCCTTCAAGCCCGCGACATCGACCCGCGACTCGGTGACCGCGAAGTTGAACACGATATCCGAATAGTGGTTGATCGCGTCATAAAGCGGTGAATGGCCGCTGATCTCGGCACGGGTCAAGGCGCCGTAGAGCTTGAACGCCGTCATCGGCGCGTAGATCAGGAGCAGGATGAATGCCGCCGTCAGCAGTATCCATACGGTATTGACCGGCCCGCCGATGCCGAACAGGTATTTGCGGCTGTTCCATACCGACCACAGCAGGAACAGCTCGTTGATCAGCACCACCCCGATCTGGCTGGCCAGGGCGCCGTCGATGTTCGACACGAAGTCGTAATGGAAGACATAGACCGTCCACAGCACATTGACGACCGAGGCGAAGAAGGTCGACACCCAGCTGATGGTATAGGCCTGCATGTTGCGGCTCAGCAGCGAGAAGATCGATTTGTGCGTATCCATGTCCGGCCCCCGTTTTGGCCGACATTAACCCAAACCGCCGCCATCGCCAAATTCTCCCTCCTCCCTATCCGAAGGATGGGGAGGTGGCGCGCAGCGCCGGAGGGGTCCTCTTCCCGCCCCTCCCGCCACCCCACGGCGAAATATCCACTCCCCTCCACCATTGCCCCCTTACTTCGCGCTTCCTATCTTTCCGCCAACACAGGAGTCTCCCATGAGCAACGCCCAGACATCCGGCACCTTTTCCATCGGCGGCGACTTGCCGGTCCATCGCCTGGGCTTCGGCGCCATGCGCGTCACCGGGCGCGGCATCTGGGGACCGCCCGACGACCGCGACGAGGCCATCCGCGTGCTGAAACGCCTGCCGGAGCTCGGCGTCAACTTCATCGACACCGCCAACGCCTACGGCCCCGACGTGTCGGAAAACCTGATCCGCGAGGCGCTCCATCCTTATCCGGCCGGCCTCGTCGTCGCCACCAAGGGCGGACTGACGCGTTCCGGCCCCGACCGCTGGACCTCCAACGGCAACCCCGACCACCTTATTTCCGAAGCGAACAAGAGCCGCGACAAGCTGGGCGTCGGGATCATCGACCTGTGGCAGCTTCACCGCATCGATCCGCGCGTGCCGCGCGACGAACAGTTCGCGGCGGTCAGGCGCCTGATCGACGACAAGGTCATCCGCCACGCCGGCCTGTCCGAAGTCTCGGTCGAGGACATCAAGGCGGCGCAGAAGGTCTTCCCCGTCGCCACGGTGCAGAACCTCTACAACCTGGTCGAACGCCGCAGCGAAGCCGTGCTCGACTATTGCGAGGCGAACAACATCGGCTTTATCCCCTGGTATCCGCTGGCCGCCGGCGACCTGGCGCGGCCGGGCTCGGTGCTCGACCGCATCGCCCACCACCACGGCGCCGCGCCGTCGCAGGTCGCCCTGGCCTGGGTGCTGAAGCGCTCGAAGGTCATGCTGCCGATCCCCGGCACGTCGAAGGTTCGCCATCTGGAGGAAAACGTCGCCGCCGCCGCCATCGACCTGTCGGACGAGGATTTCGCCGCGCTTGACCGCGCCGCGGCAACGGCATAACCCTCCTCCCCATGACCAGGACCGTTCTTATCACCGGCGCCTCGTCCGGCATCGGCAGGGCCACGGCGGAGCTGTTCGCGGCGAAAGGCTGGAACGTCGCCGCGACCATGCGCGCGCCCGACCGCAACCTGAAGCTCGGCCGCGATGTGCTGGTGACGCGCCTCGATGTCACCGACCTGGCCTCGATCGAGGCCGCTGTCGCCATGACCGCCCGCGAATTCCGCGGCATCGACCTGCTCGTCAACAACGCCGGCTATGGCCAGTACGGCCTGTTCGAGACCATCACGCGCGACCAGGCGCGCGAGCAGTTCGACGTCAATGTCACCGGCGTCATGGACGTCACCCGCGCCGTCCTGCCGCACCTCAGGGCGCGCGGCGGGGGCGGCATCATCAACATAAGCTCCGGCGCCGGTCTCTATACCCTGCCGCTGATGTCGCTCTACTGCGCCTCGAAATTCGCCATCGAGGGCTTTTCGGAGGCCCTGGCCTACGAGCTCCTGTCGCAGAACATCTTCGTCAAGCTCGTCGAACCGCATGGCGGCGTCACCGACACCCGCTTCATGGAACGCCAGACCGCCGGCGCCGCCCTGCCCGACGCCGGTCTCACCGCCTATGACGGCTATGTCGAGAAGGTGCGCGAGGTCTTTGCCGGTTTCGCCGCCGCGCGCACGATCTCGGCGGCCGATGTCGCCGAGGTCATCTTCCGCGCCGCCACCGACGGCCGGCCGGACCTGCGCTATCTCGCCGGGCACGATACGCGCGGTTTTGTCCACGCCTGGGATGACTTCAGCAACGCCGACTATGTCGAGTTCATGCGCGGCAGGTTCAAACCCTGACCACCCTGCTCATCCTGCCGTCCCCCCTCCTCCCTATCGCTTGCGATGGGGAGGTGGCATTTTTGTCCTGGCAAAAATGACGGAGGGGTCCTTCCCACCTAATCGCCCTGCCGCCGATCATGATGATGGCCACGGCCGTGCTGGTAGCCGGCCTGGGCCGTCTGGGGCGGCTGCGCGGCATGCGGCTTCGGCTGAGCCTTGGCCGGATGCGGCCCAGCGTGAGGCCCTGAATGAGGCTTGTCAGCAGCGGCGACAACCGGCGCAGGCCGATCATGGCCATGCCCACGCGGCGGATCGGGCCGGTTGACGGCGACGACGGGCGCCGGATGGTCGTGCCCGTGCGCCGGACCGGCGGCGTGAGGCTTGCCGCGGTCGAGCCTGGCCTGCTGCCGGGCCGCCTGGGCGGCAGCCCGCGCCTGAGTCACGCGCGCGGCATCAACACGCGCCTGGTCGGTCCGGGCCTGATTGATGCGCGACTGGTCGACACGCGCCTGGCTGGCCGCATGGATGCGGTCAAGCCGCGCCTGCTGCCGGGCCGCCTGGGCATCCGCCCGCGCCTGCGCCACGCGCGCGGCGTCGGCGTGTGCCTGGTCTGTCCGCGCCTGGGCTACAGCCGCCTGCTGGCGGCTGCGCCATACGGCGGCCTGTTCGCTGCGCCGGACGCTTTCGCCGTGCCACCGGGCCTGGACCTGCGGCGCGTGGGCGTCATGCCAGGCGCGCCAGTCGCTGTCGCTGCGCTGTTGCTGCACCCAGGCATCGCGGCCGCGATCGATGCGCGGCTGCTGCACGGCCCAGGCGGCATCCGTGACCCGCTCGCGCCGGTCGCGCCGTGCCGCCGCCGCCAAGGCCTGGGCGCGCGCCAGGTAACGGCCGGCATAATCGGCCCGCCGTTCGGCGTCAGCCTCCGCCAGCGCCCGGCCGCGGCTGTCATAGACCGTCACGAGCCTGCCGCCGGAATAGGCGTAGGCATAGTCGTTGTCGCGCACCAGATAGGGCTCGGTGGCGCCGGGACGATAGTAGTAATAGCGCTCGCCCCCGGCGATCGGCTCGACCAGGCGCAGGGCGTTGTCCGCCGCCAGCCACGCCAGCGGGCGGCCGCCGTCATAGGCGAAGCTGTAGTCCGGCGGCGCGTCGCCGAAGGCGTCGTTCATGGCGTAGGCGTCGTCGACATAGGCGTAACGGTCGGCCGGACGCGAGACATAGACGACCTTGGGTTTGGGCGCCGGCGGCAGGGCCTCTGCGGCGGGCGCGACCGGCGTGTCGACGGCGGCCAGGGCTTCTTCGGATGCGCTGGCCGGCATCATGGCGGTCTGGGAGGGGTTGTTGCAGCCACTGAGCACCAGGGCTGTGGCAAGGCTGAGCGCGGACGCGCGCGAAAGGAGCTTCAACATGGTAGTCTCCGGTACAAGCGCATTCCGAAAAGTGTGACGCACTTTTCGGATTATAATGCGCGTCAAAAAATGCCCCCCGGAGGTTGCTTGGACTGTCCTCGCATCGCCATAAGGGGGCAATGCGAAGTCCCTCCCCTCGGGCGCAAGGCGCCATAGGGAAGATTGCCCCGTTATAGCCCCCTCCGTCTGAACCCAGCCGGAGCCTCCCGTTCATGTCCGGGTCACGTTTACCAGAGACCCTCCTTACAATGCAGGGGCGACAAGGAACGACAGGCTCGGCGACAAGGGAGGCTGTAACCCGCGGCCTCCAACGGCGCAGGGCCAGCCCCCTCCTCCCTGCCGCGCAGCGGTGGGGAGGTGGCGCGCAGCGCCGGAGGGGTCCTCTACGGCCCGTTTGACTCTCCCGCCCGTTTCTGCTTGCCTCACCACTGCGATATCCAAGGGAGGTGTGTGACATGCGTACCCTCTTTGCCGCCGGCCTGCTGGCCCTCGCCCTGGCTCTTCCGGCTCACGGCCAGACCGTTCCCCTCATTCCCCGCGCCACCCTGTTCGGCAATCCCAGCCACGCAGGCGCCCAGATCAGCCCGGATGGCCGGTGGCTGGAATGGCTGGCGCCGCGCGACGGCGTGCTCAATGTCTGGGCGGCGCCGGTTTCCGATCCGGCAAGCGCCCGTCCGCTGACCGCCGTCACCTCCCGGCCGATATACGATGTCTTCTGGGCCCCCGATTCCTCGGGCCTGTTCTATCTCTACGACAGTTCGGGCGACGAAAACGACAAGCTCTACAGTGTTTCGGTATCCGGCGGTGAACCGCGCCTTCTGACGCCGGCCGAGAACACGCGCGCCGAGATGGACGTCATCAGTCCCGCGGTCCGCGACCACATACTCATCGGGCTCAATACCCGGGATCCGCAGTACCACGACATCTACAGCCTCGACGTCAAGACCGGCGCCCTGACGCTCGTCATGCAGAACAACGGATACGATGGCTTCACTGCCGACAACGACCTCGTCATCCGCCTGGCGTCCAAGTCGCGCGACGACGGCGGCGTCGACTATTTTGCCGTGACGGACGGCAAGATCGCCGCGACGCCGCTGACCAGCGTCGATCTCGACGATTCCCTGACGACCGCCCCGATCGGTTATGGCGACAACGGCCGGACGCTCTACTGGATCGATTCGCGCGGCCGCGACACGGCGGCGCTCGAAGCGATGGACACGGCGTCCGGCAAGACGGATGTCCTGGCCGGGGACGCGCGCGCCGATATCGGCCAGGGACTGACCCAGCCGATGACCGGCGCCATCGAAGCCTATACGGTCGACTACGCCACCTCCGACTATGTGCCGCTGGGTGACGCCGTCGCCGCCGACCTGGCTTTTCTGAAAGCCCAGGACAAGGGCCAGGTCTATGTTCTGTCGCGCGACAATGCCGAGGACAAATGGGTGGTGATGTTCGACCCGGTCACGGCTCCCGCCTCGACCTGGCTCTACGACCGCATGAAGAAGAGCCTGACGCGGCTCTACGTCAGCCGCCCGGAACTGGAAGGCGCACCGCTGGTCCCGATGTTGCCAGAGGAGATCAAGGCGCGCGACGGCCTGACACTGGTCTCCTACCTGACCCTGCCGCCGGGCGCCGACCGGGACGGCGACGGCAGGGCCGACCGGCCGTCACCGCTGGTGCTCTATGTACACGGCGGACCGTGGGGACGCGACGAATACGGCTACGCCGGCGGCGTCCAGTGGCTGGCCAACCGCGGCTATGCCGTCCTTCAGGTCAATTTCCGCGCCTCGACCGGCTTCGGCAAGCGCTTCCTGGCGGCCGGCAATCTGCAATGGGGCGGTGACATGCAGAACGACCTGGACGACGCGGTCGACTGGGCGGTCAAGGCCGGCGTCACCACGCCGGACAAGGTCGCCATCGTCGGCGGTTCCTACGGCGGCTACGCGACGCTTGCCGGCATGGCTTTCACGCCCGGCCGCTACGCCTGCGGCGTCGACATGTTCGGTCCGTCCAATCTCGATACCCTGCTGGCGTCGCTTCCGCCATATTGGGAGGCGTTCCGCCATCAGTTCTACCAGCGCGTCGGCGATCCGACCACGCCCGAGGGGGAGAGCCTGCTGCACGCGCGGTCGCCGCTGTTCGCCGCCGCGGCGATCAGAAAGCCGCTGCTGATAGGGCAGGGCGCCAATGACGTGCGCGTCCATATGCAGGAATCCGACCAGATCGTCGCCGCGATGCAGGGCGGCGGCGTTCCGGTGACCTATATCGTCTTTCCGGACGAAGGCCACGGTTTCGCCCGGCCGGAAAACGTCATGGCGTTCAATGCGACCATGGAGAACTTCCTGGCCAACTGTCTGGGTGGACGCGCTGAACCCATCGGCGACGCGATCAAGGCTTCGTCGGCCGAGGTCAAGGCCGGCGCGGACTTCGTGCCCGGGCTGAAGCCTTAAGCTCTTACCCGGTCGAGCAGGTCGCGGACGCCGTCGGCCAGGCCGCGCAGGCCCTGATCGAGGAAGATGTCCTGCGCCGCCTCCAGCGCATAGGCCGCCTCGGCGCGCTCCATCATGAAGCCGGTCATGTCGCCGCGCGCCACGTAAAGCCGCGCCAGGTTGCTTTGCAGGATCGCCCAGCCGACCGGATCGTCCTCGGCCTTGACCCCGCGCAGCTCGGTCTTGAACGCGCTCTCGGCGGCGTCGAGCGCCTTGAGGTCGCCCTTCATCTCGGCATGGCGCGCCATGGCGGCGGCGCGGTTGTTGATCAGGCGGGCGCGCAGGGCCAGGCCCTTCTGCAACGGCCGCTTCAGCGCCATGTCGTAGACCTTGACCGCCTTGTCGAACACGTCCTCGCTGAGCGTCAGCTCGGCCAGGGTCTGAAGGCCGAGCGCCAGGGCCTGCTGGTGCTCGACCCAGTCGAGCGGCGAATGTTCATAGTCGAGCGGCGCGTCCTCGTCGCTCAGCAGGGCGACGCCGGCGCTGACCGTTTCGGGCCGCCCCTCGATCTCGCCCTTCCAGATGTGGGCCAGCGCCAGGCGCAGCGTGACGCGGGCGAGCGTCACCGGCTCGACGGCGTCGTCCAGCCGTACCTGCAGGGCCTCGAAATCCTTGATCACCGCCGTCATCAGCGAGGAATCGCAGCGGTCGAGCCCGATCATCATCAACAGGTCGCCGCGTTCGAAGCGCGCCTGGGCGGCCTCGATGCGGTCGCTGGCGGCGCCGCTGGCGCGCACCTGGCGGTCGGCGCGTTCGATGGCGCGATCGACGTGCGCCATGGCCAGCATGGCCGGCTCCAGATCGCCGTCGCGGCCGCCGGCAAAGGGCCGCGTCGCCAGGCGCGCCGCCAGCTTGGCCTCGATGCGGTTGAAGCGGGCGCGCAAGCCCTCGTCGTTCTGGATGGCGGCGCGGCCTTCGCTCAGCAGGGTCTCGGCGGAACCCAGCAGGCTGGCCGTATCGAACAGGTCGTGGCCCATCAGGCAGGTCTGAGCCTGTTCGAGGATGGCGAGGGCGGCCTCGGCGGTCGTCTTGGCTTCCTTGCCGGCGTTCTCGGCGGATTCGGCGGCGCGGCGCACGGCCGACGGATCGCCGGTGCGGCGGGCGTATTCACGCCAGATCTGCGCCGCCTCGATATAGGGGGTGAAGCGGTTCTTGGTCGACACGCGTCCGGCCTCGATATCGAGGTTGCGGCCGTGGGTGATCAGCAGCTTGAGGTTCAGCAGCTCATAGAGGCTGGGGTCGGCCTCGACCCTCCCGTGGCCGCGGAAAATGCGCCTCAACTCGCGCCCGAATTCGAACATGCCGTGATCCACCTGCCGCGAGGCGAAAAGCGTATCAGGACGATACGCTCCGCTCGGGGCTTAGGTGCGGATGTGCAAGCCGGGGGCCGGAAGGACCCCTCCGCACCTCCCCAAACCCCTCCGGCGCTGCGCGCCACCTCCCCATTTCTGCGAAATAGGGAGGAGGGAGCGCAAGCGTCGACGGCCAGGCTCCCTCCTCCCTGCCGCGCAGCGGTGGGGAGGTGGCCCGAAGGGCCGGAGGGGTCACTTTTCCTTACGCTCCAGCCGTTCCCTTATCTCCTCAAGCACCTGGTCCGCCGCCGCATCGGCATCCTGCATGATATGGATTCCGGGGATGCGCAGGGTCTCTATGCCCTGCGACAGCAGCCATGCATCGCGGCGGGCATCATGGGCAATGGCCTCGTCTTCGTTGTGCTGCGCGCCGTCAACCTCAATCGCGAGCTTCGCCTCCGGGCAGTAGAAATCAAGGACATACGGTCCGATCGGATGTTGCCGCCGGACAACCGGCCCGTCCTTACGGTCGCGCAGGCGCAGCCACAACCGGGCCTCCGGTAGCGACAGGTTTTTGCGCAGGGTTCTCGCCGGGCGGTATTTTCGCAAAACCATGGCGCGAGCAAGAGGACCCCTCCGTCATTTTGGCAAGAGCCAAAATGCCACCTCCCTCGGAACGAAGGTTCCATGCTTCGCTCAGGGAGGAGGGGGAGGAACGGCAATGACGGCGACGATCTCCAGCGGTGCAGGACTGCCACCCTCCTCCCTATCGCTTGCGATGGGGAGGTGGCGCGCAGCGCTCTTGCCAACATGTTAGCGCTAACCTAAGCTCCCGGTACAACCAGGCGGGAGGACGCCATGCCATTGCCATTGAACCGCCGGGCCGTGCTGGCCGGAGGCCTGTCGCTGGCCGCGCTGACGGCCGCGCCCGCACGGGCGCAGAGCCTGTCCACCCTGCCGGTCGCGCCGTTCGTCGAGGCGCGGACTACCTCAGGTAAAGTGCGCGGCGGTACGGCGCGCGGGGCGCTTTGCTTCAAGGGCATCCCCTATGCCGGGCAGGTCAGCGGCCGGGGCCGCTTCAAGGCGCCCCCGGCAGCGACCCCGTGGAAGGGCGTGCGCGACGCCCTCACGCTCGGCGCGCCGACCCTGCAGCGCGAGCACCAGACCTATGGCGAGCAGGAACCGGCCTATAGCGAGGATTGCCTGTTCCTCAACGTCTGGACGCCCGCCGTCGACAACAAGGCGCGCCCGGTCATGGTCTATCTGCATGGCGGCGGCTATTCGACCGGTTCGGCCGGCTCACCGACCCAGGATGGCGGGCGGATGGCGGCGAAGTACGATGTCGTCGTGGTCGCGCCCAACCATCGCCTCGGCCTGCTGGGCTTCCTGTGGCTGGGCGATGCGCTTGGCGGCGATTACGCCACCTCGGGCAATCAGGGCATGTACGACATGATCGCGGCGCTCAGGTGGGTGCGCGACAACATCGCCCATTTCGGCGGCGATCCCGGCAATGTCACCATCCTGGGCGAATCCGGCGGCGGCGGCAAGGTCGGCACCCTGATGGGCATGCCCGAGGCGAAAGGCCTGTTCCACAAGGCGGGCATGTCCAGCGGCGCGCAGTTGAACCGCATGCCGCGCGCGGCGGCGGCCGAGACCACGCAGCGCCTGCTGAAGGCGCTCGACATCAGCGATGCGAAAAAGCTTGTCGATGTGCCGGCGCAGACCCTGCTCGATCTGCAATGGGCCGGGGAAAAGGACAGCGGCGGACTGTCGCTGGTCACGGACGGCTATGTCGCGCCGGCCATCCCCAATCTGCCCGGCATCTCGTTTTCGGAAGCGACCCAAGCCGGCCATTTCGGTCCTGTCATCGACGGCCACGCCATGCCCGCCGATCCGTTCGACCCTGACGTGACGGCCTTGTGCGCCGGTATCCCGCTCTTCATCGGCAACAACCGCACCGAATCGTCGTTCTTCTACCTGGGCCAGCCGGAGGTCTTTGGCCTCGACGAAGCCGCCATGACGGCGCGGGTGACCTCCGATTTCGGCGATAAGGCGGATGGCATCATCGCCACCTATCGCGGCCTTTACCCACAGGCCACCCCGACCGAGCTGTACCTTCTGATCACCACCGCGCGGACCATGGGCTTCGAGACCGTGGCCCTGGCCGACCGCAAGTCGAAGCAACCCCCGCCGGTCTACCGCTATCGCTGGGACTACGCCTCGAACAAGCCGGTCGACGGCACGACAGCCACCCTGGGCGCGGGCCATGCCACGGATATCGGACCGATGTTCGACAACTGGGACGCAAAGGGCCTGCACGGCGACGGGCCGGGCGTCGAGGCGGCGTCGGAAAACCTGAGCGCCGCCTGGGCCAGCTTCGCCCGCACCGGAACCCCGGCCATCCCCGGCGCCCAGGCCTGGCCGCGCTACGATACCGTCACCCGGCCGGTCATGCGGATCGACGCCACGTGCCAGGTCGAAAATGACCCCGACGGCCCCGCCCGGCAGATGTGGGAGCGCATGTCTGGCTGACCCCTCCGGCGCTGCGCGCCACCTTCCCATCGCAAGCGATAGGGAGGAGGGAGCAGCACGGCGACAGAGTAGGCTGTGGCCTGCGACCTCCAGCGGGGCAGGACTGTCGCCCTCCTCCCTGGCACGCAGCGGTGGGGAGGTGGCGCGCAGCGCCGGAGGGGTCCCTTACCCGGCAGCACCACCATGACGGCCTCGTTGCCGGAGGGGTATGGGGAGGTACGGAGGGGTCCTTGCCTTACCCGCAGATCACCCCGATCGTCTGGTCGATCAGCCGCCGGAGACTGGCCTCGCTTTCCCCCGCCCGCATGCGCACCGACAGCGCCTGGTGCGTCGCCGACGCGATCATGCCCAGCGCCTGGGTATCGGCGTTGGGCGACAGCTCGCCGCGCTCCTGCGCCACCTTGAACCGCCAGCGGAACGCCTTGTCCATCTCGTGCAGCGCTTCGAGGATTTTCGCCGCGATCGCGCGGTCGCGCAAGCTGTCGGTCAGGGCCGCCCCGATCATGAAACATCCCCGCCCGATGCCGTCCTCGCGATTATAGATCCGGATCGCCGTGTCATAGACGCGCTTCAGGCCCTCGCGCAGCGGCACTTCCGCGGTGAAAGCCTCGACATACATCGCCCGCACCTGGTCGACATAGTCGTCGAGCACGGCGCGAAATGCCGCCTCCTTGTCGCCGAAGGCGTTGTAGAGGCTGGGCCGGTTCATCGCCGCCGCGCCCGACAGCTCGTCGAGCGAGGTCGCCGCGAAGCCCTGCTCCCAGAACAGGTCGCGCATCGACTTCAGCGCCGTCTTGCGGTCGTAAGCCGGCGGACGGCCGCGCGGTTTACGGATGGATTCCGATTTTTGTACCATTTCGCATAATATTCCTTGACGCCGATTATTTTATGCGGTTTGGTACAAAAAACAAGGAGGCGATCATGCGCACTGTGAAGTTCCTCGCGTTTTCAAGTCTTTTGCTTGTTCCGGCGGCCGGTTTCGCCGGCAGCGACGTCGAATCGGGCGACCTGACCCTGGCGAAGGCGGCGCCCAAGGCAGAATTCATCATCGATGGCGCTGACTGGCAATGCGTCGACATCATCTGCCACGCCGCCTGGGTCGACGACATGCCGCCGGTCCGCCAATGCCAGCGCGTGGTTCTCGAGACCGGCGCGGTCACGGCCTTCAGCTACCGCGGCAAGGCGCTCAACGCAGCGCAACTGGCGCAATGCAATACCTGGGCAAGAAGCTAGGTTACCTTGGAGCCCGGCGGGCGGCGTTTCCCGCCGGGCGGCTTTTTATCCCACTTCGGCCGCGCCGGTTGCTATAAGCACGCCTGAGTCACAACGGAGACGAAGGTGGACTGGAACAAGCTGCTCGACACGACGCGCCTGATGCGGCCGGATTCCCAGGAGCAGCCCGGCCGTCCGGCCTACATGCGCGACATCGACCGCATCACCTTTTCCGCGCCTTTCCGCCGGCTGGCCAACAAAACCCAGGTCCATCCGCTGTACGACAACGACCACGTCCACCATCGCCTGATCCACAGCGTCGAGGTGGCAAGCGTCGGCCGCTCGCTGGGCATGGAGGTCGGGCAATGGCTGGTCGACGCCGGGGCCCTGACCGAAACCGGGCGCGACAAGGTGTCGGGCATCGTCCAGGCCGCCTGCCTGGCCCACGATATCGGCAACCCGCCGTTCGGCCACTCCGGCGAGGCAGCCATCGGCCAATGGTTCGCGGAACGGTTCGAGGCGCCGAAGGGCCTGCTGGCCGATCTCGATCCGAAGCACCGCCAGGCGTTCAAAAAGTTCGAGGGCAACGCCCAGGGTTTCCGTATCCTGGCGCGCACCGAGATGAACCCGGACGAAGGCGGCATGCGCCTGTCGCTCAGCGTGCTCGGCGCCTTCACCAAGTACCCGGCGACGGCCAACGTTTCCGCCCGCGCGCCCGAGCCCTATTGCGGCCTCAAGAAATTCGGCCTGTTCGAGAACGACGTCGCGCTGTTCGCCCAGGCGGCGGATGCGCTCGGCCTGCCGGAAAATACAACGGCGCAGGGGCGCTGGTGGCGGCGCCATCCGCTGGTCTTCCTGATGGAGGCGGCCGACGACATCTGCTACAACATCATGGACCTGGAGGACGCCTTCACCTTCGGCGACGTGCCGTTCGAACAGGCCCGGAGCCTGCTGGCCAGCCTGTTCCTGACACCCAACAGCGCCAAGCCTTTCGCGACGCCGGCCCTGGACATCTCCTACTGCCGGGCCACGGCCATCCACAGCGCCATCGCCGCCTGCGTCGAGGCGTTCAAGGCGAACCATGACGCCCTGATGAGCGGGTCCTTCTCGGGGTCCCTGATCGAGGCGTCGTCGAAGGCCGCCGAATTCAACGCCATCAAGCGGCTGGCCCGCGAACGCATCTTCAAGGCCCCGCGCAAGACCGAGCTTGAGGTGTTCGGCCGCAACGTCATCCGCCAGGCCCTCGACGGCCTGATCCCGCTGTTCGACGAACTGGGCGCGAAGGGCTGGAACGCCGGCGGCCTGTCCGGTTATCATCACCAGCTGGCCCGCGCCTGCGACCTGAACCTGGACGGCCTGGCCACACCCTATGACGCCCTGCACGCCCTGACCGACTTCGTCTCCGGCATGACCGACCGCTACGCCGTCAAGGTCGCGGGCATGCTGGCGGGGCGGTGACCGCCCCGGCTTGACGCGGCGGGCCCGCGGATGTAGCGGCGGCGTGCAACGGAGTGACGCCATGGACGACCAGTCTGCCCTTGTTCTCTTTTCCGGCGGCCAGGATTCCGCGACCTGCCTGGCGTGGGCGCT
The DNA here is from genome assembly GCA_964474575.1 of uncultured Caulobacteraceae bacterium. Lineage (GTDB taxonomy): Bacteria > Pseudomonadota > Alphaproteobacteria > Caulobacterales > Caulobacteraceae > Asticcacaulis. The sequence continues at coordinate 18,300 of CAYYTA010000098.1, read as the reverse complement.
CGACCGCTTCTCGCACGTCGAGACGGTCGGCTTCAGCTATGGCCAGCGCCACCGCATCGAACTCGACGTGCGCGCGCCGATCCTCGACCGCCTGCGCCGCGATTTCCCGCCGTGGCGCGACCGGTTGGGCGAGGACCACCTTATCGACCTGTCGGCGCTGGGCCAGGTCAGCGAGACGTCGCTGACGCGCCATATCGAGATCGAGATGCGCGACACCGGCCTGCCCAACACCTTCGTTCCCGGCCGCAACCTGATCTTCCTGACCTTCGCCGCCGCCGTGGCCTATCGCCGGGGCCTGAAGCACCTGGTGACCGGGGTGTGCGAGACCGATTACTCCGGCTATCCCGACTGCCGCGACGACACGCTGAAGGCGATGCAGGTGGCGCTCAACCTCGGCATGGAGCAGCGCTTCGTCATCGACACGCCGCTGATGTGGATCGACAAGGCCGGGACCTGGGCCCTGGCCCGCGACCTGGGCGGCGAGGCCCTGGTCGGCCTGATCCGCGACGAGACCCACACCTGCTATAACGGCGACCGCGAGCACGTCCACGACTGGGGACGCGGCTGCGGAACCTGCCCGGCGTGCGAACTGCGCCGGGAGGGATGGTTGAAGTTCAGGGCCGGATAGGTCTGTTCGCCGCCTAACGGTGGAAAAGACCTATATAGTCCCTGAAATAGAACTGGCGGTTGCGGCGTTGACCGGTGATTTCGCCCAATATTCCGTGGTCGACAAGGTCATTGATCAAGGCTGACGCCGTGTTCGGCGCCGTTTCCAGAAGGGCCGTAACCGATTTTACGGTTACAACCGGCTGGCGGTACAGATGCCGCACAAGCGCCTGGGCATTTTCCTGCCGGCGGTGGCTGAAACGCGGCAGCACCTCGCGCTCTATACGCGCCTTGAGCGCCAGAATGGCCTTGAACACGTTAGCTGAAGCACGGGCGGTCTCTTCGATGCCGTTCAGGAAGAAAAGCAGCCCTGCCCGCATATGGTGCCCTTGCCGCACGGCCATAAGGTGATCAACGTAAGCCGTCTTGTTGCGCTCAAAATAGTCGGAAAGATACAGCGCGGGCTTTACCAGCAGCTTTTCGGACGCCAGGTAAAGAGAGATCATCAACCGGCCCAGTCGCCCGTTCCCGTCAAGGAACGGGTGAATGGTTTCGAACTGGTAGTGGGCGATGGCGATGCGTATCAGCGGCGGGACGATGATGTCTTCACTGTGCAGGAATTTCTCCAGGTCGCTCATCAGATCCGGCACATGGTCGTGATGTGGCGGAACAAGATTGCGGCTTTCAGGCTGACGCCGATCCAGTTCTGGCTGATACGAAACTCGCCCGGTTGCTTGCTGGCGCCGCGCACGCCGTGAAGAAGCACGGCGTGGGTCTGCCATCGCCATCTCAAGGCTTTATTTCAGGTTTCTTGCCACTTTCTGATTTAAGAAAAACCTTATGTCAGATTACGCCCGCTCGCGGGTCTTCATGAACTTCACGTCCGGAAAGCGCTCGGCGACATAGTTGATCTCCCACGCCGACTTGCCGAGAAAGACCGGGTGTTCGTCGAGGTCGGTCGCCATGGCGTTGCGGTACTTGCCGGCGAAATCCTCGATGTGGTGCGCGTCGCCGCCCAGCCAGCGCGCGTCGGAGAACGGCGACGGCTCGAACACGCATTCGAGGCCGTATTCGTTGCCCAGCCGGTCGGCCATGACCTCGAACTGCAACTGCCCGACGGCGCCGACGATGAAATCGGCCCCGATCTGCGGCCGGAACAATTGAGTCACGCCCTCCTCCGCCAGCGATTCCAGCGCCTTCTTCAGGTGCTTGGCCTTGAGCGGATCCTTCACCCGCACGCGCTGCAGGATTTCCGGCGCGAAGTTGGGCAGGCCCTCGAAACGCACCGTGCCGGTCTCCGACAAGCTGTCCCCCACCCGCAGCACGCCGTGGTTGGGGATGCCGATGACGTCGCCGCCGAAGGCCTCCTCGGCCAGTTCGCGATCGGAAGCGAAGAACATGATCGGCGCGTTGACCGACAACTGGCGGCCGGTGTTCTGCACTTTCAGCTTCATGCCGCGCTCGAACTTGCCCGAGCACAGCTTGAGCATGGCGATGCGGTCGCGGTGGTTGGGGTCCATATTGGCCTGAACCTTGAAGATGAAGCCGGTGACTTCGCGGTCGGCGGGCTCGACCTCGCCCTCGCCGCCCGCTTTCAGCGCCTTGACCGGGTGCGGCGGAGGCGCGAAATCGCCCAAGGCTTTCAGCAGTTCGTTGACGCCGAAATGGCGCAGCGCCGAGCCGAAGATGACCGGCGTCATGTGGCCTTCGAGGAAGGCCTCGACATCGAACGCCTTGAAGCCGCCCTCGACCAGATCGGCGGTTTCGACCAGTTCGTCGAGTTCCGCCTGGTCGAGATAGCCGTCGCCGCGCGCCGCATTGACATTGACGGCGGCCGGATGGCCCTGGTCGTAATCGGCGCCCGATTGCTTGCGCTCATAGGGCAGGAACAGCTTCGACTTCAGCGCCATCATGCCGCGGAAGCGGTTGCCCGAGCCCGCCGGCCAGTAGAGCGGCGACGGGTCGAGCGCCAGCTTCGACGCCACCTCGTCGAGCAGGGCGAGCGGGTCCTCGGCTTCGCGGTCCATCTTGTTGATGAAGGTGATGATCGGGATGTCGCGCAGCCGGCAGACCTCGAACAGCTTCAGCGTCTGCGGTTCGATGCCTTTGGCGGCGTCCAGCACCATGACGGCGGCGTCGGCGGCGGTCAGGGTGCGGTAGGTGTCTTCCGAGAAGTCCTCGTGGCCCGGCGTGTCGAGCAGGTTGAAGACCTTGCCGTCGTGTTCGAACGTCATGACCGACGACGACACCGAGATGCCGCGTTCGCGCTCGATCTTCATCCAGTCCGAGCGCGTGCGGCGGTTTTCGCCGCGCGCCCTGACCTGGCCCGCCGCACGGATCGAGCCGCCGGCCAGCAGCAGGTGCTCGGTCAGCGTCGTCTTGCCGGCGTCGGGGTGCGAGATGATGGCGAAGGTGCGCCTAAGTTTCGCAGGATGGGGCGGCGCTTCGGTGGCGGGGGTCTGGGACATGGGCGCGGGGTTAGCGGCTAAGGCGGGAAATGTCAAAGCCACATGCTGATCTTATGTCCTGGCGTCATTGATGGCCAACCTTCTTATGTCCGGCGACGTAGACTGCCATCTTCGCAAAGAAGGAGACCCGCCATGCCCGCCGAAGACCTGAAATCCCGCACGCCCGGACCGCTCGACGAAGCGTCGCGCGCCTTTGTCGATCGCGTCGCCGGCCGCGGCGAGGGCATCGGCGGCACGTCGTCGGACGTCAACCGCCCGGCCGATGCCGCCGATTCCGATCCGGAGATCGACGACACCGGCCTGCCGCTTGACCAGCGCAGCGACGGCTCGGTCGAGGACGCGGCCACGGACCTGGAAGGCGGCCGCGACGGCCAGCCCGACAGCGACAATCCGGACGATGCCGGCGAAAATGCAGCGCGGCCGGCGGACAAGGCCAATGATTACCTGATCAACGGCGCCGAATCCGACGATACGCCGATCTAGGGCGCAATCCGCTTATACAAAAGATTAACGCATCGCTTGCATGATGAGCCCATGCTCAACAGTGCCGCGCCGTCGCCCGAGTCCCCGGAACCCTATGAAGGGCCAGCCGCCGGCGCGTCGTCCGAGGCCGCGAGCCCGGCCGACCTCGTCACGGCGTCGCCGAAGTTCCAGGCCCGCCACGTGCTGATGCGCCGCCTGGCCGACGTGGTCTGCCTGCCCGAAAGCCGCATCAACGCCTTCGAGCGCGCCGTCACCGCCGACCTGCTGGTCGAGATGCTGCGCGAGGCCGCGCCGGCCGACCGCGTCCGCGTCGCCAAACGCCTGACGATCCTGGCCGAAGTGCCCAATTCGCTGGTCCGCATGCTGATCGTCGACGACGTCGAGATCGCCCGGCCGCTGATCGAGGACTGCGCCGCGCTTTCCGACGCCGACCTCTACTACTGCGCCCGCCACGGCAAGTCGGCGCATCGCCTGATCCTCGCGGCGCGCAAGGACCTGCCGACCTTCCTCAGCGAGGTTCTGATCGACGGCGAAGACATCGGCGTCATCGACATCCTGCTCAAGAACCCGAAGACCGTGCTGTCGCAAACCGCCATCGAGGCGGCGGTGGCGCTGAGCCAGACCCACACCCACCTGATCCACCTGATCATGCGCCGTCCGGAACTGCGTCCGTCGTCGGCCTACGTCATGTTCTGGTGGGCCGAAGGCGATGTCCGCCGCCAGATCCTGAGCCGCTTCGGCGTCAACCGCGAAGTGATGCAGGACATGGCCGCCGATGTCTTCGCCATGGCCGCCGAGGAAAAGTGGCAGGACCCGCTGTCGCGGAAAGCGCTCCAGTTCATCGAGCGCCGGCAACGCAACCGCGAGGCGCTCAAGAAAAGCCCGTACAAGTCGCTGGAAGCCGCCATCGCCGACGCCGCCGAACACGGCATGACGCGCAAGATGGCCGAGGAAATCTCGTACCTGTCGGGCCTCAAGCCGTCGACCGGCGCCAAGATCCTGCGCGACCGCGGGGGCGAGGGCCTGGCCGTGCTGTGCAAGGCGACAGGACTGAGCAAACGTGGCCTGCGCGCCCTGTGGAAGGCCCTGCGCCGGCCCTTGCGCGGACCCGACGGCCTGACCCATCCGCAGCTGGCCGAGGTCATCCTGGCCTATGACCTGCTGGCGGTGGACCGGGCGCAAACCGTGCTGCGCTACTGGAACTGGTCGCTGTCGTCGGCCCTGACCCACGTGATGCTGCGCGCCCTGTCGCGCGGCGACGACATCGATCTTGAAGGCCTCAGCGTACCGCAGCGCGCCGCCATGCTGGCCTTCGGGCAGGACTTGAAGTCGTAAGCGCTTCCAATCCGGACCTTGCAAGTATTACGCGAGGCGACTTCTGACCTGTGGATTTTTTTGCGGTCATGCGCTTGAATAAATTTGTTTCGTGCTTTACGTCTGCCGAATAGTTATCGCGACTCGAATATAATTTTTGGGATTGAGAGTAATGGAAAACAAGACAGACACGCTGGATATGACCGTCGAGATCGTTTCGGCTTTCGTCGGCAATAATTCTGTGCCGGCCTCCGAGCTGCCCGGCCTCATCCAAAGCATTCACCAGGCGCTCAACGGCATCGCCTCGGGCGAGGAAACCAAGGTCGAGGCGCCGAAGGAACCGGCCGTCTCGGTCAAGAAGTCGATCTCCAACGACTATATTGTCTGCCTGGAAGACGGCCGCAAGTTCAAGTCGCTGAAGCGCCACCTGCGCACCAAGTACGGCATGAGCCCGGAAGACTATCGCGCCAAGTGGAACCTGCCGAAGGACTATCCGATGGTCGCGCCGAACTACGCCAAGGCGCGTTCGGACCTCGCCAAGCAGATGGGCCTGGGCCAGGGCGGCCGCCAGGTCACCCGCAAGGGCCGCGCCAAGGCGTAAACCTTTCAGCATTCCGCGTATGAAACCCCGCCGTCACCGGCGGGGTTTTTGCTGTTGCGCCGGCGCCTGGACGCCGGTCACGAAAATGGCAGGTTACGCATGCCGATATTCCCCGGCACCGCCCGAACCCGTTATCGCATACGGCGGCAATGTGGCGAACGTGGACTAACCCCGTTTTTGTTTGCGCCACAGTCGGTGTCTATAAGCGCTTGTTAACCCTTTTTCGCTTGCCAAGGAATCACCTGTTAAGAGAAGGTGAAAACAGATGATTCGCGAACGCCGACGGCGAAATGAAGACTTCGCACAAGTGTTCGCGTCATGTTCTCAGTCTTTCAACAGTCGCGGACGCGGTTGCACTTGCGGGGCCTTGGTCAGAGCCGGGCAAGGGCGATCGCGTTGTGATTCCGGGCTCACGGTTCTGGCGCGGGTTTCCGCGTCGCTTTTTGGGGCAAGCGTAAAGTTAGGCGATGGCGGGTCTGGCGTCCGAAATGTTGGCTGCGCTGCACGCGCACGAAGACGTCTTCCGCTACTGGCGGAGCCTGCGCCGTCGCGGCCGCCTGCCGTCGCGCGCCGACCTCGATCCCGCCGCCCTCAAACGCCGCCTGCCGACGATCAGCCTGATCGACGTGCTGGCCGAACATCCCGCCGACGCGCCTGGCGCCTTCCGCCAGCGCCTGGCCGGGACCGAGTTGTTCAATGCCTATGGCGAGGAAATCACCGGCCGGACGATCGACCATATCTATTCGCCCGACGAGGCGCTGTACTGGGCCGAGCACCTGAGCTTCGTCGTCGAGCACAGGAAGCCCAATGTCGGGCTGCATTCGATGGCATGGCGCGGCGCCAGGTCCTTAAGCCTGTTCTGGCTGCGCCTGCCTCTGGCCAGCGACGGCCTGCGCGTCGACATGATCCTCGGCCACGACGCCCTGATCGGCAAGATGGACCCCATGCAGTCGGGCATCCGCTCGGCGTCGTGAAGTGGCGGGCATGCTTCAAAGAGACCCCTCCGGCGCCACGCGCCACCTCCCATCGCTCGCGATAGGGAGGAGGGAGTTCGATCGTCAGCTTCAATCCCGCGACAATCTCCGGCGTTGCCAGATCATCCCCCTCCTCCCTATGCCTTCAGGCATGGGGAGGTGGCATTTTGGCCCTTGCCAAAACGACGGAGGGGTTCTTCACTATCGGCGCGTCAGCCTCGTCTCCCTTATCCCCTCCTATTCTCTCATCGCTGCTGCCATATTTTGGGAATATAATCCTATTTTTAATTGAAATAGGAAAATTATCCTCATATGGTCGTCCCCGCCTATGATCGTTTTTGCAGAAAGGCGCCGGCATGGACCGGCAGGGTGATGAGATGAAACTAGAACAAATAGTGAACAAAATGGCGGGCGGACGGGCGGCGGCACGTGTCGCCCGCGAGCGCCAGGCGGCGCAGGACCGGGCCCGGGCGGGCTTCGTCATCGATCTTGTCGCCATGAGCACCGGCGTGCCGGCGGCGCAGATCCACGCCCCTACCCGTCACAACGCCCGCGCCGCCCGCGCCCGCCAGATCGCCATGTACATGGCCTATGTCGCCTACGGCTGGCCGCTGGCGCGCATCGGCGAGGCGTTCAGCCGCGACCGCACCACCGCCGGCTATGCCTGCCGGCTGATCGAGGACATGCGCGACGATCCCGCCTTCGACGCCCGGCTGGAAAGGCTGGAGACCTGCCTGAAAAGCGCGCCGGAGCCGTCGGGCGTCAAGCTCCTGGCGCCCAACCTGATCGAGATGCCGCTCGGATGAGCCGGATCGCGCGCCTGCTGGCCCAGCCCGGCGCCTTCGTCGAGCGTGACGGCGACGGTTATGTCGTGCGCAATCATCCGGACCGCCGCCGCAAGGCCCTGGCCCGCCTGAGCGCCGCCGACTACATGGCGGCGACGCGGCGGCTGGAGGGCGAGACGCGCGACGTGGCCTGGCAATGGCAGACCGATGAAAAAGGCCTCAACGTCAAGCGCAACGTCAACCGCGCGGAATCGCCGATGGCGTGGCTTATGCGGCACAAGGACGAAAACGGCCTGCCGTTTCTCGAAAAGCGCCACCTGGCGGCGCTTGAAAAGCTGCGTGACGACCATGCCGTCGCCTACGCCCAGCCGGGCCTGACCAGCAACTGGCAGGCCTTCGGCGCGGGCGGCGGAAGCGGCTGGCGCGGCCAGGATCCGCACGGCTTTCGCCTCGACGCGCGGCGACGCTGCCATGAGGCGCTGAGCCGGCTCGGCGACTACCGCGCCGTGTTCGAGCGCGTCTGTCTCGACGGCACGGCCCTGGGCGTTGTCGAACGCGGCCTGGCCCTGCCGAAGCGCAGCGCCAAGGCTTGCGTGCGCGCCGCGCTCGACCGGCTGGCCGCCTATTACGGATATTGACCGCGCTTCCATGTTCGCGCTATCACAAAGGTTAATTTTCCCGCGCGACGCGATTATTCAAATTCTACTCAATCAACAGGGGCAAAGACCATGCCGGACATGACCAGCGTGCCGAACGAGACCCTGACGCTCAAGGCCGTGGCCGCCGAGGCGCGCCGGCCGGAACCCGGCCTGCCGGCCGCGGCGCGCGCACCGGACATGCCGGCCTACCCGCCCGCACCGGCCAAATCCGCCCGGCACATGGTCAGCGACGATCAGCTTCAGGCCATCAAGGCGCACCGGTCGGGTATCGAGCACCCGTTGCTGTGGGCGTCGATCGGCGTCTGCCTCGGCTCGGCGACCGGCTCGCTGTCGGCCTTGTCGGCCTTCCTCAGGGGCGGCGGCCTCACCGTCGAAGGCTTCGTGCAGAACATGTGCTTCTTCTCGTCGCTGCTGGCGGCGCTGATCCTGATGGTCATCCACCTGCCGCGCCGCCGCGATTTCCACCGCCTTGTCGACGGCCTGCGCGGCCGCGAAGGCTAAGCCAGCGAATAGCTCGTGCTGCGCCCGCCCGCCGGATCGCGGACCAGGACACCGCGCCGGACGAGGTCGTCGATATCGCGCCCGGCGGTGTCCTGCGAGCATTTCGCCAGGGCCGCCCATTTCGACGAGGTCAGCTTGCCTTCGAAGCCGTCGAACAGGCGATTGAGCATCATCGCCTGGCGTGCATTGAACGTTTCGCCGGCATGGCTATCCCAGAAACGCGCGCGTATCACCACCGTGCCGATGATGGCGCCGGCGTTGTCGACGGCGCGACCGAGACAAGCCAGGAACCAGTCGAGCCAGCCGGTGATGTCGAGATCGCCTTTTTGCGCCGCCTCCAGCCGGTCGTAATAGTCGCCGCGCTCGGCGCGGATCTGTGTCGACAGGCTGTAGAAACGTTGCGGGCTGTCCTCGGCGCGCGCCAGGGCCATGTCGCCGATAGCGCGGGCGATGCGGCCATTGCCGTCCTCGAACGGGTGGATGGTGACGAAACGAAGGTGGGCGATCGCCGCCTTCAGCACCGGGTCCATGGCGGGGCCGTCATTGAACCACGTGAGAAAACGCGCCATCTCTTCGGGCACGCGCGCCGCCGCCGGGGCTTCGAAGTGGACGTATTCGCGCCCGACCGGCCCGGAGACAACCTGCATCGGATCGCCCGCGGGCTCGCGCCAGCGGCCGGTGACGATGCGGGCGAGGCCGCTGCGTCCGTCCGGAAACAGCCCCGCCTGCCAGGCGCACAGGCGCTCGGCCGTCAGGGGCTTGTCATAGCCTTGGGTGGCGTCGAGCATCATCTCGACAACGCCGTCGACGTGGCGGTCGGCGGGCTTGAGCGCGCCGATGTCGATGCCGAGGCGGCGGGCCAGCGAGGAGCGCACCTGCTCCCTGTCGAGCGCCTCGCCCTCAATCTCACTCGATTTGAGGACATCGGCGGTCAGGGCGGTGAAGGTGGCGCTTTCGCGCGCCGGAAAGCCGGCGGTTTCCATGCGGCCGTAAAGCCGCCCCTGGCGGCGGTGGACATCGGCCAGGGGACCGGCGATTTTCGCTGCGTCCCAGCGAAAGTCCGGCCAGTCGTCACGATCGTGGATATAGTCCATTCTCCGCATCCTTTGCGGAGAATGTAGGCTCTATTCTCCGCACGGGCAAGCATAATCTCCGCAAAATATGCGGAGAATAGGCTGCTAATCTCCGCACGGATCAGCCGCCGCCTTTTTCAGGCGTTCGACCATCGAGATCAGGCCGTTGGTGCGCTGGGATGACAGGGCTTCGTTCAGGCCGAGTTGACCCAGCGTGTCGCGGATCGAGAACGCCTGGATGTCGCTGCAGGGCAGGCCGTTCAGCAACCGCATCAGAACGGCGATCAGGCCCTTGACGATGAAGGCGTCGGATTCGCCGCGAAAGCGAAGCATACCCCGTGGCGCCGGATCGATGACCAGCCATACCTGCGAGGCGCAGCCCAGGACGCGTGTCGCCTCGGTCCGCTCCTCGGCCTTCAGCGGCGGCAGGTCCTTGCCCAGATCGATGATATAGCGGTAGCGCTCCTCCCAGTCGTCGAACAGCTCGAACTCGTCGAGTAAAGTGGACAGGCGGCTTTGGAATTCGGGCGACATGGCGGCTATATAGCCGGCTTTCCCTGAAACTCAATCCGCGCTAATTGTGTGACAAAACAAGGAAACGTCACATGCGCCTGATCGCCTTCGCCGCCGCTGTCCTCCTCGCGACCTCCGCCCAAGCCGGCACGGAGACCTGGGTGCCGACGTGGTATGCGCCGCCCGAGCCGGTGGCCGACGCGCCCATCATGCTGAGCGACACGACGGTACGCCAGGTCGTCCATACCTCGGCGGGCGGCAAGACGGTACGCATCCGCCTGTCGAACGCGTTCGGCACGGGCGAACTGCATGTCGACAAGGCCGCCATCGCCCTGCGCGCGGGCGGCGCCGCGATCACGCCGGGGACGAGCGTGGCCGTCACCTTCAGCGGCCGGGCCTCCGTCATCATCCCGGCCGGCGCCTTCGCGCTCAGCGATCCCATAGCCTTCGACGTGCCGGAGCAGGGTGATATCGCCGTCAGCTATTACGTCTCCGCCCCGGCGGCGGTGTCGAGCGTCCACCTGCAGCAGCGCAACGCCGTCTACTATGCCTCAGGCGACGTGACCGCCGCCGAAACCCTGACGCCCCTGCCCTCGCCGTCGAACAACGACTGGACGCCGTGGCTGTCCGAGGTCGAGGTGGCGGATGGGCCGGCCACCGGCACCGTCGCAACCTTCGGCGATTCGATCACCGACGGCGCGGGCCCGGAAAAGGACAGCAACGCCACCTGGCCCGACGACCTTTACGGCCGTTTCAGGGAAGCCGGCATTCCGCTCAGCCTCACCAACGCGGCGATCACCGGCAACCGCCTGCTGCACAACGGCCAGTGGGCGCCGTTCGGCATCGGCGGCCTGGCGCGCTTCGACGCCGACGTGCTGGCCCAGCCCAATGTGAAGGCGGTCATCGTCTTGATCGGCATCAACGACATCGGCCACCCGGGTTCCGGCTCGCCGATGAGCGAAACCACACCGCCGGAGGAAATGGAGGCGGGGCTGAGCCAGCTCGCCGCCCGCGCCCATGAGCACGGCATCAGGATCTACATCGGCACCATGACGCCGTTCAAGGACACGGTGTTCAAGGGCTACTATTCCGACGACAAGGAGGCCCAGCGCCTGGCCGTCAACGACTGGATCCGCCACAACGGCGTCTTCGACGGCTATGCCGACTTTGACAAGGCTCTGGATGATCCCGCCAATCCCGGCCACTTGCGGCCGGAGTTCGATTCCGGCGACCACCTGCACCCGAGCGCGGCCGGCGACGCGGCGATTGCCGGGGCGATACCGCTCGGCTGGTTCAAGAGCGACGCGCCGAAAGCGACCACGCACCGGAAAGGCAGGTCGCGGCAGCACTGAGCGCCGGTGGAGCTTCGCGAGTTTGTATATATGGCGGCGTCGCGACGCTGTATGTACAGCATCAGCTACCATCATATCTATCCGCAATACGGAACGCCTATGAAGGAATCCGGCAAGACCGGATATGTCTTCCCCTTTTAAGGTATCTGTTATATGTTGGATGACACATCTCCCAAGGAGGGGAGGTTTCGATATGGCCACCAAGCCAAGCAAAAACGGCAACCCTGCTCAAGTCTTTACGACAAGTTTGCGGACTTACAAGAAAGTTATGCAAATAAGCAAGGAACGCACCAAAGCGTCTCCGGAACTGCAAGAATTCGTCGCGCGAGCGAAAGCGCTGGCGAACGGTCGTTAATGGGAAAGAATTGATAGAGCGCATCGAGCCTCTCGGCCTTCACCATGACCGAGGGGCTTTTTCGTGCGGTGTCAATGACATCGATGACTATCTTGTTTCGTTTAATTTGGACCTGGCGCCTCCGCCTCACCGCATTTATGTGGCGATTGGCGATGCGGACAATATCCTGGGTTATTACAGCCTCAAGCCGACCATCTGGGAGGTCAAGGGAGCGCGCAAGCAGATCGTGAGGAGCTCTTTTGAACTTGAGCTGGCAATGATTGGCGTCGCGACGGAACATCAATGCAAAGGCATCGTCGGCATCGAACTGATGTATGATGCGTTTGAAAAGACGCTCCAGGTCGTCGATACGATCGGCGGCATTGAACGGCTTTGGGTCGGGCCCTTGAATGACAGGTGCCGAAATTTTTATCGGAGAATAGGCTTCAGCGAGCCAGGCAATACAAAACGCATGTTTATGACCGTTTCCGAAATCGCAGACGGCTTGCGTTAGGGCAACCCACAGGTTCGCGCCGCCTACGCCCGCAGTTGCAGGATGGCGCGCAGGCTCTCGCCGGGGTGGGATACGACCTCGAACGCGCCGCCCATGGCCAGGCAGTTGAGCCTGACGATCGCCCAGCCGAGGCCGGCGCCTTCGCGCGTCCGCCCGATCGCCGTCGATCCCTGCTCGAACGGCTTCATCAGGCGCGGCAGATCGGCTGGATCGGGCGCGGGACCGTAGTTGAAGACGCTGAGTTCGACATGGTCGCCGCGGCGCCAGGCGTCGAGTTCGATGCTTTCGCCTTCGGGCGTGAAGTCGATGGCGTTGTTGAGCAGGTGATCGAGGCTCGACGCCAGGGCGCGCGGTTCGGCCTGGATGATCAGGTCCTCGTCGTGCAGGCGGATGTCGATGCGCACGCCGCGCGCCTGGGCGATCGGGCGGACGCGAGCGGCGGCCTCCTCGAAGAACGGCAGGACGGCTTCCTGGGCGCAGGCCAGTTCGCCGCCCCCTTCCAGGCGCACGATTTCGAGGAAATGGTTGAACAGGGTCAGCAGCTTGGCGCCCGATTCGCGGATGATGCCGGCATATTCGACGTACTGCGGCGAGCCGAGCGGGCCGTACAGCTCCTGGTGCAGGATGTCGGAGAAGCCGATGATCGAATTGAGCGGCGTGCGCAGCTCGTGGCTGACCATGCGCAGGAAGGTGCGCTTGGCGTCGCGGTCCGTGCCGTGCGGATCGAGATTCCACTCGGGCGCGGAGGGGCTGGCTTGACGCTGGGCGAGGGACATGGACGGACCACCTGCTGGAGAGCGCCAGGATAGCCGACGCGGCTTAAGGTTAAGTTACGCTTTTCATGCGGAAATCGGCAGCGCCGGCCGCCCGGTCTTCGCTTGCGGCGCGAGAGGCTTTCTTATTTCCGGCGATTCTGCCTAAAATCCCGCGTTTGCCAGCAAGGGGAAGCCGCCAGCGTGCCGCTCAAGGCCTATTTCCAGGATGTGACGCCGCAGGCGACGACCCTGCAGGGGCTGAGGTCGGCGATCGTCGTCTGGCACTTCGCCTGGGCCGGCGCCGTTCTGACCGGGCTGCTCGGCCTGCTGTTCGTGCCCGCCACATCCTTCGTCGTGGCGGCGATGGTGGCCATGGTCATCCCGGGCGTCGCCGTCAGTCTGCCGCTGTGGCGCGACACGCCGGTGACGCGGCGGTGCCTGGTCGGCATCTGGGCCTTAAGCGCGCTTCTGGCCGCCGGCCTGACCGGCGGCATTTCCGGGCCGTTGTCGGCATGGCTGGCCGCGCCGCTGATCGCCGCCGTCGTGCTCAACCAGCGTTTCCTGATTTCCTTCGGCGCGGCGACGTCGTGCGGCATCACCTTGCTGGCGGCGGTCGAGAGCGTCTTCAATCGCGTCGCCATCCCCGACGACGAGCAGGCCTTCTGGCTGTCGCTGATTGCCGCCGGCACGACCGTGGTCGGCCTGAGCCTGGCCCTGCTGCCGGCCCTGCGCCAGCGCGTCGAGCGCGCGGCCGATGCCGAAACCGCGCGTACGCGCCTGCTGAAAATCCTGACCGAACAGCCGCAGCTCATTCTCAGTCTCGATGAACAGGGCCGCGTCATCGCCGCCTATGGCGAGGCGCCGGCGGGACTTGACCTCAACATGCTGATGGCGATGGGCGTGGTCGCGGCCGCCCATGCGCCCGACCGCACGGCCGTCAAGCAGGCGCTGGAGACGGCGCTCGCCGAAGGCCGCGCGGAGACCGGCTTCATGCCGCACGCCGGCATGGACCGCTACCTGCGCCTGGCCCTGCGCCGCGCCGACGACGACCGGCTCTACGGCGCGATCAGCGACGCCACCTTCAGCCACGCCCGCGAGGCCGGGCTGGAAGCCGCCCGCGCCGAGGCCGAGGCGCTGAGCCAGAGCAAGACCCAGTTCCTGGCCGGCATGTCGCATGAACTGCGTACGCCGCTCAACGCCGTCATCGGCTTTTCCGACATCATGCGCCAGCAGATGTTCGGGCCGCTGACCGGGAAGTATACCGAATACGCCCAGCTGATCTGGGAGTCGGGCCAGCACGTACTCGACCTGATCAACGACCTGCTCGACATGTCGAAGATCGAGGCGCGCAAGTACGAGCTGATGCGCGAGACCTTCGACATGCGCGATCCGGTATCGCAGGCCCTGCGCCTGATGCGCAGCCAGGCCCAGACCAAGGGCGTGGACATCGCCGCCGCCCTGCCGCCCGGCCCGCTGGTCGTCACCGCCGACCGCCGGGCGATCATGCAGATCTGCCTCAATCTCCTGTCCAACGCCATCAAGTTCACGCCCAGGGGCGGTCATGTCAGCCTGGCCCTGGCCCAGGCCGGCGATCGCGCCGACATCGCCATTGCCGATACCGGCATCGGCATCGCGCCCGATGACCTCAACCGCATCGGCAAGCCCTATGAGCAGTCGGGTCCGGCCGAGCAGCGGGCGATGGGCACGGGGCTTGGCCTGTCGCTGGTCAAGGCGATGGCGCACCTGCATGGCGGAAGCATGACGCTCGACAGCAAGCTGGGCGAAGGCACGACGGTGACGGTCAGCCTGCCGGTCGCCGACACCTCGGGCATCGAGGTCGAGCTACCGTTTACCGCGCCGGTGGAAGAGACCGAGGCGAAACCGGCGGTCAATCCGCTCGATGATCACACCCATACGCCGGAGGAGCTGACGGCGTTCCGCGACTTCGTCATCCGCACGCCGAAAAGCTGAGGGACCCCTCCGGCGCTGCGCGCCACCTCCCCATCGCAAGCGACAGGGAGGAGGGAGTAGCATGGCGGCAGAGGAGGTCGTGGCCAGCGGACTCCAGAGGTGCAGGACTGTCACCCTCCTCCCTATGCGAAGCATGGGGAGGTGGCATCGAGCGAAGCGAAGATGACGGCGGGGTCTTTAGGCCCCGCCGCCATAGGGGCTCGGCAGGCCGACATAGCTCAGGCCGGTGATGAAGTCGCCGACTTCGAAGCGCATGTAGCGCGGACCGTCGCTGAAATCGAACTCGATGACCATGTCCTCGCGCGGGTCGAGCCGGGCGATGGCCGGGTAAGCGCGCGTCGAGAAATCGAAGCGCAGGGCATCCTGCGGTCCCACCTGTTGGCCGACATAGTCGCCCGAAGCGGAAAAGCCGGCGAAATTGGCCTTGACCACCGGGGCCAGGGGGGCGGTGACCTCACGCATCGCCCGCGCCGGAAAGGAGTCGATGTCGTCCCCGAAACCCGGCGGCGGGGCCGCGGTGACCGCATAGGCGGCCGCATTGATCATGCCGACCGAGGCGGTGTCCGGATCGCGCAGCAGCAGGCGGGCGCTGTAGGGTTTGGCGCCGTCGGCGAAGCTGACCATCACCGCCAGGCGGTTGTCGTCGAGGGGACCATAAAGGCCGAAGGCGGCGGTGACGGCGTCGCTTTTTTGGTATTGCACAAGCCGCCACATGGCTGTGCCGCCTTGCGTCCGGTCGCCGTGCCAGGCGGCGCGGCTGCCCGGCAGGTCGAGGCGCGGCGTGGCGGCGAAGGCGCCGAACGCCGACCGCGCGACGGCGGCTTCCGACGCCAGTTGCGGCGCGCCGCAGTCGACGCGCCGGGCCGCGCCGCCGGCGGCGGCGAGATAGGGCGAGAGCGCGCTCATGTCGTGGCCGGCGCGGATGGCGGCGTTGCGCGCCTGGACGTAGCCGCCCTTCAGCGCCTGGGCCGTGGCGGGGTCGAGCAGGTGGCAGCGCGCGTCGGCCAGGCTCAGGAAATAGCGCCGCGCCGCCGTGACGATGACGGCATCGACGCCTTGCGCGCCGGCAGGCGGCACCGCCAGGGCGAGGAGCGACAGGGCAAGACACGCGTTTTTCGCTTGGGACTTCATCGCCTCCGGTATAAGCCATCGGGCTTCAGGAACCGTTGCCGGACAGGGTTAACCGGATGTTGCTATCGGCCGAGGTATGGATCGCCGCCCTGATCCGGCGCGTGGAGGCGGCGGGAAGCTTCGCCACGATCGCCCGGCGCGGCGAGCGCCAGTTCGGCGCCGTGCTGGTCAAGGTCTATAACCTGAAAACCCGCGAGACCTATGTGCTTCGTGAGGCGCAGCGCGGTGAGGAGACGGTGTGGATGCGGCCGGTCGACATGAGCGATGAGGCCGGCCTCGACGACTGGATCGCCCGCCAGGCGCGCTTCGATCCCGACCTGTGGGTGGTCGAAATCGAGGACGGCGACGGCCGCCATTTTCTGACCGAAACCGTCGTCATGGGGTGATGACAAAAAGCGCCGCTATGGTAAGTCTTGGTGAACTATTGACCAGGGAATGGTGGTGATGGACGCGTATTACCGTGATTTTTCGAACGTCAGCGGCCTCGATATCGAAGGCAGCGCGGTTCAGGACGGCGGCACGCTGTCGCTGACCCAGGACTTCTTCACTTTCCAGGCGGGCGAAGCCTTCTACACCCAGGCCGTGGACGTATCGTCCTTCTCCACCCACTTTCAGTTCCAGGCCAGCACAACCAGCGGTGACGTTCCGGCTGACGGCCTGGCCTTCGTGATCCGCGCGGCGCTCGGACCTCCAGAGTACGACGGTAGTAGCCTCGGCCTGGATGGTATCGATCACGCCGTCGGGGTCGGCTTCGAGAATTATGTCTTGCCCAATGTCCATGCCGAAACCACCGACGGTGCACTGTATACGCAGGTCGACACCTCGACCTTCGCCGACGGCGGCACGTGGGATGTGTGGGTCGATTATGACGGCACGACGCTCAGCGTGCGCTTTTCGGAAAACGGCGTCCGCCCGGCCGATGCGCAGCTGACCCTCGCCGTCGACATTCCCGCCGCGGTCGGCGGCAACATGGCCTATGTCGGCTTAACAGGCGCGAGCGGCAGCAACACCGAGGACGCCCGCGTCCTCGACTGGAGCTTCAACGACGCCGCGACCGCCAGCCACGTCATCTATGGCTCGAGCGGCGACGACGCGCTGAGCGGGTCCACCGGCGACGACGTCATCTATGCCGGCGAAGGCAATGACACGGTCAATGGCGACAGCGGCAACGACACCATCGTCATCGGCAGTGGCAACAATACGGTCAATGCCGGCGGCGGCGACGACCACATCCTCGCCGGCATCGGCGTCAACACCATCGACGGCGGCGACGGCGTCGACACGCTCGACCTGACCTCGTGGCATCTCGGCTGGGGCATCGACCTTTCGACCGGCAACACGATCTTTGGCGATCACTACAGCAACATCGAGAACGTCACGACCGGCGATGGCAAGGACACCATCACCGGCAGCGACGCCGACAACGTCATCATCACAGGGGCTGGGGACGATGTGGTCGATGGCGGCAAGGGCAACGACACGATCGACGGAGGCTCGGGCAACGACAACCTCAGCGGCGGCGACGGCAACGATACCCTGAGCGGCGGCGACGGCAATGACACGCTGATCGGCGGGGACGGTACGAACCAGCTGTTCGGAGGCAACGGCAACGACACCATCATCGGCGACGGCAACAGCAGCGACACGATCGACGGCGGCGACGGCAGTGACACGGTCGACTACAGCAACCTGGCCACCAATCTTACCCACTATTATAATCTCGCCCTCGGATTCGCCAGCTACTTCGCCAACGGAGGTGAAGGTTCCGACACCCTGACCAGCATCGAAAACATCGTCGGCAGTCAGGACGACGACGTCATCACCGGCAGCGACGTCGACAACCGCTTGAGCGGTGGCCTGGGCAATGATACGCTTCTTGGCGGCCTGGGCGACGATATCCTTGACGGCGGCGCGGGCAATGACCTGATCGATGGCGGCGGCAGCGAGAGCGGCGGCGACTACGCCTCTTACGCCTCGGCCGGCGCGGCGGTAAAGGTCAGTCTGACCGTCCAGGGCGTGGCGCAGAATACTGTCAATGCCGGCATGGACACCCTGAAGAACATCAACGGCCTGATCGGTTCGTCCTATGACGACACCCTGACCGGCGACGGCAACAACAACTATATCGATGGCGGTCAGGGCGCGGACCGCATGACGGGCGGTTCGGGCAACGACACCTATGTCGTGGACAATACCGGCGACCGGGTGAGTGAACAGACGGTCGTGGGCGTCGACGACGGCGGCATCGACACTGTGCTGGCCTCGA
>CAYYTA010000097.1:0-26711 GCA_964474575.1 uncultured Caulobacteraceae bacterium | reverse complement strand
TCGCCATGCGCACGCCGGCGGCGCAGGTAGCGAAGGCCTACGGCGCGGCGGCCTCGGCCGGCGACCTCGACGGACCGGAAGGCACCAAGCTCAAGGGTGTGGCGCTCAATCCGGGCAGCAAGACCGAACGGCTCGATGTGTCGTGGTGGGACGATGCCCAGACCGTGGTGTCGATGGTGCGGGCGCAGGAGGACGGCAAGGCATGGATGGGGCCGGGCGGCATCCATGTCGGCTCGACCCTGGCCGAGGTCGAGGCGGCCAACGGCAAGCCGTTCTCGATCAGCGGCTTCGGCTGGGATTATGGCGGCTATGTCACCGACCTCAAGGGCGGAACTCTGGCCGACCTGCCGGGCGGCTGCTCGCTGCAACTGCGCTTCGACAGCGGCGAGACCCTGCCCGACGGCATCAGCGGCGACGGCGTGACCGTGGCCTCGGACGATCCGCGCGTCAGGACGTATGCGCCGGTGGTGACCGAAATGTCGGTCGGCTGGCCGCTGCCTGACGGCGTCAAGCCCTCGGCCGATGACGGCGGCGGCGATTGACCTACTGATACGCGCCGATTTCCATGCGGACGGCGAGGGTGATGACCTTGTGGCACACGTCATAGGACGTGGCGTTGAGGCAGTAGATCGTCAAAGTGCCATCCGGCGTGGCGATGTGGCCGTAGGTCGCATAGCCGGGGCCGTTGTTGGTCTGTCCCGGCGCATCCCAGGCCGCCATCTGCGGCGGCTTCAGCCCGTCGATCTCTTTGCCGTCGCCCAGGTCGAGCGTCAGGCGGTCGACCACCGCGTCGCCGGCCAGCTTGTCGAACGCCGAGCCGGGCGTCAGCATGGCCTGGGTGAAGGTGGCGATCTCTTCGCCCGACATGCCCGCATGGCTCGCATCCTTCTTCTTGAAGAGCTTCATGACGACCGGGACATTGCCGTAGGCGATGTTGAGGATGGTGCCGTCATCGCTCGGCTTGGCGGCGTCCGGGCCGGCGACGATCACCTGGTACCAGTCCTCGCTGTCGGTATAGACGTAACCGTAGGACGGCTCGCTGGCCATGATCGGCATGACCTTGCCGAAATGGTCGGGATCGCTGCGCGCGACGTGATAGACCTGAAGCGGCGGCGTGGCGCGGGCGGCGGCGGGCAGGAGCAGGGCGAACGCCAGCCAGGCGGCGCGTCCCAAGGGTGATGCGGGCATGGAAATCCCAAATTGGCGCCGGCCCCGGTTCCGGATATGGCGCAAGTTACCTCATAGCCGCCCGGTGGGCAATCAGGCGATGGCGTCGAGCAGCGCCCTGACACCGTAAGCCGGGCCGTTGGCATGGTTCCAGACCGCAGCCGACACGGCGATGAAGTCCGCCCCGGCCTCGGCTATGCCGCGCGCGTTGTCCGCCGTAATGCCGCCGATGGCGACGCACGGCGTTTCCATGGTTTCCTGCCAGATTTCCAGCGTTTCCAGCTCCGCCATGTGTTCGACCGCCTTGGTCGTGGTCGGGAAGAAGGCCCCGAACGCGACGTAGTCCGCGCCGGCTTCGGCGGCTTCCATGGCGAGGTGGCGGCTGTTGTGGCAGGTGACGCCGATCATCGCCTTGGCCCCAAGGATGCGTCGGGCCTCTTTCAGCGGCGCATCCTGCTGGCCGATATGGACGCCGTCGAGGTCGAGTTCCTTCGCCAGGTCGACATGATCGTTCATCAGCACCGCCACGCCGTGGACATGAGCGATGGGCGTCACACGGCGGGCCACGGCGCGAATGTGATCGGGCGTGGCGTCCTTCAGCCGGATCTGCAGCGCGGCGACATCACCGGCGGACAGGGCAGCTTCGAGATCGCGAGTGAAGACGTCGATATCGGCGATGGCCGGCGGGGTGATCAGGTAGAGTCGGCAGGTCATGATCTCCCTTTGCCTTACGGTGTTTTTATCCACAAGAGGGCATTTCCTTGCACGGGCGGAATTGTCCGCGAGCGGCATCAGGCCTAGCTTTTGCGCCATCTGACGGCGGCAGAGTTTTGAAGCAACGACCCGAGGAGATTTCCCATGACCAAGATGATGTTTGCCGGGGCGGCCATGGCCCTGGTAATGGCAGCGGGCGCGCCGATGGCGGCCCAGGCCCAGGATGCGAGTTACGACGGCTACTGCTACGCCAAGAAGGCGGATGCCAAGACGACCGGCACAGTGGTCGGCGCCATCGCCGGCGGCCTGCTCGGCTCGCAGATTTCCAAGAACGAGCGCGGGCTCGGCGCGGTCGGGGGCGCCGTCGTCGGCGGGGCCATCGGCCGTAATATCGGCGCCAACAGCGTCAAGTGCCTGAACGGCGAGTACTATTCCTACCAGACCGGCTATTATGCACCGGGCCCGGCGCCGGACGGCTACACCACCGTCTATTACAAGACGCGCCCGGACAACCAGATGTATTCGACTGTCTATTACGACCGCGACCGCCACACCTCGCCGCAGTATGCCTATAACAAGGGCTACAACAACGGTTACAACAACGGCGCGGCCAACGGCTACAACGCCGGTTACCAGCAGGGTACCCAGGGCTGGCGCGACGACCGCGGCGGCTGGCACACCGGCCGTCCGGTGGCTGTTGGCTGGAAGGATGCGCGCGGTTACTGGCATGAAGGCCAGGTGGCGGCCTATGGCTGGGAAGACACCCGCGGCACCTGGCACGAAACCAGCACCGCGCCGAGCTCGGCCTATAACGGCACCTATGACAACAGCGGCTATAACGGCTACAACGGCAACAACTATGGCGGCCACTAAGTCACGCGCCATGGTTTGACGAAAAGCCTTCCGGTTCACCGGGAGGCTTTTTTGCGTTCATGAGATGAGAATGACTTGCAATTGAATCGAAGTACGGCTATATGACAATCATTCGCATTGTCACCTGTCTTTGGTTACCCAGTGTACGTCTGCAACTGCAACGCCATCCGCGAACGCGACGCGCTTTCCGCCATTCACGCCGGCGCCTGCACGCCCAAGGCGGTATTCGATCATGCCGGTTGCCGGCCGCAGTGCGCCAAGTGCGTCTGCGATATCCGCCAGATGATCGACGAGGTCAGCCACGGGGTTGCGCTCGCCGCCGAGTAGGCTACGACTAAGACCTACAATCATTCTCAGTAAGTTTTTGTTTTCGCGTGTAAAAACCGCTTCACAGCGGTAACGGCGAGGATTAGTGTCCGTCGCATCAATCTCCCGCGCAAGGAAGACCGCCATGAAGGGCCAGCCCGAGATCATCAAGCTCCTCAACAGGGTGCTGACCAACGAACTGACGGCGGTCAACCAGTACTTCCTGCACGCGCGCATGCTCGAGAATTGGGGGCTCTATCATCTCGGCCGGATCGTCTACAAGGAATCCATAGAGGAGATGAAGCACGCCGACATGCTGATCAAGCGTGTGCTGTTCCTCGACGGCCTGCCTAACCTGCAGAACCTGAACAAGCTGGCCATCGGCGAGACGGTGGTGGAGTGCATGACGGCCGACCTGGGCCTGGAGACCGGCGGGCGCGACACCCTGATCGAGACGCTGAAATATTGCGACGACCACAAGGACTATGTCAGCCGCGAGATCGTGCTGCGCATACTGGAAGACACCGAGCATCACATCGATTTCCTCGAGACCCAGCTCAACCTGATCAAGCTGATGGGCGAGCAGAATTACATCCAGAGCGGGATGAAAGAGATCGAGGGCGAGGGGTAATTCCTTGTGATGGGGTGTGGGGTCCGCGACCCCACATCTTTCTTCATTCTTTTTCCGTCTCGGCCCCACGGGCCGAAGCGGAAAAAGAAAAAGGGAAGGCTTGGAGCCGCAGGCCCCAAACCCCATGACAGGAACTGCCCCTTGTGTTAACCAATTCGTCTTTGACCTTTGGCCGGGACAAGCCTAACTTCGCCTGAAAAAACGAACCGTGCTTTGATAGGGCAAGAGTTTTGGGCGTCATCCACCGCAGACATGTCCTGACCGCCGGGCTCGGCGCGGGCCTGGCCATGCTCGCCGGCTGCGGCAAACCCAAGCCCGAAACGGTGATCGCGCCCGATCCGGACGGTGATCCGACCGAATATGTCGACCCGAAGCTGGCCAGCCAGCAGGGAACGCTGCAATGGGCGGTATCGGGCGGCTGGCGCAGCGCCGTCGACAAGGGCCGCGACAAGTACCGCCATCCCATCGAGACCCTGACGTTCTTCGAAATCGAGCCACGCAGCACGGTCGTCGACATGTGGCCGGGCGCCGGCTACACCAGCGAGGTCCTGGCGCCCTTCCTGGCCCATGGCAAGGGCCAGTACGCTCCGGCCCTGTTCGAGACCAGCAATCTCGGCGAGAAGGCCGCCATGTCGCTGAGCGACAAGTATCGCGCCCATTTCGGCGGCAACAAGAAGCTTTACGGCACGCCGGAATTCACCACCTTCGGGCCGGACAGCGGGCCGATGATCGCGGCGGGCACGGCCGACGCCGTGCTGATGCTGCTGGTCATCCAGGACTGGATGGCGGCCGGCATCGCCGAAAAGGCCTTCTCCGACGCCTTTGCCGCGCTCCAGCCGGGCGGCATACTTGGCATCGAACAGCATCGCGCCGATATCGGCAATGTCCAGGACCCGGCGGCGACCAATGGCTATGTCACCGAGCCGTTCGTGCGCCAGCTGGCGACCGAGGCCGGCTTTACCTTTGTCGCGGCTTCTGAAATCAACGCCAATCCGAAGGATGACAAGGATCATCCGTTTGGAGTATGGACATTGCCGCCCCAGCGCCTGACCTCGCGACGCGGCGATCCGCCGAACCCGGAGTTCGACGGCACACTGTATGAATCGATCGGAGAGAGCGACCGGATGACGCTCAAGTTCAGGAAACCGCAATGAGCCGCATCGCCGCCCTGTCCGCTGCCGCGCCGCTGATGTCGATTCCGGAATCACGCTCGCCCGAAGGCGGGGTCGGTGAATGGTTCCGCGGCGCCGGAGGGTTGCGCCTGCGCCTTGGCTGGTGGCCGTGCCAGAACCCGCCGCGCGGCACGGTCTTCATCTCGCCCGGCCGGGCGGAGCCGATCGAGAAGTATTACGAGGTCATCCGCGACCTGCTGGCGCGCGATTTCTGTGTCGTGGCGCACGACTGGCGCGGGCAGGGGTTGTCGGCGCGGCTGCTGACCGACCGGCTGAAGTGCCATGCGCGCTCGGCCGACGAGTTCCTCGACGACTACCAGCGCCTGCTCGACACCTTCGAGGACCGCGCGCCGAAGCCGTGGCTCATGCTGGGCCATTCGATGGGCGCGGCGCTCAACCTGTTGACCCTGGTCAGGGGCGAGACGCGCATCTCCGGCGCCCTGTTCACCAATCCGATGCTCAGGATGAAGACCGGCAAGCACAGCCTGTGGTCGGTCAATTTCCAGACCAACTGGCAGGTCAATCACGGCCGCGGCACCGACTATATTCCCGAAATCTTCGACGACCCGTTCGAGCACACTTTCGAGAACGACGCCCTGACCCATGATCCGGCGCGTTATGAGCTGTGGCGCGAACAGCTGTTCGCCTGTCCGCACCTGGCGGTGGGGTCGCCGACGTGGGGCTGGCTGCATTTCGCGCTGAAGATCGGCGAGGATCTGCTCAAGGACAAGAACAAGGCGGCAAAGAAGGTGCGGGCGCCAATCACCCTGGTGGTCTCCGGCGATGACCACATCATCAACAAGACCTTCGCCAGGCCGTTCGCCAAGAAGCTCGGCAAGGCGACCTGCGTCGAGATCGCCGGCGCCGAGCACGAGGTGCTGATCGAGGCCGACGAGTATCGCGTGCAGTGCATGGCCGAGTTCGACGCCATGGCCGAAAGCGCCGCGCCGCGCGCCCTGGCAAGGCCGGATTGGGATGCGGCCGACGCCATGCGGGCAAGGCCTGTCGAGGAGGACGAAATCAGCGAGACCGAAGCCGAGGAAGCGCTGGCGGCCGAGCCGGCCGCGCCGGTCACAGTCTCGGAAGAGGACGGCCTGCCGGAGGACGGCGATATCGAAGCGGCGTCCGCCGAGGACCAGAAGAGCGCCTAGGGCGTCCGGTTTCGTCATTGCCAAGGCGTGGGCGTCACTCTAAAACCATCCTGCCGGGGAAAATATCCTATAATCCACGAGGAGGTGCGCATGAAAGCCCTGATACTGGCCGGATTGCTGACGGTCGCGGCCGCCCCCGCCTTTGCCCAGGCGCCAATTCAGGTCAAGCTCGACCTCTATGACGGCGACAAGTACAGCCACGCCTTTTCCGATGGCGTGCGGGCGGCGATCAACGGCGATTCGCGCTTTCAGGTCGTCGACAAGCTGCCGCCGGAAGGCCTGAAGATCAGCGTCGACGACGCCGTCAGCTACGACGCCGATAACGGCGCCGAAACGGCGGCCTATGCGGTCAGTTTGAAGCTGGGTTCAGGCAAGTTCGTCACCAAGTCGACCGGCTATTGCGATGTCAAGAAATGGGACATGTGCGGACGCGTCGTCGCCCAGGACGTCTATGACGCCTACCAGGCCTATATGGCGGCGCACGGCGGTTAGGTCGCTGCCGGGGACAGGTGCCTGAGCGCCTGCTCGATCAGTTCGGGTGACGAGGCGGCGATGACCTGGCCACCATGCTGGCCGACCGGATCGCCGCGCCAGTCGGTGACCGCGCCGCCGGCGTTCTCGATCACCGGGATGATAGCCTCGATGTCCCAGGCCTTGAGGCCGGATTCCAGGGCGATGTCCATCGTTCCCAACGCCACCATGGCGAAGGCGTAGGCGTCGCAGCCGTAACGCGCCAGCTTCACGGCGGCGCGCAGGCCGGCATAGGCCTCGGCTTCCGTGCCCTTAAAATGCAGGGGATCGGTGGTGCCGATGACGGAGTCCCCGAGCGCGGCGCACGGGCGGACCCTGAGCGGCGTCTCGCCTGAAGGCGTGATCAGGCGCGAGCCGAGCGGGCTGCCGAGAAAAACCTCCTCGAGGTAAGGCTGGGCGATGACGCCGAGCACCGGGCGGCCGAGGTGCCTCAGGCCGATCAGAGTCGTCCACACCGGCAGGCCGGATATGAAGGCGCGCGTGCCGTCGACCGGGTCGAGCACCCACACGAAGTCGGCGTCCTCATGTTCGCCGCCATATTCCTCGCCTATGATGCCGTGGCCGGGGAAATGCGTGTTGATCCTGGCGCGGATGGCGCGTTCGGCGCCCTTGTCGGCCTCGGTGACCGGATCGAACAGCGAGGCATGGGCCAGCTTGTTGCCTTCATCGAGGCCGCGCTGGCGGAACAGGGGCAGGGCCGCACCGGCCGCGGCTTCGGCGAGCGTCAGGGCGAAGGCTTCTAGAGCAGCGTAATCAGGCTGGGACATGATGAACCCGCATAGCCTCAAGAGCCATGCGGGTCCAGTCACAACCAGCCATTCTCCCCGGGAGACGAGGGCGAAATGGCGTTCGAACCTCTTAGCGCAATCCGATAAAGTGGAAACCACTTTTGGCTACGCCGAACTTCGTTTCGGAAAAATTGCGCGACCAAACAAAAACTTAGAGCAGGCGTTTTGGTTCCGTCAAAACGCAGCCTGCTCTAGCAGCGCCGGGCGCCGCTTGTCAGGCTTACGCGGCCTGTTCGTTTTCGCCGTTGAGCGACTTGGCGAGGTCGAGCAGGCGGCGGCGCGGACGCTCGGACAGGCGGTAATAGGCCTGGATGAGGTCGAGCGTTTCCTTGCGCGAGAAGACTTCGATGCCTTCGTTGTTGACGGCGGCGACTTCGGTCTTGTCGTCGGTCAGGCCGTCGTAGAAATAGTTGATCGGGGTTTCCAGCGCCTTGGCCAGCTGGAACAGGCGGGCGGCAGAGATGCGGTTGGCGCCGCATTCGTACTTCTGGATCTGCTGGAAGCGGATGCCGACGGCCAGCGCCAGTTGCTGCTGCGTCAGGCCCAGGAGGCGGCGGCGGCGGCGGAGACGCTTGCCGAGGTGCAGGTCGATATCGGTAGCCATTGGTTCATAACCCCTGAAAAGTTCGTGTTGCGCGGCGTCTCAATTCGGGACGGCTCGCGTCACAGGGTTCAAACCTCGTGCCACGCGTTTACGGCCCGTTAAGACTTACGCCTGTGAGGAGGTGCGGAGGCGTCACGCCAGTCGGCGCTTTTCCTCCTCGTGGAGCAGGCGGCGCTTGTCGCGGGTGATGAACTCGGCGACCTCGCGGTAAAGTGCGCTGTCGCGATAGCCCTTCATGTAGGTCGTCGAGGCCCACTGCACCATGTCGTTGACCGATTGCGGTGGGTCAATGGCGCGGATCAGGCTGTGCAACCAGACCAGCAGGGCGATAAAGCCGGTGGTGACGGCGGCATAGCAACCCGCGCCGAGCGGGAAGTTTCCGCCGGCATTGGCGCGCACATGCCACCCGAGCATGTTCTGGCCCAGATACCAGATACCGGCGCCCAGGAGCACTGCCAGAAGCAGGTGACCGGCGATGAGCTGCAACGCCTTGAAGCGGGCTTCGGCGCGGATGCCGACATAGGCGAGGCCGACGAGCTTCATGTTGATGCGCAGGTGTTCCTCATTGGCCTCGATGCGTTGGTCGCACCAGAAGACCAGCTTGGCCCACTTCTGCGTCTCGCCGGCCCAGGCCTTGAGCTTGTTCTGGTCCCAGGCTTCTTCCTTGCCGCGATCGATTTCCTCGAGCATGGCGCGGGTGAGGTAGACCAGGTTGTCCTGGCGCGTGGTCACCGACTTCGACACCGTTGCCGAGGAGGCACGCGTAAAAGCGGCGAAGCGTTGCCGTTGCAGCCCATGGAAATAATCCGCAGTCGTCAACAAGGTGACATAGATCGTGGCCGTTATCACCGCGAAAGCGACGGGATTGCCAAGGACCGTGAGTATCGGATTGGCGCCCTCGGGGTTGATGCCGAGGACGGCCAGACCGGCATGCAGCGGGCGGAAACCTTCATTTCCGGCGCAATGTTCGAGGAACCACACCGTCCAGAGAGCCTGGATGACCTGGGCCGTCCGCATGAAGCCACGCACGTTCGTCAGCCGGCGTTGATTGAGATGCCGGTAGTTGAACTGGAAAACGTGGGTCTGGGCCGAAATCAGGCCGCGGATGTCGCCGTCGCCAGGCAGGTCGTCTTCTGCGGAAGGAAAGCGATGCTCGATCTTCGACAGGGACAGCCTGATGATCGTGTCCGGCGAGATCGCGGCCTCCTCGAACCATGTATCGGCTGTCGCGTGAACCGTTTCGTCATTGGCGTGTTCGAGCGACAGGTGCGTGCCGGGTTTCTCAAAGGGATGGAAATCGGGCACGCGCCTGAAGCAGGGATCGAGCCGGAGCGGTTCAAAGGCGTCCCACTGCGCCTGATCGTGGACCAGCGCCTTGTAGTCATGGACCGTGCGGGTGATCGTATCCTTCGGAATGATTTGCAGAAAGCCCGAGGCCTGCGTCCCGTAAAGCGATTGAAGGCGGTGGCCTTCCTCATCGAGTTTCTTCAGGCTCCACAGCGTCCCGTCAAGGTGTTGGCGGATATAGCTGCGTAAAACATTTGTGCTGTAGGTCAGCATGGTGTCCCCCTTCCAGTCTGACGGCGGGGTGACGGATCGCGGGTGTCAGTTGTCTTGACGCGCCTCCACCGAAGACCGTTTGCGGCTGGAATAGTTTTGAGAATGCGAGGCGGGCGGGGCAGGCAATCTGCCGGGACGGGTCTCGTCGGCGCCGATAAAGGCAACCTTTATTTGACGCCTCATGTTTATCCAAAAAGCGGCAATCCACTTTTGGGCATGAGGCTCGTGCGGCATCTCGATGCCGACCTTGCGCCTCCGCGATGTGGTGCCAGTTTTGACCACGCCGGCATTTTACGCCTGCGACCATCTGTCCGCAAGCGTATTTGCTGCGCTGCGTCAGACAGCGCTGTCACTGTTGCGTGAAAGTATCAGTTGAAACGGATGTAAGGGTTCAGAGCGAAACGCCCGGAACGCGCAGGCCGAGATGCGGCGCGAAGCCCAGCTGCTCAAGGTCGTTATAAATGAACGAGATGGCGATGACGATGCCGGCCAGATAGAGGAGCACCATCAGATAGTACAGCGGGTTGGCGCGATCGACCGAAAAGACGATGAAGCTTGTCGTACCGGAACGAAAGGCCATCCGGATGCGGACGACAAAATAGAGAACCGCGAAAAGGCAGACGGCGCCATGCACGAGCAGAATCGGCCACAAGGGCAATTCCTGCGTCGGCGGAGCGGGCGGTGGAACCGACACGCTCAGGCTTCGGAACTGGCGCCAAAGGCCTGGTGCAGCATCTGCATGCGGCTCATCACCGGATTGACGGCGGCCTCGTCGGCCTCCTCGTCGATGAACATGCGCTTGTCCATGTGCGAGATGCGCTCATAGAGTCGGTTCGAGCGGTCGAGCAGGTTGAGCAGGCCCCCCGGCAAGACGGTGTTGCGTTCGCCGGCGTCGGAGGACAAGGGCGAGATGCGGTACTTGTCGTCGCAGGCGTCGCGCGCTTCCATGTCGCCTTCGCGCACGGCGCGCTGGACGAGGAGCCACGAAGCGATCTGCATCAGGCGGGTGGTCAGGCGCATGCTTTCGCCGGCATAGAGCAGGGCGTCCTCACGCGACAGCAGGCGCGAGTCGCGGCGGCCGTCGCCGTCGAGATAGGCGGCAGTTTCCTCAACCAGTGCCATGCCTTCCTTGAAGGTGCGGTCGAACAGGTCCGACGAAGCGAAGTCGCGGACGACGCTGACGCGGGCGTTGAGGCTGGAAACGGAACTGTCGGACATCGAAAAGCCTTATGCTTGGATCGGTGGGCGCAAGGTCCGGACGTGCAATGCCCGTGCCAGCGCCTGGCCGCTCATCAAGGTTATTAAGCCTTAACCCCCCTTAAAAGAGAATAAAGCCTCGGCGGCGGAGAGACGATTTTTCTTCTTGTCGAGCGCGTCACGCACGCGGCGGATTTCGGCTTCGAGCGCGGTGACGCGGGCCTCCAGGTCCTCGGCGCTGTAGGGATCGAGATCCTCGCGCGACAAGCCGTTCAGGGCCTGGGCGCCCTGGCTCAGGTTGCGCAGGGACAAAGGCAGGTCATCGTCGTTCATCAGCGATCCCCCCAGATGTATCTCAGGGCTTCCAACCTTGCGTGGCGGCGGCGATTGGCCCATTCTGACGCCGCCGTCGACAGGCGATGAAACGCCTCTTGCGCGAATACATCAAGGAAAAACTGCTGCCATGAAAGTCATTTCGATCCGCGGCGACGGGCAAAAGCCGGACAATCTTGTCGTTGCGGAGGCGACCAGGCCCGAAACGGGACGGGGGACTGTCCTGATACGGACCAGTTTCGCCGGCGTGAACCGGCCGGATATCCTGCAAAGGCGGGGGGCCTATCCGCCGCCGCCGGGGGCAGCTCCGGGCCTGGGGCTGGAGGTCTCGGGGACGCTGGAGGATGGCCGCGAGGTCTGCGCCCTGGTCAATGGCGGCGGCTATGCGGAATATGTCGAGGTCGATGAGCGGCATCTGCTGCCGATCCCGAAAGGATGGTCGCTGGCCGAGGCCGCGACACTGCCGGAGGCGGCCCTGACCGTCTATGCCAACCTGATGGAGCACGGGGCGTTGCAGGCGGGCGAAACCGTGCTGGTCCACGGCGCCAATTCGGGCATCGGCGCCATGACCATCCAGATGGCCAAGGCGTTCGGCGCCAAGGTGGTCGCCACGGCGCGCGGCCACGCCAAGTGCGACTTCGCGGCGGGCCTGGGGGCCGACCTGGTCATCAATACCGATGTCCAGGACTTCGTTGCTCCGGTCAAGGCGTTTGGCGGCGCCGACGTTGTGCTCGATATCGTCGCCGGCAATTTTGTCGCCAAACATCTTTTGTGCCTCAACATGAAAGGCCGGATGGTCCAGGTCGGCAACGGCAAGGAGGCGGAGGTGACGATCGACCTCCGCCGCGTCATGCATAAGCAGGCGGTGATTACCGGCTCGATGCTGAGACCGCGTTCACCGGACGAGAAGGCGCGCCTGACGGCTGCCGTGCGCGAGCGGGTGTGGCCGCTTATCGAGGCAGGGCGGATCAGGTCTGTGCTGAGCGAAGTGTTCGATTTTGCCGAGGCGTCGAAAGCCCATGCCTGGATGGAGGGCGATCACATCGGCAAGTGCGTGCTGCGGGTATCGTAAATCCTTCTTCCCTTAACTCTCAAATCGCGCTACAGGCTTGTCCCAACCCCCGCGCCCGGCTGCAAAAGCCGGGCGTAGCTATTTCTGGATACGGAGAAACGTCCATGGCCGAAATCCTGATGCCGAAGGCCACCGCCGTGTGGCTGGTCGACAATACCTCGCTCAGCTTCGAGCAGATCGCCGATTTCGCCGGCCTGCACCTGCTGGAAGTCAAGGGCATAGCCGATGGCGAAGTGGCGCGCGACATCCGAGGCGCCGACCCGATCGCCAACGGCCAGCTGACGCGCGAGGAGCTCGACAAGGCCGAAAAGGACGCCAAGTACCGCATGAAGGCGCAGCAGAGCCGCCACGCCGAACTGCTCAAGCCGCAGAAGAAGGCGCCGCGCTACATGCCGGTGTCGCGCCGCCAGGACCGTCCCGACGCCATCAAGTGGTTCGTCAAGAACCACCCCGAAGTCACCGACGCGCAGATTTCCAAGCTGCTCGGCACCACCAAGTCGACCATCGAGCAGGTGCGCGCCAACACCCACTGGAACTCGGCCGCCATCAAGCCCGTCGATCCGGTGACGCTCGGCCTCGTTTCGCAGATCGAACTCGACGCCACGGTCAGGAAGGCCGCCGAGGCCAAGCGCAAGCAGGCCGAGAAGCTCGGCATTCCGCTCGATGACCCCAGTCTCAAGCCCGCCGTCACCGTGCAGCCGGCAATCGAGGACGAGGACGACAGTCCCTATGCCCGCAAGCAGGAATTGTCGGTCGAGGACGTGTTCGGCGCCGGCGCCGGCACGCGCCAGCACGAGGAAGACGACGAGGATTGAAGCGTGTGACGGCCCCCCTCCGTCTGCTCGCTCTGCTCGCATCCACCCTCACCCGCTGCGCAGGGGAGGAGAAGAAGCCCGCCGGATGACCGGCGGGCTTTTGCAGGCTGGGGGAGGGACGCTACAGAAACTGGCTACGCCTTGATGTCGAGGACCTTGCCGGTCATGGCGTCGGCGGCCTTGACGACCGAGATGTTGGCGGTCAGGGCCTGGCGGGCTTCCATCTGCTCGACCAGGTCGCTGAGAATGTCCTTGCCGTGAGAGGCGTCGCTGGCCGTCTGACTGGCCGCCTGCTCGAAGCGTGTGTGCGCCGTCACGGCGCCGAACATGGCGGTATTGATCATCGACATTGCGAACCCTTAAAGGCCCGGACGCGGGCCTTTGACTGTTCACGATAAATCGAACTGTTTAAATCCCTGTCTAAACAGAGGGTTAATGGCGGTTAGGGATAAATCTGCCCCGTGCGATCCCTTCACCCGGTCGATTTCGCTGCGCTCATCACCCGTCCTCTCTCCGCCGGCGCGGGGAGAGGAGAAGAAAGCACGCTTCGACAGCCATATGCGATAGCCCTGCCTTGAAAGGGGAGCGGTGGATCAGGTCATGAAGCCAAGGTCGGCGGTGGCGAAGTTGCCAATGCGCGGCAGGATGGTCGGAATTTCGGAGCTCGATGCGCCGAACCACTTGGCCAGCGTTGCCGCCAGCTGGTCGACCGAGGTCGAGGGCAGCAGCCGGCCCTGGCCGACCTGGTCGTCGGTATCGACCGAGACATGCGGCGCCGTGCCGTAATAGCGCCCGCCCTTGACCGCGCCGCCGACCAGGAAGTGGTGCGAGCCCCAGCCGTGGTCGGAGCCGTTGCCGTTGGAACTGAGCGTGCGGCCGAAGTCGGATGCGCTGAAAGTCGTCACCTTGTCGGCGACGCCCAATTCGACCGTGGCATTGTAGAAAGCGCCGACGGCTTCGTTGAAAGCGCGCATCAGGCCAGGGTGGTTTTCCATCAGGCCGTCGTGGGTATCGAAGCCGCCCTGTGACACGAAGAACACCTGACGTTTCGCGCCGAGCGCCGAGCGTGCGCCGATCAGGCGGGCGACGATCTTCAACTGGTCCGACAGACTGTTCGGCTTGCCCGACGGATGGAAATCGGTGGCCAGCGTCACCGGCGACAGGGCGCCGTTGACCAGGCTTTCGAGCTGCATCGAACGCGCTGTCACCTTGGCCCACTCGTTCTCCATGACATTGCCCGATGACTGGGTGATCAGGGTTTTCAAGGTATTGCCGGGCAGGGCGCCGTTGAACGCGCCGTAAAGCGCCGGCCAGATCTGGATCGCGCCGTCGGGGCTGATCTGGTACTGCAGGGTGTTGCGGCCCGAGACGAAGACGGCGTTGCCGGCGGCCGAGATGCAGGTCAGCATCGAGGTGGCGTTGGACGACAGGGCCAGATCGCCGATACGCCCGCCCCAGCCTTCGGTCGCGCCTTCGGAACCGAGCGCCTGCCACACCGACTGCTGGTCGTTGTGCGAGAACAGCTTGGGCGGCAGGGGCACGCCGGCGGTGTCGAACTGGTTGCGCGTGGTCGGCACGACCAGCGGGCCGACATTGAGCTGGATCGCGGCCTTGCCTGAGTTGAACAGCGAGGCCAGCGAGGTCATTTCCGGTGCCAGGGCATATTGCAGGTCGTCGGTCAGGGTCTGGGGCGAGATCGTCGTCAGGGCTGTGGCGTCGAGCTCGTCGTGGCCGAGCGCGATGCCGCCGCGCGTACGGCCCGCGCCGCCGCCGCGAATGGCGCTGTAGAGGTCGTAATTGGCCAGGTCATACGGGATGACGGTGTTGCCGTAGTCGTTGCCGCCGTAAAAGAAGACGCAGACCAGCGCCTTGTAGTCGGTGGCGTCGAAGGCGGCGGCTTCGCCGACGGCGGCGAGGTTCATGGCCAGGCCGGCGCCGGCCCCGACTCCGGCCAGGGCGGCGGCGCGTTGCAGAAAGGCGCGGCGGTTCAGGTCCTTTAGACGATTGATGTACATGATGCGCGCCTACTTCTGGACGATGTATTCGGGGCTGGCCATCACCAGCAGCACGGCGGCATGAATGCGGTCGTACTTGTCGCTGTCCGGCGAGGCCGCCGTAACGGTCCTGGCATCGAGCGCTGCCTTGATCGCCGTCCGGGTGTTGGTCGACAGCTGATTGGCGGTGAAGTGCAGGTTGAGCCAGTCGACCATGGCCTGGCTGTCGGTGACAATGCTCATGAGCGGGGCGTAGTTCGGCTTGACGTCGGAATAGCCGTCCTGGATCGTCGAGGCGAGGAAGTTGATATAGCCGGCCGTCGTGGTCTCGTTGTGGATCTGGAACTCCGGCGCCACCTGGTTGTTGTCGGCGATGACGGTCTGCGGCGGCACATAGCCCGGCCGGAAGTAGTTGAACACCGACGGCGAGCGCAGCGGGCTCTGGCCCAGTCCCCAGTCGCCGCCGGACGTGTCATAGATCTCCCACTTGCCGGTGGCGCTGGAGACATTGAACGTGCGTGCCCATTGCAGCCAGCGGATCATCGGCTCGCGCACCTTGCCCGACCTGGCGTCGGCCGGCAGCGTCCGCGCTTCGCTGTCGGTCAGGATGGCGGTCCAGACCGCCTTGAGATCGCCGCGCACGCCCGAGCCGTTGTTGTTGAACACGGCGGCCACACGGCCGATATAGGCCGGCGTCGGATTGGAGGTGACCAGGCGCTGGATCATCTGCCTGGCGAAGAACGGCCCGACATTGGGATGGTTGAAAATGGTGTCGAGCGCCATCTTCAAAGCCTGGCGGCCATCGGTATTGGCGGGAATGGTCGAACCGAGGAAGTTGACTTCCAGGCTGGAATGTTTCGTGGCGTCGAAGGCCATCGGGTTGGAGGCGAACTGCGGCGTCGGGATCGGGTACGGCAGCCACGATACGTTCTGCCAGGTGACGTTGCTGTAGTCCCAGTCCCAGCCGGTGAAGGTATGGGCCAGGCTGGTGATGTCGGCCTGCTTGTAGGTCTCGATCCGGTTGCCCGAAAGGTCGGTCTTTTCAGTGCCGTCGTTGTTGAGCTGGTAAAGACCGATGGTAAAAAGCTGGATGACCTCGCGGGCATAGTTTTCGTCGGGTTCGCGGCCCGTCGCCGGGTCTTCCTTCTGGTTGCCCTTGGTGTTGAGATAGAAGCCCATCGCCGCGTTGAGCGTGACGTTTTCCAGCAGGGTGCGGAAATTGCCGAAGACATTGGCGTTCAGCATGTCCCAGTAGCCGGCGATGACGTAGGGCGGATAGAAACCGTCGATCGGCGACAGCGAGGCGACCATCATCTCCGACAAGGCCAGCGACAGGCGCTTCCGCACCTGGTCGGCGCCATTCATGGTGACGTGCCACGCCATCCAGTCGCCCATGGTCGGATCGAAATACTCACCGGCCGGCGTGGGGTTGTTGAGGCCGCGCGAGGTCAGCCAGGCCCCTCCGGTCTGGCTGAGGGAAGCCGTGTACTGGGTGTTCAGCCAGCCGGTATAGCCCAGGGTCCGCACGGACAGGATTTCGGCATCGGTGGCGGTGAACTGCGCCTGCAGCAGGAAGCGCGCGGCTTCGGCGTCGGTATAGTTCAGCGTCGGCGTGACCGGACCGGTGCTGCCGCCGCCGGATGAACCACCGCCTCCGCCTCCGCCGCCACACGCGGCCAATGCCGCGGCCAGGGCGGCCAGGGCGGCCATGCCGGTGGCCCGGACGGCGACGTTGCCTTCGGTGTCAGCGGTTGCCTCGACCGAAGACGGCGGGCAGGCTTCGCCCGTTTCCGTCCTGTCGTTCTCCCACATCACATGCCCCTTAATTTCTTATTTTGGCTTAAGGTAACACGAAACAGGGAGAAAGATAGTCCGTGGTCAAGTGATGACGACCATGTCTTAACCGCGCAGGGTCGCGCCGGACTTGGCCGCGGCGGCCACGACCTTGTCGCGGATAGCCTCGATTTCCGGCTCGGTCAGGGTCTTGTCGACCGGCTGGATCGTGACTTCCACAGCCAGCGATTTGTGACCATCGGGTACGCCCGCGCCTGTATAGACATCGAACACCTGGGCGTCGGAGATCAGCGTCTTGTCGGCGCCTCTGACCGCGCGGACGAGGTCGCCCGCCGCCGTGGCCTCGGGAACCAGGAAGGCGAAGTCGCGCGTCAGCGGCATGAAGGGCGACAGGGTGAGCGCGCCTTTGGATTTGCCGGATTTCGCCTTGGGCTGCGGCAGGTTGTCGAGGCGGACCTCGAAGCCGACGTATTTTTCATTCGAAGATTGGGGTCCGTCGAGGTCGAGCGCCTTGAGTGTCGCCGGATGCAGTTCGCCAAATTCGGCCAGCACCGTCTTGGGGCCCAGTTGCAGGCGCGCCGAACGGCCGGGGTGCCAGTGAGCGGCATTGCTGCCCTGGACCAGTTGCAGCGAGGTGACGGGCACATTCAGTTCCTCAAGCAGGCGCAACAGATCGGATTTGAGCGCGAACAGAGCGTCTTCGCCGGCATTCCGCCAATGGCGTGACTTGTCCGGCGCGCGGATGGCGGCGACGGTCGGCTTCTGGTCGCCGGGTTCGAGGCCCTGATAGATCGGGCCGATCTCGAACAGTTGCGCGCCGAAGAGGCCGCGCGCGGCATTGCGGCCGGCCGCTTCCAGCAGGTTGGGCAGGGCCGACGGCCGCATGCAGTTCAGTTCCGAGGCGATCGGATTGGCCAGCACAAGGGCATCGTTGCCGCCGCCGAACAAGGCGGCCCAGTCCTGGCGCATAAATGACCAGGTCACGGCTTCGCTGTAGCCATAGGCGGCCAGTGCCCGGCGGGCGGTGCGGGCGCGCGCCTGTTGCGCGGTGAGAACGCCGCCGGGGCGCGGCGTAACGGGCGGCAGGGGCGTGGCCGGGATCTTGTTGTAGCTGTAAATACGCGCCACTTCCTCGACGAGGTCGGCCTTGCCTTCCACGTCGCGCCGCCACGACGGCGCCTTGACCGTCCACGGAACGTTTCCGGAAACCGTGAAACCGAGGGCGGTCAGGACACGGCGCGTCTCGTCGTGCGCCACGTCCAGACCGGTCAATTGCTTCACGTAATCCGGATCGAAGGCGATGGCCGGCCGGCCGGCGGGGGCCTTGCCGGAGACAACGACCTCCGAAGCTTTGCCGCCGCTTAAGCTCAGGATCAGGCGCGTCGCCAGTTCCAGGCCCGGCACGACGAACTCCGGATCGACGCCGCGCGCGAAGCGGTACTGCGCGTCCGAGGTGATGCCGGTGGTGCGCCCGGTCTGGGCGGTGCGGATCGGGTCGAACCAGGCACATTCGAGGAAGACGTCGCTGGTGCCGTCGTCGACCTTGGTCGAATCCCCGCCCATGACGCCGCCCAAGCCGATGACACCCGAGGTATCCATGATGGCGCACATGTCCGGCGTGACCACATAGGTCTTGTCGTCGAGCATCCTGGCTTCCGATGGCGCGGAAGGCAGGCCGGCGGTGATGGTGTCGCCGCTGAGCTTCGACAGGTCATAGACGTGCAGCGGCCGGCAGCGGTCGAGGCTGAAATAGTTGGTGATGTCGACCAGGATGCTGATCGGCTTCTGGCCGACCGACTTGAGCTTGTCCTGCAACCACTGCGGCGAGGGGCCGTTCCTGACGCCGCGGATGACGCGGCCGGAGAAGATCGGGCAGGCGTCGCCGTCGACCACGACCTTGATCGGGCAGGGGAACTGGCCCGGCACGGGATCAACGGTGGATTCGGTGAATTCGCCCAAGCCCGTCGCGGCGAGGTCGCGCGCGATG
Organism: uncultured Caulobacteraceae bacterium; assembly: GCA_964474575.1. Taxonomy (GTDB): domain Bacteria; phylum Pseudomonadota; class Alphaproteobacteria; order Caulobacterales; family Caulobacteraceae; genus Asticcacaulis. The sequence goes on along the minus strand of CAYYTA010000097.1, from coordinate 8,022 downwards.
CCGTGCACGCCCAGCCAGTCGGGGCGGTTGGGCGTGACCTCGAAGTCGATGACCGGCTCGGCGCCAAAGACCTGCGCCGCTGGCGTGCCGACCGCGTAGTCTTCGGTCAGGTCGACGATGCCGTCATGGTTGGTGCCGAGTTCCAGTTCGGATGCGGAACACATCATGCCATTCGACACCACGCCGCGCACCGGCTTTTCGACGAGCGTCACGCCGAGGCCCGGCACATAAGCACCGATCGGGGCATAGATCGAGGTCATGCCGGCCCGCGCATTGGGCGCGCCGCAGACGATTTCTTTCATGCCGTCGACGGTATCGACCTGCAAGACCTGCAGCTTGTCGGCATTGGGGTGGCGGGCGGCGGAGACGACCTTGGCGACGCTGAACGGAGCCAGCGCTTTCGCGGGATCATGGATATCCTCGACCTCCAGCCCGGCCATGGTCATGGCGGCGGCGACCTCGTCGATCGTCGCCTCGGTCTTGAGGTGGTCTTTCAGCCAGCTAAGGGAAAATTTCATCGAGCGAACTCATTTGTATTTTTGAGCGATTTCAATCAAGCCGTTGGTGACCTGTATTGGTTCTATCGTAATCAGCGTTCCCGGCAGTACCGACCAAGTTTCCGTTCCAGGGTCATGGCCTTCATTCGAGAGAACAAGAAGGGTCTCGTCCAATCGATATGCCTTTGCCGGGCGATAGACAGTTGTGCCTTCGTCCAGAAGCTCGACATAGAGACCAACTTCCTGAATCATCAGCTTAATCCGCTCGCGCTGTTGGGCGCGGCGAAGCCCGAGAAGCCGTAATGGCTGAGCCAGCGCGTATCGGCGGCGAACATGTCGCGCAGGTCTGGCACGCCGTACTTGAGCATGGCCAGGCGGTCGACGCCCATGCCCCAGGCGAAGCCCTGCCACGCGTCGGGATCGAGTCCGCAACTCTTCAACACGTTCGGGTGCACCATGCCGCAGCCGAGGATTTCCAGCCACGAGTCGCCGGTCCCGACCTTCAGTTCGCCCTTTTCCCACGAGCAGCGCACGTCCATTTCGGCCGACGGCTCGGTGAACGGGAAGTGGTGCGGGCGGAACTGCGTCGTGACGCTGTCCGTTTCAAAGAAACGCGAAATGAAGGTTTCGAGCACCCACTTGAGCTGGCCCATATGGGCGTCGCGGTCGATGACCAGGCCTTCGATCTGGTGGAACATCGGCGTGTGGGTCTGGTCGGAGTCGCAGCGGAAGACGCGCCCCGGCACGATCAGGCGGAACGGCGGCTTACCGGCGATCATCGAACGGATCTGCACCGGCGAAGTATGGGTGCGCAGCAGCTTCCTCTCGCCGTTTTCATCGGGCTGGAAGAAGAAGGTGTCGTGCATTTCGCGCGCCGGATGCTTGGGCGGGAAGTTGAGCGCGGTGAAATTATGGAAGTCGTCCTCGATGTCCGGGCCTTCGGCGACCTCGAAGCCGAGATCGGCGAAAATGGCGACCATTTCGTCCATGACCTGCAGCGTCGGATGGACGCCGCCCTTGCCGCGCGGAGCGTACGGCAGGGAAAGGTCGACGCGCTCCTTGTCGAGACGTTCGGACAGGTGGGCCGCTTCGAGCACGGCCTTGCGGGCGTCGAGCGTAGCCTGGATGTCATCACGGAGCGCATTGATCGCCGCGCCCGTGGTTTTGCGCTCTTCGGGCGGCAGGCTGCCCAGGCTCTTGAGCAGGCCTGACACGCGGCCGGTCTTGCCCAGGGCCGACACGCGCACGGCGTCGAGCGCGGCCAGGTCGGCGGCCCCGGCGATTTCGGCCTCGATTTCGGCCTTGAGTTCGGAATGGACGGTCATGGCTGGGCTCGTCTTTGGAGTCTTTGCGTTGAACGCAGGGTGTTTAGCGAAACATCGGCGCGGCGCAAATGAAAAAGCCCCGCGACCTTGCGGTGCGGGGCTTTTGGTTTTGTATTCCGTCAGGAATTACGCAGCCAGGGCCGTCCGCACCTTGTCGGCGATGGCCTTAAAGCCGGCGGCGTCATTCATGGCGACGTCGGAAAGAACCTTGCGGTCCATGTCGATGCCGGCGACGTTGAGGCCGTGGATGAACTGCGAATAGGTGAAGCCTTCCGTGCGCGCGGCGGCGTTGATGCGCTGGATCCACAGGCTGCGGAAGTTGCGCTTGTTGACGCGGCGGTCGCGGTAGGCGTACTGGCCGGCCTTGTCGACGGCCGCCTTCGCGGTGCGGATGGTGTTCTTGCGGCGGCCGTAGAAACCCTTGGCGAGCTTCAGGACCTTCTTGTGCTTGGCGTGGCTGGTGACGCCTCTCTTAACGCGGGCCATGTGTCACTGCTCCTTAGGCGTACGGCATGTAGGACTTGATCTTCACGGCGTCGGCATCGGACATGACCTGCGTGCCGCGGTTGGTCCGGATGTACTTGGCGTTGTGAGAGATCAGGCGGTGACGCTTGCCGGCGACGCCAGCCTTCACCTTGCCGGAGGCGGTGATGCGGAAGCGCTTCTTGGCGCCCGACTTGGTCTTCAGTTTGGGCATTTCATGTACGGCCTGTTCGGGCCGCCCTCTATAAGAGCTTATGACGCCGCCCAGGCATGCCTTTTTGGCCCGGCGGGTCGGATGGAACGGCGGCTGTTACAGGAAAAGCCCTGGCATGGCAAGCGGAGTCTTGTGAATAACAAGGCTTCATGTCGCGCCACGCCTTAACCTAAGCCATAGGGGATGTTATGCCAAGGCACGCAATGGAGGCGCGCATGGCCGAGGTGACATACCCTGAATTTCCGCTGACCGGAGGCTGCCAGTGCGGCGCGGTGCGCTACGAACTGCGCGGCCCGCCGGTGGTGTTCTACCTGTGCCACTGCACCGAATGCCAGAAGCAGTCGTCCTCGGCCTTCGGCGAAAGCGTGCGCGTGCAGGCGGAAGACGTCACGGTCGACGGCCCGCGACGGTTCTGGGAGCGCGAGGGCTCCAAGGGGCGGATGCGCTGCGAGTTCTGCGCCGAATGCGGCACGCGGCTGTTCCACGTCCGGCCGGGAAGTTTCAACATCAAGGGCGGGACCTTCGACGACCGGTCGTGGATGCGGCCGGCGGGCCATATCTGGACCGGCTCGAAGCAGCCGTTTTTCGTGATTGCGCCGGACGAGATCGCCTATGAGCGCCAGCCGCCGGACTACGATGCGCTGACGGCAAAGTGGCGCGAAATGACCGGCGCGGACCAGGAGGTTTCGGCATGAGTCACTTCATTCGCTTCGATCGCGCGGCCCTGCCCGAGCCGGAGTATATGGCGCCGGCGCCCGATAGGATCATCGACGGCGACCCGCGCTTTACCCTGTGGACGCTCGATGCGTCGTCCGATGACACGCGCTTTGCCGGCTACTGGGCGTCTACGGCCGGCGCGTGGCAGGTCAGTTACGACGAGTGGGAATATTGCTGCCTGGTCGAAGGCCACGCCATCGTCACCGAGGATGGCGGCCAGCCGGTGCACCTCAGGCCGGGCGACCATTTCATCTTCCGGCCCGGCTATGCCGGTCGGTGGCAGGTCGTCGAACCGGTGGTGAAGACGTTCGTCGTCATCATGCCGGCGCCCTGCGACGCAGGAAGTTCGCCGGGTTGAAGCCGGTGATCAGGGCGGTGCCGGCAAGCACGACAAGACCGCCGATGATCGTCTGCGGACCGACCGGCTCGTGCAGGAACAGGCTGCCCCACAGGACGCCGAACGCCGGGATCAGGAAGCCGACGCTCAAGGCCGGACCGACGCCGATGGCGTTGACCAGATCGTAATAGAGCACGTAGGCGATGCCTGAACACATCACGCCCACGGCAACGACGGCGACGATGACCAGTGGATCGGGTACGGCCTGCGGCACGAAGAACGGCGCGGCCGGCAGCATGAACAACGTGGCCGCCCACATGCTGCCATGGGCGTTGGAGAAACCGTCGATGCTGGGCGCATGCTTGGCATAGGCCGAGGCCAGGCCGTAGCAGAAGCCGGCTGTCAGTCCCGCCGCGACGGCCAGGCCTGCCGCCGGCGTCAGATTGGCGCCGTCAAGCCCGACGAGGATTGCGACGCCGGTGATGCCGAGCAGGAGGCCCAGGCCCGATCTCCAGGTCAGGGGCGTCCGCAGCCATACCGCCGAGATCACCGTGCCGAAGATCGGCGCCGTCGCGTTCAGGATCGCCATCAGCGACGCCGGCAGGGTCCTGGCGGCGAAGGCGAACAGGGTAAAGGGAATGGCGGTATTGAGAATGCCGAGGATCAGGAAGTGCTTCCAGTGAGCGCGGATATCGAGCGGCTTGCGCTTAACGGCGGCCACCGCCAGCAGGAACAGCGAGCCCAGGCCGACGCGCAGGGCGATCAGGAACGGCGGCGCCAGCACGTGCGCGGCGATGCGCACGAACAGGAACGACGAGCCCCAGATGGCGCCCAGGGCGATCAGCTTGATCAGGTTCGACAGCGACATGGTGATATTCCGTTGCGGCGGCAACTGTTTGGAGCATTGAGTGGGGAGGTGGAATTTCCTCAATGCTCCAAGGTTTTTTTGACATTTCATGTTTATCCAAAAAGTGGAATCCACTTTTTGGCTTGAGGTTTTATGCCCGCCATATAGGCCGCCGTCGCTCCGATTCTTGTCATCATGGTCTCTTTGGCGAAGGGTTTGCGGCACGTGGCGGAATTGGCGTTATTCCCAGAATTCCTGCTGCTCGGGGATGCGGTTGAAGGCGATCTTGGCGCCGACGAAACCATGGAGTTTGGTGCGCGGTCCGATGGTGACGGCGTCCTTGCCGAAGCGCTGGTTCAGTCCGTCGAGCGCGCCCAGGAGCCGCATGTGGCGCGGATTTTCCCCGGCTTCGGGCGTCCAGCCGAACAGGTCCGGCGACGCGCCGGCCTCGGACATATGCAGGCAAGTGACCGACACCTTCTTGACCTGGCCTTCGCCGAGTTGGTCCACGCAGGTCCGCCACAGGCCATCGGCGGCTTCGAGCAGGCGAAAGCTGTCGGCGGTGAGGGCGAAGCGCGCCTCGCTGCGCGCCCGCCCGCGCGTGGCGCCGCTCAATGACAACTGCAGTCCGCCGCAGACATAGCCCATGCGGCGAAGGCGCGAGCCGCACTTGGCGGTCAGCCGCCGCACCACCGCCCGCGCCGCCTCGACCGGGCGCAGTTCCTTCGGCAGGACGTGCGAGTGGCTGATCGTCGAGCGTTCGGTCTCCATCTCCGGCGGGTCAGTGCCGTGCAGGGCGTACCAGAAATGCTCGCCCGTGATACCGCCCCAGATCTGGCGCAGGCGCGACGGCGACAGATCCCAAAGCTGGCGCACGTCAAAAACGCCGGCCTTGTTGAGCCGGGCCTTCATCGAACCGCCGATGCCGGCAAAGTCATCGATGGCGATATCAAGCAGCGGGCCGGGGAGAGCGTCCAGGCGCAGCACCGTCAGGCCAAGCGGCTTGTGCATATCGGCCGCCGTCTTGGCCAGCAGGCGCGACGGCGCGATGCCGATCGAAGCGGTCAGGCACTCGCCGATATTTTCCAGTATTCGCCGCTGGATACGGTGGCCCAGGGCGCGCGCTGGCGCCTCCAGCCGCTGCGGCCCCATCAGCCGGCAGGCAACCTCGTCGATCGAACATACCCTTTCGACCGGAATGACATGGTCGACCTCGCGCAGAATACGGTCATGGGTTTCGACGTAATAATCAGGCCGGGCCTCGATGATCTTCAGGTCCGGGCACAGCGCCCTGGCCTCGCGTACGCCGGTCCCCGTACGGACGCCGAACGTCTTGGCCTCCCGGCTGGCGGCGATGGCGCTGGTGAAGTCCGACATGACCGGCACCACGATCACCGGCTTTCCGCGCAGGCGCGGCTCGGCCTGCTGTTCGCAGCTGGCGAAATAAGAGTTCATGTCGAGGTACAGCCAGCGCAGATCGCCGCTATCCGCCCATCGATCCGCCGTGTCCGCCGCCTGTCGCATATCGAGAACATAACATGAACGTTTTTCCTGTCAAACGCCTAAATTTTAATTAATGGAATCTACGAAGATTTTCGTTGATTAAATACGAAGGGCTTCGTATTGTACTGTCATGACCAGTTTGCCTCTGAAGAAACCGACCGAAGCCGAACTCGATATCCTGCGCGTCCTGTGGGCGCGCGGCGCCGCGACGGTGCGCGACGTCCACGAAGTCCTGAGCGGTGAACGCGCCCAGGCGCTTGGCTATACCAGCGTGCTCAAGACCATGCAGATCATGACGGAAAAGGGCCTGGTCACGCGTGAGGAGGCCGGCAAGGCGCATATCTATCATCCGGCGATGCGCGAGAGCGACATGCGCGGCCACCTCCTCAAGGACCTTAGCGAGAAATTGTTCGCCGGTTCGACGGCGGCCCTGGCCATGCACGCCCTGTCGCTCGACGCCGCCAGCGACGAAGACCTGCAGCAGATACGCGCGCTCATCGAGCGCCGCCAAGCCAAATCGGGAGAGTGACACCATGACGCCGCACCTGTCCGCCCTCGGATTAACCCTGATCCACGTCTGCTGGCAGGCGGCGTTGATCGCCGGCCTTTACAAGCTGATCGAGGTATGCGCGCCGAAACTGCGCAATCCCGAACGCTACCTGATCGGGCTTGTCGCCATGGTGGCGATGCTGGTGATGGCGGTGGCCACCTTTGTCTACGAAGACATCCGACTGGCGGCCGAGCCCGCCGTCATCGCCCTGGCGCCGGCCGGCAGCTCGCCGTCTTCGGGCAGCGTCACCATGCAGGGCCTGCTTCCGTGGATCGATGCGGCGTGGCTACTTGGCGTCGCCGTGCTGTCGCTGCGCATGGCCGGCGGGCTGTGGTTCATCCGGCGGCTGACGATGGCGGCGCAGGGCGTTCCCGATGCCGTGGTGCGCCGTTTCGAAGTGCTGGTGCGCCGCGCCGGCCTGAAGGATGTCCGCTTGCGTCTGCATCCTGCCATTGATGGACCTTTCGTCGTCGGTGTGTGGCGTTCGGTCGTCTACCTGCCGGTGTCGGCGGTGACGCGGCTGTCGCCCGACCAGCTGGATGCCGTGCTGGCGCATGAAATCGAGCATATCCGCCGCGCCGACTACCTGTGGAACCTGGTGCAGAGCGCCATCGAGACCCTGTTCTTCTTTCATCCGGCGGTGTGGTGGCTGGGCGGGCGCCTGCGCGACCAGCGCGAGCTGTGCTGTGATGATGCTGCCGTCAACCTGTGCCGTGATCCGCTGACCTACGCCACGGCCCTGCTGCATCTTGAGGAACAACGCCGCGTACGCCCAAGCCTCGCCATGGCGCTTAACGGCCAGGGTTCAGGCAAGGCGCTGGTATCGCGTATTGCCCGCGTACTTGGCGAGAGGACCGGCGTAGCCAAGGGCCGTCCGCCGGTGGTCTACGCCCTTCCGGGTGTCCTGCTGGTCCTGCTGGCGTGTTTCGCGCCGGGAGCGCAGGTCGCGGCGCGTCAGGCCGGCCTGATCAGCGGCGAGGAGTCCGCCGCCGCCGTCATGGACGACGCTACGGCGCGCTCGGTCGAAGGTCAGGTCCATACGCCGGACGCGGCCTGGAGCGAAGCCCGCACACGCTCTGTATCCGCCGCCGGGGAGGCCACCAAAGCCGCCGTCAAGGCGAAGGCCGTCGCCGAGGCGTGGAGCTGGACCGGCGACGACGACTGGCAACAGGCGGCCGCCGACTGGAAGCAGCACGCCGCTGACTGGCAAGAGCAGGCCGCCGAATGGAAAGCGACGGGCGACAGCTGGCGCCGTCAGGTCGATGATGCCCGCGCTGCCGACGACGACGTGCGCGCAGCCGTCGCGGTGGCTGACGCCGATCGCGCCGGGGCCGCGGTTGAAGCCGATGCGGCGGTCCGCGCGGCGGCTGTCGTTCAGGATGACGACGATCGGCGCACGCGCATGATCGCGCCGACGCCGCCGGAAGCTCCGCGTGCGCCTGAGGCCGTGCCGGCTCCGCAGGCCGCCCCGGCCCCAATGGCTGTACCGGAGCCGCGCGATGCGCCGCGGGCCTGGATCGCGCCCCCCGCCGCGCCGGAGGCCCCTGCG
>CAYYTA010000096.1:0-15062 GCA_964474575.1 uncultured Caulobacteraceae bacterium | reverse complement strand
GACGCCCAGCACCTGGCCGGCCTGCAATGGCTGCTGGGCAAGACCCAGGGAGGACATGCATGACCATAACCATCACCGCCTTCGAGCGCTCGCCCGACGGCGGCAAGGGACTGGCGCGCGATACCCGTGTGCGCTGGGCGCTCGAGGAGGTAGGCCAGCCCTATGAGGTGCGCCTGGTGTCGTTCGGGACAATGAAGGCGCCGGAGCATATGGCGCTCAACCCGTTCGGCCAGATCCCGACCTATGAGGACGGCGATCTCGCCCTGTTCGAGACCGGAGCGATCGTATTTCATATCGCCGAGCGATATGCCGGGCTTTTCCCTGACGATGCCGATGCGCGGGCGCGGGCGATCATGTGGATGTTCGCGGCGCTCAACACGATCGAGCCGCCGGTGCTCGACCTGGTTACGGCGCGGCTGATCGAGGGCGACAGGCCGTGGCGCGAGGAGCGCCTGCCGCTGGTGATGGATCGCATCCGTACGCGCCTGAACCAGTTGTCGGCGCGCCTGGGCGATGCCGAATGGCTCGATGACGGATTTAGCGCGGGTGACCTGATGATGGTGTCGGTCCTGCTCAGGCTGAGGCCATCGGGCATGCTGAACGAATATCCGGGCCTGGCGGCCTATGTGGCGCGCGGCGAAGCGAGGCCGGCCTACCAGCGGGCGTTCGCGGCGCAGCTGGCGGTCAACGCAGGATGACGCATGGGGTGTGGGGCCTGTGGCCCCAAGCCTTCTGATATCTTTTCGTTTTTCGGCCCCAAGGGGGGCCAAAAACGAAAGATCTTAAACCGATGTGGGGTCGCAGATCCCACACCCCATGCGTCAGTTCATCGTCGGGCGGCCGATGGCCAGCTTTTCGCCGTCGAAGCCGACATGGATGACGTCCTCATCGGCGAAGTCGCCGGCCAGAATCCGTTTGGCGATCTGGTCGACCAGCAGTTTCTGAATCACCCGCTTGAGCGGCCGCGCGCCGTAGGCCGGGTCGAAACCCTTTTCGGCCAGGAAGTTCAACGCCGCGTCGTCGATGCTCAGGCTCAAACCCCGGTCGCTCATCAGCTTTTCCAGCCCGCGCAGCTGGATGCGCACGATGTCGTGCATGTGCGCGGCGTCGAGGCGGTGGAACAGGATTATCTCGTCGATGCGGTTGAGGAATTCCGGCCGGAAGTGCCTGCGCACCACATCCATGACCAGCGGCCGCACCGCTTCGACGTCGGCGTCCTCGTCGATATTGACCAGCACGTCCGAGCCCAGGTTCGAGGTCATGACGATGAGCGTATTGCGGAAATCGACCACCCGCCCCTGGCCATCCGTCAATCGGCCGTCGTCAAGCACCTGGAGCAGGATGTTGAACACATCCGGATGCGCCTTTTCGACCTCGTCGAACAGCACGACCTGGTACGGCCGGCGGCGGACGGCTTCGGTCAGCGCCCCGCCCTCGTCATAACCGACATAGCCCGGCGGCGCGCCGATCATGCGGCTGACAGCATGCTTTTCCATGTATTCCGACATGTCGAGGCGTGTAATGGCGCTTTCGTCGTCGAACAGGAACTCGGCCAAAGCCTTGTTCAGTTCGGTCTTGCCGACGCCCGTCGGCCCAAGAAAAAGGAACGAACCGATCGGACGATTGGGGTCCTTCAGCCCCGCCCGCGCCCGGCGCACGGCGTCGGACACGGCCGTCAGGGCCTCGTCCTGGCCGACGACGCGCTTGCGCAACTCGTCTTCCATGCGCAGCAGCTTCTCGCGTTCGCCTTCCAGCATCTTGTCAACCGGTATGCCGGTCCAGCGCGACACTACGGCCGCGATCTGGGCGCTGTCGACCACTTCCGGCGTCAGCGGCGTATCCTTGGCGTCGAGGGCGGCGCTTTCGGCCGTCTCGATGGCCTTTTCCAGTAATGGAATGCGGCCGTAGAGAATCTCCGACGCCTTTTGCAGGTCGCCGGCGCGCTGGGCGTTGGCCAGCTCGATGCGCGCCTTGTCGAGCGATTCACGCGCCCGCGCCGCCGCGCCGACCTTGTCCTTTTCCGCCTTCCAGCGCACGGTCAGGTCAAGCGACTTGGCCTCAAGCTCTTCCAGCTCGGAGGTCAGCTTCTCCAGCCGCGCCTTCGAACCCGGATCGGTTTCCTTCTGCAGCGCCTCGCGCTCGATCTTGAGCTGGACAATGCGCCGATCGAGTTCATCGAGCGCTTCCGGTTTGCTGTCAACCGCCATGCGGACGCGCGACGCGGCTTCATCCACCAGGTCGATCGCCTTGTCGGGCAGGAAGCGGTCCTGGATGTAGCGGTTCGACAGGGTCGCCGCCGACACGATGGCCGAGTCGGAAATGCGCACGCCGTGGTGGACTTCGTACTTTTCCTTGAGGCCGCGCAGGATCGAGATGGTGTCTTCCACGCTTGGTTCGGTGACGAAGACCGGCTGGAAGCGCCGCGCCAGGGCGGCGTCCTTTTCGACATGCTTGCGGTACTCGTCGAGCGTGGTCGCGCCGACACAATGCAGTTCGCCGCGCGCCAGGGCGGGCTTGAGCAGGTTCGACGCACCCATTGCACCGTCCGACTTGCCGGCGCCGACCAGGGTGTGCATCTCGTCGATGAACAGCACGATCTGGCCTTCCGCCGTCGTGACTTCGTTGAGCACGGCCTTCAGGCGCTCCTCGAACTCGCCGCGATATTTCGCCCCGGCGATCAGCGCGCCCATGTCGAGCGCCATCAGCTTCTTGTCCTTGAGGCTTTCCGGCACGTCGCCGTTGACGATCCTTTGCGCCAATCCTTCGACGATGGCGGTCTTGCCGACGCCAGGCTCGCCGATCAGGCCGGGATTGTTCTTGGTACGCCGGGCCAGCACCTGGATCGTGCGGCGGATTTCCTCGTCGCGGCCGATGACCGGGTCGATCTTGCCGTCGAGCGCCGCCTGGGTCAGGTCGCGGGCATATTTCTTGAGCGCGTCGAAACCGTTCTCCGCCGTGGCCGAGTCGGCCGTCTTGCCCTTGCGGAAATTGGCCACGGCTTCCTTAAGTTGCTTCAGCGTGATGCCGGCGGCCTTGAGCAGCGGCTCGCTTTCCTTGCCCGACAAGGCCGCCAGCAGCAGGCGGTCGGCGGTGACGAAGCTGTCGCCAGCCTTTTGCGCCTCGGCCTCGGCCTCGTTGAACAGGCGCGCCGTGTCGTTGTTCATGTAAAGCTGCGCACCCTCGCCGCTGACCGACGGCAATTTCGAGAGCGCCACGTCGACCGCGCCGGTGAAGGCATCGGCATTGCCGCCGGCCAGGGAGATCAGGCGGGAGCTGAGGGCATCCTTGTCCTCGACCAGCGCCTTCAGCACGTGATGCGGCATGAAATACTGGTGGCTGCGGCTCTGCGCCACAGCCTGGGCGCTCTGGATAAGCTTCTGGGTTTTCTCGGAATATTTTTCGATGTTCATAAGGGCTCCCCATTCAGGCGGATGGATTTATCCGGCCCTCAGTGTCAAGCGACCGAATATCCGCCCCGATATGGTGTGGCATGGGGAACACACAAGAGGGCTTGGCGGCGAATTATTGCCGCGTTCGAACCGTGTCACTGCGTAATTCCTCGTACGACGTAACAAGGCTGGATTCGGCGGCGATATCGGCTATAACCGGCGCATGCAGTTCCGCCTTCTCGACGACAAGATCTTCTATCCGCTGGCGGCGGTGATCGCCGTGGTGCTGATCGCGCTGAGCACGGTCTGGCCGCAGGGGCTGGGTTCGCGCGCGCCGGCGCCATTCGGCCATGCCGTCGTCCTGCCCGACTATTTCCGCGAGCAGAAGGAAGAGCAACTCCGCGCCGCCAAAAAGGCCGCCGATCGCGCCGCCCGCCAGGCTGCCTCGGCCAGCGAGGCCGCATCCGACGCCGCGCAATCTGCCGCGTCCGACTTCGCCTCGTCTTGACCGTTTTCATCTTCGGCCACGGCTTCATCGGGGCGGCCTTCGCCGCTACCGCGAGGGTTGCCGGCCATGAGGTTGCCGCCACGGCGCGGTCGTCCGAAAAACGCGCCGCCATGACCGTCGCCGGCATCACCGCTGTCGATCCGGCCGATCCCGCAACACTTGCGCACGCTGCCAAAGCCGATGCCATCCTGATCACGCCGGCACCGGAGGATAACGGCTGCCCGGCTTTTGCGGCGCTGTCTCATCTCGATCTGACGGGACGATGGACAGCTTACTTGTCAACCACCGGGGTCTATGGCGACCATGATGGCGGCTGGGTGTTCGAGGACAGCGCTCTTTCGCCGTCTTCTGCCGAGGGCCGACGGAGAGTCGTCGCGGAAAACCAATGGTTGACCAAGGATGCCCACATCTTTCGCCTGCCCGGTTTATACGGTCCAGGCCGCAACGTAATCGAGCGACTGCGCGACGGCACGGCACGGCGTATCCATAAGCCCGGCCACGTCTTTTCCCGGCTGCACCATGACGATTGCGCCGCAGGGTTGATGGCCAGCCTTGCCCGGCCAAGGCCCGGCGGCGTCTATAACCTGTGCGACGACGAACCCGCTTCGGCGGATGCGGTGATGGAATGGGCGGCCCAGGAATTCGGCTTCGACCTGCCGCCGCAGGTCGCCTGGGATGATCCATCGCTTAGCCCGGCCGTGCGCCGTTTCTACCAAGACAACAAGCGCGTCTCGAATGCCCTGGCCAAGGCCGAGCTCGGCTGGCGGCCGCGTTACCCGACTTATCGCAAAGGCCTGGCGCAGATATTTAAGGCTTCGTTAAGGGGTCGTTAGCCTCGTCGTGCGATGCTGAAGGTCCGGGTCGCTTATACCGCTCGACAGAAGGTCGGCGGCATTCATGGGTTCTCAGAAGGATGAACTCCGTCAATACCAATATCGGCGCGATGATCGCGCTGCAAAACCTGAACGCCATCAACGCCCAGTTGATGACGACGCAGAACCGCATTTCGACGGGCCTCAAGGTCGCCAGCGCCAGGGACGATCCGGCGGCATGGGCGATCGCGCAGAGCGAACGTTCCCAGGTGTCGTCGCTGGATGCGGTCAAGGACTCGCTGTCGCGCACCTCGTCGGCCATCGATGTCGCATCGACCGCCGGCGAGTCGATCTCGGACCTGCTGAGCCAGTTGCGGGACAAGGCGCTGGAGGCCAGCGACACCTCGCTCGACACGACGGCCCGCACCGCGCTCAACAACGACTTCGTCTCGATCCGCAACCAGATCACCCAGACGATCCGGACGTCGACCTTCAACGGCATCAACCTGCTTGACGGGTCAAAGTCGTCGATCTCGGCACTGGCCGACGCCAGCGGCCGCAACCAAATGACCGTTTCCGCCCACGACATGTCACTGGGCGGCACGATCGTCACGCTGTCGGCCGGCGCCGGTTTCGCCTCGGCGACCTCGGCATCCGCCCTGCTGAGCAGCCTCGATGCGTCGATCAACAATGTATCCGCGGCCCTGGCCAGCTTCGGCACGGCGTCCAAGGCGCTCGACACTCACCAGACCTTTGTCGGCAAGCTTCAGGACACCCTGAACGGCGCCATCGGCAACCTGGTCGATGCCGACATGGCCAAGGAAAGCGCGACCTTGCAGGCGCTCCAGGTCAAGCAGCAGCTGGCCATCCAGTCGCTGTCGATCGCCAACCAGTCGAGTTCCTGGATACTGAGGCTGTTCCAGTAACGATCACGATTTGCCGCCTTGCCGGAACGGTAAAAAGGGCTAGGGTACGGGTCGATTCACAAGGTCCGCCATGGCCGCTTCCCGCACCTTCCTGATCACCGGCGCGTCGTCGGGCATCGGCGCCGAATTCGCCCGCGCCTATGCCGCGAAGGGTTGCGATCTGGTGCTGGTGGCGCGGCGCGTCAACCGGCTGGAAGAGCTGGCCAACGAGCTGATGGACCGTTACGCGATCAAGGCGACGTGTCTGGCCGCCGACCTGTCGAAGCGGCACGATACCGAGCACCTGCTGTCGCAACTGCATGATCTGGACATCCGGCCGGATGGCCTGGTCAACAATGCCGGCTATTCCCTGCCGCAGAAGTTTCCCGCCACCACCGCCCACGCCCAACTTGATTTTGTCGAGGTCTGCGTCACCGCCCCGACCCTGCTGGCCCACGCCCTGCTGCCGCACATGCTGGCGCAAGGCTACGGGCGCATCATCAATGTCTCGTCGATGGTGGCTTTCTCGCCCGGCGCGGCCGGCCACACCCTCTATCCGGCCGCCAAGGCCTACATGCTGAAGTTTTCGCGCTCGCTCAACGCCGAGGTCGCGGAGAAGGGGGTCCACGTCACGGCGCTGTGCCCCGGCGCGACCGAATCGGAGTTTTCCTCCGCTAACGGCATGGACGCTGTGCTGAAAAAGAACCCCGGCCGCTTCACCATGAAGGCCGGTCCTGTGGTGGCGCACGCCATTCGCGGCAACGAAGCCGGCCGCGAGGTCATCGTCACCGGCCTTGCGAACCAGGTCGCTGTCGCCGCCATGACCCTGCTGCCCGATTTTATCATCACGCCCCTGATCCGCTGGGGCGCGAAAAAGTATCAGATTTAGCTCAAGCGCCGCATGGCTCGCCGCATAAGCGGCGGCGCGCAGTTGCGCTTGCCGGGTCGTTCCGACCTGGAATCGACAACCGGAGACACTGATGCCGCAAGCCCCCGCCGCCGAATCCACCCATTACGACGTCATCATCATCGGTTCGGGCGCGGGCGGCGGCACGCTGGCCTATGTGCTGGCCAATGCCGGCAAGACAATCCTGATCCTGGAACGCGGCCAGGAACTGCCGGTCGAGCCGCAAAACTGGGATCCGACCGCCGTCTTCGTCGAGCACCGCTACCGCACCAAGGAACACTGGGTCGACAAGCACAACGCACCCTTCATTCCCAACACCAACTACTGGGTCGGCGGCAACACCACCTTCTACGGCGCCGCCCTGATGCGCATGAAGACGCGCGATTTCGAGGCGGTCGAGCACGCCGACGGCCTGTCGCCGGCCTGGCCGCTCAGCTACACCGACTGGGCGCCGTGGTACGAAAAGGCCGAAAAGCTGTGGCGCGTCCACGGCACGCGCGGCATCGACATCAACGACCGGCCGGATGATCCACCCTTCCCCTATCCCGCCGTCATGGACGATCCCGGCGTCGCCAAGCTCAAGAAGCACTTCGAGGGCCTGGGCTGGCATCCCTCGCCCCTGCCGCTCGGCATCAACCGTGACGAAGACCATCCGCAGACATCGCACTGCGTCCGCTGCACCACCTGCGGCGGCTATCCGTGCATGCTGAAGGCCAAGTCGGACGCGCGCACGATCGTACTCGATCCCATCCGCGACCTGCCCAATGTCACAATCCTGACCGGCCACAAGGTTTCGCACCTGGTTACGGACGGTTCCGGAAAGACGGTGACAAGCGTGGTGTGCGAAGGCGAGAACGGCACGCTGGTCACTTTCACCGGCGATACCTTCTCGGTGTCGGCCGGCGCGGCCAATTCCGCCGCCATCCTGCTGCGCTCGCGATCGGCCCAGCATCAGAACGGCCTGGCCAATGGCTCGGGCCTGGTCGGGCGCAACTATATGTTCCACACCACCTCGGCGGTGATCTGCATCCTGCCCGAACCGTTCGACTCGACTTTCCCCAAGACCTTCGCCGTCAACGACTTCTATTTCGGCGAGCCGGACGGGTCATACCAGTACCCCATGGGCCAGATCCAGTTGCTGGAATACATGTCCGGCCAGACCCTGGAAGGCCAGATCAGCGACATGATCCCGCCGGCCCTGATCCCCAACTTCATCACCGACGACATCGCCCGGCACATGGTCGCCTTCCTGACCATGAGCGAGGACCTGCCGATGGAGGACAACCGGGTCACGCTCAACGAGACCGGCCAGATCAAGCTGACCTACACGCCCAACAACCTGTCGAGCCATCTGCGCCTGACTCGGCGGCTGGAGAACGGCCTGCGCGGGTTTTCCCTGCGCCAGCACACCCTGTTCGAGCCGCACTTCGCCATCGATCAACTGTTGCCGCTCTACGGCACGGCGCACCAGTGCGGCACCACGCGCTTCGGCAGGGATCCGTCGACCAGCGTCCTCGACGTCAACTGCAAGGCGCACGAGCTCGACAACCTCTATGTCGTCGACACCTCGTTCTTCGTATCGTCGTCGGCGGTCAACCCGACTCTGACCAATGTCGCCAATGCCCTGCGCGTCGGCGAACACCTGGTCGAGCGGCTTAACGGATAGCGATGATCTCGACGCCGAGGTCGAGCTTTTGCCAAATCCGATCACCTGTTACCACGGGCGCATCGTAAATCTGAGCCAGGGCCAGACAAGCGCGATCGCCTAAAGACAAGCCAAATTGGCGGGTCGCTGCTCTAAGACGACCCGACGCCAGGGCCTGGCGTTCATCAAACGGAACGATCGACAGGTTGAAGCTGGTAACAAGATCCTCCATGTCATCGAGATCTACGCCTCTCTCGGCGCTTTTTGTATAGACTTCAGCAAGGTTGACCGCGCTGATGGCGCCACCACCGAGATGCATATCCGCGACTTCATGGCCGGCTTCACGCCAGATCAAAGCCAGCAACGCGGAGGAATCATAGACGGCTTTCATTCCTTTTCCGCCTCACGCCTGCGGTCGGCGATAAGCTCATCGACAATCGAGCCCGAACCGATGTCCTGTCGTTTGACCAGGTCCTGCAACCGCCTGACGGCCATCGCCGGGGCTATCATTCGCAGTTCACCGTCGACGACGCGCGCCGTAACCTTGCCATCATCACCGATCAGCATAAGCCGGCGCAGTTCCTGAGGAATCACAACCCGGCCATCCGATCCGACTTGCAAAACCAGCTTTTCCGTCGAGTGCAAGGATGACTCGAAATCATCCTTGGTCGAAGACTGATAAGACTTCTGCCATTCATTATACTGCGTACTGGCTGTTGCCGCATTCCCCCCCAACTCCATGCATTTCGCGACGACTTCGTGCCGCGTAGCCTTGCGACCTTTTTCCTGTGTAAGCTGGTCGGCGATATCCCAAACCATTCCTGTCTTGGTTCCAGCCTTAGGCCTCAATCTGGAAAAAACCTGCACATTCATGACATGCCTCCTTCGCTCTACGGCTGCATCTTACGAAAGATATATTTTTATGTCAATATTATTTTTTTTGGAATTTAATATCTTTTAGCTCCGCCACCATATAGATCAGCAACCGCAGGTCCTGATCACGCGACAGGCGGTGGTCGCCGTCCTTGATCAGGTGGATATGCGCGTCCGGTGTGGTCACAGCCTCCAGCAGGCGCACGCCGTGCTTCCACGACACGACGTCATCCTTCATGCCGTGCAGGATGCGCACCGGCCCATCAAAGGGAATGGGCGCGGTCAACACTTCATGCTCGCGCGCCTCGTCGAAAAACGCCTGGCTGAGCGGTACCGGCCGGTCATAACCCGGCATCATCCACACGCCCGAAACTCCCAGTTGGCGGCGATCTTCCGGCGACAGCGACGGCTCAATCAGGGCGGTGACGAAGTCGCCGGCGGGCGCGAGAAAACCCGCCGCCTTGACGCGTTCCGGCCGCGCCTTGATCAGCAGAGAGAGCATGTGTCCGCCCATGCTCGATCCGACCGCCACCAGCGGCCCTTCGGTCAGATAGTCGACCACGTCGAGCACATTGCCGAACCAGCGCCCGACTCGCGCCTCGGCAAGTTCCCCACCGGTTTCGCCGTGCGCGAAATAGTCGAAGCACAGGAAATCCCAGCCGCGCCGCGCCGCCTCATCCGACAGGGCGGCGATCTTGGCGCCCTGCATGTCCGACAGGAAGCCACCCAGCCACAGAATCGTCGGCCCCTTGCCGTGCACCCGGCGATAGGCGATGCGGTCGCGGCCGTCGAGAAAGGAAGCTGGGACTTGATTAAGCGGCATTGTCATGGTCATTGCCTAGCCGTGTTCCGCCCCATTCTCAATCCCGCATGAGCGATTCGTCCTTTTCTGCCTGTGTCCTGCAGGTCGTTCCCGAACTCGATACCGGCGGGGTCGAACAGACCACGGTCGACATCGCCGAGGCTGTGGTCAAGGCCGGCGGACGCTCGATCGTGGCGACCAAGGGTGGGCGGCTGACCGAACGGCTGGAAAAAGGCGGCACGCGTGTCGTTGCTCTGCCCGTCCACAGCAAGAACCCGTTCGTCCAGGCCGGCAACCATTTCGCCCTGCGCCGCCTCATCCGCGAACATCATGTCGACATTGTTCATGTCCGCTCGCGCGCCCCGGCCATGGCGGCCATTGCCGCCGCCCGTGCCGAGCATGTCCGCAGCGTCGCCACCTATGCCGGTGTCTATAATGCGAAGTCCGGCCTCAAGCGCTGGTACAACAGCCAGATGACGCGCGCCGACATGACCATCGCCAATTCGGGTTTCACGCGCGCTCATATCCTGGCCACCTATCGCGACGTCTTGCCCGAGCGCGTGATCTCCATACCGCGCGGTATCGATCTTAAGCGCTTCGATCCGGAGGCGTTCGACGTCCGCCGGATCATGAAACTGGAAGACAAGTGGGGAGCCAGAGAACATACCGTCCGGTTTGTCATGGCGGCGCGCTTGACGCGATGGAAAGGACAAACTCTTATCATAGAAGCGGCCAAGCTTCTGAAACAGCAAGGCATTTCCAGTTTCCAGATCTTCATGGCCGGCGACGATCAGGGCCGAGCCGGTTATAGCGCCGAACTTGAATCGATGATTGATAATTATGGTCTGCGCGACCAGATCGCCCTCGTCGGCCACGTCGACGACATGCCTTCGGCCTATAGCCTGAGCCACTATGCCCTGGCGCCCTCGCTCGATCCGGAAGCCTTCGGACGCACCGCTGTCGAACCCCAGGCGATGCAGCGTCCGCCCCTGGCGGCCGCCCACGGCGCCACGGCCGAGACGGTGATCGACGGCGCCACCGGCTGGCTGGTCAGGCCAGGCGATGCGGATGCCTGGGCGGCGGCGATGAAGACGGCGATTGAGCTGCCGGAAGCGAAACGCTTCGATATGGGTCGCGCGGGCCACAACCACGTGCGCGAAAACTTCAGCCTCGACATCATGTGCGCCCGTACCCTTGATGTTTACCGCGCGCTGCTTATCTTGACGGAACGGCGGCGCGAAGCGGGCGGGAAGCCATAAAATTTAACCTTCCGGCCGTATAGGGGATTGATCCGGCGCACGCCCTTCGCCATAATCCCGCGCGTTTTCTTAAACAGACTCAGGAGAAAGACCTATTCGTAGACCGATTCAAGCACCGCCCCCCAAGGATGGCCCGCGCATCAACCAGGAAATCAAGGTTCCACGCGTCCTGTTGATTGACCACAATGGCGAAAAGCAGGGCATCATGCCTACGTCCGCCGCGCTGGAAGCCGCCGAGGAAGCCGGTCTCGATCTCGTCGAGGTCTCTCCTACCGCTGATCCGCCCGTCTGCAAGATCCTCGACTACGGCAAGTACCGTTTCCAGGAGCAGAAGAAGAAGGCCGAGGCGCGCAAGAAGCAGAAGGTCGTCGAAATCAAGGAAATCAAGCTCCGGCCGAACATCGACATCCACGATTACGAGGTCAAGGCCAAGGCCATGCACCGCTTCTTCGAGGAAGGCGACAAGGTCAAGGTGACGCTGCGCTTCCGCGGCCGCGAAATGGCCCACCCGGAACTGGGCATGAAGCTGCTCAACAAGGTCAAGGCCGACTTTGAGCCAACCACCAAGGTCGAATACGAGCCGAAGATGGAAGGCAAGCAGATGATCATGATTTTGGCGCCGAAATAGGCCGCGAGATCATTCCACGGAAAGCCCCGCACCGGCGGGGCTTTTTCATATCTGCGCGGTTCTGATACACTGGCCGCCATGCGCGCCGCGACGCTTCTCTTGCTGCCCCTTGCCGCCCTGTTGAGCGGCTGCGTCTCGATTCCGCGCGTGCTTTACGACACGCCCCAGACCGAACCCAAGAGCGCAACCCTGCCCGACGGCAGCGTTATGCGCTACATGCAATATACACCGAAAGCGCCGCCGTACGGCAAGATGCCGCTGATCGTCCTGTTGCACGGTTCCGGCGAGGCCGGCAGCGACACCTATGCCGTCCTGGCCAACGGGCCGTGGCATTACGCCGCTGATCATCCGGATTTCCCGTTCATTATCCTGGCGCCTCAGATGGACAGGGACGGCGAATGGCCGCCCGACAGGCTCGACGCCTGGCTGAAGCTGGCCGAACGCGACCTGCCGGTCGACCGCCGCCGCGTCTATCTCACCGGCCTGTCGCGCGGCGGCCAGGGGACATGGGACTTCGCCATGCGCTATCCGCACCTGTTCGCCGCCATCGCGCCGATCGCCGCCTACAGCGATATCAACCAGCCTTGCCGGCTGAAAGGCGTGCCGGTCTGGGTCTTCCACGGCGCCGACGACCATACCGTGCCTCTGGCCGGCGACGAGGCCCTGGCCGATGCGGCGCGCGCCTGCGGCGTCGATGTCAGGCTCACCATCTATCCCGAGACCGGCCACGACGCCTGGACGCGGACCTATGCCGATCCCGCGCTTTACGCCTGGTTCCTCGCTCATCGCCGGCCAGGTCTGATCCTCAGTTCCCGATTGCCTTTCGGATCGCTTCGGCGCAAGCCGGGGTGACGGAAAACCTTGTGCCCCGCATCTGGGCAGGGTTGAAGTTGAGAAAGCCGCCGCCATTGGCCGGCAGCCAGCCATAATAACGCGAGACCAGGTCGATCAGGTCCTGCGGCGTCGGCTGCGAGACGTAGGCGCCGGCGTCATAAGGACGATAGGTCGCGCCATTGCTTTTGTTCATCCACATCACGTCCCAGACTCGTTGCTGGTAGATGTCAATCAGCTCGCGCGTGAAACGCTGCGGAAACCAGGCGCTTTCGCAGGCGTAGACGACGTAGCTCAGCCGGTCGTCGTCGTTGAAGAACGACATGGCCTGCGTCATGTTGTGCCGCCGTCTCAGCCGCTCCAGCCGCTGCGTCTGGCGGGCGTGCTCGTTGACCGTCTGCAGCAGCATCATGTAGCACGGTTGGCCTTCGCCAAGGATATCCATGGCCATGCGCTCGTAGCGGACAAGGAGATGGCGCTTTTCCTCGTTGTCCCCGGCCTTGAAGCGGTTGCCGGGCAGGAAATGGAAACGCGTCATGTTCCAGCCCGGATATTTGTACATCAGGTGGCCGACCGGCTGGTCGTCGCCGTGAAAGGCCTGCCACGCGGCCGCGAAGCTGTTCATGCGGTTTTCCTGTAATGTCCGACCTGCAGCGCCAGGTAGGCCGCTGGCAGGGTCATGGCCGCGCCAACCCAGAGCGGTGCGTCAGGTGCGATCAGAAAGACGAAACCCGCAATGACCGGACCGATGATGCGGGCAATCGCGCCCGTCGACATGTTGAGGCCCAGCATGGCGCCCTGACGGTCGGGCGGGGTCGCGGTCGAGATGATGGCGCAGACCGAGGAGAAGATCACCGCCTGGCCCAGGCCGCCGAACATGACGATCGGGATGATCATGATGGCGAGGCTGTTGACGGACTGAAGGACGAAGCTGAGGCCGAACAGGAACAGCCCGCCGGCCAGCACCCGGTATTCGCCGTAACGCCGCACCAGGGGGCGCATCAGCACCATCTGCGCCAGGACCACGGCCGCGCCGATGAACGGGAAAATGCTGCCGATCTGCACCGGCCCCCAGTGGAACTGCTGCCTGGCCCACAGACCGAAGATCGACTCCAGCCCGGCGAAGGCTATCATGTAGCACAGCATCGACAGCAGGGCCCGGGTGATGATCGGGCTTTTCAGGCCCTCGGCTGCGGTTTCAAGCAGCCGAGGCTGGGCCTGTGTCGTCTGGCGCTGGCGGCTTTCGCGGATGAACAGCATGACGCCGAGGCAGGCCAGCGCCGACATGCCGGCCGCGGCGAACAACGGCGCCTCGAAGCCGCGCGCGCCGCCATGCAGGTGGGTCAGGTTGCCGCCGATGAACGGGCCGATGACGAAGCCAAGCGAAAAGGCGGCGCCGATGACACCCAGCCGCGTCGCTCGCTGTTCCGGGCGCGAGACGTCGGCGACATAGGCCTGGATCGTCGACAGGCTGCCCGATGACAGTCCCGACAGAAAACGCAGGAAGATGGCCAGCCAGATGTTCTGCGTCATGGCCAGGGCAAGATAGAACAGCGTCGACAGCGCCGTGGTGGCGATCAGGATCGGCTTGCGGCCAATGCGGTCGGACAGGCGGCCGCAATAGGGCTCGGCGAAGAACTGGCCGAGGCTGTAGGCGCTGAACATGCAGGTCACCATCCACACCTGGGTGGTATGGAACGGCGCGGCATTGAGCGATTCGGCGAAGAACGGCAGCAGCGGCACGACGATGCCGAAGCCGACAAGATTGACGAAAACGACGGCGAACATCGTCGCCAGCGAACCGTTCTCGGCGACGAAAGCGCGAATCCGGTGCAGAAGGCGGGCACGGAAGAATGTGCGTTCGTCGGCCGGCACGACCTCGGGTGCCGTGGCCACCCCTTCCCCGCCGGGCGCAAGTGTGTCTTCGGCGGGCTCTGGCGCGGGATTCGGCAACGACATGGTCGGTTTATAGCCGATCTGTCCCTGAATGCGAGACCTGGAGCGCAATCCGATAAAGCGCCAAGGAACGTTTCTGGCACTTTTCGAATAAATTGCGCGACAAAACAAAAATTTAGAGCAGGCTGCGTTTTGATTCCGTCAAAACGCAGCCTGCTCTAACGCGCGCCGATAAGCGTGGTCGTCGCCTTGCCGAGCGCATTGGCTTCCAGGGCGCCGCGAATGTCGGTGTCGGAAGCGCCGGCGGCCACCTGAAGGTGCGCCGTCTTCAGGGCGTAGACGGTGATGACATAGGTGTGGGTCTCGCCCGGCGGCGGGCACGGCCCGTCATAGGCGGCATCCCCGAAATCATTCTTGTAGGCGACCGTCCCGGCCGGCAGGCTGGCGCCGGCCTTCAGTTCGCGCGTATCGGACGGCAGGTCGCTGAGCAGCCAGTGCCACCAGCCGCCATGGTCGGTCTTGGCGTCGGGATCGAAGATGGCGACGGCCAGGCTTTGCGTGCCCTCGGGCGGCGCGGTCCAGATCAGGCGTGGAGAGGTATTCGCGC
>CAYYTA010000095.1:0-95996 GCA_964474575.1 uncultured Caulobacteraceae bacterium | reverse complement strand
GCCCCTCCTGACGGGCCAGGGATTCCGCTTTCGCCCCGCTTACGCCTTCGATATCGATTCCTGACGCCCTTCGCGCCATGCTGGCCGCGAAAGGAAGCCCCGCCATGCCGTCACGCAGCGATACCGCCGCCAAGGTCAGCCGAACCGCCGAACAGGAACAGGCGAAGAACCGCCCCGATCCCTTCCCGCCCGAAGGCACCGACGAAAAGGTGCTGAAACCCGGCCAGGGCGACACCGCCTTGAGCGAAGACGCGCGGCTCAAGGCGACCCGCGCGGTGCTCAACCGCGCCATCCCGGACAACCACGTCCCGCACAAGGAATCGTTCGACCTCTGACCCCCGGGTGGAAAATGCAAACTTCCTTCCCCGTTCACGGGGAAGGTGGCATCGCGCAGCGATGACGGAAGGGGCAGACCGGCCCTACGGCTGCCCCAGGTGCGTCTCCCACCACCTGGTCTCGCGGTCGCTGAGGTCCTGGGTGTGCTTGGGATCGCGGATGCCGTGACCCTCGCCCTCGTAGATGACCAGCGTGGTCTCGACGCCCATTTCCTTGAGGCCGTGCCAGAACTCGATCGACTGGTCCGGCGGGCACTCGACATCGCGCTCGCCGACATAGATGAAGGTCGGCGTGTGAGCGTCCTTGATATAGCGGATCGGCGACAGCTTGTCGTAGATCGCCGGGTCGTCATAGAAGGACGCGCCGAAGAACGGGATCATCCACTGGTCGATGCCGTTCTCGCCGTAATAGCTGGACCAGTTGGCGATGCCGGCGCCGGCGATGGCGGCCTTGAAGCGGTTGGAATGGGTGACCGTCCACATGGTCATCAGCCCGCCGTAGGAGTGGCCCATGACGCCCAACCGGGCATCATCGACCGGCGCGGCCTTCTCGACGGCATCGATGCCGGCCAGGATGTCGCGCAGGTCGCCGCCGCCGAAGTCGCGCCTGTTCGACTGGACGAAGGCCTCGCCCTGGCCGTAGGAGCCTCGCGGATTGGGCAGGAAGACGTAATAGCCGGCCTTGAGCAGGTCATAGGTCGAGCCCGACGACGAGAAGCGCGGCGTATAGGCCGACGACGGCCCGCCGTGGACGACGGTGATCATCGGGTAGGTCTTTTTAGCGTTTTCTTGGCCCGCCACCGTGGAGTTCGGTACAAGCAGCCAGCCCTGGACGTCGAAGCCGTCGTTGTTCCAGGTGATGCTCCTGGCGGTGAACGGCACGGTGAAGCCGTCATTGTCGTGGGTCAGCGCCTTCATCGCGCCCGGCGCGCCGGCGGCGATGGCCGGCGCCTGGGTATAGCTTTCGGTCACCGCCGCGGCCCACTTGCCGTCGGCGGAGAACGACAGCCCGCCCAGCGCCACCGGACCGCTGGTCATGACGCTGAAGCCGCCCATGGTGTTGACGCTGGCCACGCCGGCGTCGCCGCCGCTGATGATGCCGGCATAGACCCCGCCCTTGGTGACGGTCAGGCTGGTGAAGGTGACTTTCGCGCCGGACGTCAGGTCCTTCGGCTCGCCGCCGGTGATCGGCACGGACCAGACGTCGCCGCCGACCGAGCCGAAGTCGCTCATCAGGCCGCCGATGAACAGGACGCTCCTGCCGTCGGGGGTGACGCGCGGATAGTTCATCTGCATCTTCGGCGCCGCCAGCACGGTTTCGGAGCCGTCCATGCCGAAGCCTTCCAGCCTGGCGACCCACCAGTTGTTGTCGCCATCTCCTTTTGCAGCCGTGGCGACGAAGCCCCGGCCGTCCGGCCGCCAGTCGTACTCATAGACCCAGGTGTCGGACGGGGAGACAAAGCCGAGGTCGCCGCCCGCCGCCGGGACGGTGGTGATGCGCTGCTCGTCGGTGCTGTCGGCCGAGCCGATCTCGCCGACGCGCGCCGCCCCGGCCTGGGTCGCCCCGACCTGCTTGTGCGGATTGACGACCGCCAGCATGGCCAGGCTCCTGCCGTCGGGCGACCAGCGCAGCCGTGCCGCCAGGCCGGTGAAACCGTTGAGCTTGACGGCGTCGCCGCCGGCCAGCGGCACCGAATAGATCGTCGCCGTCCCGGCCTTCATGTCGCTGGCGACGACGGCGAAGCCCTTGCCGTCCGGCGTCCATGCCGCGTCGCTGTAACGGCAGGTCGTGCACGGATCGAGCGTGCGGATCACCGCGCCCGTGGCATCGCGCAGGGTGATGACGCCGTGCTGCTGGCCCGGGCCGGAACCCGCCGCCTCAAAGGTGACGATGGTCTTGCCGTCGGGCGACAGCGCAAGGCCGCTGTACTGGTGGACGGACGGGGCAGCCGCTGGCGCTGCGGCAGGCGTTGCAGTCTGGATGGCAGCGGCGGCTGCGACGGCGGCTATGAACATCAGTACTCCTCTGCCCCTGGAACTGGTTTCAAATGATCGCTTCCGCCGCCAAGAGTCAAGCGCCAGCGGTCGGGGTGTCAGTGCAGGGGAAACAATCCTACGGCTTCTTCGCCAGTTCATCCTTGAAGGCGTCGAGGCTCAGCGGCCGGCCGAGGAAGTTCTGGATAAGGGTGTTGGCATCCTCCGAGCCGCCCGGCTCCAGCACCAGCTTGCGGTAGCGCATCGCCGTCTCCGGATTGCGCATGCCGTCTCGTTTGAACTTGGTGAACAGGTCGAGCGCGATCGCCTTCGACCAGACGTAGGTATAGTAGATCGACGAATAGCCGTTGAGATGGCCGAAGGCGTCCTGCGGGTGGGTGCCGTCGATCGGCGGGAACATCGAGTACCTGGCGATGTCGCTGTTGTAGGCCTGGGTCAGGTCGAAGCCCGGCTTCTGGTGGTAGTAGTCCATCGACACGGCGGCATAGGCGATCTGGCCCTTCCACTGCGACGCCTCGCCGAAGTGGCGGGCGGCGTTCATCTTGGCGACCAGGTCCTGGGGAATGGCCTCGCCCTTGTCGTTGGTGGCGAAGCCCTTGAGCGTGTCGTAGTCGAAGGTCCATTCCTCCAGCAGCTGCGACGGCGCCTCGATGAAGTCCCACTGCAGGTTGCCCATCGATTGGGTCGCGTACTCGGTATGGCCCGAATACATGTTGTGGATCAGGTGGCCGAACTCGTGCAGGAAGGTGGTGACGTCGCCATGCTCCATCGGCCCGGTCGCCGGGAAATTGCACAGCAGCGCGCCGACCGGCACCTGGCGGCCCTCGACGCCGGTGCGGATCGGGAACTGGGCCTCGTGGTTGTACTTGCCGTCGCGGGGCGACAGGTCGAGGTAGAAGCGGCCGACCAGCCTGCCGTTGTCGTAAAGCTCCCACGCCGTCACGTCGGGCGACCACACCTTGGTGCTCCACGGCCGGATGTCGGCGCCGAACAGGTCATGGACCAGCTTGAAGATGCCGGCCTCGGCCTTGTCGCGCGTGAAATACTGGCGCACCTCGGCGGCGTCGACCGAATACTTCTGCTTGCGCAGCAGGTTGGAGAAGTAGGCGTTGTCGTAGCGCTCGAGCCGGTCGATCGACGGGTCGATGGTTTTCGCGAAGGCCAGCAGCTCGGCGTAGTCGGCGTCGGCGCCCGGCTTGGCGGCGGCGTTGACCTCGTCGAGGAAAGCCTGGGCGTGGTCGGGCGTGCCGATCATCTTGTCGGCGGTGGCCAGCGCCGCAAAGTCGGGGTAACCCAGCGTCCGGGCCAGGTCGTAGCGTTCCTGGAGCAGGGTGTTGAGCACCGCCTCGTTCTGCGGATAGCCGCGGTTCGAATAGGCGATCATCATTTTCTTGCGCGTGGCGCGGATGGAGGCGTAGGTGAAGACCGGAATGGCGTCGGGGTAATCGACGGTCAGGTGGATCATGCCGTCAGCGCCGGGCTTGTGGGCGTCGATGAAGTCCTGCGGCAGGCCGGCCAGCTCTTCCGGCTTGAAGGCGACGTCGCCCTTGTCGGCATTGATGTTGTTGTCGAACTGCAGCCCGGTCTCGGTGATCTGCTTCTGCAGGGCGGTCACGTGAGCGCGGGTGGCGTCGTCCTTGTCGACGCCGGCCAGCTTGTATTCGGTGAGCTGGTGGTTGAGCGTATAGGCGGTCTTCTCATCCAGGCCGGCCTGCGGGATGGCGGCCAGGCGATCGTAGATCGGCCGCGACAGCGACACCTGGGTGCCGAGGTCGGAAAGCTTCGGCACGCAGGCATTGGCGGCGTCGCGCACCTCCTTGATCGGGCTCGACTGGGTGACGAGGTAGATTTCGCTGCCGGCGTCGCCGATGATCAGTTCCAGGCTGTCATAGGCGGCATAGTCGTCCTTGAGCGTCGCCGGACCGGTGCGCGCCTCCAGCGCGGCCTTGGCGTCGGCGCCGATCTTCAGCGCGGCGTCGCAGCGGGCATCGACCTCCGCGGCGGTGGTGGCGTTGAGCGTATCGCCGGCCAGCCAGGCGTCGATCTGCTGGTCGAGGGCGCCGTCGGCACGGGCAGAGAGAGCGGTGGTGGCCATAAGCATGGCGGCGAGGGTCAGGCTGGCTTTGACGCGCATGGGGTTCCTCCGTGGGGTTGGCGGATTGTTACCCCCGCAACCGGCCCGATGCAATATGACTCGGCGTCAGGCCGCGGGGGCGTCGAGCACCTGACGCACCTTGGCGGCCAGCTGGTCGAGGCTGTAGGGCTTGCCGATGAGCTCGACACCCGGGTCGAGCACGCCGTTATGGACGACGGCGTTGCGCGTATAGCCGGTGGTGTAGAGGACACGGAGGCTGGGCCGCTTCTCGCGCGCCGCCTCGGCCAGCCTGCGGCCGTTGACGTCGGGCATGACGATGTCGGTGAACAGGAGGTCGATGTCCGGATGGGCGTCGATCAGGCGCAGGGCGGCGGCGGCCCCGTCGGCTTCGAGCACGCGATAGCCGAGTTCCTGGAGGGCGTCGACGCTGAACTGGCGCACCGCCGGCTCGTCGTCGACGACCAGGACCACTTCCTGGGCTTCGCCGAGTGGAATGACGGGCTCGGCTGCGTCGCCGAGGTCGCCGCCGCCGGCGGCGGTGACGCGCGGCAGGTAGATCTTGACCGATGTGCCCTGGCCGGGCTCGGAATAGATCTTAACGTGTCCGCCGGACTGCTTGACGAAGCCGTAGACCTGGCTGAGGCCGAGGCCCGTCCCCTTGCCCACGTCCTTGGTGGTGAAGAACGGATCGAAGGCCTTGGCCATGACCTCGGGCGTCATGCCGTGGCCGGTATCGCTGATGGCGACCAGCACGTACTGGCCGGCCGTGACGCCCAGATGGTTGGCGGCGTAGCGGTCGTCGACATGGGCGTTCTGGGTCTCGATGGTCAGGCGGCCGCCGTCGGGCATGGCGTCGCGGGCGTTGACGCTGAGGTTCAGGATGACATTCTCGAGCTGGTTGGGATCGGCGTGGACGCGCCACAGGCCGGCCGCCAGCACGGTTTCCAGCCGGATGCCGCTGCCGAGACTGCGGTGCAGCAGGTCCGACATGCCGGCGACCAGGCTGTTGACGTTGATCGCCTCGGGCCGGAGCGGCTGCTGGCGCGAGAAGGCGAGCAGGCGCTGGGTCAGACTGGCGGCGCGCTTGGCGGCTTCGGCGGCGGCCTCGACATGACGTTTGGCGCGCGGATCGCCGTCGCCGAGGCGGCGGGTGAGCAGGTCAAGCGAACCGGAAATGACCGCCAGCATGTTGTTGAAGTCGTGGGCGATGCCGCCGGTCAGCTGGCCGACCGCTTCCATTTTCTGCGCCTGGCGCAGGGCCTGTTCGGCGTGCTCCAGCGCCTCGGCCTGCTTCTTTTCGGCGGTGACGTCGCGGCCATAGGAATAGATGAACTCGCCTTCGGTGGTGGCGCGCCACGAAATCCAGCGCGGCGTTCCGTCGGCATGCAGGAAACGGAACTCCACGTCGTTGAGGTCGCCGCGTGTTCTGGCGCGGGAGTTGAGCTCACGCGTCGCGGCCCGGTCCTCGGGCCACACGAACTCCGTGAAATGGTGGCCGATCGAATCGCCGACCTTGTGGCCCAGCACGTCTTCCCAGGCCGGGTTGAGGGCGCGGATGATGCCGGACAGGTCGGACACGATCTGGATGTCGCGCGACTTGCGCCACGACCGGTCGATGCTGGCGGTTCGCTCCTCGATCTGGCGTTCCAGCGACTCGTTGAGCTCGCGCAGCGCCGCCTCGGCAGTGTGGCGGCGGGTGACGTCGGCGCCCTCGATGAAGATGCCGATGATCTCGCCGTCGGCATTGGCCAGCGGCTGGTAGACGAAGTCGAGGATGCGCTCCTGGGGCGGCTCTCCGGGCTCAGGCTTCGGCGTGAAGCGCGCGCCGTAGCCGGTATAGGGCTTGCCGGTGCGATAGACCTCGTCGAGCAGGGCGCCATAGCCCTGCTCGACGGCCTCGGGCAGGGCCTCGGCGATCGTCAGACCCTCGACCTTGCGGCCGTCGATCAGCTTGAGATAGCCAGGATTGGCCATGGCGTAACGGTGCTCGGGCCCGATCACCAGCGCCATGAAGGTCGGCGACTGGTCGAACAGGGCGCGGAAACGGGCCTGGTTATTGGCTTCCTCGCGCGCCAGCTTGACCTTTTGCGTCGTCTCGACAACCGTGTCGAGGATGCCGCCGACGTGGCCGCCGGCATCGCGCACCGGCGAATAGCAGAAGGTGAACCAGGCATCCTCGACCTTGCCGAAGCGGTCGAGCGGGATCAGGTGGTCCTCGATGAAGGTCGCCTCGCCGGCCCAGGCGCGGTCGATGATCGGCTTCATCTGGTCCCAGGCCTCGGGCCAGGTGACGAGGAACGGCTCGCCCAGCGATTCCGGCTTGTTGCCGAGAAGGGGAACGTAGGCGTCATTATAGATGGCGATGAGGTCGGGGCCCCAGAACAGGCACTTGGGAAAGGCCGAGGCCAGCAACATGTCGACGGCGATCCTGAGCACCGCCGGCCAGGTCTCGATAGCGCCGAGCGGCGTCGCCGCCCAGTCATGGCCGCGCACCTTGTCCGCCATCGGCCCCGACGTGGCCGGAAAGGAAGGCGTGTCCCCTGTCGTCATCTTGGCCCCTGTCACAGCGGGCAAACGGTACAGGACGGTGGACGACGCCTTCAAGCACAAAAACGCCACGCGGATGCAATCCACATGGCGCCTTTATTTTTTGCAACCGGTCAATAAGCGGAGGAATAGCTTGACGAATAGCTGGATTGGGACTGCTCATGCCAGCCGCCGTCCCCGTCGCGCCAGCCGATCGCCGTCACCTGGCCCTCATGCCAGCGGCCGCCATCGTCCTGCCAGCCGATGGCGCGCGGCTGACCTTCGTGCCACTGGCCGCGGTCGTCGCGGAAGCCCATCTGGCGGTTGCCGCCGTGGTGATGGTGGCGGTGCCCGCCGCCGTGGTCGTCGTCCTGCCAGTCGCCGTCATCGCTGCTCCAGGACGACGAACTGTCGCTGTAACCGTAGCTGGCGTCATAGCCGTTGCCGTAGGACGCCGGCGAGGTCGAGGTGTAATAGTAGCTCGACGTCGAAGGCGTGCTGGCATCGGCCGCGTCGCCGGCATAGGCGTAGCCGTTGCTGGGCGTGATGCAGACCGAGGTGCAGTCGGGTCCCGGAACCATCGTCCAGCTGCCGCCATAGGGCGGGGCGCCGGAGGTGCCGTAGGTCGAATAGCCGCCGCCATAGTCCTGATCGTCGTCCTGGTCGGTGTCGTAGCCGCCATAGGCCGGCGGATCGACATAGTAGGCGCCGCCGTCGGTCGCATAGCCGGAGCTGTAGCTGGACGAACCGTAGCCCGGCTGGCCGGCGTACCATGTGCCCTGCGCCTGGACCGGCTGGCCATAGCCATTGTCATCATAGGCGTTGCCGCCGTTGCCGTCATAGTAGCCGCCCTGGCCATAGGGCTGCTGACCGTTGTCGTAGATGACCACCTGGCGGCGCTGGCCGTTACCGTAGCCGTCATCGCCGTAATAGGCGTCGTCCGAAGCGTCGCCATAGCCGTTGTCGTAGCCGCGGTCGTATTGCCTGTCGTAGCCGTTGCCGATGGCCGCCCCGGTCAGGCCGCCGACGACCGCCCCGACCGTCGTGCCGTCGCCCTTGTGGCCGTGGGCGGCCAGGTTGCTGCCGATCACGCCACCGGCGATGGTGCCGATGACGGCGCCCGTCGCCGCGCCATTGTGGCGGTCGTGGCGGTAATAGTCCTGGGCGTGAGCGAAGGCCGGCATGCCGACGACGAGGACGGCGGCCAGGGCGGTGGCGAATTTGACTTGGGACGCGGATTGGAACGCGGACATGGGGCGGCTCCTGCGTGAGGGGAGAGGTTAGCCTGCAGTTTACACCTCTTTGGGGCGGGAATTAAGCCTTTCTCCTTTTAGGACGAATTTAGCGTCCTGCGCCGCCTTCCCCATCGCTTTCGAGCAGGCTTCCGCCTCACGCTAGCGACATGAAACCTTCGGTTTACGGGCTTTGCGATATCAAGGACTATGCCTGCCAGGCCAGGCAGGGCGGCCTGCGCTACGTCAGCGACCGCAAGCCCGGCATCACCCGCCGCCGCTACGGCCGCCACTTCGTCTTCTATGATCCGAAGGGCGGGCGCATCACCGGCGATGATGAAGTCGCCCGCATCCGCAAGCTGGCCATACCGCCGGCCTGGCGCGACGTGTGGATCTGCCCGCATCCGAACGGCCACATCCAGGCGACCGGCATGGATGCGCGCGGCCGCAAGCAGTACCGTTACCACGCCGACTGGCGCAGCCTTCGCGACGCCACCAAGTTCAATCACATGCTGGCCTTCGGCGAGGCCCTGCCGCTGATCCGCCAGCGGGTCAATGACGACATGGGCCGCCGCGGCCTGTCGCGCGAGAAGGTGCTGGCGACCGTGGTGGCGCTGCTGGAACGGACGCTGATCCGGGTCGGCAATGACGAATATGCGCGCAAGAACCGCTCTTTCGGCCTGACCACCCTGCGCGACGAGCACGTCGAGATCATTGGCCACACCCTGCGCTTCCGCTTCACCGGCAAGTCGAACAAGGCGTGGAACCTGAAGATCAGCGACCGCCGCATCGCCAATATCGTCAGGGCTTGCGGCGAGATCGAGGGCCAGGAACTGTTCAAGTGGGTCGACGAATACGGCGGCGTGCACGACGTGACCTCCGGCGACGTCAATGCCTACCTTCAGGAGATCACCGGCGAAGGGTTCACCGCCAAGGACTTCCGCACCTGGACCGGCACCGTGCTGGCGGCCATGGCTCTGCACGACTACGCTGCCTTCGACAGCCAGGCCCAGGCGAAGAAGAACGTGGTGGCGGCGATCGAAAGTGTCGCCCGGCGGCTCGGCAACACACCCACCGTGTGCCGCAAGTGTTATGTCCATCCGGAGATCATCACCGCCTACATGGACGGCGAGTTGATCGAACAGATCCAGGGCGAGATCGGCAGGGCCGAGGACCGTCCGGGCCTGAACGAGGAGGAAATCCGCGTGCTTGGGTTCTTGAAGGCGCGGCTGGCCGATTGACGCCTTGGCGCCCTCCTCTCGCGCCGCGCATAGGGCGGAGGTGTGAATGCGACTATTCCGCCGGGGCCTGAAGCGCGGCGTCGCGATGCAGGCCGGCCTTGAGCCTGGCCTTGTCCAGCTCGCCTTCCCAGCGCGAGATGACGACGCAGGCGACGCCGTTGCCGACGAAGTTGGTCAGGGCGCGGCATTCGCTCATGAACTTGTCGATGCCGAGCACGATGGCCATGCCGGGGACAAGCGCCGGATTGACGACGGCCAGGGTCGCGCCCAGCGTGATGAAGCCGGCGCCGGTGACGCCCGACGCGCCCTTCGAGGTCAGCATGGCGACGCCCAGCAGGGTCAGTTGCTGCATCAGGGTCAGCTCGACACCCATGGCCTGGGCGATGAACAGCGAGGCGAGAGTCATGTAGATATTGGTGCCGTCGAGGTTGAAGCTGTAGCCGAGCGGCACGACGAGGCCTGTCACCGACTGCGGGCAGCCGAGGCGCTCCATCTTCTCCATCAGGCCGGGCAGGCCCGATTCCGACGACGAGGTGCCGAGGATGATCAGCAGTTCGTCCTTGATATAGGCGATGAAGCGCAGGATCGAGAAGCCCGTCAGCCAGGCGATGACCCCAAGCACGATGACGACGAACAGAACGGAGGTGAGATAGAAGGTTCCGATCAGGCCGAGCAGGTAGCCCAGGGCCGCGGCGCCGAACTTGCCGAGGGTATAGGCCATGGCTGCGCCGGCGCCTAATGGTGCGGCGCGCATGATCATGTTGACGATATCGAAGACGACGCGGCTGCCGTCATGGATCAGGTCGCGGATGCGGTCGGCCTTCGGCCCCAGGCGCATCAGGGCGAAGCCGGTCAGCACCGCCACCAGCAGGACCTGGAGGATATTGCCCTCGACAAAGCCGCTGAGGAAGGTTGCGGGGATCAGGCTGGTCAGGAAGCCGAGCAGGGTCTCGCCGCCTTTGTACTTGGCGACCGCCGCGGCGTCGCCCGCCGCGTTCATGCCCGCGCCGGGATGGAGCACGTTGGCGACGATGAGGCCGAGGATGAGGGCGAAGGTCGACACGACCTCGAAATAGACGATCGCCTTGACGCCGACGACGCCGACCTTCTTGGCGTCGTGGACCTGGCCGATGCCCGAGACGACGGTGCAGAAGATCAGCACGCCGATCATCATCTTGATCAGGCCGACGAACATGTCACCGATGGCCTTGACCCAGTCCTGCGAGGCGATGTGCGGCCAGATCAGGCCGAACGCCGCCCCCAGCGCCACGCCCGCGAGGACCTGGATGTAGAGATGGGTATACCAGGGCTTGTGGGTGGTCATGGCGTCTCCCCTTTTGCGCGGCAGTCTATTCGGGGTTAGGAACGGCGGCAATGACTCGTTTCCGTCGCCTCACGCCCGCCGAGATCGCCGGCCTGCCCCTTGGACTGGCGGCGGAGGTCGACGTCGACGCCATCGAACTGGTCGGCGCGCCGCATCCGCTGTCGCGGCTGTCGAAGGTCCTGCGCGGTCATGCGCTGATCCTGGTGCGCGGGCGGCGCGTGTTCTGGCCTGATTTGCCTGAGGATATGAGCGGGGATCGCGAGGCCTTGACCATCCTCGGTCACGAACTGGTGCATGTCTGGCAATATGCCAACGGCATGACTGCGGCGCGCTATGTCTGGCGCGATGTCATTGGCAATTTCGGCGGCTATGCCTACCGGCTCAAGCCGGACAGGCGGTATGAGGCTTATAGTTACGAACAGCAGGCGGCCATGGTCGAGGACTGGATGCGGCTCGACGCAGGTCTGGGCGTGCGCTGGGGCCGGGCCATTGACAAGCCGGCGCTCGAAGCGCTTGTGCCGTTCCTATGACGGATAATTCCCCAGACCTGTGGTTGCCGCGCTTTCCCTGGCCCAGGGCCGAAGGCAGCAAGTACGATCGCGGCCATGCGGTGGTCGCCGGCGGGCCGGTGGCGCATACCGGCGCGGCGCGATTGGCGGCGCGGGCGGCGTTGCGCATCGGCGCGGGCCTGGTTTCCATCGCCTGCGATCCGGCGAGCCTGATCGTCTATGCCACGGCCTTGGAGGCGGTGATGACCAAGGTCATCCGCGATGAAGCGGCCTTTTCGGATCTGATCGCCGATCCGCGCGTCAAGGGCGTGCTGATCGGCCCGGCGGCGGGTGTCAACGACCGGACGAAGACCCTGGTGCTGGCGGCGCTCAAGCGGGAAAGGCCGTGCGTGCTCGACGCCGACGCCCTGACGGTGTTCCAGGACAATCCGGCCGAATTGTTCGATGCGATCCGTTCACCGGTCCTGCTGACGCCGCACCAGGGCGAGTTTGCACGACTGTTCGGCGGGGTTGAAGATCGCACGGCGGGTGCATTGCGGGCGGCGAAAACCTCGGGCGCGGTGGTGCTGCTGAAAGGCTCGGATACGGTCATCGCCGCCCCGGACGGACGCTTGGTCGTCAATCGCGCCGCGCCGCCGTGGCTGGCCACCGCCGGCTCGGGCGACGTGTTGGCCGGCATCGCCGCCGGCCTGATCGCCCAGGGCATGGACGCATTCGGCGCCGCCTGCGCCGCCGCCTGGCTGCATGCCGAGGCGGCCCGCCGCTTCGGGCCCGGCCTGATCGCCGAGGACATCGAAAAGGAACTGCCGGCCGTGCTCAGCCGACTGTCAGGCTGATGAACATTACGCCGACCAGCAGGGCGACGAAGGCCAGACCCGACACCGCCCACAGGATCAGCGACTTGACGATGGCGCCAGGGATCGACGAACCGTAGGCGCCGCGCAGGGTGAGGAACAGGTTGACCAGGGTCCAGATGGCCAGCAATCCGGCCCAGACCGCATCGAGCGAATCCGGCAGCAGCAGGCGCAGGGCGTTGGTGAAGAAGGCGAAAGACAGCAGGTTCATCGCCACCAGCAGGTGGTCGTAAAGATAGAACGCCTTATATTTCCTGCCACCGTAAAGAAGTGCGAGGCTCAGCCCGAGGATCGGCAGCAGCAGCAGCGCCAGACGGTGGCCCCAGGTGAACATGGTGGTGAAGAAGCGTTCCTTGTCCGCCAGAGCCTTGACGAGGTCCTGCTTCAGCCATTCCGGCTTCATCCCGGATGTCGCGACGATGCCGGACAGGTAGCGCGCGTCATCCTCCGACATGGTCATGACGTCGATGGTGCGCGTGACCGTGCGGTCGCCGGTCTTCGGATCGACCTTGACGGTTTCGTGCACCTTGCTGAGGTCGCCGGTGTGCAGGCCGACGATCTGGGCCTGTTCGCGGTCGCCTGGCTTTGGCGCCGGCGTGGCGGAGCTGTCGGCATCGCTGAAGCCCATCTGGACGATGCCGCCCGGTTGTGCCTTGGCGGGATGCGGATGCTCGCGCTCCTGCTCGGTCTTGTGCTCGGCGACGAACATGAAGACCAGCAGCGCCACCAGGAAGATGCGGAACGGTGGCACGTGGCGGGCGACGCGGCCTTCCATGAAGTCGCGCGCCAGCCTGCCCGGAGCGAAGAACAGGGGCGGCAGGGTCTGCCACAGCCGCCCATCGAGATGGAACAGGCCTTCGAACGCCTCGAAGAGCAGATGGCCGAGCGTGCGGTGGTGGGTGTCGGCGTCCTGACCGCACTCGTGGCAGAAGCGGCCCTTCAATTCCGTGGCGCAGTTGGCGCACGCCTGGCCCGGCTCCGGCACGAAACCGTGCTTGTTACGGCGGAACCAGCCGCCAAGGCCGTCCAGGCTGAAAAGTTCAAGTTCCTTGGTCATCCCGCCCGCGCCGCTTTCCGTGACGACACAGGTTAGTGATTGCGGCCTTGTTGTAAAGCGCTTTCGCGGGTGTACAATCATGGCTTGAGCAGGAGACTTGGCCCATGTCGCGTAATGGCATCGGCATAACGGTCAACCAGACCGACCATTACATCATCTTCACCTTTCGAGGCGTGCTGAGCGGCGACGAAATGGTGCAGGCGACGACCGCTGCCTATGCCGGCCTCGACAAACCGTGGTTGTACAACCGCATTTATGACCTGCGGCCGTTCATCAATGTCGTCAGCCTGCACGATCTCAACCGCCTGATCAAACAGTGGGAGGCCATCGTCGGCCGCCGCCACGCGCCGATGCGCTTCGTTATCGTTACCGACGATCCGGTGCGACTGGGGCGCGCCAAGGCCTATGGCCCGCTGTTTCCACATATCGACGTCGCCGGGTTCCCGACCATCGAGGAAGCCGTGGCGTGGCTGAAAAGCGAGGCGACGCCGCTCGCCACCGAACGCACGCGCGTGGTCATGACCCACGGCGGCGGCCGGGGCAAGCAAGCGATTAAATAGTCAGATCGCGCAGACCGCGCCGGTGCCCTTCAGGCCGCAGTAACCGTCCGGATTCTTGGCGAGAAAACCCTGGTGGTAGCCCTCCGCGAAGTAGAACGGCGTGGGCGCATCCGCATGCGTCGTGTCCGAAGGCTCGAAGACCTCGGTGGTGATCGCGCCCTTGCCCAGCGCCTTCATTTCGGTGGCGAAGGCGTCGCGGCTGAGCATGGCGGCATCGTATTGCGCCCGGGTCGACGGAATGATCGCCGAGCGGTACTGGGTGCCGACGTCGTTGCCCTGGCGATGGCCCTGAGTCGGGTCGTGGTTCTCCCAGAACACCTTGAGCAGGTGGTTGAACGTAACCTTAGACGGGTCGTAGACGACCAGAACGCCTTCGGTGTGACCGGTCTGGCCGGTGCACACCTCCTTGTAGGTCGGGTTCGGCGTGTAGCCGCCGATATAGCCGGCGGCGGTGACGTAGACGCCCGGCTGCTGCCAGAACTTGCGCTCGACGCCCCAGAAACAGCCCATGGCGAAGACGGCCGTCTCGTAGCCCGCAGGGTACGGTCCCTTGAGCGGCGTGCCGAGGACGAAGTGGGTGTCCTCGGTCGGGATGGGTTCGCTGCGGCCACTCAGGGCATGATCGCGATCGACCATCCGGGTTTTCAGTTCGAACATGGCGGTCTCCTTCTGTTCAGCTCTATTCAGCTCAAGCGCAGTATGGCTCGCGCCATCAGGCGCGGCGCGCCGTCGCGCTTGCCGGACTGCGTCCGGAGGGTTGGCGCAGGATATACGCTGTCCCCGCTCATATGGTTACAAAAAAAGCGAGGAGAAGGGGTTGCCCTCGGGCGGCGGGCCGGATAAACCGCGCCTTCCGCTTGACGGCCCAAGGACAGGTGACCGAGTGGTTGAAGGTGCACGCCTGGAACGCGTGTGTACGGGAAACCGTACCGAGGGTTCGAATCCCTCTCTGTCCGCCATATTAAAGAGCTCCCCGTTCCTTTTGGGGAGCTTTTTCCATGGCGGTGAACTCACGCATTACACGGGCGGCGGCCGGTGTCTTTATGTCCCGTTTGCAAACTTCGGTCGTTTTCTCATATCGGCCTTAGGCGCAAGGTTTCAGGATCGGGCTTCCCCTAGCCAGGAGACCGTCATGGCCGGTGACAGCCGACACACCAACCAGCCCAAATCGCAGAGCAACAGCCGGAAAGTCCGCAGCCGCAACGACCGCGCCATCGAAAGCGCGGCCGGGGTCGATGTCCTGACCGACGCCGGCGAGGACCTTCTCGACGACCGCCAGAAGCACCAGGTGTCCGAACGTCCCCGCCCGGGCTCGCTGTGACGCCGTGGCCGACGAACAAACCTTCACCGCGCCACGCACGGGATACGCCGTCGACCGGCTGGTCCTGACGCCGGACAATATCGACCTGGCGAAATCCCCGTTGCGCGGCCATTTCAGCGCCGAGACCTATGTGCTGGGCGCGTTCAATCCGGGGCTGACGCGGCTGGACAACGGCAACCTGCTGATGATGGTCAGGATCGCCGAGGCGCTGCGCCATCCGATTGTCGGCGGCAATGTCCATGCCATCCGCTGGGATGAGGGGCGGTACGTGCTTGACGCCTGGCCGCTCGACCTCGCCGATACCGCCGATCCGCGCAAGTTCATGCTGCGCGGCGGCGGCTGGAAGATCATGGCGCTGACTTCGCTGTCGTGGCTGCTGCCGGTGGAACTGAGCCCTGACGGCCTCGAGGTGGTGGCCCACCACTACGACAAGGCGATCGTACCGCAAGGTACGTTTCAGTGCTACGGCGTCGAGGACGCCCGCATCAGCCGGATCAATAATCAATGGTTGATGACGACGTGTTCTGTCAGTCCGGAGCGCCACTCGACCACGCTTTACAGCTCGGCCAACGGCCTGGACTGGACCTTCGAAGATATCGTGCTCGACCACCAGAACAAGGACATGCTGATCTTCGAGGGCCTGATTGACGGTCACTACTGGGCGCAGACGCGGCCACTGGGCGATCTCTATTTCGCCTACCCGCCAGGCAGTCCCTGGCGCGCCGGGCCATCGATCAACCTTGCCCTGTCGAAGGACGGCCACTTCTGGAAGCCGTGCCGCAAACCCGGCATCCGCCCGCATTCCGGCACGGTGGCGACGGCGCGGATGGGCGGCGGCACACCGCCGATCCTGACATCCGACGGCTGGCTGAGCCTGTGGCACGGCGTGGAGCCCAAGGAAATCGTCGGGATATACCGTACCTACTGGTCGGTACTGGACAGGAACGATCCGTCGATTGTCATCAGGTCGGGCCGCGCGCCCTTGCTCGAGGCGGCGCCGGACCTGACCCGGCCGATCGAGCATCTGATGTACCTGCGTGACGTGGTGTTCACCACCGGCATCGTCGAGGACGGCGACGACTATATCGTGGCGTCGGGCGAGGCCGACCTGGCCTGCCGGATCACGCGGATTCCCAAGTCGGCATTCGTTTAGGCGAGACGTTCGGCAACAACCGCTTTCCACCATGCCACGCCGGCCGGTATGACGGCGTCGTTGAAGTCGTAGGTCGGGCTGTGGATCATGCAGTCGCCGCCCTGCCCCAGCCAGACATAGGCCCCCGGCCGCGCTTCCAGCATGAAGGCGAAGTCTTCGCCGGCCATCGACGGCGGGCTTTGGGTGACGACATGGGATTCACCGACCGCGCAAGCGGCGGCCCTGGCCGCGTGGATAGCAGCTTCGTCATGGTTGATGGTCGCGGGGAAGCAGCGGCGGTAATCGACTTCGGCCGCAACGCCCAGGGCCGTGGCGACGCCATTGGCGATCTCGGTCATGCGGCGTTCGGCCAGGTCGCGCACCTGCGGCGTGAAACAGCGCACCGTGCCGCGCAGTTCGGCGGTTTCGGGGATGACGTTGTCGGCGCTGCCGGCGTGGAACTGCGTCACCGACACCACCAACGCGTCCTGCGGCGCGGCATTGCGGCTGGTTATGGTCTGGAGCGCGGTCACCACCTGGGCCGCCGCGACGATGCAGTCGCCGGCCAGGTGGGGCGCTGCGGCGTGCCCGCCGATGCCGGTCAGGCCGATGCGGAAGAAGTCCACCGAGGCCATGACAGGTCCCGCCGAGACGCCGATCCGGCCCGCCGGCAGTTGCGGCCAGTTGTGCAGGCCGTAGATTTCCTCAATATTGAACCGGTCGAGCACGCCTTCCTCGACCATGACCCGGCCGCCGCCGAGCGCCTCCTCGGCGGGCTGGAAGATGAACACCACCGTGCCTTTGAAATCCGGATCGCGGGCCAGGTCGCGCGCCGCGCCGAGCAGCATGGCGGTATGGCCGTCGTGGCCGCAGGCGTGCATGCGGCCCTTGAAGGTCGCGGCGTGGGCGAAGCTGTTCATTTCCTGCATCGGCAAGGCGTCCATGTCGGCGCGCAAAGCCACGGTGCGGCCGGGACCGCGCTTGCCATGCAGCACGCCGACGACGCCGGTCTTGGCCAGCCCCTGATGCGTCTCGATGCCGAATTCGCGCAGCTTGCCCGCGACGAAGCCCGAGGTGATGACCTCCTCGAAGCCGATCTCCGGGCGGGCGTGGATCTGGCGCCGCCACTGGGCGATGTCGTCGATGCCGGCGGTGTCGGCCATGCGCGTCTCCGGGTTGCCTGCGGATCATAGGCTGTGCTTCGCGGCGCTGTCAAAGCAGGCGTTGAACAGGACCGCGTTCTGTGGCACGCCTTGGCTTTGCGGCCGTGACGGAGGATGACATTGCGCAGGAGCCTGATCGTGGCGGCAAGCGTGCTGGTCTTGGCGGCCAACGCCCATGCCGCGCCCGTGCCGGTCGAGTCGATGGCGGCGGGGGACGCCGTGCCATGGCGAAGGGACGCGGTCCTGGCCCTGGCCGAGAAGGTTGGCGACTGGCAGCTGGCGCATTTGGGAGACGTGCCGAAGACGCAGTGGGGTTCGGAATCCATCACGCCAACAGCGTGGGAACAGGGCGCGCTGTTCATCGGCCTGGCGGCCCTGGCCGACAGATCGCAAAAGCCTGAGTTCGCCCAGGCCGTCCTGGCGCGCGGGCAACTGACAAAATGGCAGCCCGGCCCCCGCCCCTATCACGCCGATGATTACAGTATCGCGGCGTCCTACCTGTGGGACAGCCGCCACGGCGCGGGCGATGCCGCTATCGCGCCGACGCGGGCGCGCCTCGACGCCATATTGGCCGCCCCGCCGACCGCCGATCTCAGCTTCGACCATCCCGACGATTGCCAGACGCGGTGGTGCTGGTGCGACGCCCTGTTCATGGCCCCGCCGGTATGGTTCGAAATGTCGAAGATCACCGGCGATCCGAAATACGCCGCCTTCGCCAAGCAGGAATTCCGGGCGACGGCCGGCTATCTTTACGACGAGGACAGCCACCTGTTCTTCCGCGACAGCCGCTTCTTCGACCGGCGTGATATCAACGGCAACAAGCTGTTCTGGTCGCGCGGCAACGGCTGGGTATTCGCCGGACTGGCGCGGATCATCCCGCTGCTCGACGACAGCGATCCCGACAGGTCGAGGTTCGTCACCCTGTTCCAGGACATGGCGGCGGAACTGAAGACGATCCAGAAGCCCGACGGTTTCTGGGCTCCGTCCCTGCTCGGCGATCCCGACACGGCTCTGCCCGAGGAGAGCGGCACCGGCTTCTACACCTTCGGCATGGCGTGGGGGATCAAGGCCGGCCTGCTCGACCGGACGCAGTACGAGCCGGTGGTGCGCAAGGGTTGGGCGGCGCTGACCCGGACCGTGCACGGCGACGGCACGGTCGGCTATGTCCAGCCGGTCAGCGACCGGCCCGACAATGTCGGCTACAACGACACCCAGTTCTACGGCACCGGCGCCTTTCTGCTGGCGGCGACGGCGGTGGCCGATCTCGACCTGCCGCCGATCGGACCGCTGAAGACCGTCGTCGTCGAGAATCCGTCGGACCACGACCAGGCCGCGGCGCCGATCCTTATTCCCGGCATTGACGGCGACAGCCGCGCCGGCGGCTGGTCGGTGGAGATGGACGGCCGCGTCTACGCCGCCGAAGCCGCGCCGGGCGGCAATATCATGACCGTACTGCCGTTGAAGGCGCATGCGCGCATGTCCGTGCGCGTCATGCCGCAGCCGGCGCCCCTGCCCCAGCGCGTGCTGGCGACGCTCAACGTCCAGGATGGCGGCCTGCGCGCCGGCGACACGGTGGTCGGCGGCGAGTACCATCTGCACAAGGATTTCGAGGTGCCGACCGAACATACCGGCCACGATGGCCTGATCGCCTTCGAGGGCGTCGGCTGGGAGACGGACAAGGCCGCCTACCGCCTCTATCTCGACGCGCGCAACGCCACCGACATCTACGGCAAGAAGCTGCCCGACCCGATCCTGCCCAATATCGGCCAGGGCGTCGGCGACTATCACAGCATGAACGACTGGGGCCAGGATATCCTCCAGGTCGACCAGTCGCTGGGCATCGGCGGCATCGGCGAGGTGCGCGAGGGAAAGGCCACGCAGATCGGGCCGGGCAAGGTCATAGGCCATGTGCGCAATTT
Organism: uncultured Caulobacteraceae bacterium; assembly: GCA_964474575.1. GTDB lineage: Bacteria > Pseudomonadota > Alphaproteobacteria > Caulobacterales > Caulobacteraceae > Asticcacaulis. Next base: position 76,733 of record CAYYTA010000095.1, on the reverse strand, counting down.
GGGAGCGGTGTGCACCGAGGCCATGGTCGACGATCTCGGCATCGACGGCGGCGCAGGGAACCTCAGCACCCATTACGGCATCTGCGCCGGCTCGGCCCTGACCATGGTTGATGCGCAGGGCGATGGCATGGCGGGGCCGGTCGCCGCCGGCATCGTCCATCACAAGGACATGACGGTGTTCACCTCGGGCGAGCGTTCCGGGGACTGGGGCTATATCGCCTCGTGGGGCCAGCAGAGCCTGGCCGGCGACAACCTCGGCCTGGTGCTGTTCTTCCCGGAGGACGGGGTGGCGACGCGCTTCAATGACGACGGCCAGACGCTCTATGTCACCTTCAGGCATTCGTCCGACGTACATTACGCCTTCGCCGAAACCTGGGTGCAGGATGCGTCCGGCGTGCGCGATCTCGACGGCTTCAAGGCCTATATCGCGGCGACGCTCGACGGGCTCGACCATCCGGCGCGGGTGGTGCATTGACCATTACCGAGGGATCGAGCGAACCGCTGGGCAGCCACCTGACGGAAGACGGCGTCAATTTCGCCGTCCATAGCGAGCATGCGACGCACGTCGAGGTCTGCCTGCTCGCCGGCGCGCACGAACAGCGCTTCCTCCTGCCCGGACGAACCGGGCCGGTGTTTCATGGACATGTTTCCGGGTTGAAGGCCGGGACACGCTACGGGTTGCGTGTGCACGGGCCGGACGCGCCTGACGACGGCCATAGATTCGACCCCGGCAAGCTTTTGCTTGATCCCTGGGCGCTCGAGATAGACCGCGCCTTTTTGCTGATGCACGAGATGTTCACCGGCGACAGCGGCCAGGTCATGCCGTGGGCCGTGGTGCGCCAGCCGGAGGTTGCGAAGGCCGATATCGCCGTGCCGTGGGCGGAAACGGTCATCTATGAACTGCATGTGCGCGGCTTTACCAAACAGATGCCGGATGTGCCGAAAGCCTTGCGCGGCACCTTCGCCGGCCTGGGCAGTCCCGCGGCCATCGCGCACCTGAAAAGCCTCGGCGTCACCACGGTCGAGCTTTTGCCATGCATGGCGTGGATCGACGAGCCGCACCTGAAGCGGCGCGGCCTGAGCAACTACTGGGGCTATAATCCTATCGCCTGGTGCGCGCCCGATCCGCGACTAGCGCCGGGCGGCTGGGCCGAGGTGCGCGGATGCGTCGAGGCGCTGGCGGCGGCGGGGATCGAGACGATCCTCGACGTCGTCTACAACCACTCCGGCGAGGGCGACGAACTGGGGCCGACGGTTTCCCTGCGTGGCATCGACAACGCCAGCTATTACCGGCTGGCCGAAGATAAATCGCTCTATGTCAACGACGCCGGCACCGGCAATATCCTCGACTGCGACCATCCGGCGGTGGTGCGCCTGGTCATGGACAGCTTGCGGGCCTGGCGGAGATATGGCGGTTTCGCCGGGTTCCGCTTCGACCTGGCGACGGTGCTGGGACGGCGGCGCGCGGGTTTCGACGCGCACGCGCCCTTATTCGCCGCTATTGCCCAGGATCCGGAACTGCGCGGGCTGAAACTGATCGCCGAGCCGTGGGATTGCGGGCCGGGCGGCTATCGGCTGGGCGGGTTCCCGGCGCCGTGGGGCGAATGGAACGACCGCTATCGTGATGCCGCGCGGCGATTCTGGAGCGGCGACGGCGTTTCGCTGGGCGACCTGGCGCGATCCTTAAGCGGCTTGGAAAGCACGTTCGGCGGCCGGCCGGCCTGGTCGAGCGTCAATTTCGTCACCGCCCACGACGGCTTCACCCTGAAGGACCTCGTCAGCTACGACCACAAGCGCAATGAAGCCAACGGCGAGGACAACCGCGACGGCACGGATGAGAACCATTCGTGGATCAGCCACGATCCGGCGCGCGACCAGAGAAACCTGCTGGCGACGCTGATGGTGTCGCGCGGCACGCCGATGATCGCGCAAGGCTCCGAAACCGGTCAGAGCCAGGGCGGCAACAACAACGCCTATTGCCAGGACAACGCCACAAGCTGGCTCGATTGGGCGGCCCAGGACAAGGCGCTGACGGCGTTTTGCGCGAAGCTGATCAAGGCGCGCCGCGACCATCCGGCCTTGCACGGCGGTTTCCTGACCGGCGAGGCCGGCGACGGCGGCTATCCCGACGTGGTGTGGGCGCGGGCTGACGGCCAGCCGCTCGACGCCGGCCAGTGGGACGATCCGCACGGCGGAACCCTGGTCGCCACCTTCTGCCGTGACGATGACCGGGTGTGCGTCATCCTGCATCGCGGGCCGGATGTGATCGAAGCGCGGCTGCCCGATGGCCGATGGCGGGTGCTGATCGACACCGCCGATGACGGGCGCAGCGATGTGGCGAGCCGCGTCGTGCGCGTGGTGGCGCGGTCGGTGGTCATCCTGGCCTCCGAGACGCGGCGCGAGACTGGCGTCAGCGACGAGATGCTCGACCGGCTGAGCATGGCGGCCGGCATTGAAAGCGAATGGTGGACCATCGACGGCCAGCGCAACGAAGTGCCGCGCGACACGAAGACGCATATCCTGAAGGCCCTGGGCTTGTCGTGCGACAGCGAGGGCGACGCCCGCGACAGCCTGCACGCCCTGGCCGAAAGCTATGATCGTCGGTTCCTGCCTTACGCCCACGTTCATCACGGCAACGGTCCTGTCGTCGTGCCGCTGCGCACCTCCGTCAACGTACCGCCGCTGCGGACGCAATTGGGGATTACCCGCGAGGATCGTTGCGAGGTCACGGTCGAGGTGGCCGGCTTAACGTCCGATCGTGTCCTCGCCCGCGACGGCCGTCCTTGCCTGGTCCACAATCTCGATCTCGGCGTCTTGCCGGCCGGGCGCTACGTCCTGCGCCGCGGCGACCTGGACTGCACGCTGACCGTCGCGCCGGCACGCGCCTGGCAGCCGGACTGGACCGGGCCGGTGTTCGGCGTGACGGCGCAACTCTACGCTGCCCGGCGAAACGGTGACGAGGGTATCGGCGATTTCACCACGCTTGGCGAACTCATGGAACGAACGGGCCAGGCCGGCGGGCGTCTGGTCGGCATCAATCCGCTGCACGCCCTGTTCCCGGGCGATCGCGACCGCGCCAGTCCCTATTACCCCTCGGATCGCCGCTATCTCGATCCTATCTATATCGACATCGGCGAGGCTTTCGACGACGGTCCCATCATCGACTATCCGGCGGTGTGGACGCGGAAGCGGAAAGCGCTGCGCGCCCGCTACAAGCAGGAGAAAGGCAGCGCGGACCTGGCGCGTTTCATTGCCGAAGGCGATTATGACCTGAAAGTCTTCGCCCATTTCCCGGCCAATGGCGGCGATGCCCATTTCCAGGCTTATCTGCAATGGCTGTGCGACCGGCAACTGGCCGAGGCGGTGGCGCGCGGGCGGGTGGCGGGCGTGTCGCTGTACCGCGACCTGGCCATCGGTGCGGCGCCGGGCGGGGCTGAAGCCGCGGCGCTGGATCATAGAATAGCCAAGGGCGTTTCGCTGGGCGCGCCGCCCGATCCGTTCTCGCGCGACGGCCAGGTGTGGGGCATTCCACCGTTTGCGCCGCTGGCTCTGTCACGAGACGGTTACGAAGACATATCGGCCATCTACCGCGCCAATATGCGCCATGCCGGGGCGCTCAGGATCGACCACGCCATCGGCCTGATGCGCCAGTTCTGGGTGCCTGACGGTGCACCCGGCCGCGACGGCGCCTATGTCCGCTTTCCGTTTGACGACCTCATCGGCCAGATCAAGCTGGAAAGCGTGCGGGCGCAGTGCCTGATCGTCGGCGAGGACCTGGGCACCGTGCCGGAAGGCTTCCGCGAGGCCATGAGCGCAGCCGGCGTGCTAAGTTACAAGGTCATGCCGTTCGAGCGCGAGGGCTCGGGCTTCCGGCCGCCGGAAACCTATCCCCGCGACAGCCTGGCCTGCGCGGCGACGCACGACCTGCCGCCGCTGAAAGGGTGGTGGCAGGGCGATGACATCGCCGAACGGCGGATGTTGAAACTGGATGTGGCCGGCGACGCCGAGGCGGTGCGCGGGCAAGAACGGGTAGAATTACTTAAGGCCTTGAACGCGGCCGGGGTGCTGGAAGGCGGTGACGCCGACGGGCCGCTGACGGTCGAGATCGCGGCGGCGGTCCATGCCTTCATCGCCAGGACGCCGGCGGTGCTGGCCATGGTGCAACTGGAGGACTTGGCCGGACAGGCGGTGCCCATCAACCTGCCGGGCACCGACCGCGAACGGCCCAACTGGCGGCATCGCTTGCCGAAGACACTTGAGGAGATTTTCGCCGGCGACTGGGCCAAGGCCCTGATCGCGGCGATCCGGCAAGGGCACTGAGGTTCCACCTCTCCCCTTTCAAGGGGAGAGGACGAGAGGCGAGCTTTAGCGAAGCCGATCGGGTGAGGGGCTGATGCCGCAGAAAGAAAGCCCCTCACCCGGTCGCTTTCACTACGTTCAGCTCCCGCCCTCTCCCCGTAAACGGGGCGAGGGGAAGAAGTTCGCCGCCGAACATTTCGCACTTGCGAAGCGGGCGCGCCGGTGCAATGCATAGACCTTTGTTATGCGTAAGGATCGGGCCATGGCCGACGAAATCACCGAACTGAGGGCCGACCTCGACCAGATGTCGCCCACCACCCTGGCCGAGGGCATCGAGGACGCCCTGATCTACCGCATCGGCAAGGACCGCCGCGCCGCCCGGCCGCGCGACTGGCTGACCGCCACCATCCTGACCCTGCGCGACCGGATCATCGACAAGTGGATGGCCTCGACCCGCGCCGCCCACGCCGCCGGCGCCAAGCGCGTCTATTACCTGTCGCTGGAATTCCTGATCGGGCGGTTGCTGCGCGACGCCCTGTCCAATCTCGGCGTCATGGAGCCGGTACGCGAGGCGCTGAAGCTGCTCGAAGTCGATCTCGACATCATCCGCGAGCTGGAACCCGACGCGGCGCTCGGCAATGGCGGCCTGGGGCGGCTTGCGGCGTGCTTCATGGAAAGCCTGGCCTCGCTGGACCTGCCCGCCTACGGCTACGGCATCCGCTATGTCAACGGCATGTTCCGCCAGAGGATCGACGACGGCTGGCAGGTCGAACTGCCCGAGACCTGGCTGGAATACGGCAATCCGTGGGAATTCGAGCGTAGCGAAAGCTGCTATAAAGTCTCGTTCGGCGGCGAGGTCGTGGCCGACGACGGGGCGCTGGCCAAGTGGGCCCATGCCGAGCAGGTCATCGCGGTCGCCATGGATACGCCGGTCGTCGGCTGGCGCGGCAAGCGCGTCAACACTTTGAGACTATGGACGGCGCACGCCATCGACCCGATTCGCCTCGACGCCTTCAACGCCGGCGACCACATCGGCGCCCTGGAAGACAAGGCGCGCGCCGAAAGCCTGACGCGCGTGCTCTATCCGGCCGATTCATCGCCGGCCGGCCAGGAACTGCGCCTGCGCCAGGAATATTTCTTCTCGTCGGCGTCTCTCCAGGACATTTTACGCCGTCACATCCAGTATTTCGGCGACATCCGCACCCTGCCCGACAAGGCGGCGATCCAGTTGAACGACACTCATCCGGCGGTGTCGGTGGCCGAGATGATGCGGCTGCTGATCGACGTCCACAACCTGGCCTTCGACGAAGCCTGGGACATCACGGTCAAGGTCTTCGGCTACACCAACCACACGCTCCTGCCCGAGGCGCTGGAGTCGTGGCCGCTGCCGCTGTTCGAGCGGCTGCTGCCGCGCCACATGCAACTGATCTACGCCATCAATGCCCGCCTGCTGAAGAAGGCCGCCAAGGCGGTGCCCGGCGACGACGCCTTCCTGGCCAAGGTGTCACTGATCGACGAACACGGCGAACGCCGGGTGCGCATGGCCAATCTGGCCTTCGCCGGTTCGCACAGCGTCAACGGCGTGGCGGCGCTGCACACGCGCCTGATGCGCGAGACGGTGTTCACCGACCTCAACCGGCTGTTCCCCGACCGCATCAACAACAAGACCAACGGCATCACGCCCAGGCGCTGGCTGCAGCAATGCAACCCGGCCCTGACCGGACTGATCCGCGAGGCCATCGGCGACAAATTCCTCGACGACGCCGAGGCGCTGAAGGACCTCGGCGCCTTCGCCGACGATGCGTCGTTCCAGCAGAAGTTCGCCGCCGTCAAGCGCGCCAACAAGGAAGCGCTCGCCGAATATGTCCGCCGCAACCACCTGGTCCGCCTCGATCCCGACGCCCTGTTCGACGTCCAGATCAAGCGCATTCACGAGTACAAGCGGCAACTGATGAACGTGCTCGAGACGGTGGCGCTCTACGACCAGATCCGCCTGCATCCGGAGAAGGACTGGGTGCCGCGCGTCAAGATCTTCGCCGGCAAGGCGGCGTCATCCTATTACCGCGCCAAGCAGATCATCAAGCTGGCCAACGACGTGGCGCGGCGCGTCAATGCCGACCCGGCCGTGGCCGACCTGCTCAAGGTGGTGTTCATCCCCAACTACAACGTCTCCCTGGCCGAGCTGATCGTGCCGGCGGCGGACCTCAGCGAGCAGATCTCGACGGCGGGTCTGGAGGCGTCGGGGACCGGCAACATGAAGCTGGCGCTCAATGGAGCGCTGACCGTCGGCACGCTCGATGGCGCCAATATCGAGATCAAGGATCGCGTCGGCGAGGACAACATCTTCATCTTCGGCATGACCGCCGCCGAGGTCGCCCAGCGCCGGGCCGAGGGCTACGACCCGCAGGCTGCCATTGCGGCCTCCCCGGCCCTGACCCAGGCGCTGTCGGCCATCGAAAGCGGCGTATTCTCGCCGGACGATCCCCACCGTTATGGCGATCTCGTCCACGACCTGCGCCATTCCGACTGGTTCATGGTGTGCGCCGACTTCGAGGCCTACCGTTCAAAACAGCGTGAAATTGACGGCGCCTGGCTGACGCCGTCAGATTGGACTAGGCGCGCCGTTCACAATACCGCTAATATGGGCTGGTTCTCGTCCGACCGGACCATCCGCGAATACGCAGCCGATATTTGGGGCATGATTTGACGCCAGACCACAGCGAACTGGAAGCCCTTGTCGCCGGGACCCACGGCGATCCCTTCCGGCGGCTGGGTGTGCATGACGAAGGCGGGCAATGGATCGCGCGCGCGGTCGTTCCCGGCGCGGAAACGGTCGAGGCCTTCGACGCCAGGGGCAAGCCGTTGGGCGCGCTGTCGCATGTCGCCCACGGCGTGTTCGAAGGCTTGGTCAAGCTGAAAAAGGCCGAACCCGTCACCTATCGCGCCACGGGCGGCGGGGCGGAATGGCTGGTCACCGACGCTTACAGCTTCGGGCCGGTGCTTGGGCCGATCGACGACTACCTGATGAACGAAGGCAGCCACAAGCGCCTGTTCGATGTGCTGGGCGCGCACCGCATCACCCATGAAGGCTATGACGGCATGCATTTCGCCGTGTGGGCGCCCAATGCCCAGCGCGTGGCCGTGGTCGGCGACTTCAACGACTGGGATGGACGCAGGCATGTCATGCGCGCCCGGCATGACACTGGTGTGTGGGAAATCTTCCTGCCCAATATTGGACCAGGCCGCGCCTACAAGTATGAGATCACCGGCCCCGACGGCCACAAGCTGCCGCAGAAGGCCGACCCCCTGGCCTATGCTTCCGAAATGCGGCCAGCGACGGCGTCGCTGACGCCGGCGGTCCCCGGCCACATCTGGGGCGATCAGGCGCACCTCGATTTCTGGTCTTGCGCCGATGCACGCCGGCAGCCGGTCAGCATCTACGAGGTCCATGCCGGATCGTGGCGGCGCAACGGCGTCGGCGACTTTTTAACGTGGGACGAACTGGCCGAACAGTTGATCCCCTATGTCCTCGACATGGGCTTCACCCATATCGAGCTGATGCCGATCGCCGAACACCCATTCGATGCCTCATGGGGTTACCAGACAACCGGCCTTTATGCCCCATCTGCGCGGTTTGGCGAGCCCGCCGGTCTAGCGCGCTTTGTCGATGGCGCGCACCGCGCCGGCCTCGGCGTGATCCTTGACTGGGTGCCGGCGCATTTTCCGATGGACGCGCATGGATTGGCAAGGTTCGATGGCACGCATCTTTACGAGCACGCCGACCCGCGCCTGGGCTTCCACCCCGACTGGACGACGGCGATCTACAATTTCAGCCGGCGCGAAGTCTCGAGCTTCCTGATCAACAACGCGCTGTACTGGGCGGAACGCTTCCATGTCGACGGCCTGCGCGTCGACGCGGTGGCGTCGATGCTTTACCGCGACTATTCACGCAAGGAAGGCGAGTGGCTGCCCAACGAGCAGGGCGGACGCGAGAACTGGGAGGCGGTCGAGTTCCTGCGCCGCGTCAATGACGACCTGCACCGCGAGCATCCGCGCATGATGACGATCGCCGAGGAATCGACATCGTGGCCCGGCGTGTCTCAACCGCCGTCATCGGGCGGGCTGGGCTTCAATTTCAAATGGAACATGGGGTTCATGAATGACAGTCTGCGTTACATGCAGCGCGATCCCATCCATCGCTCCTGGCATCACAACGACATTACCTTCGGCCTGACCTACGCTTTCTCGGAAAATTTTGTGCTGCCGATCAGCCACGACGAGGTCGTCCACGGCAAGGGAACGCTGCTGACCAAGATGTCGGGCGACGACTGGCAGAAGTTCGCCAATCTCAGGGCCTATTACGGCCTGATGTGGGGCTATCCCGGCAAGAAGCTGCTGTTCATGGGCCAGGAATTCGCGCAAGCCCGCGAATGGAGCGAGGCGCGCAGTCTCGACTGGGACCTGCTGGAGGCGGGCATGCATGCCGGCGTGCGCGACTGGGTCCGCGATCTTAATGCGCTGTACCGTGAGCGCCCTGCCCTGCATCAGAGGGACTGCGACGGTTCCGGCTTCGAATGGCTGATCGTCGATGACAGCAACAATTCGGTCTTCGCCTGGTGCCGATGGGCCGACGACGGCAAGCCGGTGGCCGTCGTGGTCAACATGAGCGGCCAGATACTCACGGGCTATCGCCTGCCCTTGCCGCGCAACGGGTTCTGGCGCGAAGTGCTCAATTCGGATGCAAACGTTTACGGCGGCGGCGGAAACGGTAATATGGGCGGCTGCATGGCGGAAAACGGCGGCGCGGTCATCACCCTTCCCGCCCTGTCCGCCTTGTTTTTTGAATACAATCCGGCCTCAAGACCGGGCGCAAGATCTTTGGAGGGAGACGTCAAATGACCACATCCAGCACCCGGCCCCTGGCCCGCGACACCATGGCCTATGTCCTGGCCGGAGGGCGCGGCTCGCGTCTCAACGAACTGACCGATATCCGCGCCAAGCCGGCGGTCTATTTCGGCGGCAAGGCGCGCATCATCGATTTCTCGCTCAGCAACGCCCTTAATTCGGGCATCCGGCGCTTCGGCGTGGCGACGCAGTACAAGGCGCACAGCCTCATCCGCCACCTGCAATACGCCTGGAACTTTTTCCGTCCGGAGCGGAACGAAAGCTTCGACATCCTGCCGGCGTCGCAGCGCGTGTCGGAGACGCAGTGGTATGAAGGCACGGCTGACGCCGTCTTCCAGAACATCGACATCATCGAAAGCTACGGCCCGGAATACATGCTGATCCTGGCCGGCGATCATATCTACAAGATGGATTTCGAGCTGATGCTGCGCCAGCACTGCGAACGCAATGCCGATGTCACCATCGGGTGCATGGAAGTGCCGCGTAGCCAGGCCACGGCCTTCGGCGTCATGGCGGTTGACGACAGCGACAAAATCACCGCTTTCGTCGAAAAGCCGGCCGACCCGCCCGCCATGCCGGGCAAGCCCGACACCTCGCTGGTGTCGATGGGCATCTACGTCTTCAGGACCAAGTTTCTGATCGAGGAGTTGAAGCGCGACGCCGCCAATCCGAGCTCAAACCGCGACTTCGGCAAGGACATCATCCCATACCTCGTCCAGCACGGTACGGCCGTTGCCCACCGTTTCTCGCAGTCTTGCGTGCGCGCACCGCGCGAGCCGGAAGCCTACTGGCGCGATGTGGGCACCGTCGACGCCTATTGGGAGGCCAATATGGACCTGACCCTGGCGACACCGCACTTCGACCTTTACGATCGCGAATGGCCGATCTGGACCTTCCAGGAAATGACGCCGCCAGCGAAGTTCGTCCATGACAGCGAGGGGCGGCGCGGCATGGCGGTGTCGTCGCTGGTCTCGGGAGGCTGCATCATCTCGGGCGCGGCCGTGCACAACAGCCTGATCTCGAGCAATGTCCACATTCATTCCTATTCCGACGTGCGCGAGGCGGTCGTCCTTCCGCGCTGCGTGATCAACGAGAAGGCGCGGCTGAAGAAGGTGGTCATCGACCGTGGCGTCGTCATCCCCGAAGGCCTCGTGGTCGGCGAGGATCCTGAACTCGACGCACAGCGCTTCCGCCGTACCGGCAACGGCGTCTGCCTGATCACCCAAAGCATGATCGACAAGCTGGGGTAAGTAGAATGACGCGGACCATTCGCTACTCTTCTCCCGCCCCGTTTACGGGGAGGGGGGACCGCGAAGCGGTGGGAGGGGGAAATCCCCCTTCCGTCATTTGCTTCGCAAATGCCACCTTCCCCGTAAACGGGGAAGGAAAAGTCGACGTTCATCAGCTTGACGCGGAAGGACGCTGACCATGGAAGTCTTATCCGTTGCCTCCGAGGCGTGGCCGATCATCAAGACCGGCGGCCTGGCCGATGTCGCCGGCGCCCTGCCCGGCGCCCTGAAGCCGCACGGCGTCCACGTGACGACGCTTCTGCCCGCCTATCCCGCCGTCACCGCCAAGCTCGGCAAGGGCGAGACGGTCCACAGCTACAAGTCCCTGCTGGGCGTCGAGGCGCGCATTACGCGCCACGATTTCGCCGGCGGGATGTGGTTGTTGCTCGACGCGCCCAGGCTCTACGATCGGGCGATCGGTCCCTATGCCGACGCCACGGGCAAGGACTGGCCCGACAACTGGCGGCGGTTCGCGGCATTGGGCCGGGCGGCATGCGACCTGGCTGCCGGCGCCTGCAAGGCCTATGTCCCCGACCTGGTCCACGCCCATGACTGGCAGGCGGCGATGGCCCCGGTCTACATGCACTATGCCGGCGGCCGCGCCGCCGCGACGCCCAGCGTCATCACCATCCACAACCTCGCCTTCCAGGGCCGCTTCGGTGGCGACGTCTTCGGCGGTCTCGGCCTGCCCGACGCCGCCTGGTCGATCGACGGCGTCGAGTTCTGGGGCGATGTCAGCTTCCTCAAGGGCGCATTGATGACCGCCTCGGCGATCACCACCGTATCGCCGGCCTACGCCCAGGAAATCAGAACGCCGGAGTTCGGCATGGGGCTGGAGGGCGTCATCCAGTTGCGCAGCCGTGATGTCCACGGCATCGTCAACGGCATCGACACCGACGTATGGAACCCGGCGGCCGACAAGGCGCTGGCAGCACCCTATGACGCCGCCACCCTTGCCGAACGCAAGGCCAACAAGGCGGCGGTCGAAAAGGCGATGGGCATCGCGCCGGACAAAGGCCCGCTGTTCTGCGTCGTTAGCCGTCTGACCCCGCAAAAGGGCATCGATGTTCTCGCCGACCTGTTCGATGATGTCATCGCCATGGGGGCGCGGCTGGCCATCCTCGGCACCGGCGACGCCCCGATCGAGCACGCCGTCAAGGCCGGAGCGGCGCGCCACCCCGGCAGGATCGGCGTCCGCATCGGCTATGACGAAGGCCTGTCGCACCTGCTGCAGGGTGGTTCCGACGCCATACTGATCCCGTCGCGCTTCGAGCCGTGCGGCCTGACCCAATTATACGGCCTGCGTTACGGCTGCGTGCCGGTGGTGGCGCGTACCGGCGGCCTGTCCGACACCATTGTCGACGCCAATGTCGCGGCGCTCCAGGCCGGCGTCGCCACCGGCTTCCAGTTCGTCGGCGTCACCCACGACAACCTGCGTCAAGCCATCCGACGCGCCGTTGATGTTTTTGCCACCAGGTCCGTATGGACGAAGATGCAGAAATGCGGCATGAGAGGCGACTTTTCGTGGACCGGCAGCGGCCAGGCCTACGCATCCCTGTATAAATCTCTTGTTGATTCAAAAGCCTAAGGAAAGCGCCATGTCCTCTTTGCTCCCCAAGACCGGCATCCTCCCCAACAGCTACGGTTACGAAACCAACGCGGTTGTGGCGCCGACGGGCTTTCGCGAATATGACGCGCGCTGGCTGTTCGGCAACGACCTGAACTATCTCGGCATCCAGGCGCTGGGCCTGGGCTTAGGCACCTATTTCCACGAGCGGGGCGTGACACCGCGCGTGGTCGTCGGCCACGATTTCCGCAGCTATTCGATCAACATCAAGAACGCCCTGATGCTCGGCCTGATGCAGGCCGGCTGCGAGGTGCTCGACATCGGCCTGGCCCTCTCGCCGATCGCCTATTTTGCCCAGTTCGACCTTGACGCGCCCTGCGTCGCCATGGTCACCGCCTCGCACAACGAGAACGGCTGGACCGGCGTCAAGATGGGCTGCCAGGCGCCGCTGACCTTCGGCCCGGAGGAAATCGGCCGGCTGAAGGAGATAGTGCTCGGCGGCCAGGGCGTCGAACGCCCGGGCGGTTCGGTCAAACTGATCGAGGGCGTGCAGGATCGCTACATGGCCGAGATCGCCGCCAAGGTGACGCTCAAGCGCAAGCTCAAGGTCATCTGCGCCTGCGGCAACGGCACGGCGGGGGCCTTCGCGCCGCAGGTTCTGCGCGGCATGGGCGCCGAGGTCATCGAGATGGACACCGACCTCGACAACACCTTCCCCAAATACAATCCCAACCCCGAAGACCATCACATGCTGAGCGAGATGGCCAAGAAGGTGAAGGAAACCGGCGCCGACCTGGCGCTCGGCTTCGACGGCGACGGCGACCGCTGCGGGGTGGTCGACGACAGGGGCGAGGAAATCTTCGCCGACAAGATCGGCCTGATGCTGGCGCGCGACCTGTCGGAGCAATACAAGGACGCGACCTTTGTGGTGGATGTGAAGTCGACCGGCCTCTACGCCACTGATGAAATCCTCAAGAAGAACGGCGCGACCACGGTCTACTGGAAGACCGGTCACAGCTACATCAAGCGCAAGACGGCGGAGCTGAAGGCGCTGGCCGGGTTCGAGAAGTCGGGCCACTTCTTCTTCAACCCGCCGCTTGGCCGCGGCTATGACGACGGCCTGGTGGCGGCGTCGTGGATTCTCGCCATGCTCGACCGCAGTCCGGGCAAGAGCCTCAGCCAGCTCAAGGACGCCCTGCCGGTCGCCTATACCTCGCTGACCATGAGCCCGCACTGCGGCGACGAGGTCAAGTACGACGTGCTCGCCAGGGTCGTCACGGAATACGAAGACCTGGCGGCGGCCGGCGGAGAGATTTTGGGTCGCAAGATCAAGGAAGTGATCACCGTCAACGGTGCGCGTGTCCACCTCGAGGACGGTTCGTGGGTGCTGGTCCGCGCCTCGTCGAACAAGCCGGAACTGGTGGTTGTGGTCGAATCCTTACGCTCGGAAGACGACATGCGCGACCTGTTCCGCAAGGAGGTCAAGCCGCGCCTGGCCAAATATCCCGAGATCGGCGCCTATAACCAGGAAATCTGACGCTCTTCACGGCCATATGTCAGGAAATTCACATGACAATGGCCGTCTTCCCTGTAAACTCCCGCCGAACCGGCTTTATTTCCGGCCGGCGGGGGACCTGCATGTTACGCATCGACAACCTGACCCACGTTTACGGCAACGGCGTGCGCGCCCTTGACGGCGTGACGCTGAATGTTCCAAGCGGCATGTTCGGTCTTCTGGGCCCCAACGGCGCCGGCAAGTCGACCCTGATGCGCTGCGTCGCCACCCTGCAGACGCCGTCGTCGGGCAGCATCAGGTTTGGCGACGTCGATGTCATCGCCCAGCCGGAAAAGCTGCGCGAATCCCTCGGTTACCTGCCCCAGGACTTCGGCGTTTATCCGCGCATTTCGGCCTATGCCATGCTCGATCACCTGGCGGTGCTCAAGGGCCTCAGCAACGGCGCCGAGCGCAACGAGACGGTATGCAGCCTGCTCAACCAGGTCAATCTGTGGAATGTGCGCAACAAGGCCCTGGCCGGCTTTTCGGGCGGCATGCGCCAGCGTTTCGGCATCGCCCAGGCCTTGCTCGGCAATCCCAGGCTGATCATCGTCGATGAGCCGACCGCCGGCCTCGACCCCGAGGAGCGCAACCGCTTCCTCAACCTGCTGGCCGGCATCGGCGACGACGTGGTGGTGATTCTCTCGACCCACATCGTCGAGGACGTGGCCGACCTGTGCCCGTCCATGGCCATCCTCGCCGCCGGCAAGATCCAGCTCAAGGGCGCGCCGGGCGAACTGATCGCAGGCTTGAAAGGCCGCATCTGGAAGAAGACGATCGAGCGCGAGGAACTTGACGCCTACAAGGCGAAGTACATCCTGATCTCTCAGCGGCTGTTCGCCGGCAAGACCGTCATCCATATCGCGGCCGACGGCGATCCGGGTGATGGCTTCGAGAATGTGGTGGGCAGCCTGGAAGACCTGTACTTCATGACCATAAACGGCAAGAAGGCGGCGTGACATGTGGACATCCATCGCCGGCTTCGAGCTGAACTATCAGCTCAAGAGTCCTACCTTCTGGGTGTGCTTCATCATCTTCCTGCTGCTCAGCTTCGCCACCATGGCCATGCCGCAGATCAGCATCCTGGCCGGCGCCAATGTCCACAAGAACGCGCCGATCGTCATCATGGCGCTGCTGGCGGGGATGACGCGGGTGTTCATGTTCGTGACCACGGCCTTTGGCGCCAATGTCATGATCCGCGACCAGGAAACCGGCTTCGGCCCCCTGCTCTACACCACGCGCATGAGCAAATCGGACTATGTCTTCGGGCGGACGATCGGTGCGTTCATTGTCTGCGCCCTATGCCTGCTGGCCGTGCCGATCGGCATTGTGATCGGGACCTCCATGCCGTGGCTCGACAAGGAAACGCTTGGGCCGTTCAATGCGGCGTGGTACGCCTGGGCCTTCTTCCTTATCGCCTTGCCGTCGGTATTGTTCACCCTGGCGGTCTTTTCGTCCGCCGCCACCCTGACGCGGTCGATGATGGGCAGCTTCCTGACGACGATCGCCGTACTGGTGATCTACATTGGCGTCAGCGCCCTGGTCAATCGAAGCGACCTCGGCCGGGACATCTATGCCTGGCTCGATCCGTTCGGCGGCGGCGCCATTGGCAAGGTGACGCGCTACTGGACCGCCGACGAAAGCAATACGAGGCTGCCGCCGTTCACCGGCATCATCCTCTATAACCGTCTGCTTTATACCCTGCTCGGCATCGGCGTGATCGTCATGACGCGTTTCCTGATCCGTTTTGACGCGGCCGGCGCCGGCTCCAGCAAGGAGCAGAAGCTGCGCAAACTGGCCGAAGCCACGTCCCAGCGTACTTTCGCCACCGAGTTGGCCATACCGCGTTTCGGCGCCGCCCATGCCTGGCAGACCTTCCTGACCCGCACCCGCTTCGAGGTCGGCCAGGTGTTTTCCGGGCCGGTCTATCCGATCCTGATGTTGCTGGCGATCGGCATGACCGCGCTGATGACCTTCAGCGCCAATCAGATCTACGGCACGGCGATCTACCCCGTTACCCGCGTCATGGTGTCGATCATCAGCGCCGGCTTCCAGCTCTTCGCCGTCGTGGTCGCGATATTCTATTCCGGCCAGATCGTATGGCGCGAACGCGAGCGCCGCAATCACGAGATCATCGATGCCACCGCCATCCCCAACTGGGCCTTCATCGTGCCCAAGACGGTGGCCCTGATCATCGTCCTGATCTCCACCCTGCTGGCTTCGGTGGTCGCCGATGTCGTGGTTCAGGTATGCAAGGACTACACCAACTTCGAGTTCGCCAAGTATCTCCTGTGGCTGGTACTGCCGGGGACGCTCAACCTCGGCCTGCTGGCGGTGCTCGCCATCTTCGTCCAGGCCATGTCGCCCAACAAGTTCGTCGGCTGGGCGGTCATGGTCCTGTGGCTGATCTTCCAGTTCGTCGCCGGCCAGATCGGTCTCGACCATAATCTCTATCAATATAACGGCTCGCCCGGCATTCCACTGTCCGACATGAACGGCATGGGCCAGTTCTGGATCGGCTGGCTGGTCTTCAAGCTCTACTGGGTAGCCTGCGCCGTCATGCTGCTGGTCATCGCGCATTTGCTTTGGCGGCGCGGTGTGGCGGCGACCTGGGCCGCGCGCCTGGCGCGTGTTCCGTCACGGCTCAGAAGCGGCGCCGGCGCGATCTTCGTCGTGGCGCTGATCGCCTTTATCGGCCTGGGCGGTTATATCTTCTACAATACCAATGTGCTCAACAAGTACTACACCAAGAGCCAGATGGAGAAAAACGCCGTCGCCTTCGAGACGACCTTCCGCGGTATAACCGGCCTGCCCGTCCCGGCGATCACCCACGTCACGCTCAAGGTCGACCTCTATCCGCACCAGTTGCGCCTGGTCTCGTCGGGCAGCTACGTGCTGAAAAACACGACAGCCGCGCCCATCCGAGAAATCTACCTGGCCTTTCCGTATGAGTTGAAGTTCAAGCGCCTCGACATCGCCGGCGCGCACCTCGACAAGGACTATCCGCGCTTCGCCGTGCGCCACTACGTTTTTGACCAGCCGATGCAGTCCGGCGAGGAACGGACGCTGAGCTTCGAGGCCTCGCAGGCCCAGCAGGGTTTCGGCAACGGCGGCATCACCACGCGCATCGTCGACAACGGCACCTTCCTCAACAATTTCGAGGTTGCGCCCCGCCTCGGCATCAGCGACGCCCAGCAACTGACCGACAAGGCCCTGCGCCGCAAGTACAAGCTGCCGCCGCTCAAGCGCATGAACAGCCTGGACGACGTCCGCGCCGACAGCCGCAACTATATCGGCGCCGACTGGACGACCTCCGACATCACCGTTTCGACCGTCGCCGACCAGACGCCGATCGCGCCGGGCTATCGCGTATCAGACGTGACCGCGGGCGGGCGGCGCACCTCACGCTTCGTGTCGGACGTCCCGATCCTCAACTTCTTCTCGATTCAGTCGGCGCACTATCAGGAAAAGCACCTGATGCACGACGGCATCGACCTGGCGATCTATTACGACGCCCAGCACCCTTATAATGTCGACGGCATGCTGCACGCCATGACGGCGTCGCTCGACTACTACCAGGCCAATTTCTCGCCCTATCAGTTCAAACAGGCGCGGATTCTCGAATTTCCCGCCTATGCCACCTTCGCCCAATCGTTCGCCAACACCATCCCCTATTCGGAAGGCATCGGCTTCATCGCCGACGTGCGCGACCCGGACAAGATCGACTATACGACCTATGTCACCGCCCATGAACTGGGTCACCAGTGGTGGGCGCACCAGATCGTCGGCGCCGACAAGGAAGGCGCGGAATCGCTCAGCGAGACCCTTGCGCAGTACTCGGCCCTGATGGTCATGGAGAAGATGTACGGTCCCGACAAGATTCGCCGCTTTCTCAAGTACGAGCTCGACACCTACCTGGTCGGCCGCATGACCGACCCGGACCAGGAAATGCCGCTCTACCGCGAGCAGCACGAACAGTACATCTATTACAACAAGGGCTCGCTGGTCATGTACCTGCTCAAGGACCGCATGGGCGAGGACAAGGTCAATGCGGCGCTGCGGAGCCTGCTGGCGACGTACGCCTTCAAGGGCGCGCCCTATCCGCGTTCGACCGATCTGGTCAACGCGCTGCGCGCCCAGGCGACGACGCCGGAAGAACAGGCATTGATCACCGACCTGTTCGAGAAGATCACCCTGGTCGATCTGCGCGCCCGCGACGCCCACGTCGTCACGCGACCCGACGGCATGTACGACGTCACCTTCACCGTCGAGGCGCACAAGTTCTATGCCGCCGGCAAGGGCAAGGAGAATGAGACGCCGCTCAACGACAGCTTCGATATCGGCGTGTTCATGGCCAAGCCCGGCGAAGGCAAGTTCAATGCCCGTGACGTGGTCTTCATGCAGCGCCAGCCGATCCACAGCGGTGTTCAGACGATCAAGGTGACGGTCGATCGGAAGCCCACCTTCGTCGGCGTCGATCCCTACAACAAATGGATCGACCGCCAGTCGGACGACAACCTGGCCGAGGTGCACTAATCGGTTAGCCGCTTACCAGTTCCACATGGTCCCGTCTTCAAGGCGGGCAACGGGCAGTTGCGCCGGCGAATACGGATATTTCGCCGCAAGCGCCTCGTCGATGTCGACGCCGTGACCGACGACCTCTCCCGGATGCAGCCGGCCGCCCTCGAAACGGTAGGCGTGCGGGAAGACGGCGTCGGTTTCCCCGGTATGGCGCATATATTCCTGGATGCCGAAGTTCGGCGCCCACATGTCGAACTGCAGCGCCGCGCCCATCGTCACCGGCGACAGGTCGGTGGCGCCGTGGCTGCCGGTCCTGACCTGCCATAGGGCGGCGAAATCGGCGACGCGGCGCAGGTGGGTCAGGCCGCCCGAGCCGACGATGGTCATGCGGATGTAGTCGATAAGCTGGTTCTGGATCAGGTCCTTGCAGTCCCAGATGGTGTTGAAGATCTCGCCGACGGCCAGCGGCGTGGTCGTATGGCTTCGGATCAGGCGGAAGGCTTCCTGGTTCTCGGCCGGGGTGATGTCCTCCAGCCAGAACAGCTTGTAAGGCTCCAGCGCCTTGCCGAGCCCGGCCGCCTCGTTGGGCGTCAGGCGATGGTGACCGTCGTGCAGAAGCTCGATTTCCGAACCGTGGGCCGCGCGCAGGGCGTCGAACAGCTGCGGGCAGAAGTCGAGATATTTGCGCGTGTTCCACACCGTCTCGGTCGGCAGGGCGGCGTCGGCCGGTTCGTAATGCAGTTCGCCGCGCCCGACGCCGTAGGCCAGCTTGACACCCGGGATCCCGGATTGGGCGCGAATGGCGGTGTAGCCGAGGTCGATATACTTGCCGACCGCATCGACCGTCTGGCCGAGGTCGCCGCCGTTGGCGTGGCCATAGACCAGCACCGAATCGCGGCTGCGCCCGCCGAGCAGATCGGTGATCGACATGCCGGCCATCTTGCCCTTGATGTCCCACAGCGCCACGTCGACCGCGGCGATTGCGCGCATGGTCACCGGCCCACGGCGCCAGTAGGCGCCGCGATAGAGGTACTGCCAGATGTCCTCGATGCGGCGCGGGTCCTTGCCGATCAGGGCCGGGACGACGTGGTCCTCCAGATAGCTGACCACCGCCAGTTCGCGGCCGTTGAGCGTGGCGTCGCCTATGCCGTACACGCCCTGGTCGGTTTCGATCTTCAGCGTGACGAAATTGCGCCCCGGACAGGTGACGATGACGCGGGCGGCGGTGATCTTCATAAAATCTTCTCCGTGGCGCGCGGCTTGACGGGTGCCGGGCCTTATGTCTGAATATAGCCCATAGCGAAATCAGCCCTTTTTGCAAAGTCCGCCATGATCCGTTCGTTCGCCCTAGCCGCCGTTCTCGTCCTTGCCGCCGTCCCGGCCCTGGCCGATCCCGCCGCCGACGGCAAGGCGGCCTTCGTCCAGTGCAAGGCATGCCACGCCACCGAGGCCGGCAAGACCAGCTTCGGGCCCAACCTGTTCGGTGTCGCCGGACGCAAGGCGGGCAGCCTGGCGGGCTACAAGTATTCGGACGGCATGAAGGCCGCCGGCTTCACCTGGACCGACGCCAATCTCGACGCCTTCCTGACCGATCCCAAGGCCAAGGTGCCGAACAACGCCATGCCGTTCGCCGGCGTCAAGGATCCGGCCAAGCGCGCGGCGCTGATCGCCTATCTCAAGACGCTGCATTAAGTCAGATACCCCTCCGTCGGCTTCGCGCCCTCCCACCATCTTCGCTTCGCTTGATGGTCCCCCCTCCCATGGCATGGGAGGGAGAGCTCGCCGCCACCTCCCCATGGCAAAGCCATAGGGAGGAGGGTGTACGTGATCTCCCTCCTCCCTATCCGAAGGATGGGGAGGTGGCATTCGCGCAGCGAATGACGGAGGGGTCCACTTAAGGCAAACTGTACGCAATCATCGCGCCGCCGGGTTTGGCCTTGGCGTTCTTGCCGCCGCCCGCGCCGATGACCACGTACTGCTTGCCGTCGACCGCATAGGTGGCGGGCGTCGCCGCGCCCGCCGCCGGCAGGGTCACTTCCCACAGCAACTGTCCGGTCCGTTTGTCATAGGCGTGGAACTTGTTGTCGTAGATGGTGGCGGCAATGAACAGCAGCCCGCCCTTGGTCACCACCGCCCCGCCGTAGTTTTCCGAGCCGGTCGCCGGATCGTTCAGTTCGGGATAGGAACCGAACGGGATTTTCCAGGCGTACTTGCCGTCGCTGACATTGATGGCCTGTAACGTTCCCCACGGCGGAGCGACCGCCGGATAGCCGTCTGGATCGAGGAAGCGGTTGTAACCGTCGAACACCCAGGCGTCGCCGGAGTTATCGGGATAAGCGCCCGCGCTCTTCGCCATTTGCGCCGCATCGCCCGACAGGTAGCCGACAATGGCCTTGATATCGTCGGCCGAATACCGCCCGCCGAAGGCCGGCATGCGGCCGCCGCCGTTCTTGATCTGGGTGGCGATCTGATCCGGCGACATCCGCGACGCCACGCCGATCAGCGACGGGAACTCCGGCGGCGAACCCTGGCGGTCGTCGCCATGGCAGGCGGCGCAGGTGTTGCGATATAGCGCCTCGCCGCTGGCCCCGGCGACCTTCGGGGCCTGGGGCTTCAGCTTCATGATCCACGCCATCTCGTTGCCGTTGATGTAGAGCAGGCCGGTTTCGGGATCGTAGGCCGCCCCGCCCCACTCCGCCCCGCCGTCCATGCCCGAGAACAGGATGGTGCCCTGGCGAGACGGCGGATCGAACGGCCCGCGCGACGAGACGCCGGCGAAGACCTTCGCCACGGCGGCATGGGCCGCGGGTGTGCGATTGGTCAACAGGTCGGCGGTCACCTTCTGGCGCGCGAACGGCTCCGGCGCGGCGGGCAGGACCTGCGTATCGGCCGTGACTTCGCCCGGAATGTCCGAAGCCGGCGGATGCAGGGTAGTCAGCGGATAGAGCGGCTCGCCGGTCAGGCGGTTGAGGATGAATACCACGCCGGCCTTGGTCGGCTGGGCCAGGGCGGGAATGTCCTGGCCGTTGCGGCGAACGGTGATCAGGGTCGGCGGGGTCGGCGGATCGCGGTCCCAGACATCGTGGCGGACAAGCTGGAAGTGCCACACGCGCTTGCCGGTATTGGCGTCGAGCGCCACCAGGGAGGTGCCGAACAGGTTGTCGCCCTTGCGGTCGGCGCCGTAGAAATCCTTGTCGCCCATGCCGGCCGAACCGAGCGGCGCGTAGACCAGGCCATGTTCGGGATCGAGGGTCAGGCCCGACCAGGCATTGGCCCCCATGGCCGTCTTCCACGCGTCCTTCGGCCAGGTGTCGTAGCCCGGCTCGCCCGGCCATGGAATGGTGTGGAAAATCCATGTCTGCTCGCCGGTCTTCACGTCATAGGCGCGGATATGGCCGGGCGTATTGCCGGTCGAGCCCAGGATGATCAGGTTCTTATAGACGACACCGGGCGAGACCTCGGCGACCGACACCGAGGCCGGATCGCGGCCCAGGCCCTCGCGCAGGTCGACCGTGCCGTTATGGCCGAAGGTGGTGATAAGTTCGCCCGTCTTCGCATTGACCGCCATCAGATCGTGGCCGAAGGTCATGAGGATGCGTTCATCATCGCCCTCAGCCCAATAGCTGACGCCGCGCAGGCGCTGGCGCGTGGTGACCGCCGCGCCCATAGCCGGATCGAACACCCACGTCTTGGTGCCCCTGGCCGCATCAAGGCAGAACAGCCGGCCCTTGGGCGAGATGAAATAGAGCCGCCCGCGCACGATCATCGGGTTGCCTTCCATGTCGGACTGGCTCCAGCCCTCGCCGAAGGCGTCGCCGGAATCGAAGGTCCAGGCGACTTTCAGATTTTTCACGTTGGCAGGCGTGATCTGGTCGAGCGTCGAATAATGGGTGCCGTTCGGATTGCCATGGTACCACGGCCAGTCCGCGCCGGAGGTCGACGACGTGGCGTCGATCGGCTTCGGCCCGCATGCCGCCAGTAATCCGCACAGGGCCAGCGCAGCCCATCCCACCAGACGTTTCATGACAGGTCCCTGTATGTTTTGCACAGGCATAGCACGCGTGTAATGGATTACAACGGTCTTCGCCGGATTCATGCCTGTCGGTCGGCCCGAACCTGTCCGCACCGGATTGACAAACTCACCGGAGAGGTAGCAGGCTCCCATCGCGGATTCTCGCACAGAGGGAGAGGCGAACATGGCCAAGGTATCCGGGCTTTCGGGTAATGAAATCTATTGCATGGCGCTGAAAGGCTATGGCGCCGGCGAGCTGGTGGTCGGCAACAGCGTCAATTCGATGGGTTTCCTCGGCAGTCTGGGTGCGGGCTTCAACAACATCCTCGGTGGCGAGGTGCCGCAGGTCACCCAGGCTATCCAGGACGGCCGCATGCACGCCTTCGCCCGCATGGCCAAGGAGGCGCAAGGGCATGGTGCTTCGGGCGTCACCGGCGTCTCAGGCGACCTGCGCGGCCTCTCCGGCAACACCGAGTTCCTCTTCGTCGGCTCGTGCCTGCACGCGCGCAACGCCGGCGGTCCGTTCTTCACCACGGCCGGCGACGCCCAGGAATTGTACTGCCACATGGACGCCGGCTACGCGCCGATCCAGCACGTCTTCGGCAACATCGCCTATTCGATGGGCGTGACCGGCGGCATCCTGGGAGCCATCAAGCAGATCGCGCGCGGCGAGATCTCCGACTATTCCGACATCTTCAACAAGACTCGCCACCTCGCTCTGCAACGCATTACCGACGCGGCCCGCGCCGACGGAGCCAACGCCGTGCTGGGCATCCGCACCACCGTCCTGCCGTGGATGGGGACGCATGAAATGGTCATGACCGGCACGGCCATGCATCACCCGAACCTCCCCGCCGGACAGGTGGTGACCTCCGACCTGACCGGCGAGGAACTGTGGGCGATGGCGTCCTTAGGCTACGCCCCGGTCAAGCTCCTGATGTCGACCTCGATCTACAGCCTCGGCATGGTCGGCGGCATCTTCTCGGCGTTGAAGTCCTTCGCCAAGGGCGAAATCTCCGAACTGACCTCGCTGGTCCACGACGCGCGCGAACACTGCCTCGACCGGCTGAAGCGCGAGGCCGATTCCATCGGCGCCGAGGAAGTCGTGGGCTGCAAGACCTACATCATCGAGATCGGCCAGGGGCTGATCGAGTTCATGGCCATCGGCACCGCCGTCAAGAAGATGCAGGGCATGGGCGTGCAGACCCAAGGCCTGCCGCCGCAGGCCATCGTGCGCGACCGTGATACCTGGGTCGACGGCGATTCGGGCTTCGCCCTGCTGCGCCAGATGGAAAGCGGGTCGTAAGCCACGCCGCTGTTCGACGACATCGCCGCCTGCCGGCTGTGCGAGGCGCACCTGCCGCTGGGGCCGCGCCCGGTGCTGCGGGCGTCCGATCCGCGAGCCAAGGTGCTCATCGTCGGCCAGGCGCCGGGAACCAAGGTCCACGCCTCGGGCATCCCATGGGACGACGCCTCGGGCAAGCGGCTGCGCGAATGGATGGGCGTGACGAAGGAGGAGTTCTACGATCCGTCGAAATTCGCCGTCGTGCCGATGGGCTTCTGCTATCCGGGCCGGGGGAAGGGCGGCGACAATCCGCCGCGTCCCGAATGCGCGCCCTTGTGGCACGCCAGGGTGCGGGCGCTGCTGCCCAACATCCGCCTGACCCTGCTGATCGGCAGCTATGCCCAGGCCTATTATCTTGGCAATCGGCGCAAATCGAGCCTAAGTGATACGGTGCGGGCCTGGCGCGACTATGTCGACGCGGGCTTTATGCCGCTGGTCCACCCCAGTCCGCGCAATCAGGGATGGCTGCGCGACCACCCTTGGTTCGAAACCGAAATCGTGCCCTACCTCCGGCAACACATCGCCGCGTGGATTTAGGCCATGTGCGGACAGTTCGAGGCCCTGCTTTATCTGAAAATGCTCGACCGGCGGATCGAGGAAGTGCCGGCGACGCGCAAGATCGCGCCCGGCGAGGCGGCCGACATCCTCATCCACAATGCCGAAGCCGGCCGCATTGAGGCCATCCAGGCGCGCTTCGGCCTGATCCCGCACTGGCATCGCGGCGGCTATCGCGACTTCAAGGGCGCGACCTTCAACGCCCGCATCGAGACGGCGGCCGAAAAGCCGGCGTTCAAGGGGCCGTGGCGCTACCGCCGCGCCATCGTGCCCGCGGTCAGCTTCTGCGAAAACTCCGGGCCGAAGGCCGGCAGGCAGACCTGGCGCATTACACGACGTGACGGCGAACCGATGGGCTTCGCCGCCATCTGGGACGAGGCCGGGCTGGTGGAGGGCGAGCTTCTCAGCTTCGCCATCCTGACCCGTCCGGCCGGGCCTGACATGGCCGCGATCCACGAACGTGAGCCGGTCATATTACCGGTCGAGCGCTGGGACGACTGGATGATGCGGAAGCCGGTCGACCTCCTTATGTCGACATCCCTCAATCTGGTCAACGCAACGCCAACCGCGCAACTCGGTCTGTTTTGACTCCTCCTCCCTATGCGCTGCATGGGGAGATGGCGCACAGCGCCGGAGGCGTCGTCTCCACCGGCGTTGACCCTCCGAATTTTCCGAGCAGGCTCGGAAAATCCACCTCCCCATGCCAAGGCATAGGGAGGAGGAAATTCACATGGCAAGCTAGTCATATCTCGCCGAAGAACTCGCGCTGCGACTGTTCCAGCGCCTCGGCGTAGCGGCGGGTGACATACTTTTCGGTCAGCAGGCCGATCAGCTTGTGGTTCTCGTCGACCACGGCCAGGTCATCGACACTGAAATGCTCGAACACGCGCTGGATGGCGGCGATGTCCATGTCGGGGCGCACATAGACTTCGGTCTGGCGGGCGAGCTGACTGAGCGGCGTGTCGGTGTCGACGCCGGCGATATAGGCCTCGGCGGTCGGCACCATGCCGCGATAGTCGCCAAGCGCGTCGACCAGCAGGACCCGGCTGGTCGACCCCAGCGGCACCTGCCGGCGCAGGTCGGCGATAGACGCGTGGTCATTCAGGATGGCGTTGGCCTTGCGCATCAGGCTCAACGCCGTGTGAGTGCGCACCCAACCGATGTCGCGCGCCGTCTTCACCGCCTCGCCGCGAAGGTGCAGGCGCCAGGTCGAGAACGAATAGCCAAAGCGCTCGCGCATCAGGGCGGTCGAGATCAGCGCCGCCGTCAGCACCGCCGCCGTCAGGTAGAAGTCCTTGGTCACTTCCAGCACCATGAACGACATGCACACCGGCCCTCCGACGATCGCCGCCGCCAGCGCCGCCATGCCGACCAGCGCCGCGTTGGTGACGTCGAGGTTGGCCGGCGGATAGACCAGGTTGACGACCTGGGCGAAGGTCATGCCAAGCAGCGCGCCCATGAACAGCGAGGCGAAGAACAGCCCGCCGCGAAAACCAAAGGACAGGGAGATCACCGACGCCGCCAGCTTCAGGCCGAAGACGAGCAACAGGCTGAGGATGGCGATCTGGAGGCCGAGGTAAAGCGTCATGGCTCCGTGGCCGGACGACAGGGCCGCCGGCGTGACGAAGGCGATCGGCATCAGGCAAAGCCCCCCCAGCACCGGCCGCCACGCTTCGGCGATGGGAATGCGGCGGGTCAGCGACTCGGCAAGGGCAACAAGGCGTATGACGACGATGCCGAAGCCGGCGCTGATGGCGCCCAAAAAGGCGTAGAGAAAATAGCCGAGGATGGCGATTTCGCGCCTGGCGGTCGAGGCGATGACGAACGGTTCGGCGCCCATCCACTGCGCCGCCACCACCGCGACCAGGGCCGCCGCCACCACCGGCGCCAGGGTCGCCGGGGTGTAGCCGCCAAGCACGATCTCGAAGGCGTAGAAACTGCCGGCAATGGGAGCGCCAAACGCCGCCGCTATGGCTGAACCAGCCCCCGCTCCAACCAGGGTGCGCAGGGACGAGCGGCGCAGGTTGAGCCACTGCCCGATTTTCGACGCCACGCCGCCGCCCATCTGCGCATAGGCGGCTTCCAGCCCTACCGAGGCGCCAAAACCGTTGGAGATGAGCGTTTGCAACGACACCACCAGGCTGTCGCGCAAAGGGATGCGGCCGCCATAAAGCGCATTGGCCTCGATAACGTCGATCGGCGCGCGGGTGCGATTAGGCAGGGCGACGCGGATAAGCGCCAGCACGACTCCGCCCAGCGGCAGCGCCAAAAGCCGCCATGGCGCAAGCTCCGGTATGGCGCTCAGCCGCATGTCGGCGGAAAAACCATAGAGGAGGCGCTGCACGAAATGGGCGGCATGCGCCAGTACGGCCGAGGTGACGCCGGCGGTCAGGCCGATCCCGGCGGCCAGGGCGATGAACCAGAACTCGCTCGACTGGACGCGGCGCTTGACGTAGGCGACGATACGCAGGCCAAGTTGCGTGATCTTCCTAGCGGTGGGGATATCGCGCAGGTCGGACATGGACGGCGTCAAAGGCTACCGGAAGCGGTGATTCCAACCCTAGTCCGCCAGCCCGGGGATGTGAAGCCGAATTGCCAGAACGGCGAAGACAGCCTATGACGAGGGCGGAAGGGAAACCATCATGATACTGCGCACGCTTGTTTTAGCCGCCTTGCTTGCCGCGCCATGGACAACGTATGCCCAGGACGCCGTAGAGCCACAGACGGTTCTGAGCGCCGTCACCGGCGACTGGAACAACGACGGAAGCTTCGACCGCGCCGTACTTGTCGAGGACGAGGATGGCGCCGACCTGCTCATCTATCTGTCCGACGGCGACAACGGCATGCACCTGGTCAGCGACGCCAAGGGCTTCGTGTGGGCCGGCGGCATGTGGGGGACGCTGCCGGAACTGAAGCTTGGTTCGTCGGGCGGACTGCAGGTCCATGCCGGGAACGACGCCATCGGCCGCGATCGTTGGGAGCAGACCTACAACCTCGCCTTCCGGGATGGCAAGATGGTGGTCGCCGGACTGACGGCATCGTCGCGCGACACGCTCGACCCGAAGGCCGGCGGCAAATGCGACATCAACTTCCTGACCGGCAGGGGCACGTCTGGCAACAAGAAGGTGACGGTCGCCGGCGGCGCGACGGCGGTCAGCGACTGGACGCAGGACAGCGTGCCCGAAGCCTGCCAGTTCTAGTTCAGGCCCAAAAACCGGTGCAGCCGCCTGTTCCATGGCAGGCACAGCACCAGCGCGCCCGTTAGCACGATCGTCGGCAGCCACACCGCCGCGTGACCGAAACGCAGGGTGACGAAGGCGCCTGACGCCGCGCCGAGGAAGAAGCAGAGGCAAACGGCGGCGAAGAAAACCATCTCGCGGTGCGAACGCTTGCCGCCACGAAAGACGAGCGCCGCCATCAGGGCTTCAGTGGCGCGGCGCAGGTTGGCGGACGTGGTCACCGAGGTGAAGGCGAACTTGCCGATGCGGGTGAAGCTCGTCCCCTGCACCGCCGCGACGAAGGCGATGCCGACGACCACGGTCATGTCCGGCACCGAGGCCGGCAGGAAGGCGACGACGACCAGGAACGCCACCTCCACCGCCAGTGAAAAACGCGCCGGATAACGCACCAGGCCGCGCAGGGGTTTTTCCTTGACGGCGTGGGCGACGGCGACCCCGGCGATGTAGGCGGCGAGCGGGGCGAGAAACGGCAGCGCCTTGTCCCAATCCTGCCGGGCGAGGTGCACGGTCATGACGACCAGGTTGCCGGTCATGGCGTTGGCGAAGACGCCGCCGCGCGTGACATAGGTATAGGCATCCAGCATCCCCGCCGCCAGGATCAGCAGCAGGGCCACCGGCAGGGTTTCCTGCGGCCGCTCATTCGTCGGGGTCCGGACATCTTCGTTCACGCCGCCAGTCTAGCTGAATCTGTGGTTCGTGCCAGCTTGTGAAGACCCCCGGCATTTTTGCCGAGGCAAAATGCCCCCTCACTGTGCCGAAGGCATAGGGAGGGCGCGCAGCAATGGAGGGGGACCTTCAGGCTAACAGCCGCTCCGCCGCCGCGCGGGCGTCAGCGAAGACGGCGGTGTCGCCGCGCACCTGCGACGTCAGCACCGCGCCCTGCAGCAGCATGCTGATCTGGCGGCCGCGCACCTCGGGATCGCTCAATCCGGCTTCGGCGCACAATTCGATCAGCGTCTTTTCGAGGAAAAAAGAAGCACGCTGGCCGATCGCCTCGATGCCGGCATGCTTGCCGCGATATTCCTGCGCCGCCTTCATAGCGAGGCAACCGATACAGTCGCGGCCGTCCATCAGTTCCTTGCGCACGTCGAACAGGGCGAGGATGCGGGCGCGTGGATCGACCGCGCGCGCGAAGGCAGGCCTGAGCATCTTAGCCTCGACGGTCTCGCCATAGTGTTCGAGCACGGCCTCGATCAGGTGCTCCTTGGACGGGAAGTACTTGTAAAGCGTGCGCTTGGAGATGCCGCTGTCGGCCATGACCTTGTCGATGCCGGTAGCGTGGAAGCCGCCTTCGTAGAACAGGGCGTAGGCGCGGTCGATGATGTCCTGACGCTTGCTGAGGGTTTCGTAAGCCATGAAAATTTTATAGCACGCCGGCTTGACAATGTAAACCGATCTGTTTACCTATGCCGATGTAAACCGATCTGTTTACAACACGCGCCGCCTCCCCGACGACGCCTTTCAAGAAGGAAACACGCCATGTCCGTTCAAACCCTTTCCGGCAAAACCGTCCTGGTCACCGGCGCCAACCGCGGCATCGGCGCCGCCACGGTGCGCGAACTGCTCAGGGCGGGCGTCGCCAAGGTCTATGCTGCCGCGCGCAAGCCGTCCTCCCTGCCCGATTTCGGCGACGCCCGCGTCGTCCCCCTTGCGCTCGACCTGCGTGACGACGCCAGCATCGCCACCGCCAGCCGTACCGCCGCCGATGCCGACATCCTGATCAACAATGCCGGCACAGCCACCTTCGGCGACCTGCTCGATGCCCCGGTCGAAACCGTCACCGCCGACTTCTCGACCAATGTCTACGGCACGCTCAACGTCATCCGCGCCTTCGCTCCGGGCTTCAAGGCGCGACGTTCGGGCGCGGTCGTCAACGTGCTGAGCGTGGTCGGCCTGACCGCCGCGCCCGGCCTGCCCGGCTATTCGGCGTCGAAGGCGGCGCTGCAATCGCTGACCCAGTCGCTCCGCGCCACGCTGAAACCGTTCAACGTCGACGTCTTCGGCGTCTATCCGGGTCCGATCGACACCGACATGGCCAGGGATCTGCCGTGGGACAAAACGACGCCGGAACACGCCGCGCAGAAGATCGTCGCCGGCATTATCGCCGGCGACGCCTATATCTTCCCCGACCCGATGGCCGAAAAGGTCGGCTACCTGTGGCAGACCGACGGCCGGGCGCTCGACAGTGTCCTGGCCGAGCGCGCCGAGGCGCCGGCCGAAGCCGCCTGATCGGCATCGACACGGACGCGAAAGGCGGGGATTCGGTCCCCGCTTTTTGTCGTCACAGCAGGCCTTCATCGCTGCGCGTAACGATGTGCGCGGAAGAGGGCCGAACCGGGCGATGAAGCGGAAGACCTCGTCATCGTCCAGTTTGGCCTCGGCTTCGCCCAGCCGCGCCACGGCGGTAGCGGATCGGGCAGGTCATCTTCGGAGAGGCACAGCCGAACCTGTGCCGGCTCGATATCGGCATGCGCCCCCACCGCCGGTGTGGCCGGTCATGCACGGGGAGGTGCGCGCCAACGCCCGTACCCGCCGCGTCGGCGCCATGCTGTCGGCGAGGCTAAAAGCTTGATCGCATTGAATGTTGCCAACGTAGCAACATTATGTAAATAACAAACTAAGCAACTGACTGAATTTAAAGCTTTATTTTTTTTAAAATACGATTAGCTTCGTTCGGAACAGGCGCAAAGCGTCAAATATGAGATTGAGTTCCGGGTCGAAACGTAATGGACGCAAAAGTTTTCATGGATCGTCGTGGCGTATGGGCTTTCGGGCTCGGCTGCGCCCTTGTTACCGTCGGCGTCCTGCTTCACCTGCCGATGTTCATGATGGGCCGGATGAATGGCTACCATCTCGCCGGCATGCCGATGGACAACGGCATGTTGGCCGGCATGTTCACCATCATCGCCGGTATCGCGGTCGCCGCCTATGGCCTGCTGCCCAAGGGCGTCAATGCCCAGGTCGCCGCCGCTGCGCGCATCAAGGTCGCCGCGCCCGAGGACGCGAAGCTCGGCTTTGCTCACGCCCTGTTGATGGTGGTGCTGGTCGTGGCCTTGATCATCGACGTCATGAAACCCGCCGCTCTGGGTTTCGTCATGCCCGGCCTGATCAAGGAATACGGCGTCACCAAGGCCCAGGCCTCGGGGGTACCATTCTTCGCTCTGGTTGGCACGGTTTGCGGCTCGATCCTGTGGGGCGTCATCGCCGACATCTACGGACGAAAGGCGTCGATCCTGCTGTCAGCTGTGGTCTTCGTCGGCACCTCGATCTGTGGCGCCATGCCGAGTCTTATATGGAACGAGATCATGTGCTTCCTGATGGGCGCAGGCGCAGGCGGTATGCTGCCGGTAACCTACGCCTTGCTGGCCGAAACCATGCCGTCGCGCCATCGCGGCTGGGCGCTGGTCCTGGTCGGCGGCTTGGGCGCCGTCGGCGGTTACTTCGCTGCTTCGGGCTTTTCCTACCTGCTGGTGCCAACCTTTT
Organism: uncultured Caulobacteraceae bacterium; assembly: GCA_964474575.1. Taxonomy (GTDB): domain Bacteria; phylum Pseudomonadota; class Alphaproteobacteria; order Caulobacterales; family Caulobacteraceae; genus Asticcacaulis. The sequence continues at coordinate 45,963 of CAYYTA010000095.1, read as the reverse complement.
CATGGCGCATCCTTTGGTTGATCAACCTGCCGACGGGCCTGGTGTTGGTCTTCATGGGCGGACTTATCCCGGAATCCGCCAAGTTCCTGCTGTCGCGCGGCCGCGATGAAGAAGCGCACAAGATCATGGCGCGCTTTGGCACGCAAAGCCATCAACTGGCCGACAACGAGGAAGACACCGACGACACCTTCGCCCACCACCACGCCAAGCACGACGGCACGGAACCGAAGCTGTGGACACCCGGCCTGATCGGCAAGACAGCGGCCCTGACCATTGCGGCCCTGGCCTGGGGCCTGATCAATTTCGGCTTGCTGCTTTGGCTGCCCAATGATCTGGTCAGCAAGGGCTTCTCGATGGCGGTATCGTCGAAGCTGCTTGCCGAATCAGCCCTGATCGCCTTCCCGACCGTCTTCGCCTGTACATGGATTTACAGCCAGTGGAGCACAAAATGGGCCTTCACTACCGTAGTTTCGATCACTCTGGCTGGCCTGGTGTGGGTCCTGCTGCTCGAAAAGCTGGGGGGGAGCCCCGTCTTCCCGGTGGCCCTGCTTATTATCGGCAGCAACGGTATCCTGGCCATTCTGCTACCCTATGCCTCCGAAAGTTATCCCTTGGCCATTCGTGGCCGAGCCACGGGCTGGATTGCGGCATGCACTAAGGGCGGCGGCGTGCTCGCACAGACGCTCAGCATCACCGCGCTTGTGCCGCCGCTTGGCGTCGCCGCCGGCATGATTATTCTCCCCATCCTAATCACGCTTGGCCTGTTCATCAAGTTCGGGACCGAAACGCGCGGCCTCGACCTGCGTTCGCTTGAAAAGCCGCAGAAGAAGGTGACCGCCGCGGCGGAATAACCCTTCCTCTGGCCTGATCGCCCGGCCCGTGGCATAACCGTAATCAAATATAAGAATTACGGGGAGGCCATTGTGAAGATCAACATCACGGGTGTGTTCATCGCCAGCCTGGCTGGGCTTTTGTTCGGCTTCGACACGGCGGTGATTTCGGGCGTCACCAGCGCCTTGCGAGATGTCTATCACCTCAGCGAGGCCAATGTCGGCCTGGCGGTATCGGCCGGGCTGTGGGGTACCTTCGTCGGCGCCCTGTTCATGGGCCGGCTGGGCGACATGATCGGCGGACGCGACGCCTTGCGCATCATAGCCTTGATGTACGTGTTGGCGACGCTGGGCAGCGCCTTCGCGCCGGGCCTGTGGCCGTTCGTCGGCTGCCGCTTCGTGCTCGGCCTCGCCATCGGCGGGTCGTCGGTGCTGGCCCCGGTCTATATTTCGGAGATCGTGCCGGCGGAAAAGCGCGGCATGCTGGTCGGCCTGTTCCAGTTCAACATCGTCTTCGGCATCCTCCTGGCTTACCTGAGCAACTATCTCGTCGGGCAATATATCGGCGGGCCGGACGCCTGGCGGTGGAAGCTGGGCCTCGCCGCCCTGCCGTCGAGCGTGTTCTTCCTGCTGCTGTTCACGATCGGCCAAAGCGCACGCTGGCTGGTCGCCAAAGGCCGCAACGACGAAGCGGCGGCAAGCTTGCAGAAGCTCGGCATCGCCGACCCGGGCGCCATGATCGCCGGCTTCGCCCGGTCCGACGCCGGCCAGGGCCGTCTGTCGCTCAAACTGCACGGCAAGGCGATCCTGTTCGCCGTGCTGCTGGCCCTGTTCAACCAGCTCACCGGTATCAACGCCATCCTCTACTACCTCAACGACATCTTCGCGGCGGCGGGCTTTTCCAGCGTCTCGGCCGACATGCAGTCGATCGCCGTCGGCGGGGCGAACCTGGCGGCGACGCTTGTCGGCCTCAGCCTGATCGACCGCTTCGGCCGCAAGCGCCTGCTGACCGTCGGCGCGGTCGGCTGCACCCTGGCCCTGGCGGGCGTCGCCGTGGTCATGGCCACCGGCGAAGGCCGGCAATACCTGCTGTGGCTGCTGATCCTGTTCATTGTCTCGTTCGCCTTCAGCCAGGGCGCGGTGATCTGGGTCTATCTCAGCGAAATCTTCCCGACGCCGGTCCGCGCCACCGGCCAATCCCTGGGCAGCGGCACCCACTGGGTGGCCAATGCGGTGATTTCGTGGGTGTTCCCGCTGGTCGCCGCCCAGACCAAGGCCCTGCCCTTCGTCGTCTTCGCCATCTGCACGGCCGTCCAGTTCGTGGTGGTTGCGCGTTTCTTCCCCGAAACCAGGGGCGTCGAACTGGAAGACATGGAAGCCAAGTTCTGAGCTTGCCAAGCGGCGGATTCGCCGTGAACATGGCGCGATCATCAGGAGCCGCGCACATGTCCGATCTCGCATTAGATGCCTTCGTCTCGGCCCTGCCCAAGGCCGAACTGCACCTGCATATCGAGGGTTCTCTCGAACCGGAACTGATGTTCGAGCTGGCGCGGCGCAACCGTATCGACCTGCCGTATTCATCGGTCGAGGCCATCCGCGCTGCCTATGATTTTTCCAACCTGCAGGACTTCCTCGACATCTATTACCAGGGCGCCGATGTGCTGAGACATGAGGCCGATTTTTACGACCTGGCCATGGCCTATTTCGCCCGCGCCGCCGCCGACCACGTCTGCCACGCCGAAATATTCTTCGACCCTCAGACCCATACCGATCGCGGCATACCTTATGATACCATCATCACCGGCCTGCACGCGGCGCAGAACGCCGCCTTCGCCAAATACGGTCTGACCTCGGGCCTGATCCTGTGCTTCCTGCGCCACCTCGATGAGGAAGCCGCCCTGGCCACGCTGAAAATGGCCGAGCCGCATCTCGACAAGATCATCGGCGTCGGCCTCGATTCATCGGAAGTCGGCCATCCGCCGTCGAAGTTCGCCCGCGTCTTCGCCCGCGCTCGCGACATGGGGCTGAAATGCGTCGCCCATGCCGGCGAGGAAGGCCCGCCGGAATACGTCTACGAGGCGCTGGATATTCTCAAGATCGACCGCATCGATCACGGCAACCGCTCACTGGAAGACCCCGCCCTCACCCGCCGCATCGGCGCCGAAGGCCTGACCCTGACCGTATGCCCGCTATCGAACCACAAGCTGTGCGTGGTCAAGGACCTCAAGGACCATCCGATCCCGGACATGCTGAAAAAGGGCCTGCGCGCGACCGTCAATTCCGACGATCCGGCCTATTTCGGCGGCTATGTGAACGACAATTTCCGCGCCTTGACCGCGCGCGGCCTGATCGATCGCGGCGACTGCCTCCAGCTTGCCCGCAACAGCATCGCCGGTTCGTTCGCGCCTGAAGACCGCAAGGCGCAGCTAATGGCTGAAATCGAGGCGTATGCGGCCCTGCACTGACGGCTTGGCCGCGCCGCCGGACAAGCGCCGGCCGATGGCGGCGCTGGCAAGCACGGCCATCATGCCGAGCACGAACAGCGCGCCGCCGGCATAGAGATTGCTGGTGTCATAGACGTGGATGAAGCGCGCGCAGAACAGGGCGAAGGCCAGGACATAGGCAATGGCTGCGTTGCGCATATAGCCGCCATGCCGGCTCAGGGCCACCGCCAGTAGCGACAGCAGGACGTAGAGGCTTGAAACATAGACATAGAAACCGATGACGAAGAGCGACGCGACATAGGCGTTCAGCGCATAGGTCAGGGCCGAATCGCCGAGGAAATTGCCGGCGACGAAGCTGGCGTCGTCGCTGGCGGCGGCAAAGGTGTCCTGAACACCCCGGAAAAAAGCGTCGATGCTCTGATAAGCTTCGGGTGTCACCGGCATGAAGAACTTGACCAGCAGCAGGGCGACGACACCGAGATGCAGCTCGACCAGCTTCTCGAACAGCCAGATCAGGAAGCGCTTAAAGCCCATAGCGGTAATGCCCCACGATCTTGTAGCGCAGCAGGTCGTTGTCCTGTCGCGTGCCGAATCCCATGTTCTGGATGACCATCAGGTCGCCCAGGCCGAACAGGGCGCGCTCGTCGCTGACGATGGAAATATGCGGCCGGGTGATCGGCCGGGTGGTCAGGATGTCGCCGGGGCGGTAATCGGCCGGATTGGCGGTGATCGGCAGGACCTGGCCGAAGCGCGAGAAGAAGACTTCCAGGTTGGGCACCCGGCGATGATCGATGTTGGGGTCCGGCGCCTTCAGGCCCCATTTTTGCGGATAAAGGTGGAAGTTGGCCGCCATGTCCTCGTGGACCAGCTTCTGCAGGTCGATGCCGATGCCGCGATAGGCGCGAATGACGACGTCGGCGCAGACGCCGTGATTGGCCGCCACGTCGCCGCCGGGATAGGGTATCTGGCTGTACTGGCTGTCGTACCAGACGAAGTGCTTCGTTTCGCCATGGGCGGCGCTGAGAAAGCGCCCGGCCGCGCCGGCGGTTGCGATACGCCGCGGCTTGCACGCGGCGAGCGGCAATGCCGGCGCGGCGGCGACCAGGGCGCGGCGGCTAAAGCGCATAGCGGTAATGCCCCGTGATGTCCCAGGCCAGCAAGGCGTCGTCCTGACGCGGGCCGTAGCCGATATTGTGGATGATCTGGAAGGCAGCGGCGCCGCGTACATCGCTGACGATGGCGATGTGCGGGAGATTGCCGGGCAGGCCGTAGGTCACAAGATCGCCCGGCGCATAGTCGCCGGGCTTGTGCGTAACGGCCAGCGACGCGCCGGACCGCGCCAGGAAAACACGCAGATTGGGCACGCGGCGGTGATCGATATTGCTGTCGGCATGACTCAGGCCCCACGCCTTGGGATAGAGGCCGAAATGCTGGCTCATGTCCTCGTGGACCAGCCGTTGCAGGTCGGTGCCGATGGCGCGGTAGGCGCGGATGACGACGTCGGTGCAAACACCCTTGTCGGGAGCGACATCGCCCATCGGATAGGGGATGCGCGTATAGGTCGGATCGTAGGTGATAGGGTGGCGGGTTTCCTCGTGCGCGGCGGCCAGGAACAGAGCCAGCCGCGACGGCGCGGCTATCGTGGCGGCGGGCAAGGCAGCCAGGGAAAAGGCCAGAAACGCGCGGCGATCCATCGCGGAAGTCCCCCTTCGGATGCGAACAGGCTAGCCCCGGTTTTCGCCAAAAATGCGGCAAAAAGGCCCCGGCGGTCAAGCCGGAGCCTTTGAGAGGTAGGGCAGGATCAGTTCTTGCCGGACGTGTTCTGGATGCCGTGGCCGACGGCGGACACATCCTTGCCGATACCCTTGACGGTGTTGCACGACGCCAGCAGCGGCAGGACGGCGATCAGGGCGACGGCGGCAAGGCGGAAAACGGGTTTGGTCATGGATTTGCGCTCCTCATGAAACGCGAATCCCTTACCACGCATTTTCCGAACTGTTGAGATCAGTTGTTCTTGCCCGAGGTGTTTTCGATGCCATGGCCGACGGCGGAGACGTCCTTGCCGACGCCGTGAACGGTATGGCAGGCGGTCATGGCGACAGGGGCGAGCAGGACGAGGGTAGCGATGATCAGGCGTTTCATGGTGAGATTCCTTTTGCGCTTAGAAGCCGGGCCAGTATCCGACGCCGCTCGCAAGGAGACGATCAGGAAAAGGCGGCGGAATATCAAAACTTGGCGAGGTGAGGTTTTGCCGCTATGGGGACGCCATGCCCGCCACCGTCGCCATCATCGGATCCGGCCCGGCCGGCCTGACGGCCGCCGAGAGCTTAAGCGCGGCCGGTTTGCGCGTCGATGTCTACGAGCGCATGCCGAAGCCTTCGCGCAAGTTCCTGATGGCCGGACGCGGCGGGCTCAACCTCACCCATTCGGAGCCGTTCGAACGCTTCACGGCACGCTACGGCAAGCGCGCGCACCTGCTGCGGCCGGCCCTGGAGGCTTTTCCGCCAGGCGCCTTGCGGGCCTGGGCGGACGGTCTCGCGGCCGAAACCTTCGTCGGGTCGAGCGGACGCGTTTTCCCGAAGGCGATGAAGGCGTCGCCCCTGCTGCGGGCATGGCTGGCGCGGCTGGAGGCGCAGGGCGTGCGGCTGCATACCCGCGCGGAATGGCAGGGTTTCGACGGCGGACGGCCGGTGATCAATGGCGCGCCGGTCGAGGCCGATGCAACAGTTCTGGCGCTGGGCGGGGCCAGTTGGCCGCGCCTGGGCAGCGACGGCGGCTGGGCGAGCATTTTGGCGGCTCATGGCGTGACGATAGCGCCGTTCCAACCCGCCAATGCCGGCTTCCAGGCAGCGTGGAGCGACCGCTTCCGCGACCGCTTTGCTGGCGAGCCCGTGAAAAATATCACCCTGCGCTTCGGCGGACGCGAGGACACGAAAGTCATTAGGGGCGAGATCATGCTGACGCGCCATGGCGTCGAAGGCGGGGCGATCTATGCCCTGTCCGGCGCGTTGCGCGACGCCATCGCGCGCGAAGGTTTCGCCGACCTCGTGGTGGACCTGCGGCCCGATCTCGACGCGGCGCAGGTCGTCAACAAGCTCAACCGCGCTTCGCTCAAGGACAGCCGCGGCAACCGGCTGCGCAAGGCGCTGAATCTCGGCCCGGCGGCCATCGCCCTGGTCAACGAAACGCGGGCCGAGGATATCAAGGCCGTCACCGTGCGCCTGACAGGCGTGCAGGGCCTCGGCCGCGCCATTTCGACGGCGGGTGGCGTGGCGTTCGACGCGGTGAGCGCCGATTTCGAACTGAAGACGCTGCCCGGCGTCTATGCTGTCGGCGAAATGCTCGACTGGGAAGCGCCGACCGGCGGCTATCTGCTGCAGGCCTGTTTCAGCACCGCCGTTTGGGCGGCAAAAGCGATCATACGAGCGACGGCATCTCCCGCTTGAATTCATAAGGCGCCTCATCCGGCTGGCCCCAGTACTGCGCCATGCGGTGGCCGGAATAGACCGCCGCCGCGACCGTGCCGGGCGCCAGGCAATCGCCGATCCGCCGGGCCACGACGCCGAGCGCCTTCAGATCACGATAAAGCCCGTCCTCCGGAACCCGTGACGTCACCGGCACCAGGGTCACGCCGCGTATAACCTGCGTCGGGCCGCCGTAAACCTCGCGCAGTTCGAACCTATCGCCATCGGCCTGATAAAGATACATGTTGCAGCGGATATCGACGCCGAGTTCGACCAGCCGCGACTGGATGCGGCCCTGTTCCAGCGTGTTCTCGGTCCATTGCGACACAAGCGGCGCCGGCGTCGCCAAGGTCACCTTGCACCCGGCCTTGATCAGCAGTTCCGCCAGAACGCCGCCCATGTAATAGTGGTCGTCGTCATAGATCAGCACGTCTCCGGACGGCAAACCGCCGCGCAAAATGGCGTCCGGCGAACAAACCCTGGCCTCGGCCACGCCGGGTATAGGCGCGCGAGCTTTTCGCCCCATGCCGTCCAGCCGCCATCTCGATCCCGTCGCCAGGACGACATGCTCCATGCCCAACTCGGCGATGGTTTCAGCGCTCATCTCGCTATCGAGATAGACTTCGACATTGGGCATCTGGCGCAGTTGCTGCAAACGGTAATCGGCCACGCGCACGTAGGTCGCAAGCCCCGGCAGCTTCGCCTCCAGCCGCACCCGGCCGCCGGCCTCGCGTTCCTTCTCGGCAATGGTCACGGTCATGCCGCGCTTGGCCAGGGCGCGGGCGCATTCGAGGCCCGACGGCCCCGACCCGACAACCAGCACACTCTCCGCCTTGTCCACCGGCGCGATCCGCTCCGGATGCCAGCCGCGCCGCCACTCCTCACCCATGGTCGGGTTCTGGGTGCAGCGGATCGGCGTCACCGTCATGTCGCCCGACACGCAGATATTGCAGCCGATGCATTCGCGGATATCGTCGTGGTGACCGTCGCGCACCTTGGCCGGCAGGAAGGGATCGGCGATCGACGGCCTGGCCGCGCCGATCAGGTCGAGTATGCCGCGCCTGATCTGGCTGACCATGGCGTCCGGCGAGGTAAAGCGCCCCACGCCCACCACCGGCTTGGAGGTCACCGACTTGACGAAGGCGGTATAGCGCTCCTGCGCCCCCTCGTCGGCGAAGCGCGCCGTCACGCTGTCATTGCTCCAGTCGGCGAGATTGACGTCCCACAGGTCGGGCAATTCGGCCAGAAGCGCGATCACCTCCCGGCCCTCGCCGTCGAAGGTCAGGCCGCGCGGGCCAAGCATCTGGTCGACGGCGATGCGGCAAGCAATGGCGCAAGTATCGCCGGCGGCATCGTGCGCATCCTCCAGCAGTTCGCGCAGGAGCCGCGCGCGGTTTTCCAAGGAGCCGCCATATTCATCCGTCCGCGTGTTCATCTCGCGCGACAGGAAGTGCATGGCGATCGACAGGTTGTGCCCGGCATAGCAATAGATGACGTCGAACCCGGCTTTTTTGGCGCGCAAAACCGCCGCCTTGTGCCAACGCCGGATATTGCGGATGTCCTCCAGGTCGAGCGCCCGGGTATGGATCGGACTCTGGCATTTGACCGGCCCGCCGGACGGCGACACCGGCACTTCGCGGCTGTAGAGATTGGGGTTGGCGAAACCGTTGTAGGCCAGTTCGCATCCGGCCAGCGCGCCATGCCGGTGTACACCCTCGACCATCAGCGCCATGGCCGGAATGTCGGCGTCGTCCCACAGCCGGCCTTCGATATAGGGGGCGAATTCCGAAGTCGGGTGGATTTCGACCTCCTCGGTGCAGACGACGCCCCAGCCGCCCTCGGCCTTCGTCTCGCGCATCCTGGCGAGCGACTGCGGGTGCTTCCAGCCCATGCCGTTGCAATGCGGCACCTGGTAGAAGCGGTTGGGTGCGGTCACCGGCCCGATCTTCACCGGCTCGAAGAGGATATCGTAACGGGGATCGCGCATGAGGGCCTCCGGATTCGCGATGGCAGGCTAGCGCAGGTCGGAAAAGCAAGAAACCCCTCCGGCGCTTCGCGATGGGGAGGTGGCCGCGGGGCCGGAGGGGTTTAAAGCATCCAGTTGTGCCGTAGCGGCCCATGGCCGGCGCCCAGCTGCGGCGCGGTCATGATCGCCCCCAGCACAAAGTCGCGCGCCATCTCGACCGTTTCGCGCACGGGCCGCTCCGGCCGCAACAGCGTGGCGCAGGCGCTGGCCAGGGTGCAGCCGGTGCCGTGAGTGTGCCGCGTCTCGATGCGCTGGGCGGCGAAACGGAAAACGCTGTCCTCGGTGAACAGCATGTCGACCACGTCTGTCCCCGGCAGATGACCGCCCTTCACCAGGACATTCTTCGCGCCCATCCGCAGCAGGGCCTCGCCCGCCCGGCGCATGTCGTCCTCAACGGCGATATCGAAGCCGGTCAGGGCCGTCGCCTCCGGCACATTGGGTGTCAGCAGGCCGGCGCGCGGGACCATCAGGTCCTTGAGTGCGTCGATTGCCGCCGCCTGCAACAAGGGGTGGCCGCCCTTGGCGACCATGACTGGATCGACCACGGCGAAGGCCACTGAGGAATCGAGAATATCGGCAACGGTTTCTATCACGGCGATATCGCCCAGCATGCCGGTCTTGATCGCATCGGCGCCGATGTCGTCGAGACAGGCCCTGGCCTGGGCGCGGATGATCGCTGGCGGCACGGCCATCACGTCGGTCACGCCGAGGGTATTCTGCACCGTCAGGCCCGTGACCGCCGTCATGGCGTAGCCGCCCAGCATGGTCACCGTCTTGATGTCGGCCTGGATTCCGGCGCCGCCGGAAGGATCGGATCCGGCGACGATGAGGACGCGCTGCACTTTTCTTGCTCCGCAAATCAGCGCATCATGCGCCTCCATACAAGAGATGCGCACATGCCCCTGACCTCGTCATTTTACAAGAGCGAACTGCCGCGCGGCGTCTACCGCCACTACAAGGACAAGCTCTACATGGTGCTGGGGACGGTCACCTATTCGGAAACCGGGGAGACGATGGTGCTCTACGCACCGATGCATCAGGAGGCCGGTTCGGCGCGGCTGTGGGTGCGGCCGCTCGCCATGTTCACGCACACAGTCGAGACTGCGGCCGGGCCCGTGCCGCGCTTCGCTTTCGTCGAGGATTTTTCCTGACCATGGGGCGCTGGAACGAATTGGTGCCCGAGGCGTTTGCCGACAGGGACCACCCCATCCTCAAGGCGATGCGCGGGACGCTGATCCTGGTGCGGCTGAACCGCATCGGCGCCGATGATGAAATGCTGTCGTACGAAATCCTGGCCGGGCGCCTGATCCGCGCCAATCGCGACGAAGGCTTCGTGCTGTCGCTGGTCGGCAAGCGCTCGGGCGAGGAGTTGTTCCTGCCGCTGGTGCCGGCGGCCTTCAACCTTGTCGGCCGGGGGCGTTACCAGCTGTCGTGCGGTACGGTGATCCACAATCCGGAATTCCTCGGCGCCTTTGACATCTATCGGACTGACTCGTGAACGTCGCCGGCATGCTGCACGATCCGCTGCTGATCGGGCTGGTCGTCGCGTTCCTGGTCGTGCTTGGATTCTGGCTGGCCCAGAAGTTTCGCAAGTAGATCAGGCGGCGCTGGCGCTCGGCGGAATCATGTCGAGGCACGTCATCAGCACCATCACCTGCGGCTCGAGGCTGTCGCGAGACACCGCCTTGTTACGAATGTCGCTGACCATCGACTGGACGGTGTTGACGAAGCGGGGATCGCGCATGGTCTTGCATGCCGTCACGATCACCGACATCTGCTGCATGATGGTCTGCATGGTGCCCGCGAGGTCGTTTTCGAAACCGGGAAGGGAGGCCTTGAGCAGGCGCAGCGCTTCCTCAAGCGCGATGCGCGGCGCGCCCCCGGTTTCGCCCCGACGCTTCTTCGGGCCCTTGTAGTCGTTGGTACCTGTGTTGAAACGGCGGCGGTCGGGCCCGGTATAGGAAGAGACCTCGATCCAGTCGCGTGGCTTGAACAGCACGTTCTGCAGCCGACGAACCAGATCCTGCCAGGCGAATGGTTTGGGCAGCATTTCGTGGACGCCGCAATTGCGCGCTTCGTTCAATTGCGTGGCCGTGATGTCGGCCTTGACCATGATCAGCGGCGTGGCGCGGAACCTGCCGCCTTCATGGCGCAGCCGGCGGGTGAAGGCGATGCCGTCGATGTGCGCCGTGCTGTACTCGCAGATGATGAGCTGCGGCTCGAACAGGTCTATTTTGGCGAAGGCTTCACGGTCGTCGTGGATAACAGTGATGACGTCCGAACCCAGCACGCGCATCATGTCGCCCAACATGCGGGCATAGGCCGGATTTTCCTCCAGGATGAGGACGCGCCGGAGATTCTGGCGCAATCGGGCATGCAGTCGCGGATCAAGATCGAACATGGCGCAAAGGCTAGGACGAAAATCTTAAAATTAGCCTTAGATGGCACGGTTAATGATAAGTAAATCATTGTTTTCATTCAATTTACATAGTCATGTTTAGCGAATGTCATGTAAAATCCGCGGCTTGGGGTGTGATAATGCCGCGCATGGGCGCGCGGGCCTTTGCAATGGTTTGCATAAAGCTGCGTATCCTTGCTTGCCGGCCGCCGTCGCGCGCCCTATTTAAGCGTCATGATCGATGAACTTTATTCGCGTGAAATCCTGCGCCGCACCACACAACTGGAGCATATCGGCCATCTCGACCATCCGCAGGGCGCCGCTGACCGGGTAGCCAAGCTGTGTGGCTCGACGATACATGTCGAGTTGAACCTCGATGGCGACGTGATCGCGGACTTCGCGCAACAGGTCAGGGCATGTGCACTCGGCCAGGCCGCCGCCGCCATCCTGTCGCAGCATGTCATCGGCGCCACGACCGTTGACATCACCGAGGCGCGTGATGCCTTGCGCGGCCTGCTGAACGGGGAGGATGTTATCTTTCCCAAACGTTTCACGGACCTGCAAATCCTGAAGTCCGTCAAGGATTTTCCGGCGCGCCATGCCTCCACCCTGCTCGCTCTGGAAGCGACATGTGACGCCGTTGCTGCGGCGCAACATAAGAATTGACCGCCGACGCCAATCGGGGGTTGCCAATTTGGCAAAAATAGGGTGTATGCGGTGCGTGCTTGGGGTTGGCACTTAGTATTGTTTTGATACTGCTCGCTTTTTCACGACTACGGCATAAGGACAAGTCTATGTCCGGCCTTTACGAGCATTCGGTGCGCGCCCTGTTGCGGGCATATAAGCTGACCCTTTCGCCATATGTCGGCCAGGCATGCCGTTTCCGGCCCACCTGTTCCGAATATATGGCCGAAGCCCTGATCGTCCACGGTCCCGCGACCGGGCTCGTCATGGGTGTGAAACGCATCTGCCGCTGTCGTCCCGGCGGCGGTTCGGGTCTTGATCCGGTGCCTTCGAAAGGCGCCCGGAAAGAGACGGAAAGAGGATGAGGCAAAGATTCCGGGCGGATCGTCACAAGACCGCATCGAATCTTTATTTTAATTATTGCGCGATGAAGCCCGCCGTAAGGGCTGCAGGTCGCCAGCCGAGAGTGACTGAAGATGACGATAGACCTGACCTTCCCCGATGGCGCCGTGCGCAGCTTCGAGGCGGGGACAACCGGGAGGGCGGTTGCGGAAAGTCTGTCGAAGTCGCTGGCCAAGAAGGCGGTTCTCGTCAGGCTTGACGGGAATCTTTACGATCTCGATCGACCGCTCGAGCACGGGGGGAGGCTGGACATCTTGACGCGCGAAGCTCCCGAGGTGCTGGAGGTGATCCGCCACGACACGGCCCATATCCTGGCCGAGGCGGTGCAGGAGCTGTTCCCCGGCACCCAGGTGACCATCGGTCCGGCGATCGACGATGGTTTCTATTACGATTTCGCCCGCGACGAGCCTTTCTCGACCGAGGACTTCCCGAAGATCGAGAAGCGCATGCGCGAGATCGTCGACCGGGACGAGACGATCTCGCGCCAGGTGTGGCCGCGCGACAAGGCCATCGCCCACTTCGAAGCGCTGGGTGAAACCTATAAGGCGCAACTGATCCGCGACCTGCCCGAATCGGAGCCGATCAGCATCTATTCGCATACCGGCAAGGACGGCAAGGAAGCCTGGGGCGACCTGTGCCTGGGGCCGCACATGCCGTCGACGCGCTTCGCCGGCAAGGCGTTCAAGCTGACCAAGCTGGCCGGCGCCTACTGGCGCGGCGACCATAACAACGCGCAACTGCAGCGCATCTACGGGACCGCGTGGGCCACCGAAGCCGATCTCGAAGCCTATATCCAGCGCATCGAGGAGGCTGAAAAACGCGATCACCGCAAGCTCGGCCGCGCCATGGATCTCTTCCACATGCAGGAAGAGGGCCGCGGCATGGTCTTCTGGCACCAGAAGGGCTGGCAACTGTGGCAGACGCTCGAGGCCTATATGCGCCGCCGTCTCTCCGCCGCCGGCTATATCGAGGTCAAGACGCCGCAGGTGCTCGACATGTCGTTCTGGCAGAAGTCGGGCCACTGGGACAAATACCGCCCCAACATGTTCGTCTGCGAAACCGTCGAAGGCGAGGTCCTGTCGCTGAAACCGATGAATTGCCCGGGTCATGTGCAGATTTTCAAGGTCGGCCTGCGGTCGTACAAGGAACTGCCGATCCGCATGGCCGAATTCGGGGCTTGCCATCGTTATGAGCCGTCGGGCGCCCTGCACGGCCTGATGCGGGTGCGCGCCTTCACCCAGGACGACGCGCACATCTTCTGCCGCGAAGACCAGATCGTCGCGGAGACCGAGAAGTTCGTGCGCCTGACGCGCATGATCCACGCCGACCTCGGCATGGAAACGGCCTATATCAACCTGGCCACCCGCCCGGATGTCCGCGCCGGCACCGACGAATTCTGGGACAAGGCCGAAGCCATGCTGGCCGAAGCCGCCCGCGCTGCCGGGGTCGAACCGGTGATCGCCGAGGGCGATGGCGCCTTCTATGCGCCGAAGCTCGACTTCATCGTCAGGGACGCCATCGGCCGCGAATGGACCTGCGGCACGCTGCAGCTCGACTACGTCCTGCCGGAACGCCTCGACGCCGAATATGTAGCGGAAGACGGTTCGCGCCAGCGCCCGGTCATGCTTCACCGCGCCATTCTCGGTTCGTTCGAACGCTTCATCGGCATCATGATCGAGAATTACGGCGGCAAGTTCCCGCTGTGGCTGGCGCCGGTCCAGGTGGTGGTCGCGCCGATCACCTCGGACGCCAACCCTTACGCCGAGCAGGTCGCTGCCGCCTTCCGTGCCAAGGGCCTGCGCGTCGAGGCCGACCTGCGCAACGAAAAGATCAATTACAAGGTCCGCGAACATTCGCTGGCCAAGGTGCCGGTCATTGCGGTCGTCGGGCGCAAGGAAGCCGAGACCGGCGAGGTCGCGCTGCGCTTCCTTGGCGATGAAGGCCAGAAGATCCTGTCGATCGCCGATGCCGCCCAACAGTTGAATCAGGATGCGCTGCCTCCCGACCTGAGAGAAAACGGCGCGGGGGACATGGCTGCATGAACCACAACCTGCCGCATTCGATCGTCGAGATGCTCAAGGAGCGAAAGCTGGCCACCAATGAGGCGGCCTATTTCATCTCTCCGCACCTCGACATGTCTCCGTATGACGAGACGATCGACGGCGTCACGGTCATCATGATCGTCTATCACACGGGCAAGATTCTGTTCGACTCGATCGCCCGTGTTCTTGATGAGCCCCAGGTCAAGCAGTTCATCATCATCGACAATGGTTCGACCGAAAAGGTCGAGCAGCGCCTGCGCGACCTGAAGGACGAATACGACCACATTCTGCTGGTCCAGGGCCACGGCAATATCGGCTTCGCCAAGGCGGCCAACCTCGGCGCGCACCTGGCCAACCAGCCATGGCTGGTCTTCCTCAATCCCGACGCCCTGCTGCAACCGCAGTGCATCAAGCGCCTGGTCGAGGCGGCGCGTGGCCGGCCGGGCCCCTGCATCGTTGGTTCGCGTTTGCTCAATCCCGACCTGACCGAACAGCGTGGCGCACGGCGCGGCGAGGTGACGCCGATCACCACGCTCCTGGCCCTGACACGATTGTCGAAGCTCGTCCCGGAACTGCAGAAATTCGAGATTCACTACGAGACCCATGCCCTGCCGGAAATGCCGGAGGCGGTGCCGACGATTTCGGGCGCCTGTTTCGCGGTGTCGAAGCGCGACTTTGCCCGTCTGAAGGGCTTTGACGCGCACTTTTTCCTTCACGTTGAGGACGTCGACCTGTGCTGGCGGGCGCGTGAAATGGGTGGCACGGTCCTGTTCCACCCCAAGGCCGAGGTCATTCACGAAGGCCAGACCTCGCGCGCCGAACCGATGATCGTCGAATGGAACAAGGGCCGCGGCCTCGTCTATTATTTCAACAAACGCGCCAAGGGTTTCTGGCGCAAGACCTATATCGCCATGCTGGGGCCGGTGATCGTGACCGTGGCGGTCGCCCGTGCCCTGCTGCGCCACCGCCTGCGCGACGACGAGGACGACCTGCCGGCGTAGTCAACCCTGATTTGGCCCGCGTGGTGAAGGAATCTTGACCTTTTCGTGGGACACTTGTCTTTCCGCTCCGGGGACCAGCGGTTAGGGATTTCATGACGGCAGGTTTTTCCGCGCTGACGCAGAACGCGCACGCACGGCCCGGCGACGACAACGACGGGTTGGCGGTGTGGCTGGCGCGCGCCGAAATCGCACTCAGCGTCTTCTGCGTCCTGATGCTGACCGACGCCTTCTGGGGGCCGGTCCTCGCGCCCCAGGCCAATCAGGGCGGCGACGACAATCCCCTGCTGCGCCTGCTGTGGCTGCCGGTCTACGCGGTGGCGCTGCTGCTGTCAGGCATGCGCGCCGCGCGCTTCCTCAAGATCCTGCCGGCCCTGTTCATGACCGGCATACTGATCGGCCTGTGTTTCGCCTCCCAGTTCTGGTCGATCGACCCGGAAACCACCGTCCGCCGGACCATAGCCGTCGCCTTCACCAGCCTGTTCGGCCTCTATCTCGGCGCGCGCTGGAAGGGCGTCGAACTGACCCAGATCGTGGCCCTGAGCTTTGCCATCCTCACGATCGGCTCCTATTTCGTCTGCATCTGCGTGCCGTCGCTCGGCATCCATACCGACATCAATGCCGGCGCGTGGAAGGGCCTGTGGTACGAAAAGAACCAGATGGCGGCCATGATGGTGCTGGGCTTCATCGCCGCGTGCGCCAGCGCCTACCAGGTTCCCGAACGGCGCAGGCTGTGGGCCGGCGTGGCGGCGGCGATCTTCGTGCTGGTCGTTCTGTCGCGCTCAAAAACCTCGCTGCTGTGTTGCGTCTTCTGCGTCGGCGCCTATCCGGTGCTGCTGGCCCTGCAAAAGGGCGGCGTGCTGTCGATCCTGTTCGTCTGGCTGTCGGCGACGGCGGCGCTCATCGGCAGCGCCCTGTTCTACATGGCGCCCGATATCGTCTTCAAGGCGCTCGGCAAGGACCCGACCCTGACCGGCCGCACCGAGATCTGGGCGTCCCTGATGCGGCTTTCAGACCAGCGTCCGTGGCTCGGCTATGGCTACAAGGCGTTCTGGACCAAGGCTTCGGTCCCCGCCGCCGTGGTGCGCCAGGAGACCCACTGGGACGTGCCGTCGGCGCACAACGGCTGGCTCGACCTGCTGATCCAGCTGGGCTGGGCCGGTGTAACGATGTTCGGCCTCGTCCTGGCGGCGGCGTTTTTCTGCGCCCTGTTCAGGTTCCGGCGGGTCAATGACGGCTTCTTCTCGGTGCTGATCCTGCTGCTGTTCAGCTTTCTGATCATGTCGGAAAGCTTCATCCTGTCGCAGAACTCGCTGATCTGGGCGCTGTTCGTCTGCGCCCTCGCCCGCCTGACCGCCAACGGGATGGAAGGCTATGCGCCCACCGCTTCGGCGACCGTCGCGAAGCCATCGGCCTTCAATCGCGACACCAGGTCGGCGCGGATGGCATCGGCCAGGCCAGGCCCCTTGTAGACCAGCGCCGAATAGAGCTGCACCAGCGACGCCCCGGCACGAATCTTGGCATAGGCGCGCGCGCCTGAGTCCACCCCGCCCGCCCCGATCAGCAGAAGCTTGCCGCCTGACGCCGCCCACGCGATCTTCAAGGCCTGGGTTGACAGGTCGAACAGCGGCGCACCCGACATGCCGCCGGTCTCGGACGCAAGCGGCGAACGCAGGCCGTCACGCGACAAGGTGGTGTTGGAAACGATCAGGCCGTCCAGCCCATGCGCCACCGTCGAGGCGACCGTATCACCAATCTCCGTCTCGCTCAGGTCCGGCGCGATCTTGAGGAAAATCGGACAGTTGCGCCCCGACGCCGCGTGCAGCGCCGCCCGTGTCCCGGCGATGCGGCCAAGCAGGTCGTCGAGGTGCGACTTGCCCTGGAGTGCGCGCAGGCCCGGCGTATTGGGCGAGGAGATGTTGACGGTAAAGTAGCTCCCCATCCCCCAAAGCCGCTTGAGGCCCGTGACATAGTCGGCCATGCGATCGTCGGCATCCTTGTTGGCGCCGATGTTCAGCCCGACGACTCCGTTCCGAACCCGGCCCAGATTGACGGCATAGGCGTCCAGCCCGCCATTGTTGAAGCCCATGCGGTTGATCACCGCCTCATCCTCGCTCAAGCGGAAAAGACGCGGCTTGGGATTGCCGCCTTGCGGCAGCGGCGTCACCGTGCCGCATTCAACGAAGCCGAAACCGGCGCGCAACATGGCCTGCGGTACGTCTGCGTTCTTGTCGAAGCCCGCCGCCAGGCCGATGCAGTTGGGCAAGCGCAATACCCCGCCATCGAACGGCACCTCGACCGCCAGCTCCGGCGTCTCCATCCGCGACACCGGCCCCAGGCCAGCCTTCAGCAGCGAAATGGTCAGGCTGTGCGCCGCCTCGGGCGGCAGGACATGCAGGGCACGTGTAGCGAGGCCGTAGATCATTTCACCGCATAAAGCCCGTCATAGACCGGCCGGCCGGCGGCATCGACCTCGAACACGGTCGCCGTAGCGGTCGGATAGCCCCCCTGCACCTTGGCGACGACATCGGAGCCCGCTGCGCCTTCGACCAGGTAATGGCCGACCAGCATCTGGATGCCGGGATTGTGCCCGACGACCAGCACGCATTGCCCGTCTTCCTGGTGCTTTTCGACGGCGCGGCGCAAGGCCTCGGCCCCCGCGTTATAGAAATCCTTGGAAATCAGCGCCGGAATTTCGCCCAGCACCATGCTCACCTGTTCGAAAGTGCCACGTGTCCGCGCCGCCGCCGACACCAGGGCGAAGTCGGGCTCGAGGCCATAATCGCGCAGTTGAAGCGCGACATTGCGCGCCTCGTCGCGGCCGACAGGGGTCAGGCGGCGGTCGAAATCCTCACCCGACGGCGAGTCCTTTTCCGCCTTGGCGTGGCGCATGATGACAAGTTGCTTCACAAGCAATTCCCAAAGAGTGGCCGCCACTTTTCGGAAAAGCATTGCGGCCAGAGAACATCCTCACCCTATGGCGCAGATTCGTTGCCGCTGCAATCAGGCCGGTTCGCCCCTCCGGTCAGGCGGAGCCTGTCCGGCAAGGGCGACCGCCGCCGCCGCGCCCGCGGCGAGCCATGCGGCGTCTGAGCTACGAGATGACGGCACCGGCTGCGGCGGCGTCAGCACGCCGCGGATTTCCTGCAGCAGGGTCTGGGATTGCGCCTTGACCGTCATGGCGACGAACGGCCGGCGGCCGGCCTCCATCAGGATCAATCCGCCCCGCAGCGGCCACAGCAGTGGCAGGACGGTCTCCAGCGGCCGCGCCCACCTGAGCAGCGAGCGTACCGGTGGCGTGTAAACGGCGTATGACCAGGCCAGCGGTTCCAGCTCCGCCTCGCGCAGCAGGTTTTCCAATTGGCCGCGGCTATAGGGCTGGCCGTAGCCGAACGGCGTCTTTTCGGCATGCGCCCAAAAGCCGCCGCGCGCCGCCACGGCGATGATCACCCGGCCATTGGGCGCCAGCAGCCGCGACGCCTCCAAAAGCAGCGCCTGAGCGTTCGGCGATTCCTCCAACGCATGAACCAGCAGGATGCGGTCGAACAGGGCCGAAGGAAACGGCAGGGCCGCCTCCTCGATAAGGACGCTTCTCACCTTGAGGTCGGCGGGCCAGATCTCGGCGCCCTGCGCCGCCGGCATGGCCGACAGTACGCGCCGCGCCTCGTTGAAACCATCGACATAAGGCGTGCAATAACCGATGCCGAGCACGTCGAGTCCGCGCACATCGCTCCACGCCTCGGTGAGCCTGGCGGCGACAAGCCGGCGCGCCACCTGCCCCTCGGGCGTGCTGTAGAAGGCGATCAGGTCTTCGACGGTGCGGCGCAAATGGCTTTTCCTGAGGCTTCGGCCGGCCTATATATAGGCTCAGGGCGCAAAACTTACAGGCGGTTCTTTAGCATGGCCTTAAACATCACCGTCTTCCCCGCCCTGACCGACAATTACGGCTTTCTCGTCCGCGACGAGGTGACAGGCCGTACCGCCGCCGTGGACGCCCCCGACGCCGCCCGCATCGCC
This sequence comes from uncultured Caulobacteraceae bacterium, assembly GCA_964474575.1. Lineage (GTDB taxonomy): Bacteria > Pseudomonadota > Alphaproteobacteria > Caulobacterales > Caulobacteraceae > Asticcacaulis. The sequence continues at coordinate 26,658 of CAYYTA010000095.1, read as the reverse complement.
CACATCATGGCCGAGCAGGGGATGCATCGCCTTGACCTGCTGCTTAACACCCACTGGCATCCGGACCACGCCGGCGGCAACGCCACGCTCAAGCTGGAGTTCGGTTGCGTTATTTACGGCCCGCCGGAAGTGACCAAGATGGGACCGCTCGACCACGCCGCCGCGCCGGGCAGCCATGTCATGCTGGGCGAGACACGCCTCGACGTGCTTGACCTCGGCGGCCATACCGAGGGCCTGATCGGCTGGCACGATGCCGAAGGCCGCAATGTCTTCGTCGGCGATTGCCTGTTCACGCTCGGCTGCGGCAAGCTGTTCGAGGGCACGGCCGGGCAGATGTGGGGAAGCCTGCTGCGGTTGTGCGCCCTGCCCGACGATACGGTGGTCTGCCACGCTCACGAATATACCCTGGTCAACCTGGCCTTCGCCGAAAGCCTGGGCGTCGACGCGGCGCTGAAGGCGCGCGGCGCGAAGCTTCGGGCAATGCGGGCCAGGGGCGAATATACCTCGCCAACGACCGTCGGCGAGGAAAAGGCGACCAATCCGTTCCTGGTCTATCCGCTGCGTGAAAAGACCTTCGCAGGCCAGGCGGCCAGGTTTGGCGAACTGCGCGCCATGAAGGACGCTTTCACGGCGGCGTAGGCAAAACATCCCTGGTGCGCCGCCACCTGGCTCAATCAGCGAAATGGCGGCGCATTCCAGTTCTTACTTTCTCGTGATCTGGTCGAAGACGCCGCCATAATCGAACTGCTCCTTCTGCACCCTGGTCCAGCCGCCGAAGTCGCGAATGGTGACCAGGGGCAGGTCTGGAAACTGGTTGGAATACTTGGCAAGCGTCGGCTTGTCGGTCGGGCGGTAATAGTTCTGCGCGATGATATCCTGGCCTTCGGGGCTGTAGAGGTTGCCGAGATAGGCGCGCGCCACCTCGAGATTGCCGTTCTTCAGCGCCACCTTGTCGACCACGGCGACCGGCGGCTCGGCCAGGATCGACAACGACGGATAGACGACGTCGAACTTGCCCTGGCCCAGCTTGTTGACTGCCAGATAGGCCTCGTTCTCCCACGAGATCAGCACGTCGCCGACGCCGCGTTCGACGAAGGTGACGGTCGAGCCGCGCGCCCCGGTGTCGAGCACCGGCACGCGGTTATAAAGGTTTTTCAGGAACTCCTTAGCCTTGTCGTCGCTGCCCCAGCGCTTCTTGGCGTAGGCATAGGCGGCGAGGTAATTCCAGCGCGCTCCGCCCGAGGTCTTCGGGTTCGGCGTGATGACCGAGACGTCGAGACGGATCAGGTCGTCCCAGTCCTTGATGCCTTTCGGGTTGCCCTTCTTGACCAGGAAGACGATGGTCGAGGTGTAGGGCGTCGAAAAGTTGGGAAAGCGCGACTGCCAGTTGGCGGGCAGGAAGCCGGTCTTGGCCGCGATGGCGTCGATATCGGCGGCCAGGGCCAGGGTCACCACGTCGGCATTGATGCCGTCGATGATCGAGCGCGCCTGGGCGCCCGAGCCGCCGTGCGACTGGTTGATGGTGACGTCGTCGCCGGTCTTGCCCTTCCAGTACTTGCTGAAGGCGGCGTTGTACTGGACGTAAAGCTCGCGCGTCGGGTCGTAGGAAACGTTGAGAAGGTTGAAGCTCTTGGCCTGGGCGGCGCCGGCAAGGCCTGAGCCGGTGCCGGCGGCGATACCGGCAATGGCCGAATGCCTGAGGAACTGTCTGCGGTTCATGGTGGGTATCCTTGTCGGGAGTAAGCACGGTGACCGTCCCGGCCACCATGCCTCGGGGAAAATAAGGAATCGATCAGTAGCGGAACTGGAAGCGGCCCGAGGCGAAGTCTTCGGACGGCCGGTTTGCGCCGCCGGCCGCGCCGCCGACGAATTTCGTACGGTCGAAGTCGGCCAGCAGCTTGAGGTTTTCGCTCCAGTACCAGGCGAGGCCGAAACCGGTCGAGGTGGCTTTGGAGGCCGACGAATTGATCGAGGCGAAGCCACCGGTGAAGGCCTTGTCGTCGACATCGGTATAGCCGTAGCGCGCGGTCAGTTCGAGCGCGCCCCAGCCGCCGTTGCCGAAGTCGTGCTTCGGCTTGACGCCGCCCTTGTAGCCGACGTTTTCGCCGGTCAGGACCCACGAGCCGGAAATGTCAAAAGCTTTGTTATTGAGGCGCGCCGTATTGGCGCCCAGCTTCACGTCCTGCTTTTCGTCGATATAGTCGGCCAGCACGCCGACATTTTCGAAATAGAACCAGGCCTGCGGGTTGGAGCGCGACAGGCTCCCCGAGGAGAAGACGCCCGCGGCGTACTTGAAGAAAGTCTGCTGGCCCGGCGTCTTGTAGGACGGCAGTTGAGTGTTGGTGGTGTTGCCGAGATGTTTGCCGCCCGACCCCGCCCAGCCGATACCGAAGCCCTGCAGGGCGACGAGGCTCGAATTGGCGAAGGGCTGGACGAAGACTCTGGCCGCGATGTCCTTCTTGTTGTCGAGGTCGTTATTGAGGTTGACGTTGTCGGCGGCGCCGTTGAACACGCCGAGCTGGTATTCGAGCGCGCCAGACCACGCCGTGCCGAACAACTGGATACCATCATCGCGGTTGGGGACAAGGTTGGTCGAATGGCCGCGCTCGGTCCAGATCACATCGGGGTCGGATTGCAGGCGTTCGAGGCCGAGCGGCGACTTGAACTTGCCGGCGCGGATCTGGGCGTAGTCGGCGAACTTGTACTCGACATAACCATCGACGATCGAGGCCGCGGCCGACGAGGTGCCGCCGAATTCCGGCACGAGGCGGAAGGAGGCCTTGCCGGCCTGGCCGGCGAAGGTCAGGCGCAGCAGGCGGTCCTGGACGTCGTCGATGACCGTGCCGCCGTCGTTGCCGAAGCTGTGGACGTCGACATTGACCTGGGCATTGAGGCCAAGCGTGTACTTGCCGTCCGGCGAGACGATCTTCAGGCCCTTCTTGTCCAGAGTCGCCTGCGGCGTCTTGTCGGCAGCCTTGCCGGCGACTTCCTGGTCGAGGTCGCGCTGGCGGCGCAGGGTGTCGAGTTCCTGCTGGAGGAAGTCGATCTTTTCGTCGGCGGTCATCGGCGTGCCGTCGGCGTGGACGAAGGGGTCGGGGGCGGACTGGCCCGCGTCCTGGGCGTGGGCCAGGACAGGAAGGAAGGCCAGGACGGCGATGGCCGCAACGCTGGCATAAAGGGATTTGCGCACGGAAGTGGCTCCTTGGTGAGGAAGGTGGCCGCCTCCGGTGGGTCCGGTCAGCGTGGATGAAGGATTTGTTTAGGACAGGCTCTCTGAGAGCGGCTTGCCGCGGGTGTCGAAGCGGACCTTCTCGCTGCGTTCGATCTGGACGACGCGTGAATCGTGGATGACGATTTCCAGCGTGCCGAAGCGGATCTGCTGCAGGCTGTGCAGGATGTGGCGCTCGACCTCGGTCAGAGGATGGTCAAGGCGCAGGGGTGCGGGGGACGATACACTCATGTGATCCTCGTCTTGGTAAGAGTTTGAATTGTTACGCTAAAAAGTTCAGGTGGCTTTCGGGACCACAAGGTCCTGCAAACATCGGCCGTCGAGGATGGCCGACATGGCATTGCGCACGTCGAGCATCAGGTGGCGAAGCTGGCAGGCCGCTTCGTCGCGGCAGTCCTCGCACTTCTGGTAGGCGGTCAGCGACGCGCAACGTATGGGCGCCAGCGGCCCGTCGATGATGCGGATGATGTCGCCGAGGAAGATGTCCTTCGGGCTCCTGGCGAGGAAGTAACCGCCGAAAATGCCGCGCTTGGAATCGACGATGCCGTTCTGGCGCAGTTCCTGGAGGATGTTGTCGAGGAACTTCTGCGGGATGTCCTCGGCCTCGGCGATCTGCTTCGAGGGCAGGCTCGGCTTGTCCTGTTGTGCCATGTAGATCAGCGCCTTCAACGCATATTTGGCCTTCATGGATAGCATATGTCGCCTTTCCCTGTTGTGCTACAAGGGGTACGCGACAAACTACACCAAGTCAATGTCAATTAAATTAAACCGATTGAGTAGAAATTTATGACACACGAAAGCCACAGTCGAAGATTTGCCCGCCTGAAGCCTTATTCAAACACATAAACCCGGGTGGGACGGACGAAAACCGCTTCGCCGACGTGCAAGCCGCTGGCCTCGCTGTCGTGGCCGTGCTGGGTCTCAAAGACATGGCCGTCATCGCCACGCACTTCAAGGCGCAGGTTGGCCCCGGCCGGCAAGACCGACATCACCTTGCCCGGAAAGCCCGGGCCGGTGCGCGAGACGTGGGCGTCGAACGGGCGGAAGCGCGCCGTCGTCGCCGCCCCGTTCAGGTCCGCGCCGACGCAGACCGGCGCCGAGAAGCCGTCGAAGTGCAGTTCGCCGCCCCTGAGCGTGCCGGTAGCGGCGTTGCTGGTGCCGAGGAAATCGAAGACGAAGGCGGTTTTCGGGGCGCGGTACAACTCGATCGGCGTACCGATCTGCTGGATTTCGCCTTCCTTCAGCACGACGACGCGGTCGGCGAGATCGAGCGCCTCCTCCTGGTCGTGGGTGACGAAGACGGTGGTCACGCCGGTCTCGTTGTGGATGCGGCGCAGCCACCGGCGGAGGTCCTTGCGCACCAGGGCGTCGAGCGCGCCGAACGGCTCGTCGAGCAGCAGCAGTCGCGGATTGATGGCGAGCGCCCTGGCCAGCGCCACGCGTTGCCTCTGCCCGCCGGAAAGCTGCGCCGGGAAGCGCTTGCCGTAGTCCTCCAGCTGGATCAGCTCGAGCAGGCTCGCTACCCTGGCCTTGATCTCGGATCGCGGCGGCCGTTCCCGCGCGGTGCGCACATCGAGGCCGAAGGCGATGTTCTGGGCGACCGTCATGTGGCGGAACAGGGCGTAGGACTGGAACACCATGCCGACACGGCGGTCGCGGGCGTTGAGCCGGAGGAAGTCCTGTCCCTCGAAGGTGATCGCGCCGGCATTGGGCTGGTCGAGCCCGGCCAGCAGGCGCAGCAGGGTGGTCTTGCCTGAGCCCGATGGCCCGAGCAGGGCCAGGAACTCGCCCGGCGCGGCGTCGAACGACACGTCGTGCAGGGCGGGGAAGTTGGTGAAGCTCTTGCTGATGTTGGAGACGGAAAGGGACATGATCAGTGCCTGCGGTTGGCGGCCAGCTCGGCGCCGTAACGCCATTCGAGGAGCGATTTCAGGATCAGGGTGACGATGGCGAGACCGGCCAGGATCGAGGCGCAGGCGAAGGCCGCCGTGGATTCATACTGGTTGTAGAGGATCTCGATCTGCAGCGGCAGGGTGTTGGTCTGGCCGCGGATGTGGCCGGAGACGACGCTGACCGCGCCGAACTCGCCCATGGCGCGGGCGGTGCACAACAGGACGCCGTAGAGGAGCGCCCACTTGATATTGGGCAGGGTGACGCGGAAGAAGACATCCCAGCCGCGCGCGCCCAAGGTCCGGGCGGCGACTTCCTCGTCTGTGCCCTGGTCGTTCATCAGCGGGATCAGCTCGCGCGCCACGAACGGCAGGGTGACGAGCATGGTCGCCAGCACCATGCCCGGCAGGGCGAAGATGATGTGGATGTCGTTTTCGCGCAGCCACGCGCCGAACCAGCCCTGCGCCCCGAACAGCAGCACCCAGACGAGGCCGGAAATGACCGGCGAGATGGTGAACGGCAGGTCGAGTATGGTCAGGACGATGCCCTTGCCGCGGAATTCGAAACGCGTCAGGCACCATGCCGCCGCCAGGCCGAAGGCGGCGTTGAGCGGCACGGCGATGGCGGCGACCAGCAGGGTCAGCTGAATGGCGGATACCGTGTCGGGGTCGCGGATGGCGGCGAGATAGGGCGCGGCCCCGTCCTTGCCGGCTTCGTAGATGACATCGACCAGGGGCAGGAGGATGACGAGGCCGAGCCAGAAGACCGCCCCCAGCGACAGGCCAAGGGCGGTAAAGGTCTTGGGCGCTTCCGCCGGACGGGATCTCATGCGCGCCCCCGGCGGTTGAGCCAGACCTGGAGCGCGTTGATGACGATCAGGATGACGAAGGACAGAATGAGCATGGTCAGGGCGACGCTGGCCGCGCCGGCGTAATCATATTCCTGCAGCTTGATGATGATCAGCTGCGGCGCGATCTCCGAAATCCCCGGCAGGTTGCCGGCGATGAAGATGACGCTGCCGTATTCGCCGACGGCGCGGGCGAAGGCCAGCGAGAACCCGGTCAACAGCGCCGGAGCGAGGCCCGGCAGGACGACGCGCAACGCCGTCTGCCACGGCGACGCGCCGAGCGTCAGCGCCGCCTCCTCGACCTCGGCTTCGAATTCGGCCAGGACCGGCTGGACGCTGCGCACCACGAACGGCAGGCCGACGAAGACGAGCGCGACGAAGATGCCGAGCGGGGTATAAGCGATCTTGACGCCGAACGGCGTGAACAGGCTGCCGATCCAGCCGTTGGGGCCGTAAAGCGTGCACAGGGTGATGCCGGCGACGGCGGTCGGCAGGGCGAACGGCAGGTCGACAAAGGCGTCGAGCAGCTTCACGCCGGGAAATTTGTAGCGCGTCAGCACCCATGCCGCCAGCAAGCCGGCGAACAGGTTGAGGAAGGCCGCCGCCGCCGCCACGCCGAAGCTCAGGCGCAAGGCTTTCCAAACGCGGTCGTCGGTGAGGACGAACAGGAAGCCCTGGACGCCGTGCTCCCACGGCCGCGCGACCAGCGCCGCCAGCGGAATCAGCACGATCAGCGACAGATAGGTCAAGGTGAAGATCAGCGACGACTTCAGGCCCGGCAGCACCTGGGTATGCAGGTGCGGGTTGGGGGCCTTGAAACCTTCCGGCACCTGGAGTCGGGTTGTCGGGGGGGCTGGCATGACAGGGGGGCGCGCCTGTTGGAAAAAAGGAAACGGGTAGCGTCGACTTTATTCGTGGCTGGGCGCGTGCCCTGGGCCTGTTAAATTGCGCTCTGCGGCGGTTGTCCGCCGCGCCATTGTCGCCGGATCGCCCGGCCGGGTCAATCCGCACAAGAATGGTGCAGTATTGCTATAGCCCAGAACCATGACAAGATCATATCATTATTTCTGCGGGCAGCGATCAGCGCGGCTGATCTGTCGACAGATACAGGGCGACGGGTTACAAAAGAGCGAACCGGGGGGACATTATGGACATTATCAGCTACGACTACAAACCCAAGGCCGGCCTCATGGCGCTGGCGGCGGCGTTTTTCGGCCTGTGCACCGCCGGTTTGGCTACGACGGCGCACGGTAACGCGGCGGGACTGATCATCGACGGCGTCATCAGCCTCAATCCGGGCCAGGCGACCATGTTCTACAGGATCGTGGCGGCCGTGTCGGCGGTGATGACGCTCGGCGGCGTGTTGGGCGTTTATCGCGCCGTCACCAGCCAGCACAAGCTGATCCTCGACGACGTGGCGCTGCGCGTGCCGAAGTCGGGGCTGAGCGACCGGGTGGCGGTCATTTCCTACCACACCATCACCGGCCTGAGCGTGCTGGAAATCCGCAGCAGGCGGTTTCTGACCGTCACCCATGCCGGCGGGCACATTCATATCTATGAAGGCATGCTGCCCGGCCACGACGCTTTTGAGCGGGTCGGCCAGGCGCTGCAACAGCGCGTGGAGGCGGCGCGGTCTCTCTATCCGAACGCCGCCGGCCCAACGATCAGAGATTGAGCCGCGCCGGATCGCCGCCCCAGCATCCTAAAGATTCAGCAAGGCGGGATCCCCGCCTTGCGCGGTGATATTGATGCTGATCGCGCGTTCCGAGGCGAAGCGGGTCAGGGCCAGCGGTCCGCCGGCCTTGGGGCCGGTGCCGGAAAGGCCCTCGCCGCCGAACGGCTGGACGCCAACGACCGCGCCGATGACGGTGCGGTTGACATAGACATTGCCCGCCGGAACCGCGTGCATGATCCTGTCGGCGAAGGCCTCCAGCCGCGAATGTACGCCCATCGTCAGGCCATAGCCGCGCGCCGCCAGGGCTTTCGTCACCGCTTCGGGGTTCTGCGAGTCGTAGCGCACGATGTGCAGGATCGGGCCGAACACCTCGCGCTCCAGTTCTTCCGGCGACTTGAGCTCGGCCAGGGTCGGGGCGAAGAAATGACCGTTGAGGTTGGCCGGCATCGGCGTACGGTGCAGGACCTGACCGCGCTCCGACAGGGTTTCCAGGTGGCGCTGCAGAAGTTCCTGGGCGTCGGCGTCGATCACCGGGCCGGTGTCAGTAGTGAAATCGGCCGGATCGCCGATCTTCAGCATATCCATGGCGCCTTTCAGCGTCTCGATGTAGGCATCGGCCAATTCGTTGGGCACGAACAGCAGGCGCAGCGCCGAGCAGCGTTGCCCCGCCGAGCCGAAGGCCGACATGATGACGTCGTCGACCACCTGTTCTTTCAATGCCGTGGTGTCGACGAACATGCCATTGAGCCCGCCGGTCTCAGCGATGAACGGCACGATCGGACCGTCCTTGGCGGCCAGCGTCTGGTTGATGCGCCGCGCCGTGTCGGTGCCGCCGGTGAAGGCGACGCCGGCGATGCCGGGATAGCCTACCAGGGCGGCGCCGATGCTCATCCCGGTGCCAGGCAGCAGCGCCAGCAAGTCGGGATGCAGGCCCGCGCCGTAGAAGAGCTTGACCGCCTTGTGCGCGATCAGGGGCGTCTGCTCGGCCGGCTTGGCAAGCACGGCATTGCCGGCGGCGAGCGCTGCCGCGATCTGGCCGGTGAAGATGGCCAGCGGGAAGTTCCACGGGCTGATGCAGACAAAGACGCCGCGGCCATGCAGCATATGGGCGTTGCGTTCGCCCACCGGTCCATTGAGCGTCACCGGTCCGGAGAACTGTTCGCGCGCCAGCTTGGCATAGTACCGGCAGAAGTCGGTGGCCTCGCGCACCTCGGCGATGGCGTCGGCCCAGGTCTTGCCGGCTTCGCGCACCATGATGGCGCACAGCTTGTCGTGCTTTGCTTCGAGCGCGTCGGCCATGGCTTCGAGAATTTTCGCCCGGCCATCGCCGCCGAGGTCGTTCCACGCCGGTTGCGCGGCGGAGGCGCGGTCGAAGGCTTCCTTGATCATCACGGGATCGGCGTCATGGACTTCGCCGACGATGCGGGTGATGTCGGCCGGGGCGAAGACGTGGGCGGCATAGGTCGAATGCGGACGGCCGGAGATCAGGGCGTTGGATTCCTTGGGATCGGCGTCGAGGGCGTGGACGGCATGGCCTAGGCGCTCGCGCACGGCCGCAATCGAGATGTCCGGCCCCATCGAGTTCAGCCGGTCGCCATACATGTCGCGCGGCAGGGGCAGGCGGGCATGGCGGGCGGGATGGGCCATGACCTTCTCGACCGGATCGGAAATCACGTCCTTCGGATCGATCTTCTCATCGAGCAGGGCGTTGACGAAGCTGGAATTGGCGCCGTTTTCGAGCAGGCGGCGGACCAGATAGGGCAGCAGGTCCTCATGGCCGCCCACCGGCGCATAGGCACGCAGCGGGAAGGCCTCGAACTGCTCGGCAGCTTCGGCGTAAAGCTGCTCACCCATGCCGTGCAAGCGCTGGAACTCGACCTTGACGCCGGCGCTGGACGCCATGCGGCGGACGGCGGCCAGGGAATGGGCGTTATGGGTGGCGAACTGGCTGTAGATGAACGGCGCGGCGTCGATCAGGGCCTTGGCGCAGACAAGGTAGGAAAGGTCGGTCGCCGCCTTGGTCGTATGTACGGGATAGTCCTCGCGGCCCATGACCTGGGCGCGCTTGATCTCGGTGTCCCAGTAGGCGCCCTTGACCAGGCGGACCATCAGCCGGCGGCCGCTCTTTTCCGCCAGTTCGCGCAAGGCGGCAATGACCCACGGGCAGCGCTTCTGATAGGCCTGAACGGCGAGGCCGAGGCCCTTCCATTCGCCGAGATCCGGCTCATGACAGAGGCGGTCGAGGATTTTCAGGGACAGAGCCAGCCGGTCGGTTTCCTCGGCGTCGAGGGTGAAGTTGATGTCGGCCTTCGCCGCCAGCACGGCCAGGGCACGGATGCGCGGATAAAGGTGTTCGAAGACGTCGTCGAGCTTGGCGGCTTCGTAACGCGAATAGAGTGCGGACAGTTTGACGGAAATGCCGTGCCCATTTTCTGGATTCGTACCTTCGGGGCCATGCTTCACCACCTTGCTGAGCGCGGTGATGGCGACGGCGTAGGCTTTTTCGTAGTGGCGGGCGTCCTTTTCTGTGCGCGCGCCCTCGCCCAGCATGTCGAACGAACAGAGATAGCCTTCCTTAGAGGCGCGCTTCAGGGCGGCTTCAATGGTGCGGCCCAGCACGAACTGTTCGCCCATGATGCGGATGGCCTGGGCCACCGCCTGGCGGATAACGGGCTCGCCGAGGCGCGCGGTCAGGCCGGTCAGATAGCCCTTGAGGTCCGTCTTGGCGGCGTCGTCGACATCGATCAGCTTGCCGGTCAGCATCAGGCCCCAGGTCGAGGCGTTGACGAACCAGTTATCGGATTGCCCCAGATGCGAGGCCCAGTCGGCGGGCGCGATCTTCTCGGCGATCAGCTGGTCGCGGGTGGCCTCGTCGGGCGTGCGCAAAAGCGCTTCGGCCAGGCACATCAGGGCCAGCCCCTCGCGCGTGCCGAGGGAAAATTCCTTGAGGAAGCTTTCGACCACGCCCTGGCGCTGGGCGGCCTTGCGCGTGGCGCGGACCAGGCTTTCGGCCTCGGCGCGGACGACGGCGCGGGTCTGATTGTCAAGGGGATTGCGTTTGAGGAGTTCTGCGCATATGGCCGCGTCCGACATGTACTTGTGGTCGTCGAGGCTGTCCCAGTCGAAGACGAAGGAACGGCTGATGGGCGCGGCGGCATCCGGCATTGATAACTCCCTTTGTTGTTGCGCCTGATACTACTGGCGTATCGTAAAGAACAGGGGATTTTTGCCGCACCTTAGCACCTTCGCGGGCGAGTGCACGGGGAAAAGGAACCCCTCCGGCGCTTCGCGTCCCCTCCCATTCAGGGAACGGGAGGCGAGATGTTGCCCGGCTCCCTCCTGCCTATGCCATCGGCATGGGAGGTGGATAAGCGCGGCGAGCAGGCGGAAGGGTCCTTCACAGCGCCAAAACGCGGAGCCGTCTCCGACTCCGCGTTTCGAAAGGATCAAGAGGATGCACGGCCCTTCCCCGAGGCGGGCCAGCCCCTCTCGTCTAGCGGCGGCTCGCCATGCGCACCTGAGCTGACAAGCTGTCGAGCCTGGCGTTGAGCGTGGCGGCTTCGCTGAAACTCAGGCCATTGCGCGTATCCATGCGCTTGGTGGCGGCGATCGCGTCGGCCTGGGCGGTCAGGCGGCCGGCTTCGCGGACATTGATGCGGTGCATGCGCTCGCCGGTCCGGATGTCGGCCTTGATGGAGGTGACGCGCGCGTCGATTCGGGCCGAGGCGGCGGGGTCGACACGGTCGTGACGGAAGCTGACCGCGACGGGCTTCATGGTCTTCATCGGCATGGCGTCGGCCATCATCGGCGTCATGGCGGTCAGGCTGGCCATCGCGGCCAGGGCCATCAGGGTTTTAGCGAACTTGGTCATCGTCTTTCTCCTTCAGTGGGTTTCGCTGCTCATCAGCGATGATGGCAGTAAACCACGCCGGTCCTGAGCCGCGCCTTATGGCGGCGTTCATATACCGGTCAGGCTGAAGGTCATTTCGCGGCCATTGTTACAGGCCGGACACAGATCAATCCTGGAACGGGTCGCGCATCAGGATGGTGTCCTCGCGTTCGGGAGAGGTGGACAGCAGGGCCACCGGCGCGCCGATCAGCTCCTCGATGCGGCGGACGTACTTTACCGCGTTGCCGGGCAGGTCCTTCCACGAACGCGCGCCCTGGGTTGATTCCTTCCAGCCCTCGATGTCTTCATAGACAGGCTCGATCCCCTGCTGCGCCTTGAAACCGGCCGGCAGGTAGTCGAGGACTTCACCGCCGACGCGATAACCGACGCAAACCTTGATCGTCTCGATGCCGTCCAGGATGTCGAGCTTGGTCAGGGCGATGCCGTCGATGCCGTTGATGGCAATCGACTGGCGCGCCAGCACGGCGTCAAGCCAGCCGACGCGGCGGGCGCGGCCGGTGACCGTGCCGAACTCATGGCCGCGTTCGGCGATGCCCTTGCCGACCTCATCGAACAGCTCGCTGGGGAACGGGCCGGAGCCGACGCGCGTGGTGTAGGCCTTGAGGATGCCGAGCACATAGCCGACGCTCTTCGGCCCCATGCCGGAACCCGCCGCCGCCTGTCCCGCGACGGTGTTGGACGAGGTGACGAAGGGATAGGTGCCGTGGTCTCTGTCGAGCAGCGCCCCTTGCGCGCCCTCGAACAGGATGCGCTTGCCGTCAAGGCGCGCCTTGTCGAGGATGTGCCACACCGGCTTGGCGTGGCTGAGCAGGCGCGGCGCGATTGTCTTCAGGGCGTCGACGAGGCCCGCTACATCTACCGCCGCCAGGCCAAGGCCGGTGCGCAGGGCGTTATGGTGGGTCAGGAGGCGGTTGATCTTGCCTTCGAGGGCGTCGAGGTCTTCGAGATCGGCGACGCGGATGGCGCGGCGCCCGACCTTGTCCTCATAGGCCGGACCGATGCCGCGCCCTGTGGTTCCGATCTTGTTGGCGCCGGCGGCGGCTTCGCGGGCGACATCGAGCTCGCGATGCAGCGGCAGGATCAGGCAGGCGTTGTCGGCGACGACCAGCAGGTCGGGCGTAATCTTCAGGCCTTGCGCCTCGACGCGGGCGATCTCGTCGAACAACGCCCACGGATCGATGACCACGCCGTTGCCGACGACGCTGAGCTTGCCCTGGACGACGCCGGAGGGAAGGAGCGAGAGCTTATAGACCTGGTTGCCGACCACGAGCGTATGGCCGGCATTGTGGCCGCCCTGGAAACGGACCACGACGTCGGCGCGGTTGGAAAGCCAATCGACGAGCTTGCCCTTGCCTTCGTCGCCCCACTGCGCGCCGATCACCGTTACATTTGCCAAGAGAGATGCTCCGTCATCCGATCAAGCGCAGCATGCGCGATCCACAAACGGTGGCACCCTATAGAGCAGGAATCGGAGCTTGTAACCCCTTAATTGGCAGTTATCCCTATATCGCCAAACCCAGCAATAGCTGTCCCAAAAAGCTGCCGATTGGGCGATTACCAATCGGCCAATGACACGATCCTTAAAGATTCTGACGAAGCATGAAAACTTGGCCGTAGACTTCATGCTCAATGGCCACAAACCCACGGCTGTTCAGAAAAGATTGCAGTCGGTGGTTGGGCCTCGCACACGTCAGGGCGTGTACATGCCACACAAGTGACCGTTAACCTCTATCCCTGGCGTATACCTCCACGGCCTTCCAGATGACAAGCAGCACGCCTTCCCCGCCGCCATCAACGTGCGCCAGGTTTACGGCAAGCTCATTTCCGGCGCGATTGAATTCCGCAAGGACATTCGCCGTCCCGATACGGAATGTAATGGGGCGCCCGAATGTCAGCAGGGTGTCTAAATCATCCCTGGGGAGCGCCTTCAAGGCTTTCAGTGTCATGCCTTCGATTTCCACCGGCAGCGCTCCGTACCGCGATCAGGCCGAGGCCACTTCCGTCACGGCTTCGGCATAGGCCCAGTCGAGCCAGGGCGTCAGGGCCTCGATGTCCGCTGTGTCGACCGTGCAGCCGCACCAGACGCGCAGGCCCGGCGGGGCATTGCGATAACCGACCACGTCGAAGGCCACGCCCTCGGCGTCGAGCAGCGATCCGACCCGCGCCGCCAGTTTCGCCTGCATCGCCTCGGGCCAGGACGTGACCGCCGGATCGACGAACTTCAGGCATACCGAGGTGGTCGAGCGCGTCTCAGGAGCCTCCGCGACGAAATCGACCCACGCCGTGCGTTCGACCCACTCGGCCAGGGCGGCGAAGTTGCGGTCGCAGCGCGCGATCAACCCGGCCAGGCCGCCTTCACCCAAGCCCCAGTGCAGGGCGTCGAGATAGTCCTCGATGACCAGAAAGGAGTAGGTGTTGACGGCGTCGCCGCCCAGAATCTTCATGTCGGCGGCGCCTTTGGCCTTGAGGCGCAGCACCTTGGGCATCGGCCGGCCCGAATCGAAGCTGTTCAGCCGTTCGACCGCCTTCGGAGACAGAACTAGGACACCGAAACCCGCCTCGCCGCCCAGCGCCTTCTGGAACGAGAAGGTAGCGACGTCGAGCTTCGCCCACGGCAGTTCCATGCAGAAGGCGGCCGAGGTGGCGTCGCACAACACCAAACCCTCGTGATTGTCGAGAAACTCCGGCCCCGGCAGGCGCACGCCCGAGGTCGTGCCGTTCCACGGGAAGACCAGGTCGGCCTTCGGATCGATGCGGCCAAGATCGGGCAGACGGCCATAGGGCGCGTCGAGCACCTCGGCATCCAATTTCAGATGCTTGACCGCATCGTCGGCCCACAGCTGGCCGAAGCTTTCATAGCTCAGCAGTTGCACCCTGCGTTCGCCGAGCAGGTTCCACATGGCGGCCTCGAAGGCGCCGGTGTCCGAACCCGGCATGATCAGCACCTGGTAATCCTGCGGGATTTCCAGGATCGATCGCGTCAGGTCGAGCGCGTCGTTGAGCCGCCCGACCGTCGCCTTCGAGCGGTTGGAGCGGCCGACCGGCGCGTCCTTGAGCGCCATCGGCGTCCAGCCCGGGCGCTTGGCGGTCGGCCCCGAGGAGAACCACGGGCGGGCGGGCGCGGCGTTGGGTTTGCTGGGCATGGGCGGACTCCGTTTCTCGCGCGCTCAAGACCATAAAACGCCGGACCTGGCAACCGTTCATCCCCGTGAACCGAAAATGAACCGCCCCCTCAGAAACGGCTCAGGGGCAGCATGGTTATATGGCCCCATCGCTGAAGGACCAGCGCAACCCTGAAACCGGAGATTTGAAGATGAACAAGACCCTGATCACCGCCGCCGCCATTGCTGCAATGGTCGCCCTGCCGGCCATCTCGCAAGCCGCGCCCGTCACGGCGCGCGTCGTTGTCGCCACCAGTGTCGGCTATCATGACAATGACGGCCATGGCGGCCGCTGGGATAATCGCGGCGGCAACAGCGGCGGCTCGTACGCCCTTGATCGCCGCATCGACGAACTGGACAGCCGCATCAGCGCCGGCCGCCGCTCGGGCAGCCTGAGTGTCCGCGAGGCCTCGCGCCTCAGCGATCGCCTCAACGCCATCCGCTGGTCGAAGCGCGGTGACGAACGTTCGGGCCGAGGCCTGAGCGGCCAGGAAGCGGCCTCGCTTAACGCCCGCCTCGACGACCTGTCGGCGTCGATCTACGGCCAGCGCCACGACCGTAACCGCTGGTAAATTCAGCGCCTGCCAGCGGCGAAGCGCGGCCCGGAGTTTCTCCGGGTCGCGTTTTTTTGGTCACTTCTTCTTTCCGAAGAACATGAACCTGGTCGGCGTCCAGTCGACCCGCTTCGGTCCCAGTTGCGGCTTCTCCGGCGCCTTGACCTCGACGTAAGTCCGCTCTTCGGGGTGCTCGGCGAAGCGTGCCTCCGCCCGGGCCTTGACAGCATTGGCGAAGGCTTCGAAACCCTTGCGCAGGAACGACCGGTAGCGCTTGCCTTCGCGCTCGGACAGGAAGCCCTGGAACAGGGCGCCGACGGTGAAGGACGATGCCTTGTCGCCGAGCGCCTCCATCTCGAAATAGCGCATCAGTTGCCCGGCATAGAACGGCTTGGGGACAAAGATATGGAGGTGCGACAATGGCGACCAGTCGGTGATGCGCCCGTCGATTTCCCAGGTGCCCAGGCCCTCGAAATATTCCTCGCTGTGGACCGGCGCGCCAAAGTGCATCTCGCCCGACGCCGCTTTATGGATCGGGCTCCACTCCGGCCAGGCCTTGATGTCCGAGATGATGTCCCAAATGTCGTCGACCGGAGCTGCGACGCCGATGCGCTGTTCGATCTTGATGGCCATTATGCGGATGCCTTCATCTTCCAGGTGGGACCGGAAGATGAATCCATCACCTCGACCCCCAGGTCGTCAAGCGCCTGGCGGATGCGATCGGCTTCCGGCCAGTTCTTCGACGCGCGCGCGGCGGTGCGCTCGGCCAGCAACCCTTCGACCCGCGCCGTCAGATCGTCGTCCGCGCCGCCTTGGAACCACTGCTCAGGCGTACTAGCCAGAAAACCTAGGAGTTGCGCTGTTGCTCGAACCTTACCGATCGCACTCCCAAGCGTCGCCGCGTTGTCATTCCAACCGGAGTTATTGATATGGTGGCGAACGTCCTGCATGTAACCGCGAAATAGGCTCAATGCGAGTGGTGTATTTAAATCATCACAAAGCGCTTCAACGACTCCTTGATGAGGCTCGGCCTCAACTTCATCATGAGGGAATTGATGAAAGAACTTCCAGGCGTCGTAAACCCGATCCAACACGGTGATAGACTGACTGATCAAATCCGGCGTCCAGTCCAGCGGCGACCGATAGTGACCGCTAAGCAAGGCCCAACGGATAACTTCGCCGGGCACTTCCTTGACGAGATCGTGGACCAGCTTCACATTGCCCAGGCTCTTCGACATTTTCTCGCCGGAGAAGTCCAGAAAACCATTGTGCATCCAGTACCGGGCGTAGTCGGCCGGATGATCGTGACCATGCGCCGCGCACGACTGGGCGATCTCATTGGTATGGTGCGGAAAGATCAGGTCATGCCCGCCGCCGTGAATATCGATCGGCAGGCGGAGGTTTTCCTCGATCATCGCCGAGCACTCGATATGCCAGCCGGGGCGGCCCTTCATGCCGAGGGGACCGTCCCACTCAGGCTCGCCGGGCTTGGACGGCTTCCACAGCACGAAATCGGCCGGATTGCGCTTGTTGTCCGCCACCTCGACCCGCGCGCCGGCGATCATGTCGCTGAGGCTGCGCCCGGACAGAGCGCCATAGTCGCCGCCGGCTTCTTCGTAGGCCACCACATCGAACAGCACTTCGCCATCGTCGGTTGGATAGGCCATCTTGCGATCGAGCAGTTGCTCGATCAGCCGCGCCATCTGCGGCATGTGCGCCGTGGCGTGCGGCGTCAGGGTCGGCGGCAAGGCGTTCAGCGTCGCCATGTCCGCGTTGTAGATGGCCTCGAACCTGTCCGTGATCGTCGCGATCGGCACGCCCTGTTCGATCGACGCCGCGTTGATCTTGTCGTCGACGTCGGTGATGTTGCGGGCATAGACGACATGGTCCTCGCCGTAGATCGCGCGCAGCAGCCGGAACAGCACGTCGAACACCACCACCGGGCGGGCATTGCCGATATGGGCGAAGGAATAGACCGTCGGACCGCAGACATACATCGTCACCCGCTCCGGATCGCGCGGCTCGAAAGCGCGTTTTTCGCGCTTCAGGGTGTCGTGAATGTAAAGTGTCGTCATGCGCCTTCGCGGGATTTTCAGGTGTTTTCTGTTGCAATATCTTGCCCTTCCCCCATATAGGCGCGATCGGGCCTTGTCACCAAAAGATCGGGCGCCGGGCCGCGATATTGTTTGATTTCCGGGAACCTTTCGGGGATAGGATCATCAAACCATCGGAGCCGGCGCGAGGTGCCGGACCGACATGAGGCATGCCACGCGTCATTTCCGGAGCCGTCGCTCCGGCGCCACTCGGGCCTCAGGGGACTAGAATTGGATATGGACAGTCTCGATCCGCGTAACGCCGCAAGCCTGCTGAACAGCCTGGGCGCGGCGAAGCCCAAGAGCATCACCACCTTCACGAGCCGGCCCAGCAAGGAAGAAGCGATGGCCGCCGTCCGCACGCTGCTGGCATGGGCTGGCGACAATCCCGATCGCGAAGGCCTGATCGACACGCCCAAGCGCGTGGTCGAAGCCTATGACGAATGGTTCCAAGGTTACGAGGCCGATCCAAAGAGGGAACTGGCGCGCGTCTTCGAGGACGTTCAGGGCTATGACGACATGGTCATGCTGCGCGACATCGACGTCGAATCGCACTGCGAGCACCACATGGCGCCGTTCCTTGGCCGCGCCTGCGTCGCCTACATGCCGACCGACAAGGTCGTCGGCATCTCCAAGATCGCCCGCGTCGTCGAGATCTTCGCCAAGCGCCTGCAGACCCAGGAGACCATGACCAAGCAGATCGCCGACGCCATCGAGGAAAGCCTGGCGCCGCTCGGTGTAGCCGTGTTCATCGATGCCGAGCACCAATGCATGACGACCCGCGGCGTACACCACAAGAACGTCTCGACCATCACCACGCGATTCACCGGCGTGTTCAAGTCGGACCAGGCCCTTCAGGACCGCTTCATGCGCCTGGCGCATAAATAGAGTCACGCCGCGCTTACCGAATCCTGACGGTTTTCGCGCCTCCGGCGAATGGCCTGCTCATGAGCCTTGGAAATATCTTAATCTTGGTCGATTAAGGCTGCGTACCTGGCCGATATGGGCTTTACATTTGCCCGGGATTTGGCCTAAATCTCAGCCGAACGCCGCTGCATCGGTGCGGCCGGCGAAAACCATCATGTTTGTCCCCGGCGGTCATGGCCTCCGGCGGCCTCAAGGGAGTAGTTTCATGGGCGCAAAGCTCGGCGGCGGTGGCGGCAGCAAGTATACCGTCGAACAGAACGCGGACATCAACGTTACGCCTTTCGTCGATGTCATGCTCGTGCTGCTGATCATCTTCATGGTGTCGATCCCGACCGCGACCGTGTCGATCAAGCTCGACGTGCCGCCGGCGACGCCGTCGCAAAACCATGATACCAAGAAGCCGGTGTTCATCTCGGTGATGGGCCCCGAAGACATCTATATCGGCGCCAACAAGACTTCGCTCGCCACCCTGCCCCAGGATGTGGCTGCCGCGCTGCAATCGCCGGACCCGACCAACGAGCGCATCCTGATCCGCGGCGACAAGGACATCCAGTACGATGACTTCGTCAAGGTGCTCAACACCCTGCAACAGAACGGCTATACCAAGGTCGGTCTGATCGCCGAGGATATCGAATAGGGCATCCGCCGTTTCTGTGAAATCCGGACCCCGACCGTTTACGCGGCCGGGGTTTTTCGTTGATTTGATCTGTCTTTGGGGCCTGATCAGTCTTCCGGTTTCAGCCGGACGCCCCGCGCCGCCAGCGCCTCGCGCAGCAGCATCTCAAGCTGGGCATTGGTCGAACGCAGTTCGGCGGCGGCCAGGCGTTCGACCGCCGCCAGCACTTCGGGCCGGACCCGAAGCGGATAGGCTTTTTTGCCCGGCGACGCCATCAGCCGTAGAGCGTGCCGGTATTGACGACCGGCTGGGCTTCGCGGTCGGCGCACAGGACGACCAGAAGGTTGGACACCATGGCGGCCTTGCGCTCCTCGTCGAGCTCGACCACGCCACGCGCGCTTAACTGCTCCAGCGCCTGTTCGACCATGCCGACGGCGCCGGCGACGATCTTCTGACGGGCGGCGATAACGGCCTCGGCCTGCTGGCGTTTCAGCATGGCGCCGGCGATTTCCGGCGCATAGGCCAGATGCATCAGGTGCGCCTCATCGACCGCCACGCCGGCCACCGCGACGCGCGCCGCCAGGTCCTGCTTCAGGCGCGCGCCGACGATTTCGGCGTCATCGCGCAGGGTCGGCTGCCCCTCCTCACCGTGGTCGTAGGCATATTGCCGCGCCGTCTCGCGCAGGGCGGTCTCGATCTGGATGTTGACGAACTTGGCGTAGTCGTCGACGTCGAACAGGGCCTGGGCCGAATCAGCAACGTGCCAGACGATGTTGGCGGCGATCTCGATCGGGTTGCCGCGCTGATCATTGACTTTGAGCGCCTCGCTGGTCACGTTGCGGACGCGCAGGGATATCTTGCGGCGGCCGTACCAGAACGGCACCCAGCGCAGGCCGGTGCGGCGATCGGTGCCCTTGTAGGTGCCGAAGACGGTCAGGGTCACGGCCTGGTTCGGCTGGACGCTGTAGAAACCGCACAGGATCAGGACCGCCGCCATGATCATGACTATGCCGCCCATGATGCCGGCCTTGCCGAGGATGACGAAAGCGGCGACGGCCCCTGCGATCAGGGCCAGCAGGACGATCAGCCACAGGCCACCCCCTGCCCCCTTGCCCGGCACTTCGGTCGTCTTGTTGATGGGTTGTTCGGTCATGGTCTTGCCCTCTGTGATCTGTATTTCAGACATCGGTTTCGGTCGCCACAAAGCCCTTGCCGATCATCTTCGGCCGGAGGCTCAGGATGCGGTGCTGGCGCAGCCGCCGCAGAAGGAAGTTCTGCACCACCATGCCGCTGTGGTCATGCGATGTCGTATAATCGAGAAGTTCCCAGCCCTGGGCCACCAGGTCGCTCAAGGGTGTGCCATCGTCGTGCATGTCCAGCCTCCGTTCATATCAAAGCGATATCACTTTGATGCCATGTTGGCAAGAGGCCGCGGCGCGCGGCTTTCCTTTTGAGCAGCGGGAGGCTACACGGCGGCGATGAGCGAGTCTTCCGACGATATCGACGACGACCTTGCCGCCGACGACAGCGGCGGCGAGGCACTGACCGTGACGCTGGGCGAATCCGACAGTGGCGAACGGCTGGACCGCGTCCTGCCGGCGCACCTGCCGGAGCTGTCGCGCGCGCGCATCCAGGCGCTGATCGCCGAAGGCCGCCTGAGCTTCGGCGGCGCGGTCGTCGGCGACGGCAAGCACAAGGCGCGGCCGGGCGTTTACGAACTGGTCGTACCCGCGCCGGTCAGCGCCATCCCCGAATCGCAGGACATCCCGCTCGACGTGCTCTACGAGGACGCCCACCTGATCGTGGTCAACAAGGCCGCCGGCATGGCCGCCCACCCCGGCCCGGGCACACCCGACGGCACCCTGGTCAACGCCCTGTTGTTCCACTGTGGCGATTCGCTGTCGGGCATCGGCGGCGTGCTCAGGCCCGGCATCGTCCACCGGCTCGACAAGGACACTTCCGGCGTTCTGGTCGCCGCCAAGAACGACGCCGCCCATCGGGGCCTGAGCGCGCTGTTCGCGAAACATGACATCGACCGCGAGTACAAGGCGATCGTCCGCGGCGCGCCTAAGTATGTCAAAGGCACGGTGACGACGCGGCTCGGCCGGTCGCACCACGACCGCAAGAAGATGGCCGTGCTGCGCCAGGGCGGGCGCGAGGCGATCACGCATTATGCCGTGGACGAGGTGTTCGGCTGGACCCGTCCGCTGGCGGCGCTGCTGGCCTGCCGGCTGGAGACCGGCCGGACGCATCAGATTCGCGTGCACATGGCGCACCTCGGCTGTCCGTGCCTGGGCGATCCGGTCTATGGCTCCGGCGCGCCGGCCCGTCAGGTGCAGGAGATCGTTCGCGACCTGGGCTTCGAACGCCAGGCCCTTCACGCCGGCCTGCTAGGCTTCATGCACCCGATTACCGGGGAGAAGCTGCGTTTCAAGGCGGCGATGCCCGAGGACATGCGGGCGCTGGTCGCGGCGCTGGAAGGCCTGGACGGGGAGCCGGGGGACGAAGAGTTTGAACGGGATGACGGTGACGATGAGGGCGAGGTGTAGGCAAGACGCCCCACCGCCGCCGCGCTGAACTATAGCGGCAGTCCCCTCCCCCAAATCGGGAATTTTGGGAAGGTATAAGGTGCAGCGACTTGCGACTGACAAAACAATCACCATGTTCCAATTGTCCTCGCCATGCTGCACCGCACTCACCCCATTGTGAATCGCTTCGTGATCACGCGTGGTGCTAGGCTAAAGCCACGATTTAGAAATTGTTGCCGTACTGGGCCTTTAATTCCCGCTCGGGCTTACTAAATCCTGATGCAGTTGCCGGTCATGGGCTTGACCGAGGCCTGTGTCTTTCCCCCTCGCAGGCTATCAGGCTCATGATCGACACAGTCCTTTCTTCCGATCCCTCGGATCTCCAGCCGGAAAGCGAACGCCCTATGACTTCGATGGCCCTGACCACCGGTAATGCCGCCTCCCTGCCCGCCCTGTCGCCCGACGGCGGCCTCAACCGCTACCTTTCGGAAATCCGCAAGTTTCCGATGCTGGGCAAGGACGAGGAGTTCATGCTGGCCAAACGCTGGACCGAGCATCAGGACCCCAAGGCTGCGCACAAGCTGGTGACCTCGCACCTGCGCCTGGTCGCCAAGATCGCCATGGGCTACCGCGGCTACGGCCTGCCGGTCGGCGAAGTCATTTCGGAAGGCAATGTCGGCCTGATGCAGGCGGTCAAGAAGTTCGATCCCGATCGCGGCTTCCGCCTCGCCACCTACGCCATGTGGTGGATCAAGGCGTCGATCCAGGAATACGTCCTGCGTTCGTGGTCGCTGGTCAAGATGGGCACCACCGCCGCTCAGAAGAAGCTGTTCTTCAACCTGCGCCGCGTAAAATCCGAGATTTCGGCGCTGGAAGACGGCGACCTGCGCCACGACCAGGTCGAACAGATCGCCACCAAGCTCGGCGTTTCCGAAGCCGATGTCGTCAGTATGAACCGCCGCATGTCGTCAGCCGATTCGTCGCTCAATGCGCCCTTGCGCGCCTCAGAAGGCGACTCGGAATGGCAGGACTGGCTGGTCGACGATACGCAGCAGTCGCAGGAAACCGTGCTCGCTGACAACGAGGAGTACGGCCAGCGCATGGACCTGCTGCAGGCCGCCATGGGCGAGCTCAACGACCGCGAGCGCGAAATCCTGACCGAGCGCAGGCTGAAGGACAGTCCGACCACCCTGGAAGACCTGGCCGAACGCTTCGGCGTGTCGCGCGAGCGCGTGCGCCAGATCGAGGTTCGGGCCTTCGAAAAGCTGCAAAAGGCGATGGTCGCGGCCAACAAGGCGGCCCAGCCTGTCAACGCTTAACTGACCGCCTGCCAGACGCGCAGCGCCTGCTTCATCGCCTTGACATCGTGGACGCGAACCATCTTCGCGCCATGAAGCACGGCATGCAGATGCACGGCGATCGAGGCGCCCAGCCGTTCCTGGGGATCGGACGGTTCGCAGCCGTCGCGTTCTTCCAGGGCGGCGATGAAGCGCTTGCGCGAGGCGGCCATGACCAGCGGGAAGCCCTGCGAAGCCAGGCGGCCGGTGGCGCGGATCAGAGCCAGGTTATGATCGAGCGTCTTGCCGAAACCGATGCCGGGATCGAGCCAGATATGGTCGCGTTTGACGCCGGCGCGAATGGCGGCTTCGGCGCATTCGAGCAGGTAGGATTCGACCTCGGCCACCACGTCTTCGTACCACGGGCTGGTCTGCATGGTGCGCGGCTCGCCCTTCATATGCATCAGGATGATGTCGCCCTCGAAACGCGCCGCCGTTTCCAGAGAGCCGGAATTATGAGATAAAGCGCTGACATCATTCCAGATTTCGGCGCCGGCGTGGCGCGCCTCCTCGGCCACTTCGGGCTTGAGGGTATCGATGCTGAGCGGGACGTCGGCTATTCGAGAAAGCTGGGAAATGAGCGGGATAACGCGGTTGATCTCGTCTTCCAGGGTCACCGGATGGGCGCCGGGCCGGGTCGATTCTCCGCCGATGTCGAGCACGTCGGCGCCGTCTTGGATGAGCTGCTGCGCGTGCTCGAGGGCGGCATCGAGGCTTTGGTGGCGGCCGCCGTCGGAGAAGCTGTCGGGCGTGACATTGACCACGCCCATGATCAGCGGCCCTTTGCGCGCATAAAGATCAAGCAGGGACATTTAGCCCCTCCGTCGCGGACTTCGTTTGGCGCAAGGCCAAACGTGCGCCGCGCCACCTCCCCCGCTGCGCTGCGCTTGCAAGGGAGGAGGAAAGGATTTGATCGCACCTCTCCTCCCCTGCGCAGCGGGGGAGGTGGCGTTGAGCGCAGCGAAACGACGGAGGGGGGCCGCTTGGGTCATGTGATCGTCGCCCGAATGCGATTTTAGGAGCTTTTCGTCGGGAAAGGTCAGGCCTTCCCGATCCGCTTGATCTCCCATTGTAGGTCGATTCCCAGCTTTTGCAGCACGTCGGCGCGAACCGCCTCGCCGAGGCCTTCGAGGTCGGCGGCGGTGGCATTATCGGCGTTGATCATGAAGTTGGCGTGAAGCTCGGAGAACTTGGCGCCGCCGTAGAGCTTGCCGCGCCAGCCGGTTTCATCGACGCATTGCCAGGCGGACTTGCCTTCGGGGTTCTTGAAGGTCGAGCCGCCGGTCTTTTCGCGGATCGGCTGGGTGGTCTCGCGGCGGGCGGTGATCTCGTCGATGCGCGCCTGGACGGCCGCGGGATCGTCTCGTGTGCCGCGGAACGTCGCCTGCATCCAGATGATATCGGGCGAGATTTCGCTGTGGCGATAGGTGAAACCGAAATCGGCGTTTTCAAACTCGCGCCGCACGCCGGCGCGGTCGAAGCCCCAGGCCGAGACGAGCACGTCCTTGGTCTCATGGCCATAGCAACCGGCGTTCATGGTCAGCGCGCCGCCGATGGAGCCCGGGATGCCGGCGTAGAACGCCAGGCCCGCCAGTCCGGCTTTCGCGGCAGCACGGGCGACCATGCTATCGAGCGCTCCAGGTCCGGCGGTGACCTTATCACCTTCCACCGTAATCTCACCGAAAACGCGGCCGGCCAGCCGCACGACGACGCCTTCGACGCCGCCGTCGCGGATGATGACGTTGGAGCCGACACCGAGATAGGTCAGCGGCACCTCCTCAGGCAGGGCGCGCAGGAAATCGCCGAGATCGTCGGTATCCGCCGGGATGAACAGCACCTCGGCCGGCCCGCCGACGCGAAACCAGGTGAACGGCGCCAACGGTTCGTCGTGCAACAGTTTGCCCCGCGCGACCGGAAGGTCGTCTTTCCAGCTCATTCGGTAGCTTCCGACGGATAAGGGAAGAACAGCTCGTTGCCGTCCGGATCGCGCAGGACCATCAGGCGATAGCCCCACCAGCCGTCCTCGACGGCGACGCCAAGGCCTTCGAGGTCGGCGCGCAAAGCAGTCATTACTTCCGGTTCCAGGGAAATGAACTGCATGGTCTGGCCGACCTTGTCGGGCCACTGGCAGGACAGGATCAGTTCGCAGCCGTCACGCCCGACCTGGGCGGCCAGTAGCCCGCCGTCATCCTCGTGCCGCCAATCCTCGACGAAACCAAGTGTATTGACGTAGTAACCGAGCGCCACGGCCACGTCGGCGACCGGAATAATAGGCCGGGTGTACCAGTGGGTCATGCCTTCAACGCTTCCAACTGTCCCGGCAGGGCATAGGCCCATTGGGTGATGTCACCGGCGCCGAGACAGACGACGAGGTCGCCGGCCTGCGCCTGCGCCTTGACGATGCCCGCGAGGTCACCCGGCGCACCGAGCGCCAGCGCATTGCGGTGACCGAAGCGCTGCAGGCCGTCGAGCAGAGCCTGCTTGTTGGCGCCGTCGATGGGTGCTTCACCGGCCGAATAGACATCGGCGACGATGACGGTATCGGCGTCATGGAAGCACGACGAGAACTCGGTCATCAGGTCGCGCAGGCGGGTATAGCGGTGCGGCTGAACGACGGCGATGACGCGGCCCTGCCCCACCACCTGGCGGGCGGCGCGCAGCACGGCGGCGATCTCGACGGGGTGGTGGCCGTAGTCATCGATGACGCGGATACCGTCGACAATTCCGGTTGTCGTGAAACGTCGCTTGACGCCGCCGAAGCCGGCCAGGCCCTGGCGAATGGCGTCCTCGCTCACACCCAGTTCGCGCGCGATGGCGATGGCGGCGGTAGCATTGGAGACGTTGTGGTTGCCGCTCATCGGCAGACGGATCTTCTCCCAGGTGAAGGGCTCGACGCCGCTGGGCGAGAAGATGACGTCGAAGACGGCGCCTTCCGGCCCAAACTCGATATTGGCGCAGCGGACCTCGGCCTGAGGGGACACGCCGTAAGGGATCAGGCGGCGATTATCGATGCGCGCGCTAAGCGCCTGGACTTCCGGATGGTCGATGCAGACCGCGGCGAAGCCGTAGAACGGGATATTCTCGACAAAGTCGCAAAAGCCCTTTTTCACGGCGTCGAAATCACCCCAATGGTCGAGGTGTTCGGCATCGATATTGGTGACGATGGCGAGCGTGGATTTCAGGCGCAGAAACGAACCGTCGGATTCATCGGCCTCGACCACGATCCAGTCGCCGTCACCGACCTTGGCATTGGTGCCATAGGCGTTGATGATGCCGCCATTGACCACGGTTGGGTCCATGCCACCGGCATCGAGCAGGCAGGCGACCATCGAAGTGGTGGTCGTCTTGCCATGGGTGCCGCCGACCGCGATCGAGAATTGCAGCCGCATCAGCTCGGCCAGCATTTCGGCGCGGCGGACCAAGGGGATACGGCGGCGGCGCGCCTCCACCATTTCCGGGTTGTCGGACTTGACGGCGGTCGAATAGACCAACGCGCAGACGCCGTCGGTGACATGCTCGGTAGCGTGGCCGATGAAGATTGTCGCGCCCAGTTTTTCCAGGCGCTCGGTATTGGCCGAGGCCTTGGCGTCCGAGCCCTGCACGTTGTAACCGATCTTGAGCATGATTTCGGCAATGCCGCTCATCCCGATGCCGCCGATGCCGACGAAGTGGACGGGGCCGAGGTCGAAGGGGGTCGGGCGCAGCTTGTTGGCGTGGGGCATGTGGGACTCAAAAGGCGGGAAAGGATCAGGCTTTAGACCATGGCGGAGGGGCTGTCACCGGTCGTTTTTGGTCATGCCTTCGCTCTCTTCCTGCGCCGGTTCGCCGTCGGCATAAGCGCGCCGGACCAGTGTATAGATCATCACCGTCAGCGGCATGGCGAAGACCACG
>CAYYTA010000094.1:0-1656 GCA_964474575.1 uncultured Caulobacteraceae bacterium | reverse complement strand
CCCCAGGCCCAGATCGCCTCGCTGGAGGACACCCTGAAGGATCTCCAGGACGATCCCGACCAGCCCCTGCGCCTGATCGACGGCTGGATGAAGGGAGACCTCCGCGAGATCGACCGCGAGGGCATTCAGGACCTCAAGCGGATCAGCCCCGAGGTGTTCAACGCCCTGCTCGTCAAGCGCAACGCGGCCTGGATGAAGACCTTGCTGGCGCGGCTGGACGCCCGTCCGCGCCGGCACAGGAAACCGGCGAACCTGGTGGTGGTGGTCGGCGTCGGCCATCTGGTCGGCCCCGGGGGGCTGCCGGAAATGCTGCGCAGGAAACGGGGCGTCCGCGTGGACGGGCCCCGCTCAGTGGTCGGTGAGTGACTGGATCAGGGCCGCGATGCGGTCCGTCGCGTCGGCCGCGGCGGTGACCAGGGTCTGGCCGGCGCCGGCCACCGGCGACTGGCTGGCGCTCATCGCCTGATCGGCCGCGGCCTTGGCCACGCTGAAGCCGGCCGACTTGGCCGCGCTCTGGGCCGAGGCGTAGATGAAGCCGTAGGTCGGATAGACGGTGTTGCCGAGGTCGCGGATCGGGTCGTACCAGACCTTGACCTGGCTCCAGTCGCCCTTGGGCGATACGTCGACCACGGTCACGTCCTTCTCGACCTTGCCGCGGCCGCCGTCGATGATCGACCAGTTGGCGTGGGTGACCTGGATCACCCGGTCGGTGAGCACGCGGCTGACCACGGCCACGTGGCCGTCGTGCATGACGCCGGAGCGCTTGAAGACGAGGACCGAACCGGCCTGGGGCGCATTGCCGGTGGCGTACTTGCCGAGGGACTGGTTCCACCAGGTCCAGGCGTCGCCGAAGATCTGGATGCCGGAAAACATGCGCGCGAAGGTGGCGCACTGCCAATAGGAGTCGGCATGGGCGACGCCGCCGGTGGACAGCGCCAGGGCGACCGCGATCGCCATGGAACCCAACGTGGCTTTCGCCCGTTTCAGCATGCTTGGGATCACTCCCCCGCCCCCGATTGGGAGGCAACAAACCCGTTTTCAGGCGCGATGAAAAGCGGAAAAAGGTTAAGAGAGCCTTTTCCCGGCAAATTTCCTGTGAGTCATTCAGGGCATCGGCCGCGGCGGCGGCGAGATTAACCATGCGGCCGGCGCGAATACCTCGCGCTCATTGACGCCTTGTCTGCCCCGTCCATAGTAATGATTGGCATTAACCTGGGCGATGATCCGCAACTGATCGCCTACAATAGTTTTCAGCCTGAAAAATCTGTCGAGCGTCGCGCAAGCTTGACCTTTCCAAACGAGGTTAATCTTGCCCCGGCACGGCATGTGGCGCCCACGCGCCACAGCAGTTGGCGCCAAAGCCGCAGTGTTCGCAGTTGCGAAGAACACGGAGCAAATGACGGCCGCCGTCAGGCCCGAAGCGCGCTTCCGATCGCCGCGATGACCCGGTCGGCCTGGTCCGGCGCGAGGTGGGGATGCATGGGCAGGCTCAGGATCTCCCCGGCGACCGCTTCGGTGTTGGGCAGCCCTCCCGGCCCTTGCGCCAGCCGGCCCGCATAGGCCGGCTGCAAGTGCACCGGACGCGGATAGTGGACCGCCGTCTGGACGCCCCCCTCCGCCAGCCGCCGGGCGAGGGCGTCGCGCTCGGACGAGCGG
>CAYYTA010000093.1:0-28401 GCA_964474575.1 uncultured Caulobacteraceae bacterium | reverse complement strand
GTCCATGGCGGAGAGCTTGACCAGCATGCGG
The DNA here is from genome assembly GCA_964474575.1 of uncultured Caulobacteraceae bacterium. Lineage (GTDB taxonomy): Bacteria > Pseudomonadota > Alphaproteobacteria > Caulobacterales > Caulobacteraceae > Asticcacaulis. The sequence goes on along the minus strand of CAYYTA010000093.1, from coordinate 28,370 downwards.
TCGCCGAAGGCGCGCAGCATCGTGCGCCGCGCTTCGGGGGTCAAAGTTTCCTGCGATGGCCGGTCAGGCTGAGACATGTGTTCAAGCATGACTCAGGAAAAATGGAAGGGGATAGATTTTGGATTCGGAGGCGTGGTGGTGGTCAGAAAGCAAGAAACCCCTCCACCACCGCGCCGAAGAGGCGCGGCGGTCCCCCTCCCCAAATTTTAAGAAATTTGGGGAGGCGTAGGAAGCGCCCCTCAGCCCTTACGCCTTCGCCACCCCTCCGGCCTTTCGCCGGTAACCGGTGCAGGCCACCTCCCCATCGCTCCGCGATAGGGAGGAGAGGCTCGGCTCTCGTCCTCTCCCCTAAGCCCCCCTCTGTCAGCTTCGCTGACATCTCCCCCACGAGTGGGGGAGTATGGGGAGAGGTGGGAGGGGATAGCTGCGCGCGGTCGAGGTTTTGAAAGCGAGACGCCCCACCACCCGCCGGTGTTGCCCCTGCCACCGCTTCGCGGTCCCTTCGCTTGCAAACGATTCACTGGATCGTTCGCATCGCTCACCCCGTAAACGGGGCGGGAGGGTGCGCCCCCCGACAAGTGGGAGGAAGAAGAAAGGTGAAGCGCGTGACATCCTGCACCTCCTCGCTTGGAGCAGGGCTATCGCATATGGCGTGAAAATGCCCCCTCTCCCCGCGTCCAGCGGGGAGAGGACGGACAGCAAGCCCGCGAGGGCGAAGATGTCCGGATGAGGGGCCTCGCGCCGACGAAAGGCCCCTCAGCGCGTCGATTTCGCTGCGCTCATCTCCCGTCCTCTCCCCGCCGGCGCGGAGAGAGGGGAAAGACAGCACGTTGCGACAGCCATATCAGATAGTCCTGCCGCTTGGAGTGGGTTTGGCGCAGCAAGACTATGGCTTTTGCAAGCCATCGGACCATCGGGCGAAGCGAAGATGGTGGAGAAGCGTCTTGCTTCACCGCCCAACGCATCAGCCCTATTCCAGTCCGTACACCACGCAGGCCGTCGCGGTCAGGCGCTGCAAGGGCGGCGTCTGGATGAAGGGGTTCTTCATCGCCATGTATTCGAGATATTCGGCGCTGCCCGCCGCCGGGGCCTGCGGCGGAGGAGGCGGAGGCGGCGGAGGCGGCGGAACGCGCTGCACGGCCTCGGCGACGTTATAGTCGGGGAAGGCGCCGACGTCGTCCGCCGTGATGCCGCCGATGCCGCTGTCCGCCGGCGCGCGGGCCAGGATGTCGGTTTCGCAGGCGCGGCCGGTCGGGTCGATCACCTTGACCTCGCCCAGCTTCGCGCCCGCCGAGGCGGCGCCCTGGCCGGCGCGGGCATGGGCGTCCTTGATCGCCTCGTTGTAGAGCCAGGTGTTCATTTCGTTCGACGGCTGGAGGCTGAAGCTGATGTCGCTGGCCGAGGACGGCGCGGCCGCCAGCACCAGGGCATAGGCCTTTTCGAGCTGGCTCATATCGCGGATCTCGACCGACAGGGTCAACGACACCTGATAGCCGTTGATCTTGTCGGCGCGCTGGTCCTCGATGCGGTTGCCGTTCTTGTCGCGATACTCTTCGTAGAGCGCGCGCACGGAGAAGCTGGTGGTCACGCGCACGGCATCCTTGCCGAGCTTGTCCAGCACCTGCTGCAGGGCGCGCGTCTGATCGGTCGCCTTGGCCTGGGCCTTGGAAAGGTCGTCGTCCGTGGTCTGGAAGGTCGCCCAGAAGCTGGCGCGGTTGGCGGGCACTTCGCTGAAGACGTAGCCCGTCTGGGTAATGACGCTTTCCTTCATCCACCACGGCGCCTTGTCGTAGGAATAGGCGGGCGGCGGTTGCGGCGCGGACGGCGGCGGGGCGGCCTGGGCGCGAACGGGGCGGGCCATCGCGGCCGGGGTGATGAGAAGCACCGCCGTCACGGCGGTCAGCAGGTAGTTGCGCATGGCGTCCTCCCAAGCCTCATGCCGAAAAGTGCCGAGAAACGTCTTCGCACTTTTCGGATAGACATGAGGCGTCAAAAACTTCGGGGAGTCCGATGTGATCCTTCCCCCCGGCTGGTCGATTATGGCTAGCATGACACAAATCGCGCCGGAAGATGGGAAATTTATGGCCGCGTATGGCGATCCGGCTCGAAAATTTCGCGGCGAAGTCGTCACGTGCGGGCATGCGCAACGACTTTCTCGATTCCGAAACGCTTTTGCCGGCGCTCCTGTTCGGCGTGCTGCTGATTGCCGCCATCTGGGTGGTGGCCGGGCTGGTCGGCGCCCTGATCCCGCCGTTCCGCCATTCGCGCCCGCCGACGAAGTACCTGCGCATGCGCCAGCAGGCGCGGCGCGGGAGCGCCAAGGCGTGCGTCGCCTGCGCCGACATGCTGATGTCGGGCAGCGACGGCGCGCGGCACAATGTCAGCCTTGGCCAGCACTACCTGCACATGGCGCTCGAGCTTTACGGCCAGCAGGCCAGGAATGGCGACGGCCACGCCATGCTGAAAATGGCCGAAATCTACGAACGCTTCGGCCGCCATGAGGAGCCGCATATCATGGATGCGCGCGCCGACCAGTGCTATCGCCATGCGTTGAAATTCCACGTCGCCAGGGCCGAGGCCGGCGACGTCAACGGCATGGCGTTTGCCGGCTACCAGTATTTCTATGGCCTTGGCTGCATCGCCGATGCCGAAAAGGCGGCGCACTATCTCGAAGGCGCGGCGAAACTCGGTCATGCGCCGTCGATGAAGACCCTGGCCGAATATCACCTGCTCGGCGTAAAGAAAAAACCCGACCCGGTGACGGCGGCGGCGCTTTACCGCAAGGCGGCGCTGGCCGGGGACGCGGAGGCGGTCGAGCGCGTCGGCGACCAGTATGTGTCCAGCCTCGGCGAACTGGCCAGCCGCGAACTGGCCTATTGCTGGTACGCCTGGGCGGCCAGGCTCGGGCGCAAGGACGCGGCGCACAAGCTGGAGAAGATCGAAGCCGACTGGACGCCGCGGCAGCTTCACGCCGTGCAGGAACGCCTGCGCGGCTGGACGCCGGCATAGGGCGGATCGACATTGCGTAAGGACCCCACCACCACATCTCATTCGCCTTTGATACATCAAAGGCTCGCTCGTGCGATTCCCCTCCCCACAAGTGGGGAGGTATAAGAAGGTCGAACCCTCAATCGCTGCGAAAATTTGAATGTCGATCCGCCCTATGGCCCGGCCCTAGCTGTCACCAAACCGCAAAAAAGCGCTGGACAACCGCCCTGCATCGTAGTCAGTTTGCGGTGCAGCATCAGGACGGTTTCCTTTGGGCGCCATTTCGAGCGACATCCTTGCCTTCTCCTTCGACGCCGTGGCGTCGCCGGCGATCGACCTGAAGTTCCGCCAGGGGCCGCAGCAGGGCGACCACACGCTGGGCTGGGGCCTGGCCTGGTATCCCGGCGACACCCGCGCCGCCATCGTCGCCAAGGACCCGTCGGCGCGCGACACGCAAACCCTGCGCGGCGCGATGCACGACTGGGATTCGTTCCGTTCGACCGTCTTCTTCTGCAAGGTGCGCGGCGCCGCCAGTGGCTACACCCACCTCGAAACCCAGCCCTTCACGCGCAGCTTCGCCGGCCAGGACTGGATGTTCATGCACAACGGCGACCTGGACAAGGAGCGGCTGGCGGGGCTGCACCGCAACACGTCGATCTTCCTGGAGCCGCTCGGCCGGACCGATTCGGAGCTGGCCTTCTGCGTCCTGCTCGGCCGCGTCCAGGACCATGGCGCGCGCAGCCTGGCCGAGATCGACCACAAGGTGCTGCTGGGCTGGTTTCAGGAACTGGACGGTTTGGGCTCCGCCGACATGGTGATCAGCGACGGCGTGACCGTGGCGGCCTTCTACGGTTCGCGTTCCGAAACCCACCTCTTTTACAGCCGCATCCAGCCGCCGCATGCCGCGGGAGGCTTCGAGGCCGAGGCCGCGTCCTTCGCCATCGACAATCCGCGCGACACCTTCCGCACGGCGCTGGTCTTTTCGTCGACCCCGTTCCGCCAGGGCGAATGGAAGACGATGCAGAAGGGCCAGCTGATCCTGGTCCGGCGCGGCGAAATCCAGTGGACCAACGCGACAGAGGCGGCACCCCCGCCCGCCCCGCCCCGGCACGACAGCGCCGGTCATCCGCACGGCGTCGCGGCCCGCCGGCCGGCCGGCCGGCCGTTCGCCGACCAGCAGGCCCAGGCGCAGCAGCTCAACATCGTCGAAGCCCTGCAGCAGACCAAGGGCGTGACGCATCGCATACTCAACGCGCGCTCGCAGACCCACGCGCCCGACGGCTCGCCGCTCACCTATCGCCTCTACGACGCCATCCATTCGACCGAGTACGAGTACGAGAACGAGGTCGAGCATTCGTCGCACATTTTCCGCCTGATGCCGCTGGAAGACCCGATCCAGGAACTGGTCAACTGCACGCTGTCGATCTCGTCGGAAGGCGAGGACCTGCGCTACCAGGACGTATTCGGCAACCAGACCGTCCATTACAGCATCATCCGCCCCTACAGGAAGCTGACCATCTCGTGCCGGTCGCGGGTCAAGATCTACGGCAAGGGGCCGGACGACCTGTCGCCGGACCTGCGCAACAGCTTCATTCCGCTGGTCATGATGCCGTGGCAGCGGACGATGATGGAGCCCTACCTGCTGCCGCCTGAACTTCCCGACACGCAGATTCAGGAACTGCTCGACTACGCCATGAGCTTCGCCGTTCGGAACGGGCGGCACCTGCTGGAGACGCTCAACGACATCAACCAGACCTTATATCGCGACTACCGTTATGTGCCGGGCGCGACGACGCTCAAGACGACGCCGTTCGAGGTCTATGCGACGCGCGAGGGCGTGTGCCAGGACTTCTCCAACCTGTTCATCTGCCTGGCGCGGCTGCTGGGCGTGCCGGCTCGCTACCGGGTGGGCTACCTGTTCACCGGCGGCAACTACAACAACCGCGCGCAGACGGACGCCAGCCACGCCTGGGTCGAGATCTACGTCCCCTATCTCGGCTGGCGCGGCTATGATCCGACCAACGGCACCCTGGTCAGCCAGGACCATATCCGGGTGGCGGCGGGACGGAACTTCACCGACGCCACGCCGACCGGCGGCACCATCTACCGCGGCGGCGGCAACGAGACGCTGAGGGTGCAGGTCACCGTGAACGAGGTGTTCAATTGAGGGAGTTGCCTTGACGCTGGAAGCCTACAAGACTGACGGGTTCTATGACGAGCTCTTCGCCGCCGACGGTACGCCGCACGCCAGCGCGCAGCCCCTGGTCGACCATCTCCAGCGCCTGTCGCGCAAGGAACTGAAGCGGCGGCAGAAGCAGGCCGAGACCGTCCTCTACCGTTCCGGCAACACCTTCAACGTCTATGGCGACCGCAAGGGCACCGAGAAGATCCTGCCCTTCGACATCATCCCGCGCATGGTGTCCGCCGCTGACTGGGCGCGGCTGGAGCGCGGCATCGAGCAACGCATCCGCGCCCTCAACCTGTTCATCCAGGATGTCTACAACGACCAGAAGATACTGAAAGACGAGGCGATCCCGCCGGAACTGATCTTCTCGTCGGCGTGCTACCAGAAGGCCTGCGAGGGCCTGAGCCCGCCGAAAGGCGTGTGGACGCATATTTCCGGCACCGATTTCGTGCGCGACGGCGACGGCGAGTTCTACGTGCTGGAGGACAACCTGCGCTGTCCGTCGGGCATATCCTACGTGCTGGAAAACCGCGCGGTGCTGAAACGCATCCTGCCCCAGGCCTTCCATACGGTGAAGGTGCGGCCGGTCAGCGACTACGGCGACCATCTCTACAAGACGCTGAAGCACATCGCGCCGGACGGGCGCGACGAGCCCAACATCGTCGTGCTGACGCCCGGCATCTACAATTCCGCCTATTTCGAGCACGCCTACCTGGCGCAGCAGATGGGCGTTCCCCTGACGCAGGGCTCCGACCTGGTGGTCGAGGACGACCGCGTCTTCATGCGCACCACCGAGGGCCTGCAGCGCGTCGACGTCATCTATCGCCGCATCGACGACGACTTCATCGACCCGGAAATCTTCCGCAAGGATTCGATGCTCGGCGTGCCCGGCATCATGCGCGCCTACATGAAGGGGCATGTCGCCCTGGCCAATGCGCCCGGCACCGGCATCGCCGACGACAAGGCGATCTATGCCTATGTGCCGCGCATCATCAAATACTACCTCGGCGAGGACGCCATTTCGCACAATGTGCCGACCTATATCTGCGAGGACGACAAGGACCGGGCTTTCGTCCTCGATAACCTCGACAAGCTGGTGGTCAAGGCGGTCAACCTGTCGGGCGGCTACGGCATGCTGATCGGGCCCAAGAGCACCAAGGCCGAGCAGAAGGAATTCGCCACGAAGATCGCCGCCAAGCCGCGCGACTATATCGCCCAGCCCACGCTTTCCCTGTCGCGGGCGCCGACCCTGACGGGCAGCGGCATCGAAGGCCGGCACGTCGATTTCCGCCCCTATTCCCTGTTCGGCGAGGACATCTTCACCCTGCCCGGCGGACTGACGCGGGTAGCGCTCAAGAAGGGCTCGCTGGTGGTCAATTCCAGCCAGGGCGGCGGCAGCAAGGACACATGGGTGCTGGAAGATTCCGGGATTCTGGAGGACGAAGCGTGATGGGAGAGGATTCGATATTTCCTAAAAGGCTCGTTTCTTCCTTTTCCCTCCCCGTTTACGGGGAGGGGGGACCGCGAAGCGGTGGGAGGGGGAGCGGACGGCGGAAATCCCCCTTCCGTCATGTCGCTGCGCTCCATGCCACCTTCCTCACAACGACGTTGCCGTAAACGGGGAAGGAAGGAGAACAGCATGCTGAGCCGGGTCGCCAACTCGATCTACTGGATGGGACGCTATCTCGAGCGCGCCGACAATGTCGCCCGCTTTCTCGACGTCAACTTCCACCTGATGCTCGACCTGTCGCTCGACGAGCAGTCGACCCAGTGGTACCCGATCGTCGCCATCACCGGCGATGACGAGGATTTCAACCGACGCTACAAGGCGGCCGACGAACGCAGCGTCGTCAAGTTCCTCACCTTCGACGACAACAACCCCAACTCGATCCAGCAGTCGATCTACCGCGCCCGCGAGAACGCCCGCACGGTGCGCGAGGTCATCCCCGCCGAGATGTGGGAGAAGATCAACGAGCTTTACCACCTGACCCGCGCCCACAGCCGCAAGCGCTCGCTCTACGACCTGCAGGACTATTACAAGGCGGTGCGCCAGGCCGGCCACCAGGTCACGGGCCTGCTCGAGAACAGCATGAGCCACCGCCAGGGCTGGCAGTTCGCCCACATGGGCCGGATGCTGGAGCGCGCCGACAAGACCGCGCGCGTGCTCGACGTCAAGTACTTCCTGCTGCTGCCGGACGCCGACGGCCTCGACACGGTCTACGACGCCGTGCAGTGGGGCGCGGTGCTGAAATCGGTCGACGCGCTCGAAATGTACCGCCAACAGTTCCACACCCTCAACCATCGCGATGTGACCCATTTCCTGCTGTTCGCCACCGCCTTCCCGCGCTCGGTGCTGTTCTGCCTCGATGCCGCCGCCGCGGCCCTGGGCTCGATCTGCATCGACGCCGGCGGATCGAGCCAGGCCATGGCCGAGATGACCAAACTGGCCCGGACCATCCATACTTCCGACGCCGCCAATGTCATCTCGTCGGGCCTGCACGAGTTCATCGACCGCCTGCAACTCGACCTCAACGGCGTTGATGAAGCGGTCTACCAATCGTACTTCCGCGACTGAGCCCCTGTACGGTCTCCCGGTCCTCTGTTACGCCTGAGACATAAAAGGCCGCGCCAGCGGCGGGAGGATTGTCATGAAGGGGTTTGCATTCGCCGTTCTGGCGTTGTGCGTGGTTGCCTGCGCGCCAAGACAGCCGCCGCTCGGCCAGTTCACGCGGCAGGATGACGTCGGTTCGGTGCCGGCGGCGGGGTCGGCAAGCTTCGAAGCCAGGACCGGCGTCTATCGTGTTACCGGCGGCGGCAAGGATATCTGGGCGAAGTCCGACGATTTTCATTTCGTCAGCAAGCCGGCCGAAGGCGACCTTGCCATCGCCGCGACGCTGAACTGGGTCACCGACAGCGGCGATCCCCACCGCAAGGCGGGCCTGATGATGCGTCAGAGCCTCGCCGCCGACAGCCCCTATATCGACATCGTCGTCCACGGCAACCATCACATCGCCCTGCAGTATCGCGAGACGCCCGGCGGCGACACCCATGAGATCGAAGCCATACTGCATGGTCCCGGCCGTTTCGCCCTCGAACGCGAGGGCGATTATGTCTACATGTCGGTGGCGGGACCGGACGGCGTGCTGCATCATGCCGGCGGTGGTTACAGGATGGCGTTCACCGGGACCTACTTCGTGGGGCTGGCGGTCTGCGCCCACGACGACAAGATCACCAAGACGGTCGATTTTTCGGATGTCACCATGACCGTGCCGCCACCCGTAAGCAAGCCTCATCTCGAAAGCACGATCGAAACCATAGATGCGACGTCCACCTATCGGGCGGTCGTATATCAGGGCGCCGGTCAATTCACGGCTCCGGCCTGGGGCCCTGACGGCAAGACCATCGTTTTCCGCGATGATGGCAAGGCCATGCGTGTGGCCATTCCGCCGGAAGGCGGCCCGATGGCCACGCCCGTGCCCGATGCGGAACCGGCGGCGGCGGCCAACGGCGCCAGCCTGCCTTCACCGGACGGCAAGTGGATAGCCACTGCCGCACCCGTCCGCGTCGGCGAAGGCGCTGAAACCCTCGGCGAAAGTGCCCTGACCCTGGCTCCGGCCCCGGGCGGCGCAGCCGTGGTGTTGGCGCACATTTCCGGCAGCCCCGGTGCGATGAGCGTCCGTCCGTGGTCGCCCGACAGCAAGCGCCTGGTCTTCGTCAGTTACCGCCCGGTACCCTGATAGGGCTGTACGCCGGTCCGGCCATCTGGTAATTGTAATCCATTACAAGCCGCAACAGGCGGCGATCGGTTGGGAGGAAAAGTCATGACCTTGCGCACCCTTGCGGTGACGGCCGCCCTGCTTTGCGTTACCCCGGCTGCGGCCCAGGACCTTGGCGACTTCACGCAATCCGGCGATATCGGCGACACCAAATTCCCAGGCAAGACCGATTACGACGCCAGAACCGGCACCTATCGCATCACGGCCAGCGGCGCCAACATCTGGGGCGCGGTCGACGCCTTCCATTACGCCGAAACAAAGACCTCCGGCGACCTGCGCATCGCCGCCGATGTCAAATTCGAGGGCGCCGGCACCGACCCGCACCGCAAGGCCGGCGTCATGCTGCGCCAGTCGCTCGCCCCCGATGCGCCCTATGCCGACATCATGGTTCACGGATCAGGTTTGGTATCGCTGCAGTATCGCGAGACGCCGGGTGGCGACACGCACCAGATCGTCGCCAACGTGCCCGGCGTGACGCGCATCCAGCTCGAATACCAGAACGGCTATGCCCTGATGTCGCTGGCCGGGGCCGATGGCGTGCTGCACCACGCCGGCGGCGAATTTCCGATCCGCCTGACCGGTCCCTACTATGCCGGGCTGGCGGTCAGCGCCCACAACAACACCCTGACCGAAACCGCTGATTTCTCGAACGTCGAGATCGCGCCCATGCCGCCGGCGCCCGAGACGCACGGTTACAGCGACAAGGTCGAGAGCACGCTCGAAGTGCTCGACATGTCGTCGTTCAACCGCACCGTGGTCTACCAGACCGGCGACCATATCGAGGCGCCCAACTGGCTGCCCGACGGCAAGACCCTTCTGTTCAATGCGTCGGGCAGCATCTACACATTCACCCTGCCGGCGCTCGGCCTGCAAACCGGGCCGGACGGGCCGCAGGGCGCGCCGGTGCAACTCGACACCGGCGGGCTCCACAAGATCAACAACGACCACGGCTTTTCGCCCGACCACCAGTGGCTGGCGGTCAGCGATCAGTCGAGCGCCGATAACCAGTCGCGGGTCTATATCCTGCCGCTGACCGGGGCGACCGCCGCCACCCCGCCGCGCCAGCTGACCGAACAGGGGCCGAGCTACTGGCACGGCTGGTCGCCGGACGGCACGACGGTGGCCGTCATCGCCAACCGCAATAACGACTACGATGTCTATGCGATTCCGGTTAAAGAAGGGGGCCCGGCCGGAGGCGGGGCGGAGACGCGGCTGACCACCGCGCCGGGCCTCGACGACGGCTCGGACTATACGCCGGACGGCCAGTGGATCTGGTTCAACAGCGTGCGTTCGGGCAATATGAAACTGTGGCGCATGCACCCGGACGGGACGGGCGCCGAGCAGATGACCTTCGGCGATGACAGCCGCGACTGGTTCCCGCATCCCTCGCCCGACGGCAAGTGGATCGCCTTCGTCTCCTTCGGCACAGAGGTGGCGGTCGGCGATCATCCGCCCGACCATGACGTGGTGATCAAGGTCATGCCGGCCTCGGGCGGCGAAGCCAGGGTAGTTGCCAGGCTGTTCGGCGGCCAGGGGACAATGAACGTCAACTCGTGGTCGCCGGATTCGACGCACCTCGCCTTCGTCAGCTATCGGGTTCTTCCCTAGGCCTCATGCCCGAAGTGCCGCGAAGCGGCTTCGCACTTTTGGCATAAATCATGAGGCGTCAGGAAAAAGATCCGAGCAGCGGGCGATCAACTCATCCCCGCTGCCCTGACCGGTTTCAATATAAACCTTACATTTTGCCGCGATTGGTCCTATATGCTGCGACTCAGGGGCCAGACGTCACATCCTCATCGATAAGGCGCGCAATCGGCCTCCGATAACGGGCGGCCGGGCGCTGATCACGGCCCTCAAACTAACGGACTGCCCCGGAGGGGGATCGTGAATGGGTGACGAAGGCCGGGTCAATCGCGCGGAGCCTCGGGTGCATGCGCTCGGCGACACCCTGTCCGGGACCAATCTCGAACGGGCGGGCGATCACAACCAGCGCGTGACCCTCCAGGCCGTGCGGGCGGCCGGCAGCCCCATCACCCGCGCCGAGATCGCCGACCTGACCGGGCTGACGGCGCCGGCCATCGCCAATATCACCAAGCGTCTGCTGGGCGACGGCATGATCATGAAGGCCGGCCGCCAGCTCGGCGGGCGCGGCCAGCCGGCGACCAAGCTGGTCGTCAATCCCGACGGCGCCTTTTCGATCGGCCTCAATATCGACCGCGACCACATCGCCATCGTGGCCCTCGACTTCCTGGGCAATGTCCGCGCCCGCGTCTGCCGCGAGGTCCATTTCGCCATGCCGCAGGAGGTCACAGCCTTCTTCCGCGACGAGGTCGCCAGGATCATCGCCGACAAGGCCATCGACATCGACCGGCTGATCGGCATCGGCATTGCCATCCCCGATGACCTGGGCCGGGTGCCGCTGGCCAACCGCCCCGATGCCTATCACGTTTGGTCGGAGATCGACGTGGCGGCGCTGTTCCAGGACATTCTGCCCAATCCCGACATCGCCATCCATGTCGAGAACGACGCCGCCGCCGCCTCGATCGGCGAGATGCAGTTCGGCCATGGCTTGCAGCACCGCAGCTTCGTCTACACCATCATCAGCGCCGGCCTCGGCGGCGGGCTGGTCATCGACGGCCACTATTATCGCGGCGCCGACGGACGATCGGGCGAGATCGGCTTCCTGCCGGTCGCCGGCGCCGGCGGAGAAGCGCAGACGCTGGAAGACATGGTGTCGCTCTATTCGCTGTACGACGACCTGCGCCGCAACGGCTATGTGGCGTCGACGCCGGACGATCTCGAACGGCTGAGCGACGCCGCCCTGCAGCGCGTCGACGCCTGGCTCGACCGCGCCGCCGACAGCCTTGTCCAGCCGTTCCTGGTGATGAGCTGCGCTATCAATCCGGAAGCCCACTTCATCGGCGGCCGCATGCCGGCGCGCTTCATCGAAGGCCTGTGCGCGCGGCTCAACGAGCGTCTCGCGCCCTATGTCGGCCGGATCAAGAACATCGCTCCGGTTAAACGCGCCGAACTGGCCGAGGACGCGGCGGCGCGCGGCGCCGGCATCCTGCCGTTCAACGACCGCTTCCTGCCGGTGCGCAAGGCGTTGATGAAAACCAGCTGATTACCAGCGCAGCAACCGGCCGCCGATCAGGGCCGCGACGCCGGTGAAGGTCGCTACGGCGCAGCCGTAGATGAGGAAGATATAGACCGCCGCGTCCATGTTGCAGTGGATGGCGTAAGCCGCGGCCATCAGCGACGCGCTCGCCAGGCCGCTCATCGCGCCGAGCGTCACCGGATAGGCCGTCGCCGCCTTGCGCAGCCACAGTCCCCACATCGCGACAAGCCCGATCAGGCCGCCGCCGAGGATGGTGGTGAAGCAGGTGGAGACGCCGCCATTGAGCCGTTCGGCGACCTGCGACGTGCCGTCGCGGACCAGTTCCGACGCCAGGTTGCCCAAGATCAGCCCGACGACGGCCAGGACCGGCAGCAGGTAGCGCAGCTTCGGCCGCCCCTCGGGGCGCGTCAGGCCGCTCACCGCCCACAGGGCGCTTATGCCGCTGACCAGGAACAGGCCAGGCTTGACCAGGACCACCGGATTGGACGGCCAGTAGCCTTCGGTCAAGCGCTCCATTTCGATACGGGGATGGAGGGCGAGAATGACATAAAGCGCGCCGAGGATCAGGCCGACGGCCGCGCCGATCCACAGCCAGCGGTTATCCATCGGCTTCACCGGCGTGAGGCCGCCGGAGAGCTGATCGATCAGGTCCATGTCGGGATTTGGCGCGTCACTCATCCGCCGCCTCCTTGATTCCGACCAGGGCCTGGAGCTTCTTCAGGCCGCGATGGACGATGACCTTGACCGCCGACGGACTCTTGCCGGTGGCGGCGGAGACCTCGCCGACGCTCAAGTCCTCGAGCTTGTGCAGGCGAATGACCTTGGCCTGGTCCTTCGGCAACTGCTCCAGCAGCACCTCGACATCGCGTTTGGCGAGATCCGGCTTCATGCCGTCTTCGATGGCCAGGTCTTCGTCCAGTTCGACATGGACGTGGCGGCCGGCCTTGCGCACATAGTCGATCAGCTTGTGCCGCGCCACCGCCGCGATCCAAGGCAGGAACGGCGCGGCCGGATCGTAGGTATGGCGTTTCTCGTGCAGACTTAAAAGCGTCATTTGTACCAGGTCTTCGCCGTCGCTGCCTTTCAGCCGGCGGCGGATATAGGAAAGGAGCCACGGGCGCAGGGCCGTCAGCAGGTCGCGATAGGCGGCCGCGTCGCCGCCCTGCGCCCTGCGCATCAGGCCCTGCCAGTCATCCGGGGAATACGTCGCCATGAGGGAAGAGGTTACACCCGCCCGCGTGAATCGTCGTCCGCATTAAGACATGGCGGGCGGAATAGGCCAGCGGAAAATTTTTTTGCCGGCGTCGTGTAACCCCGTTCGCCGGACGGCCGTAATGCCTCTTCGGATGCGCTGATGAAGCGGCGCACCGTTCAACCTCATCAAGGAGAGCCTTCATGTCCACCCGTACCGTCCGCGCCCTGCAAGTCACCGCCGCCCTCGCCGCCCTCGTCGGCGGCGCCGCCGTCATCGCCAATTCCGCCGCCGCCGGCGACCAGATGACCAGCGGCAAGGCCGGCTACGAAAAGTGCGCCGGCGTCTCCAAGGCGCACCAGAACGACTGCAAGAACGGCATGCACTCCTGCGCCGGCCAGGCGGGCAAGGACAACGACCCGAACGAATGGAAGTACGTGCCGGCCGGCACCTGCGAAAAGATGGGCGGCAAGGTCATCTCGTAAGCGCCCCCCTGAGCCGTCCTCCAGCCCCCGGGAGGACCGACGCTTGCGACCGCGGAAGGGGTTGCGCCCAAGCGCATCCCGAAAAGTGTGACGCACTTTTCGGATTAAGATGCGCGACAAGACATGCCTCTTCCGCACTTTTTCAGAGTCTGACAATGTCTTCTCCCCTCGCCACCGGCATCGGCCTGCGCTCGCCGCACATCGCGGAGATCATGGCGGCGCGCCCGGCCATCGGCTTCCTCGAAGTCCACACCGAGAACTATTTCGGCGGCGGCGCGCGCCTGAGGCAGCTTGAGTCCCTGCGCGCCGATTATCCGCTCAGCTTTCACGGCGTCGGCCTGTCGCTGGGCCGCGCCGATGGCCTCGACCGCGATCACCTGAGACAGGTCGTGGACCTGGTGCGGCGGTTCGAGCCGATGCACGTGTCGGAGCACCTGAGCTGGAGCGCCTACGTCCACGTCGCCGTGCCCGACCTGCTGCCGGTGCCGTTCACGCATGAGGCGCTGGACGTCTTCGTCCGCCATGTCGACCAGTTCCAGCAGGCCATCGGGCGGCAGGTGCTGATCGAAAATCCCTCCAACTATGTCGCCTTCGACGGGCTCGACTACGGCGAACCGGAATTCCTGTCGCGGCTGGCCGGGCGCACGGGCTGCGCCGTCCTGCTCGACATCAACAACATTTACGTCAGCGCGCACAATCTCGGCCGCGATCCGTATGCCTATTTCGATGGCCTGCACGCGGAGGTGCGGCAGTACCATCTCGCCGGGCACGACGCCGCGCCCGGCGGATTGCTGGTCGATACCCATGGCCGGCCGGTGCGCGACGAAGTGTGGGCGCTTTATGACGCCGCCCGTGCGAGCTTCGGTGACGCGCCAACCCTGATCGAATGGGACAGCGCCATTCCGCCGCTCGACGTCCTTCTGGCCGAAGCGAACAAGGCCGATATCCGGCGCGGCGTGCGCCAGACGGTGGATTGCCATGTTTGACGCCAGCAACCTCGCCCGCTTCCAGAACGACTTCATCGCCACCGTCACCGGCGAGCGCCCGGACGATGCCGGCCTGCGCATCCATCACGACACCTGGTTCTTCGGCCTGATTGACAGCCTGATCATCATCTATCCGGCGACGCACGGCTTGGTTGGCGACGACGCGTTCAAGGCGTTCGCCCGCGACCATGTCCGCGCGCATCCACTGACGTCCGGCGACCGAAACAGCTATGGCGGCGGCTTCGGTGCGTTCCTGGCCGCCCATCCGCACCTGCCGTTCGACTGGCTGCCCGACCTGGCGCGCCACGAATATGCCATCCACGAGGCCCAGCACGCGCCGGATGCCGAGGCCGCCGGTTTCGAGGCCCTGCTCGACCCCGCCGCGCGCGTCGCCCTCCATCCGTCCGTGCGCGTCACGTGCTTCAGCCACGACATCAAGCCGGTCTATGCCGCCGTCCTGGCCGGCGAGCCCGCGCCGCGCGTGCGAACCATCGCCTGCGACGCCCTCGTCGGGCGCGCGCCGGACGATGACCTTGTCCATATCTGCCTCGCGCCGTTGGAGGTGGCTTTCATCGCCGCCATCGCTCTCGAAGGCTCGCTGGCGGCGGCGCTGGACACCCTCGATCCTTCGCCCGACGATCTCACCCTCCTGCAGCTTCTGCTGTCCCGCCTGGTACAGAGCGGCCTCCTCATAACCCTTTGAAAGATAGACCCATGACCGACATGACCGCTGTTGCGCCGCGCAAACTGCCGAACCTCGCCGCCGTCTACAGCCGCTTCGAAACCCGCCTTCTGGCCACCGACTGGCTGAAAGGCCTCGGCCTGCTGGCGGTGCGATTGTGGCTGGCGCAGTTCTTCTTTTTCTCAGGCCTGACCAAGATCAGGAGTTGGCCCGCCACCATCGCCCTGTTTACCGACGAATACCACGTGCCGGTCCTGCCGCCGGAGGTTGCCGCCCTGATGTCGGCGACCGCGGAACTGAGCCTGCCGGTCCTGCTGGTGCTTGGCCTGTTCAGCCGTTTCGCCGCGGCCGGTTTCTTCTTCATGACCCTGGTGATCGAGCTGTTCGTCTATCCCGGCACCACCGAGAACTATTATATCATGCTGCTGACCGGCGTGATCATCGCCAATGGCTCAGGCCTGTTCGGCGCGGACTGGTGGCTGGCCCAGAAAAGCAAGCTCAGCGCCTAGCTCTCGAAGAGAGCGGGCGCGGCGGGCGTAATGTCGGTGCGGCGGAAGTCATCCCCCTTGAACAGCAAGGGTAAACCGCGCTCGCTGGCCAAGGCATAGGCGAAGCAATCGCCGAAATTGAGAGCCGCCGCGTGGCCGCTGCCCTTGCCGAAACGCCGGAATGCGTCGAAGGCGATATCGGATTGGCGCTGGGTTACGGGTTCGACCTGGACACGCATACGAAAGAACAATTGGTCAAGATCGGCTATATTCCTTTCATCCCTGGCATGAAGCACCATGCGCATTTCAAGCAAACTGGCCGCGCTCATCAGAGCGTCCGTTGCCAGAAGAATAGCCAGAAAATCCGGTCCATCCGGCTCCTTAAGCACAATGGCCACGACGGCGGACGTGTCCACGACGATCACGACGGCAAGCCGTTTTCATCATAGCCAATGATTTCGTCGGGCGTGCGTGTATCCTTGGCCGGGCGACTGGCGATGCGGTCAATAATTTCGTTCAGTTCCGCGATAAGGCGTTCCTTGTCCTTCTTCGCCGGCGCCACGCGCTGCAGCCGTTCCTCAAGCGCAATGACAACGGCCGTCGTCAGGCTTTCGCCGGTTTGTTCGGCCAATTGGCGCGCGAGGTCATGGGCGCGTTCGTTCTTGATGTTCAGCGGCATGGCCAACTCCTTTCCTCCATTTTAGCAGAATGGAGGAACGGGCGCAATCAATCCTCGAACAGGTCGGGCGTGGCCGGCGTCTGCGCCGGCGGGGTCAGGCCAAGGTGCAGGTAAGCGCGGGCGCAGGCCATGCGGCCGCGCTGGGTGCGCTGGATAAAGCCCTGCTGCAGCAGGTAGGGCTCGATCATGTCCTCGACGGCGTCGCGCGCCTCGGCGATGGCGGCCGACAAGGTTTCCAGACCGACCGGTCCGCCGCCGTAGTTGTCGATCAGCGCCTTGAGATAGCGGCGGTCGGAATGGTCGAGGCCGGAGGGATCGACCTCCAGCCGCGCCAGGGCCTGCGATGCGGCCTTCTTATCAATGATGGACACGCCGTCCGCCGCCGCGAAATCGCGCACCCGGCGCAGCAGCCGCCCGGCGATGCGCGGCGTGCCGCGCGAGCGCGAGGCAATCTCCATGGCGCCGTCCTCGGCGAGCGGCGCGCCCATCTTGCGCGCCGCCCCCATGACCACCTTGACCAGTTCCTGCGGCGTGTAGAACTCCAGCCGCAGCGGGATGCCGAAACGGTCGCGCAACGGCGTCGACAGCAGGCCTGCCCGCGTGGTGGCGCCCACCAGCGTGAACGGGGCCAGGTCGATGCGCACCGTGCGCGCCGCCGGACCGTCGCCGATGATCAGGTCGAGGACGTAGTCCTCCATCGCCGGATAGAGGATTTCCTCGACCGCCGGATTGAGGCGGTGGATCTCGTCGATGAACAGGACATCGTTGGGCTCGAGGTTGGACAGGATGGCGGCCAGGTCGCCGGCCTTGGCCAGGACCGGACCCGAGGTCGAGCGGAAGCCTACGCCCAGTTCGCGCGCCACGATCTGGGCCAGGGTCGTCTTGCCGAGTCCCGGCGGGCCATAGAACAGGACGTGGTCCATGGCTTCCTTGCGCGCGGCGGCCGCGGCCACGAAGACCTTGAGATTGGCCTTGAGCGGGGCCTGGCCGACGAAGTCGTCGAACGATTGCGGCCGCAGGGCGCGGTCCTGCACGCGCTCTTCCAGGTCGTCTTCGAACGGGTCGCCTGACACAATACGCGCCATTATTATTTACCTAAATTTTTCAATGCAGTACGGATCAGTACCGGCAGGTCGGTATCCGCGCCCAGCGTCTTCAGCGCGGCGTCGACCGCCAGGCGCGCCTGCATCTCGCTGATGCCGAGGCCGGCCAGGGCCGAGACGGCTTCGCCGGCGGTCGACGGCCTGGACGCTTCGGAGAGGCGCGCCGCGACCGGTTCGAAGGCGATATGGCTGAGCGCCTTGCCCTTGAGTTCGATGGCGATGCGCTGAGCCAGCTTGACGCCGACGCCGTTGGCGCGGCCGATGGCCGTCTTGTCGTCGTGCGCCACGGCCTGGGCCAGTTGCGACGGCGTCAGCACGTCGAGCACGCTGAGCGCCGCCTTCGGGCCCACGCCCTGCACGCCGAGTAGGGCCTCGAATGCCTTGCGTTCGTCCTTCGCCAGGAAACCGTAGAGACGGGTGCCGTCCTCGCGCGTCTGGCTTTCGATATGCAGGACGGCCTCGTGGCCTGTATCGGGCATGTCGGCCAGGGTACGCACGCCGCAGCGCACGATATAGCCGACGCCACCGCACTCGATCAGCGCCTCTTCGTCCGAGACCTCCAGAACCGTGCCGCGCAGCCTGCCGATCATGATGAAGCTCTTTTTAGTTGTCCTGCCGCTTCGCTGCTTGAGGACAGCGCCCGTTTGAGAGTGTTCATCCTGCGCTTGTGGGCGTGGGTGATGGCGCAGGCCAGCGCGTCGGCGGCGTCGGCCGGCATTTTGTTTTTTTGGCCGCCCTCGGCAGATCCGGCCAGGGGCAAAAGGCGCTTGACCATGTAAAGCACCTGCTCTTTCTCGGCCCGGCCGGCGCCGACCACCGACTTCTTGATGTCGAGCGCGGCATATTCGGCCACCGGCAGGCCGGCCTTCGCGGGCGCCAGCATGGCGGCGGCGCGGGCGTGGCCCAGCTTGAGCGTCGAGGACGGATTCATGTTGACGAAAGTCTCCTCGATCGCCGCCTCGTCGGGCCGCCACTGGGCAATGACGGCGCTTAAGGACTCGAACAGATGCAGCAGGCGGACGGCAAGATCATTGTCATGATCGGGCTCTATAACACCATGCGCCACCCATTTCAGGCGCGCGCCGTCCATGTCGATCACCCCCCAGCCAAGCCTGCGCAAGCCTGGGTCAAGACCCAGAATTCTTACAGGCATCCGAATCGTGTTCATCATATGTTCGACCGTACAGTGGGACGCGTACCCTTGGCAATAGGATGGCCGGAAAGTTGCACTTTCGTCGCGATGGCGGCCTTAATTCGTCTTTCTGGCACACGCATGGGGGTTTTGTCGTTGCCAGAAAGCCAATCCTGAGGTTAAGGTTTGATGAATTTCGCGTTGAAAAAGCGTTTCGGGGGCCTGGCATGACCACTGTGAGTTCAACGATGGACGATTTTGACGATGCGCCGCGCCGCAAGGCGACGGGCTTCGTCGTCCTGTCCCTGCTGGCCTTGATCGTCGCCGCAACGGCCATCTATCTTGGCCACGCGCCCATCGACGACCGCATCCCGTCGGACTGGATCAACTGGGCGCAGCGCGAGACGACCTGGGCCGGCCTGCTCGTCCTGGGCATGGTCATCCTGATGATCGGCCTGGTCGGCTGGGCCATCCGCGCCTTCGCCCCGTCGCCGAAGCCTAAACGCGCCTCTGCGTCCACGCCGGCGCCGCGCGCCGCCGACATCATCCCGGCCGCGGCCGCCATCGCCGACAACAAGGGCAGCCTGAAGTTCGAAGCGGCGGAAGAGCCCGCGCCGGTCCTGTTCGCCGTGCCGCCGGTATCCGAGGTCCACTCGCTTGAACCCGCCGTTTTCCACGACAACGCCTCGGACAGTTTTCTGAGCCAGACGCCGGTCCAGACCGCCGCGCCGGCCGCCCTGGCCGCCGCCGACGTCCTCTCCGACACGCACGGCCTGCATGTCGGCGGCGCGCAGATCATTCCGATCCGACCGGATATCGCCGTCGGCGGCAACGATCCGGTCGAGGCCGCCCTGCTGGCCGAACCGGCCGCCGCCCCCTCGCCCGCGCCGCAAAGCGACATGGGCGCGGTGATTGCCTCGGCCATGCATTTCGCCGGCGAGTCGGAACCGGCGATCGCCGCTCCGGCGGCCGCGGCCGCCTCGGCGGACGGCGACGGCGAGATCGCCCATGCGGTGCAGATGGCCCTGTCGGTGTGGCCGGACGCCACCCGCGCCATCGCCGGCGAGGAACTGAAGGCTCGCGTCAGCCACCTCTATTATGACCGCTCGCCGGAAAGCGCGCGCGCCTTCCACCTGATCGCCACGGGCGACCTGTCGGCCGCCGCCGCCGCCCTGCAGGACCACGCCGACGCCCTGGCCCGCCAGGGCCGCAACGCCGAAGCCGCCGAGCAATGGCGCATCTACGGCGCCCTGCACATGGGCCGCGACGACGGCAAGGCGATGACCGCCTATGAAAAGGTGTCGGAACTCGATCCGTCGGACGCCAACATCCATCTTTATCTCGCCCGCCGCTACCAGATGGCCGGCGAGACCGGCCGCATGCCGGCTGTGCTCGGCCGCGCCCTGGCCGTCATCAGCGATCCGCAGACGCGCGCCGAACTGCTGGCGCCTTATGCCGACCTGAAGATGAAGGCGGGCGATGCCCGCGCCGCCGGCGACGCCTTCGAGGAACTGAGCCGCCTGCACGAGACCAGCGCCGCCCTGCGCCCGGACGATGTCGGCGCGCGTTCGGCCTACGCCATCACGCTGGCCCGCCTCGCCCAGGCGCGCGAAATGCATGGCGCCTACGACCAGGCGGGGCCGCTGTACAAGAAGGCCTATGACGTGTTCGCCGCCCTGTCGGCGCAGAAGCCGGACCATCCGGGCCTGCGCGCCATGGCCGAAAACGCCCGCAAGGACGCCTCGCGCTTCAGCCTGGCCTAAGGCATATTCAGCCTCTGTTTACGATTCTGCGGTGACGGTTCGCCATCACTGGGAGTTGTTCCATGCCCCGCATCCCCGCCGCCTTCGCCACGGTTTCGCTGCTCGTCTGTTCCAACCTGTTCATGACGGCGGCGTGGTACGGTCACCTCAAGTTCAAGTTCGAGAAGCTGTGGGTGGTCGTTCTGGTCAGCTGGGGCATCGCCTTCTTCGAATACTGCTTCCAGGTGCCGGCCAACCGCATCGGCTACGGCACGTTTTCCGCCGCCCAGCTCAAGACGATCCAGGAAGTGATCACGCTTTCCGTCTTCGTCATCTTCTCGTGGCTCTATCTCGGCGAAGCCTTGAAATGGCAGACGGCGGTCGGTTTCACACTGATCGCCTGCGGCGCCGCTTTTGTGTTTTACAGGGGCTGAAAACCTCTGTTATAAATAATACAAAACAAAATAAGTAATCCGTGGGAAGACACGCACATGAAACGCCTCGCCGCCCCTATCGCCTTGTTCGGTTTCGCTCTCGTCGTCACGGCCTGTGGCGGCGGAGGGGGCGGTGGCGGCGGTTCTTCGGGCGGCGGCGGCATATCGTCCAGTTCGTCGTCTTCCAGTTCGAGTTCTTCCAGTTCGTCATCGAGTTCCAGCAGCAGTTCCAGCAGTACGGGCAGCCTGATCACGCCGGGCACGCCGGCCGCGGCGACGGTCAGTTTCGAGATCCATACCGACACCGGCCGCAAGGACATCTCGCCGCTGATCTACGGCATCAATGGCGGCGACTTCACCAATGCGCGCATCCGGCACCTGACCTTCAACCGCGCCGGCGGCAATCGCATGACCGCCTATAACTGGGAAACCAACGCGTCCAACGCCGGCAACGACTTCTTCAATCAGAACGACAACTTCCTGTCGTCGTCGTCGGTGCCCGGCGCGGCCTTTACCGGCTCCATCCAGGATACGCTCAACGCCGGCGGCGAATACGTCATGACCATTCCGATGGCCGGTTATGTCGCGGCCGACGAGAACGGCGGCGGCGACGTCAACGCCACGCCGGACTTCATCCATACGCGCTTTAATGTCTCGCTGCCGGCCAAGGGCGCGGCCTTCGTCACCACGCCGGACCTGACCGACCACACCGTCTACCAGGACGAGTTCGTCAGCTTCCTGAAGGGCAAGTTCCCGTCGGCCTTCACCGGTTCGCACGCCAGGATCAGCTTCATGCTCGACAATGAGCCGGACCTGTGGGCCTCGACCCACCGCCGGCTGCGCGGTTCGACCGACGCTTCGGAAGGGACCAAGGTCAGCTATGCCGAAATCTTCCAGCGCACCGAAGACTATGCCTCCGCCATCAAGGCCGTGGCGCCCAACGCCATGATCTTCGGCCCGGCCTCCTACGGCTGGCAGGGCTATGTCGACTTCCAGGGCGCGCCGGACGCCGCCGGGCGCGACTTCCTCAGCACCTATCTCGCCACCATGAAGGCCTACGAGACGGCGCACGGCCAGCGCATCCTCGACGTGCTCGACCTGCACTGGTATCCGGAAGCCACCGGCGGCGGGGTGCGCATCACCGACTCGTCGTCGGCCGACGCCGTGGTCGCCGCCCGCGTCCAGGCGCCACGTTCGCTGTACGACAGCAGCTATACCGAGACGAGCTGGATAACGCAGTTCTCGACCGGCGGTCCGATCAACCTGATCCCGAGCGTCATGGCCAAGATCAGCGCCAATTACCCCGGCACCAGGCTGTCGTTCTCGGAATATAATTACGGCGGCGGCGGCCATATCTCCGGCGGCGTCGCCGAAGCCGACGTACTCGGCATCTTTGGCCGTCAGGGCGTCTACGCCGCCAACGAATGGCCGTTGCTGTCGAGCGAGCCGTTCATCCTGGGCGGCTTCGACATGTACCGCAATTTCGACGGCGCGGGCGCGGCCTTCGGCGACACCTCGGTCGACGCCAGCACCAGCGACGGGTCCGGCACCGCCGTCTATGCCTCGATCGACGCCGCCCATCCCGAGCGCGTGGTCATCGTCATGATCAACCGCACCAATGCCTCGGTCACCACCGGCACCCGGCTGTGGGAGACGGCGGCCTACACGACGGGCCACGTGTATCAGTTGTCCGGCTCGACCTCGACGCCGCAGGACAAGGGCACGGTGGCGGTTTCGGCCAACGCCTTCAACATCACCTTGCCGGCCTACAGCGTGACCACGATTGTCTTCGGATCGTAAGGCTTTCTCTTTTACGCATGAAAAGGGCGGGCGCTGATGGCGTCCGCCTTTTTCATGTTTGCTCCACCTTACTACTATTTAATAATATATACCTTGCATCAAAAGGTAGCTTGCCATATTCAATGGGCCAGCGCCGGACCCCCGATGCGAGGAGCAAGATGCCGGAAACCATAGACATCCAACTGAAGAAGGGCGTTCTGGGGCTGTGCGTCCTGGCCCTTTTGGCCCACCGCGAAAGCTATGCCTACGAGATCGCCTCGCACATGGCCGAAGCCATTGGCATGGGCGAGGGCACGATCTACCCCCTGATGCGCCGCATGCAGTCCGACGGCCTGGTCTCGACCTACCTGGTCGAAAGCCCGGCCGGACCGTCGCGCAAATATTACCGCCTGACCCAGGCGGGCCAACAGGCGCTCAACGCCCAGGCCGCCGAATGGCGCGGATTCGCCCGCGCTGTCGACGGCCTCATCGACACGCCCAAGGAGGCGTAAGCCATGACCCGCAACGAATTCATCGACCGCCTGCGCAAGGGTCTCGACGGACTGCCGCCCGCCACCATCATCGACATCGTCGCCGACTACGAGGCGCATTTCAGCGACGCGGCCGAGGCCGGCCGCAACGAGGCCGAGGTCGCCGCGGCGCTCGGCAATCCCGACCGCCTGGCCCGCGAACTGCGCGCCGAGGCCGGGGTCAAGGGCTGGGAAACCGCCCAGACGCCATCGTCGGCCATGAGCGCGGTCATCGCCATCCTGGGCCTGGGCGCGCTCGACATCCTGGTCCTGCTGCCGATCCTTGGCGGCCTCGTCGGGACGCTTGTCGGCATTTTCGCCGCCGCGATCGGTACCTTCATCGCCGGCGGCGTGGTGTTCGCCGTCGGCCCGTTCACCGGCCTGCCCGGCGGCTGGGCCGCGGCCCTGCTCGGCGGCTTCGGCCTGATGGCCGGGGCGGCGGCCGTCGGCGCCCTGACCGTGGCGGTCACCATCTGGCTGGTCAACGGCCTCGTCTGGTACGCCCGCCTGCATTACCGCGTGCTCAAGCCTGCTCTGGAGTCGTAAAATGATCCGCAATCTCTTCATTTTCACCGGCATAGCCACCGTCGTGTCGATCGCCTGCCTGTGCGGCGCGGCCGGCGTGGTCAGCCACGATCTCGGCACGCACGGCTGGACGTGGAGCATGGTCAAGGACGGCAGCCACGTCCACTTTCAGAAGGCGCCCGTGGCCGCCGACCCGTCGGTCAGCAAGGACCTGACGTGGAGCGGCGGCGACAGCCTGATCCTCGACGTGCCGGCCGACATCACCTACACGCAGGGACCGAAGCCTTCGGTCACCGTCACCGGCCCGGCGTCGCTGGTTGAGCGTGTACAACTCGCCGACAACCGCCTGACCTATACGCAAGGCCCGCAACGCCGCGAAGTGGTCAATCTCAGCATCGGTCCCAACGGCCTCGACGCGCGCGAGGACAGCGACACCTTGAAGATCGCCATCGTCGCCCCGGCGGTGACGCGCTTCAATGCCGCAGGCAGCGGCGACCTGACCATCCGCGATTACGACCAGCCGAAGCTGGAGTTGAACCTGTCCGGCGACGGTGACGTGACGGTGACCGGCACGACGAAATCGCTCAAGGTCAATGCCTCGGGCGACGGCGACGCCGACCTGGCGGGCCTTCGGGCCGGCGACGCCGATCTCAACCTCAGCAGCGACGGCAATGTCACCGCCGCGCCGACCGGCAAGGTCAATGTCAGCGTGTCGGGCGACGGCGACGCCAACCTGACCACCAGCCCGGCCTCGCTCAGCACCCACACCTCGGGCAATGGCGAAATTCATGGCCCGGACGGCGACGAGGACGACGACCACGTGATCCGCGGCCATGTCAATGTCAGCATGTCCGGTGGCGTTTCAGGCAACGCGAATTAGGCGCTCGCGCCTTGCCTGTGTGAACGAAGCTTCGGCGGCATCAAGCCTCCGGAGCTTCTTCCTTATGGGCGGTTGCCTTGCGATAAAGGAACCGCGAAAGGATCATCACGGGCAGCATGAACAGCCAGCAGAAGCGCGACAGCATTTCCTGGCCGTTGGCAGACGCCCACGCGCCAATGGCGAAGGCAAGGCCCGGTCCGGCCGATTGCAGGACGCGCGCCAGGCGTTCGGTGGCGTCCATGCCGCCGATCAGCCGCCCTCCGCCGCGCGACACGACGATCATCATGACCGTCAGGGTCAGGGAAGCGGCGGCATTGATGCTCCAGTAGATCGCCCAGGCGGCGTCATTGCGGACATTTTCACCCAGCACCGCCGCCGCGAATGGTATGATCGTGACCGTGAACAGGAACAGCATGTTGCAGATGGCTGTCGGCCAATCGAAACGATGCATTGATCGGGTGACGCGCATATGCACCGACCACCACAGCGTCACGATGCCGAAGCTGACCACATAGGCGAAGATCGTCCGCCCTTCGCCCATGATCGCCGTCAGCAGCGCCTGGGCGGATGCGGCGCCTGTCAGGGCCTTGTCTTCCAGCACCGGGGCGCGCAGCTCCAGCACCATGATGGTCAGGACAATGGCGAAAACCGCGTCGGAGAAGAACAGCATCCGGTCGACCATCCGGCCGTCCGGTCCCTTTGCGGTGCTTTCATGGTGCGACATGGAGCCCTCCCCGTTTGCCGGGATGACTATGGCGCGTCCTTGCGGCTTGTCAATTCGATGCCCCGGGGGCGCGGCGGTAGCAAGACCGGCACATCTCCTTGCGAAGGTTAATGAACACACTGACCGTAGCCTTACATCCTGACCGAAAACACCGCAGCGCGATTTTGCAGCCATATCCCTACCATGGCGTCCGCACCCCGACCCACGAGGAGACACGACAATGGTTACCTACACCAACAATCAGGCCCCCGCCCCAACGCCTTCGGACAACAGCGGCACCAATGCCGGGCTGATCATCCTGGCCTTCATCATCGTCGCCGCCATCGTCGTCGCCGCGATCTATTTCATGAATAGCCCGGCGCAGACCAACACCAACACCACGACCAGCGTCGACCGCACGGTCAGCCGCATCGAGCAGGTGCCGGCCCAGACCGGCCAGGCGATCGATAACGCCGTCTCGAATCCGGACAACGCCGCCAATCCGCCGGCAAACACCGCTCCGGCGACCAATCCTCAGCCGGCGCCGGCGCCGACCGACACCACCACCCAGCCGCAGTAAATCCGCTGTTGTCGGGGATAGACGAAAAGGCCGGCTCTTCGCTGAGCCGGCCTTTTCGTCGTCCACGCCAGTTCAGGCGGTCAGTCCTTTTATGTTTTCCATTGTGGCGAGGCTCGCTGTATGCTATTGTCATACACATGCGCTCAAGCCCCTCCATCCTTAGTATTCGCGTATCGCCTGGCGAACGCGCCCTGCTGGAGAGCGCGGCGGGGCAAGTCCGCACGTCCCTGAGCGATTTCGTGCGGCGAAAGGCACTGGAGGCGGCGGAGATCGAGTTGATGGACCGGCGTATCGTTACCATTCCGGCCGCCGATTGGGAACAGGTCGAGGCCTGGGCCGCCGCGCCAGCCAGGGAGATTCCTGCCCTGCGCCGGCTGGCCGGGACGCCGCCGGTATGGCAGGACTGACGCCGCCACGGCCCCTGACAGCCGATGACGAGCGCGACGGCTTCGACTGCGGCCGCGACTCGCTGAACGCCTGGTTCCACCGTCATGCCTGGCATAACCAGGACAGCGGCGCCACGCGCACCACCGTCATCTGCGACAGCGAAAGCGGCGCCATTGCAGGTTATGTCGGCCTGACCGCTGCTCAGATCGAGCGAGTGTGGTTGCCCAAGGCGCAGCAACGCAACCGTCCCGATCCGCTGCCCGCCATCCTGCTCGGCCAACTGGCGGTGGATGTGCGCTACCACAGACGCGGCATCGCCCGGTCGCTGATGTTTTATGCGCTGACCACGGCCGTCCGGCTGTCGGAGCAGATCGGCTGTTTCTGTGTCCTGACCCATACCCTCGATGATGGCGTACGTGCCTTCTATCGCAGCTTCGGTTTTGAGGAGCTACCGGGCGATCCGTCGCACAGCATGGTGGTGCGGATCAAGGATTTGAAGATGAGCGGATTTTGACTCATGGCGTTTGACCACCCTGCGGAAAAGACCCCCTCACCTGTCCCTTCGGGACATCCTTCCCCCTTGAAAGGGGAGAGGTGGGAGACATTGGCCACGCCGCGTCGATGCCTATAGCTGTACGCGTCTTCTAATATTCACATTAGGCCGCGATAGCCGGTGATGCGGCGAAAACCGTTAGGTGGCGAGAAACGGAGCGGAGCGTACTTGAGTACGTGAGCACCGTATCGCAGCCAAATGACGGTTTGCAGCCCACCAGCGGCTATCGCGAGAATTTCTGGAACTTGATCCGGTGCGGGATCAGTGAGTCCGTGCCGAGGCGGCGCTTCTTGTCCTCCTCGTACATTTCGAAGTTGCCTTCGAACCATTCGACGTGGCTGTCGCCTTCGAAAGCGAGAATGTGCGTCGCCAGGCGGTCGAGGAACCAGCGGTCGTGGCTGATGACCACGGCGCAGCCGGCGAATTCCTCCAGCGCCTCTTCCAGCGCCTGAAGCGTTTCGATGTCGAGGTCGTTGGTCGGTTCGTCGAGCAGGATGACATTCCCGCCGGCGGCCAGGGTCTTTGCCAGGTGGACGCGATTGCGCTCACCGCCCGAAAGTAATCCTACCTTCTTCTGCTGGTCGCCGCCCTTGAAGTTGAAGCCTCCGACATAGGCGCGCGAATTGATCTCGCGCTTGCCGACCAGCATGATGTCGGTGCCGCCGGATATCGCCTGCCACACGGTGTCGTTGGGCTGCAGGTCGTCGCGCGACTGGTCGACATAGGCGAGCTTGACCGTCTCGCCGAGGCGGATCGAGCCCTTGTCAGGCTGTTCCTGGCCGGTGATCAGCTTGAACAGGGTCGACTTGCCGGCGCCGTTGGGACCGATGACGCCGACAATGCCGTTGGGCGGCAGCTTGAACGACAGGCCCTTGAACAGCACCTTGTCGCCATATTCCTTCTCCAGGTCGCTGACTTCGAGCACGACGTTGCCCAGGCGCGGGCCGGGCGGAATCGAGATGGTCGCGAAGGTTTGCGCCGCGCGGGAATTCTCCTGCTCCTCGACCATGCGTTCATAGGCGGCCAGACGCGCCTTGGACTTGGCCTGGCGCGCCTTGGCGCCGGAGCGGACCCATTCCAGTTCCTTGGTGAGGGCGCGCTGGCGGGCTTCGGATTCCGACTGCTCCTGCACGACGCGCTTCTGCTTCTGCTCCAGCCAGCCGGAATAGTTGCCCTCGTACGGCACGCCCTTGCCGCGGTCGAGTTCCAGCGTCCACTTGGTCACCTGGTCGAGGAAGTAGCGGTCGTGGGTGACGAGGATGACGCAGCCGGGGAAGTTTTCCAGGTGGTGCTGCAGCCACGCTACCGATTCGGCGTCGAGGTGGTTGGTCGGTTCGTCCAGCAGCAGCATGTCGGGCTTGGAAAGCAGCAGGCGGGCCAGGGCGACGCGGCGTTTTTCACCGCCGCTGAGCTTGGTGACACCGGACTCGTTGGGCGGGCAGC
>CAYYTA010000092.1:0-11022 GCA_964474575.1 uncultured Caulobacteraceae bacterium | reverse complement strand
GATGAACGCCTCAGGCCCGCTGCACCTGAACCTCAAGTTGACCCGCGCCAAGCTGGAAAGCCTGGTCGAGGACCTGATCCAGAAGACGATCGGGCCATGCCAGCAGGCACTCAAGGACGCCGGGCTGAAGGCGTCGGACATCGATGAAGTCGTCCTCGTCGGCGGCATGACCCGCATGCCCAAGGTCGTCGACGCGGTGAAGACCTTCTTCGGCCGCGAACCGCACAAGGGCGTCAACCCGGATGAGGTCGTGGCTTTGGGTGCCGCGATTCAAGCCGGTGTTCTGCAGGGCGACGTCAAGGACGTGCTGCTGCTGGACGTTACCCCGCTGACCTTGGGGATTGAAACATTGGGCGGCGTGTTCACCCCGCTGATCGAACGCAACACCACCATCCCGACCAAGAAGAGCCAGGTGTTCTCGACCGCTGACGACAACCAGTCGGCCGTTACCATCCGCTGCTTCCAGGGCGAACGCCCGATGGCCGGGGACAACAAGCTGCTCGGCCAGTTCGACCTGGTCGGCATCCCGCCGGCGCCGCGCGGCGTGCCGCAGATCGAGGTCACCTTCGACATCGACGCCAACGGCATCGTCCACGTCACCGCCAAGGACAAGGCGACCAACAAGGAGCACTCGATCCGCATCCAGGCCAACGGCGGCCTTTCGGACGCGGATATCGAACAGATGGTCAAGGACGCCGAGGCCAACAAGGCCGAGGATGAGAAGCGTAAAGTGCTGATCGAGGCCCGCAACCAGGCCGACGCCTTGATCCACTCGACGGAAAAGGCTGTCAAGGAATATGGCGACAAGGTTGCCGAGACCGACAAGACCGCCATCGAAACCGCCCTCAACGACCTCAAGACGGCCAAGGACGGCGAGGATGCCGAGGACATCAAGGCCAAGCACCAGGCCCTGCTGACCGCCTCGATGAAGCTTGGCGAAGCCATGTACAACGCACAACAGGCCGAAGGCGCGGATGCGTCCGAGGCTCCGGCCGATGACGGCGTGGTCGACGCCGAATTCGAGGAAGTCGACGACGACAAGAAGAGCGCCTGAGGGCGTAGATCATGGGCGCGCCCTATCCCTCTAAGGATGCGACGGCGCCCGGAATGTGCGAGGCGGCGGCAGGGTTTGACTCCTTGTCGCCGCTGCGTCACACACTATATCCACAGACATATGACAAGGCCGCTAGGCGCCCGGATTGCATCCGGACGGCTGATACGGGGCAGTTGAGATGAGCAAGCGTTGCTACTACGAAGTGCTGGGTGTCGAGCACACCGTCGACGAGGTGCAGCTCAAGTCGGCATTCCGCAAGAAGGCGATGGAGCACCACCCCGACCGCAACCAGGGTGACGCGGGCGCGGAGGCGCGCTTCAAGGAAGTCAATGAGGCCTATACGGTCCTGTCGGATACCCAGACCCGCGCGGCCTATGACCGCTACGGCCACGCCGGGGTGAACGGCCAGAGCGGAGCCAGCGGCTTCGGCGGCGGCTTTCACGGCGGTGCGCAGGGCTTTTCCAATGTCGAGGACATCTTCTCGGAGATGTTCGGCGACATCTTCGGCCAGACTCAGCGCCGCCCGAACGGCCCGCAACGCGGCGCCGACGTGCGCTTCGATTACGAAATCACCCTGGAACAGGCCTATCAGGGCGCGGACGTCGACATTATCATCCCCACCACCATGACCTGCGAGGCCTGCCACGGTTCCGGCGCCAAGGCCGGCACCAAGCCCTCGACCTGCATGACCTGCGGCGGGGCGGGCCGCGTGCGCTCGACCAACGGCTTCTTCGCCGTCGAACGCACCTGCCCGCATTGCGGCGGCCAGGGCACGATGATCAAGGATCCCTGCCCCGATTGCCGCGGTCACGGAAGCGTACGCGAAAACAAGCCGCTCAAGGTCCGCATCCCGGCCGGCGTTGACGACGGCGCGCGCATCCTGTGCAAGGGTGAAGGCCAGGCCGGCCCGAAGGGCGGGCCGAAGGGCGACCTCTATATTTTCCTCAGCGTCGCCGAACACGACATCTTTGAGCGCGATGGCCTCGACCTGCACTGCTCGATCCCGGTGCCGATGCCGACCGCCGTCCTGGGCGGCGTGCTGGAAGTGCCGTGCCTGATGGGCGGCAAGAACTGCGACGGCCAATGCAAGCTCGAGGTCGCCATTCCCGAAGGCGCCCAGACCGGCCACAAGGTCAAGCTGAAGGGGCGCGGCATGCCTGGCCTCAACAACGACCGGCAGAAGGGCGACCTGATCGTTGAGCTGTTCGTCGAGACGCCAAAGAACCTCAGTGCCCGCCAGAAGGAGCTGATGAAGGAATTCTCAGGCCTCTGCGAGGCCCAGGCCTATGCGCAATCACAGGGCTTCATGCACAAGGCCAAGCGCTTCTGGGACGACATCACCGGCACCGCCGCGCAGTAAAATTCGACGCTGACGACTTATCCCGCCCTCCATACAAGCAGGACGCCCCTCCACCACGCGCATAAAGGGTGCGCGCGGTCCCATCGCCGGCGAAAGCTATGCTTTCGCTGGTACTACCCCTAAATCTCAGGCGATTCAGGTAGGAATAGGAGTTGCGCTCCTTTATGCCTCCCCAAATTTCTTAAATTTGGGGAGGGGGACCGCACGAGTGAGCCTTTGATTTATCAAAGGCGAGGTGAGATGTGGTGAAGGGGTGTCTTGCTTTCACAAACTTGACCATGAACCTGCGCGCCTTCATCCTCGACAACCTGACCCTCGCCCCCGCTCCGGCCGTGCCCGAAATCCGGCTTTACCGCGCCCACCCGGCAAGCGGCCTGTCGCGCCTCGATAAAGGCGACGCTGCAGCGCCCTACTGGGCCTATGGCTGGGCCGGTGGAACCGTGCTGGCGCGCCATGTCCTCGATCATCCCGAGACCGTCGCCGGCCGCCGCGTGCTCGACCTCGGCTGCGGCTCGGGCCTGGTCGCCATAGCCGCCGCCAGGGCCGGAGCGCGCCATGTGACCGCCACCGATCTTGATCCCCATGCCCTCGCCGCAACGCAGATCAATGCCGAAGCCAATGACGTGACCGTCGAAGTGGCGTCTGATGTCGCAACCTCGCCCGACGTCGATATCGTCCTGGCCGGCGACGTCTTCTACACCGACGACGTGGCGGCGCGTTCTCTCGCCTTTCTCGACGCCTGTGCTGCCGCCGGAATCCACGTTCTGGTCGGCGATCCGGGTCGAACTTTCCTGCCGTTCGACCGGCTTGAGCGCATCGCCGAATACGCGGTGCCGGACTTCGGACAGGGCGAGCCGGCCAAGGCCTGGGTTTTTGCCTTCGGCGACCAAGGGGCGCCCTTCGCATAGCTCCGGGGCGTTCGGCGCGAAAATCGATACATTCAGTATCGATTTTATCCGCCTTGCCTTGAAGGCAAGGCGGCGCTTCTCACCCTTGGAACCAAAACATTGACGGTAGCACCTGGATTACCTATCGAAAAAAGTACGGAACGCCGTACTTTTTTCGATAGGTAACGCCATGGCCGCCACCCCCGCCACCCGTTTCGCCATCTCAGGCCACAAGGGCCGCATGGGCCTGGCCGTGGCGCGCGTCCTCGACGAAGCCAAACAGACCATCACCGCCAAGTTCGACAAGGGCGACCTGCCCGACCTGACCCGCGCCGACGCCGTCATCGACTTCACCACCCCGGAAGCCTCGCTGCATCTGCTCGAGGCCTGCGCCAACGAGGGCCTGGCCCGCCCTCGCCCGCTGGTCCATGTCATCGGCTCGACCGGCTTCACCCAGGCGCAACTCGACCACGTCACCCATTTCGCCGACCAGGTTGTTATTATCCAGTCCGGCAACTTCTCGCTCGGCGTCAACCTTCTGGTCGGCCTGCTGAAACAGGCCGCCGCCCGCCTGCCGGCGGAAGACTGGGACATCGAGATCAGCGAAGCCCACCACCGCCGCAAGGTCGACGCGCCTTCCGGCACCGCCCTGATGCTGGGCGAAGCCGCCGCCTATGGCCGCAACGTCAAGCTTGATCAGGTCAAGATCACCGCCCGCGACGGCATCACCGGTCCGCGCAGGCCCGGGGCCATCGGTTTCTCGGTGATCCGCGCCGGCGGCATCGTCGGCGAACACGCCGCCCTGCTGGCTTCGGAGGACGAGATCATCACCCTGTCGCATTCGGCGCGCGACCGCACCCTGTTCGCGCGCGGCGCGTTCCAGGCCGCGCTGTGGGGCCGCCGGCAGACCGCCGGCCTCTACGACATGCAGGATGTTTTGGGTCTCTAATCTTCACGAAAAAGTCCTTCGGCCACGCCTCGGTGTACTTTTTCGTGTCTCGATACGGACGAAGCCAGGCTCGGGGCGGCCCGTCGCCTGGCTTCGGCTTTTTGCTTAAGTTTTCGCGAGTTAATGTGCTGCCTTGGCGCCGCCAAGCTTCATCGTCGCCTTCATGCTGCCGATGACGGCGATCAGGCCGTAGCCGAAGACGTACATCAGGAACAGCTCGACGATCGGCGCCAGGTGGCGGAAGTCAGGCAGGTTCGGCGCGTTGAAATGGCCGTTGATTGCCGCCGGTATCATGCGCACGACGAAGACCAGGGCGACGGCGATCAGCGCCTTCACCGCCGGCCGGCTGTTGGCCGTGAACAGGCCGATCAGGATGGCGATGATCATCACCGGCAGCAGGTTGGCGGCAGCAAGCGCGCCTTGCAGGCCATCGCCGAGGCCTTGGAGGAAGTTCCAGATATCATTCATGATTTACGTCCTTGTCGATGGTTTGCACAAAGTCATGGCAAGGCATACGCGCCGTTAACTATCTTCACGGCCGCGAAATAAATAGTCAATAAAGATGTCAGGCTTTTTTCGGTTGTCGCGCGCCGAGCGAAAGGATCGTCTTGATCAGGCTGACCAGCCGGATGATGACATAGCTCACGACGAGCAGCATCACGACCTGGATCTGGGCCTCGATCTGGCCGAGGTCAGGCCAGATCGGTGCGTCGTTATAGACCAGCGGCCAAAGCGAGGCGATGATGACGGCCGGCACGACCGCTGCCGCCGCCTTGAAGACATAGCCCGTCCGCGTCGCCTGTCCCATGCCGATCAGCAGGCTGAGGACCACCGCCGGCACCGGGTTCAATCCGATCATGGCGGCCTTGAAAGCGTC
Organism: uncultured Caulobacteraceae bacterium; assembly: GCA_964474575.1. Lineage (GTDB taxonomy): Bacteria > Pseudomonadota > Alphaproteobacteria > Caulobacterales > Caulobacteraceae > Asticcacaulis. The sequence goes on along the minus strand of CAYYTA010000092.1, from coordinate 5,895 downwards.
CCACATGGCGGGACCGAATTGCGCAAAATCATCCGTCATCGGCGGTTTTTCCTTATAGCCGGGAGCGGGACGTGCTGTCGCCTGATACCGCACGACTTCGCTTCCTTGTTTGCGCGACGCCCAATGTGGCAAGGGACAGCGTAAAAAAGCGATACGTCATACGTTTGACGAGGACGCTGGTCTGCTTCGCCACAATCGCAAAGCGAAATAGTGGCGCCATCCCATCACAGTTACGTGTGTTGGGAGGAGAATTTTTCGCGTCTGGGGAGAATTATCTCCCGGTCGAGCCGAAGCCGCCTTCGCCGCGCGCCGTGGCGGCCAGGCTGTCCTGGACCTCCCACAAGATGCGGGCATGCTGCGCCACCACCGCCTGGGCGATGCGGTCGCCGCGCCGGATGGTGAAGTCTTCCGACCCCAGATTGATCAGGATGACGCCGACCTCGCCGCGATAATCGCTGTCGACCGTGCCCGGGCTGTTGAGGCAGGTGATGCCGAACTTGAGCGCCAGGCCGGAACGCGGCCGCACCTGGACCTCGTAGCCTTGCGGCACGGCGATCTTCAGCCCGGTCGGGATCAGGGCGCGGCCCATCGGCTTCAAGACTACCTCATCGCCCTCGTTGATGGCGGCGCGCAGGTCGAGCCCGGCCGAGCCCTCGGTCTCATAGGCCGGCAGCGGCAGGCCCTCCGCATTCGGCAACTGCTGGACGTGAGCGGTCACATCGGGGGTGGCCATGTTTTGTGTAATGTGCGGAAGCGCGTGGGTGTTCATGGCGGAGGCTCGACAGGTTAGCAACAGTGCAACATGTCACGATTCCGCCCAAGGCTTAAGGCCCGTCGGTCAAATGGCTGTGGACCGAATTCCCGCCATGCCGCATGAATTTTTTGTAATGTGGTGAAAGCGGCCGTTTGTGTATGTTGTAACAACTCAACGGCGTTTTTTGCAAGACGCCGTTTTTAACGGAAAAGTGCACAGACGCATTGCATGACACTTTTCCTAAACGGCTTAGGAAACGGGGGCCACCATGATCTCGATGAAATCCTTCCTGCTGGCGGCCGGCGCCGTCGCCGTCCTGGGCGCAGCCGCCCTGCCGGTCCATGCCGACGACAAGCCCAAGGCCGACGCGGCCGCCAAGCCGGATGACGCCAGATCCGACGACAGCACGCCTGCGGCGCTGCCCGCCGACAAGACTGTCCACCAGTCGATCATGCTGAACGGCAAGGCCTTCAACTACGACGCCACCGTCGGCACCATCGCGGTCATGGACGCCAAGGGCAAGAAGATCGCCGACGTGGTCTTCACCGCCTATACCCTGCCGGGCGCCGGCCCCAACCGCCCGGTGACCTTCGCCTTCAACGGCGGCCCCGGCGCGTCGTCGGTCTATCTCAACATGGGCGCGGTCGGCCCCAAACACGTCGAGTTCGGCGTCGACGGCGACGCCCCGTCCGACATGAAGGTCACCGACAATCCCAACACCTGGCTCGACATGACCGACCTGGTGTTCATCGACCCGGTCGGCACCGGCTTCTCGCGCTCGGACGAGGACGACGACGCGTCCAAGAAGGACTTCTTCTCGACCGAAGCCGACATCAAGTACCTGTCGCGCGTCGTCTATGACTGGCTGACCGCCAATGGCCGCATGCGCTCGCCGAAATACGTCATGGGCGAAAGCTATGGCGGCTATCGCGCCCCGCGCATCGCCGAAACCCTGCAGACGCGCATGGGCGTCGGCGTCTCCGGCATCGTCATGGTCTCGCCCTATCTCGACCCGGCCGCCGTCGGCAACGAGACCGCCCTGTCGCCCCTGCCGTGGATGATCAACCTGCCGTCGATGGCCGCCGGCAATTTCGAGCGCCACGGCCAGTTGACCCCTGACAAGATCGCCGAGGTCGAGCAGTACGACCGTACCCAGTTCGTCACCGACTTCCTGGCCGGCCGCTCCGATCCGCAGGCCGTGGGCCGCATGGTGCAGAAGGTGTCGGAATATACCGGCCTCGATCCGGCCCTGGTGGCCAAGATGGACGGCCGCGTCGACGCCTCGACCTATCTGCGCGAGGCCCACCGCGACGAAGGCAAGATCGGCAGCTGGTATGACAGCAATGTCACCGCCTATGATCCTTTCCCGGAAGCGCCCAGCCAGCAGTCGGGCGACCCGATCCTCAACGCCGCCATAGCGCCGACGACCTCGGCCATGGTCGACTTCATCACCCGCGAGGTCGGCTGGAAGGCGACCGGCCATTATGAGGCGCTGTCGCCCGATGTCGGCCGCCAGTGGGAGGACGCCGCGCCGAAGGACAAGCCGGTCTCGGACCTGCGCCAGGCCATCGCCAACGACCCGAACATGAAGGTGCTGATCGCCCACGGCTACAACGACCTGTCATGCCCGTTCTTCACCTCGCAGCTGGTCATCGACCAGTTGCCGTCCTACGGCACCACCAACCGGGTCAAGCTGGCGGTCTATCCGGGCGGCCACATGTTCTACAGCCGCCCCGGCAGCTCGGCCTCGTTCAAGCAAGATGCAAAAGCGATGTACGGGGGTTAATCCACCTCTCCCCATTCATGGGGAGAGGACGAGAGGCGAGTGAAGCGAAGCCGACCGGGTGAGGGGCATCAGGCACAGGAAGTCCCTCACCCGGACACCTGCGCCCTTACGGGCTTGCTGTCCGTCCTCTTCCCGCCAGCGCGGGGAGAGGGGGTTACGCCAGTTTCTTCGCGATATAATCGGCCAGGAACGCCGCCACATCGGCCTTGGAGTCTCCAGGGATCGCCGTGAAGCCGTCGAGGTCGAGCAAGGTGGCCTGGTTCTTCGCCGTGCCGAACACGCCGGCGGAGACATCATTGGCGACGATGGCGTCACAGCCTTTCGACGCCAGCTTGGCCCTGGCATAGTCCTCGAACGGGCCGGTCTCGGCGGCGAAGCCGATAACCAGGCGCGGCCTTTGGTCGAGATGTTTCGACACCGATTCCAGGATGTCCGGTGTCTTGACGAAGGTCACCGACATCTCGGCGTCCGGCCCCTTCTTCTGCTTTTCCCTTGCTGCCGTCTTGGGCCGCCAGTCGGCGACCGCCGCCACGCCGACAAAGGCGTCGCAGGGCAATTCGGCGTGAACCGCCGCATACATGTCGTCGGCGCTTTCGACATCGACCCGCCGCACGCCAACCGGCGCCGGCAGGGCGACCGGCCCGGACACCAGCACCACGTCCGCTCCGGCCCGCGCCAGGCTGGCGGCAATGGCGTAGCCCTGTTTGCCCGACGAGCGGTTGGTCAGGCCGCGCACCGGGTCGAGCGCTTCGAAGGTTGGGCCGGCGGTGACGACGATCTTCTTGTCTTTCAGCGGTTTCGGCCCCGGCAGGGCGGCCTGGATGGCGGCAAGGATGTCTTCCGGCTCGCTCATCCGGCCCGGGCCATATTCGCCGCACGCCATCTCGCCTTCCTCGGGTCCGACGAACAGCACGCCGTCACTTTTCAGCGTTGCGAGGTTCCTCTGCGTCGCCGCGTGATGCCACATGCGCACGTTCATCGCCGGCGCCATCAGGACGCGCCTGTCGGTCGCCAGCAACAGGGTCGAGGCCAGGTCGTCGGCCAGGCCGTGCGCCGCCTTGGCCATCAGATTGGCCGTCGCCGGAGCCACGACAACCAAATCGGCCGAGCGCGACAGCACGATGTGGCCCATCTCTGTCTCGTCGGTCAGGTCGAACAGCTCGCCATGGACCTTGTCGCCGGACAGGGCGGCGGCCGTTAGCGGGGTGACGAATTCGCGCGCCGCGGCCGTCAGGACCACGCGCACCTCCAGCCCGGCCTTCCTGATGAGCCGGATCAGTTCGAGCGACTTGTAGGCGGCGATGCCGCCGCCAACGATCAGAAGTACCCGCATCACCGCTCCTTTGACTTGGCCGCGCTTGTGCCATAGGTAAGAGCGCGGGGACAAGGGGACAAGAATGCGCCGTCTGATCCTGATCGGTTTGTTGGGACTTGCCGCGTGCGATGCCGGTCCGCGCGCCGTGCCGCTGCACGACGGCGACGGCAAGGCCCCCGCGGGGCAGGCGATACCGCCAGTGACGGACCCCGCCGGCGGTATCGAAGAGGCCAGCATGCCCGTTCCGGGCAGCGCGGCGGCGCCGGACGTATCGGCGAACGACCTGGCGGCGGCCAATTATCCGCCCTTGCCCGTCCCAAAACAACGCGGCGCGATCAGCGTCACCCGCTATGGCGACTGGCCGTTGTGGTCGTCGAACAGCAAGTACAGCGCGGACGACAACGCCCATTACCAGTTCGGCAAGCACGGCGGCGAAATCGGCGCACCCGACTACGAAGCGTTTGTCGCCGCCGTCCACGCTTTCGTCCACAACCCGCCGGCCGGCACGGAAACCGTGGCGCGCAGGAACGGCGACACCTTGTTCTACAACGCCCGCCAGAACGTCTTTGCCGTCATGACGAAAGACGGCGCGCCACGCACCCTGTTCCGGCCCTATGACGGCGCGGCCTACTGGGACAAGCAGAAGCAGATCGAGGCGGGCAAGAGCGCCGATTAACGCAACGCCGACAGCCACACCGTCGCGGCCATCGCTACAACACTGATCGCCAGGGCCAGGAAGCCGAGCCAGCGGCTTTGCGACAGGGCCGATTTCAGAGACTCGATCTCGGCGGCGGCCACGGTGGTGGCGGTTTCGTCGTCGTCGGTGCGCAGTTTCGCGATCAGCTTTTCAAGCAACTCCCGCGCCTGGGCCACCGGCGACAGTTCGCGCGAAATCCATGCCTTGACCACCGGCCGCGCCGCTTCCCACAGGTCGTGTTCGGGGAAGATGCGTCGCGCCACGCCTTCGACGCTGACCATGGTCTTTTGCAGCAGCACCAGTTCGGGCCTGAGGTGCATGTCGAACTGCGCTGTGATCTCGAACAGCTGGGTCAACAGCCGCCCCATCGAGACGTCGGTCGCCTTCTGGCCCAGGACGGGCTCGCCGACCGCGCGCAGGGCCTGGGCGAAGCTGTCGACATTATGGTGGCGCGGCACATAGCCGGCCTCGAAGTGGACCTCGGCGACGCGCTTGTAATCGCGGCGCAGGAAACCCCACAGCATTTCGGCGAGGTAACGCCGCTCCTTGGGGCGCAAACGGCCGATGATGCCGAAGTCGATGGCGGTCAGGGTCGCGGGTGCTGCGACGAACAGGTTGCCTTCGTGCAGGTCGGCGTGGAACGCGCCGTGGTCGAGCGCCTGGGAAAGAAACGCGCGGATCAGGTTGTCGGCCAGCTCCTTGTGCTGGAGGCCCGGCAGTAAAAGCGCCTCGGGACGCGACAGCGGCGTGCCTTCGGCCCATTCGGTGACCAGGACACGGCGCGCCACCTGGTGCCACACCACCCTGGGCGCCTTCATCCACGGTTCCTCGTTGATGATCTTGCCGATCTCATCGCAGGCCGAGGCTTCGAGGCGCAGGTCGAGTTCCAGCCTGAGCGACTGCGCCACCGTGGCGACGAAGGCGACCGGTTCCAGCCGCCGCGCCGAAGGGAAAAAGGCGGCAATGACATGCGCCGACAGGGTCATCATGGCGATGTCGGCGGCGACGACCTGCTCGATCCCGGGGCGCAGGATCTTGACTGCAACCTTGCGTCCGTCGAGCAGGGTCGCCTCGTGGGCCTGGGCGATCGAGGCCGAGCCGATCACCGCGCCAAAGTGCGAGAAGATGGCGTCGACGGGTTTGCCCAGCGCCTCGACGACGCTGGCCTCGGCGACTCCTTGCGGGAACGGCGGCAGGCGGTCCTTGAGGTGCGACAGGTCGGCGATGAATTCGCGGCCGAAGATGTCGCCGCGCGTCGACAGGACCTGGCCGAGCTTGATGAAGGCGGGGCCGAGGTGCTGGAATGCGATGGCGTAGCGTTCACCGGGGCGAAGTTTGGTCTT
>CAYYTA010000091.1:0-106114 GCA_964474575.1 uncultured Caulobacteraceae bacterium | reverse complement strand
ATCAACACCATGGTGGACCAGCTGTCGTCCTTCGCGTCGGAAGTGACGCGGGTGGCGCGCGAGGTCGGCACCGAAGGCAAGCTCGGCGGCCAGGCCGACGTGCAGGGCGTCGCCGGAACGTGGAAGGACCTGACCGACAGCGTGAACTCTATGGCCGGCAACCTGACCGGCCAGGTGCGCAACATCGCCGACGTCACCAAGGCCGTGGCAGCCGGCGACCTGTCGAAGAAGATCACCGTCGACGTGAAGGGCGAAATCCTCGAACTGAAGAATACCGTCAACACCATGGTGGACCAGTTGCGTTCCTTCGCCTCGGAAGTGACGCGGGTGGCCAAGGAGGTCGGCACCGAGGGCAAGCTCGGCGGCCAGGCGCGGGTGGAAGGCGTCAGCGGCACCTGGAAGGATCTGACCGACTCCGTGAACATGATGGCCGACAACCTGACCTCTCAGGTGCGCGGCATCGCCAAGGTGGTGACCTCCGTCGCCAACGGCGAACTGAAGCGCAAGCTGACCGTCGAGGCCAAGGGCGAAATCGCCGAACTGGCCGACACCATCAACTCGATGATCGATACGCTGGCCACCTTCGCCGACCAGGTGACGACCGTGGCGCGCGAGGTCGGCGTCGAAGGCCAGCTGGGCGGCCAGGCCAAGGTGCCGGGCGCCTCCGGCACCTGGAAAGGCCTGACCGAGAACGTCAACCAGCTGGCCGCCAACCTGACCACCCAGGTGCGCGCCATCGCCGAAGTGGCGACCGCCGTGACCAAGGGCGACCTGACGCGCTCGATCACGGTCGACGCCCAGGGCGAGGTCGCCGTCCTCAAGGACAATATCAACGAGATGATCCGCAACCTGCGCGACACGACGCAGAAGAACACCGAGCAGGACTGGCTGAAGACCAACCTCGCCAAGTTTTCGCGCATGCTGCAGGGCCAGCGCGACCTGACCAATGTCGGCCGCATGGTGCTCAGCGAACTGTGCCCGGTGGTCGGCGCCCAGCAGGCCGAATTCTACGTCCTCGACCAGAGGGGCGGCGACCCGAACCTGACCCTGCTCGCGAGCTTCGCCTCGAAAGGCACGAGCGACCTCGGCAAGCAAATCGCGCTGGGCGAGGGCGTACTCGGACAGTGCGCGCTCGAAAAGCGCAAGATCGTGCTCAACGATCTGCCGCCCAACTATACGGTCCAGATCGCGTCCGGCCTCGGTTCGGCGCCGCCGCGCTCGGTGATGGTGCTGCCGCTGATCTTCGAGGGCGAGGCCAAGGGCGTACTCGAACTGGCGTCGTTCGACGGCTTCAATCCGTCGCACCAGGGCCTGCTCGACCAGCTCACCGAATCGATCGGCATCGTGCTCAACACCATCGAAGCCAATATGCGCACCGAGGATCTGCTGACCCAGTCTCAGTCCCTGGCGCAGCAACTCCAGACCCGGCAGGAGGAACTGCAGGAAACCAACGAGGCGCTGCAGGAAAAAGCTCGCCTGCTGGCCCAGCAGAACCAGGAGGTCGAACGCAAGAACTCCGAGGTCGAACAGGCCCGTCAGGAACTGGAAGACAAGGCCAAGCAGTTGGCCCTGACCTCGAAGTACAAGTCCGAATTCCTGGCCAACATGTCACACGAACGGCGCACGCCGCTGAATTCGTTGCTTATCCTCTCGGACCAGCTGACCAAGAACGGCGAGGGCAACCTGACGCCCAAGCAGACCGACTCGGCCAAGACGATCCACTCGTCCGGCACCGACCTCCTGATGCTGATCAACGATATCCTCGACCTCAGCAAGATCGAATCCGGCACGGTCGTGGTCGAGTCGGGCGAACTGCGCCTCGACGACCTCAAGGGCTATGTCACGCGCACCTTCAACCACGTGGCGGAATCGAAGAATGTCGACTTCTTCGTTCGCTTCGACCAGCGCTTGCCCAATTCGATCTTCACCGACGCCAAGCGCCTTCAGCAGATCATCAAGAACCTTCTGTCCAACGCCTTCAAGTTCACCCACCACGGCCAGGTCACGCTGAACATCGCGCCGGTGACCTCGGGCTGGGCTTCGGACAACGAGGACCTCAATCGCGCCTCGGAAGTGCTGGCCTTCAGCGTCACCGACACCGGCATCGGCATCGCCGCCGACAAGCAGATGATCATTTTCGAGGCCTTCCAGCAGGCCGACGGTTCGACTTCGCGCAAGTACGGCGGCACGGGTCTCGGTCTCGCCATTTCGCGCGAACTGGCTCGGCTGCTCGGTGGTGAAATCCGCCTCGTTTCCAATCCCGGTCGCGGTTCGACCTTCACCCTCTACCTGCCGGCGATCTACGCCCAGCGTGTGAGGAAGGCGCTGGACGCGCGGCCGGAACTCAAGCTGGTGCCCAAGCACACGGACCCCTCGGCCGACGCCACGGCCAGGACCGCCGCGCCTGTCGAGATCGAGCCCGGACCGGCGGCTGAAATCGGACATCTCACCAACGAGCTCGGTGACGACCGCGCCTTCATCCAGCCGGGCGATCCGGTCGCCCTGATCGTCGAGAACGACCTCGGTTTCGCGCGTTCATTGCTGGAAACCGCGCGCGAAAAGGGCTTCAAGGGCCTGGTCACCTCGCTTGGCGCGGCGGCGCTGGCCCTGACGCACGACTATCACCCCGACGTCATCCTGCTCGACATCCACCTGCCCGACATGCAGGGCTGGCGCGTCATGGAACGGCTGAAGAACGATCTCGCCACCCGGCACATTCCGATCTGCATCATCTCGACCGACGAGGCCCGTGACCAGGCCCTGACCTCGGGCGCGCGTACCTTCGTCGCCAAGCCGATCCAGAAGCACGATACGCTCGACCAACTGATGTCCAGCCTGGCCGACTATGCCGGACGCAAGAACCGCAGCCTGCTGCTGGTGGAGCCCGACGGCAAGCGGCGCGAGCAGCTGACAAAAATCCTGTCCGCCGAGGGCATCAAGATCACGGCCGCCAGCGACAACGCCGCCGCGCTGAAAAAGCTGCGCAAGCAGGACACCGACGGGGTCATCCTGGGCGGCGGCGACGCCGGCGACATCATCGGCGAACTGATGCGCCAGAGCGAGAAGGACGGCATCATCATGGGCCGCACGCCCGTCTTCCTCTACGGCGACATCGCCGTCGATGAGGCGGCAATGAAGCGGCTGGGCGCGGTCTATCCGGTGGCCAGCGTCCATTCGCCGGAAAGCCTGCTCGATTCGGTCACCACCGCGCTCCATCGCAGCCTCGACAGCCTCAGCGACAACGCCCGCACGGTGCTTGGCGCGCTGCGTCAGTCGAACCAGCTCCTGGTCGGCAAGAAGGTGCTGATCGTCGACGACGACGCGCGCAACATCTTTGCCCTGACCAGCGTGCTCGAGGAGTACCACATGAACATCGTCTCGGCCGATTCAGGCCGCGAGGCGATCAACATCCTGATGAACGACGAGGACATCGACATCGTCCTGATGGACATCATGATGCCCGAGATGGACGGCATGGAGACGATCCAGGAAATCCGCAAGGTCTCGCGGCTCAAGAACCTGCCCATCGTCGCTGTCACCGCCAAGGCGATGAAGGGCGACCGCGAGAAATGCATCGAAGCGGGAGCCTGGGACTATCTCTCCAAGCCGGTCGACAGCGAACAGATGATCACGGTGCTCAGGGCATGGCTCGACCGCTAATGAAGCACCAGACCATGGCTACCGGACACGACGGGCAAGGCGGGCCGGCAACGGATCCGGACGCCGACGCGTGCCACATCCTGCTGGTCGATGACCGCCCGGCCAACCTGCTGGTCTACAAGACCATCCTGGAGGACATGTGCCAGCACCTGGTGACGGCAACGTCCGGCGAGGAAGCGCTGAAGAAGGTGCTGAAGCAGGACTTCGCCGTCATCCTGCTCGACGTCAACATGCCGACCATGAACGGCTTCGAGACGGCGGCGCTGATCCGCGCGCGCAAGAAGTCGGCGGCGACGCCGATCATCTTCCTGACCGCTTTCACCGATGAAATGAACGTCATCCAGGGCTACGAATCCGGCGCCGTCGACTTCATGCCGACGCCGGTGGTGCCCGAGGTGCTCAAGGCCAAGGTGCGCGTCTTCATCGAGCTGTCGCAGATGCGCCGCCAGGCGGCGATGCAGGCCGAGGACCGGGCGCGACGCGAGGCGGCGGAGGAAACGGCGCGCCACTTCGCCTTCCTGTCGCAGGTCAGCGAGGGCCTTGCCCGCTCGCAAAGCCGCGACGATTTCATGCGCACCCTGGTCCAGATGCCGGTGCCGGAAATGGCCGAGGCAGCCCTGGTCTGGTTCAAGGGTGACAATGCCTCCGACCAGATCGAATGGGCCAGCGCCGACGAAGGAATCGCGGCATCGCCGGCGGCGCTCGACCGGCTGGAGCCCCAGGTCGATCGCGTCATGGCCGACGGGCGCCCGCGCCTGTTCCACGATCACATTGGCGGCGCCATGGCCCATGCCCAGATCCTGCCCCTGACCCTCCAGGGTCAGGTCCAGGGCGTGCTGGTGCTGGGCGGGCGAACAGCGCAGGACGGCATCAGCCCGCTGGCCGCCGACCTGGCGCACCGCGCGGGGGTCGCGCTCGAGAACGTCATGCTGATGGAGCAGATCCGGGAAGCCGACCGGCGCAAGGACGAGTTCCTCGGCATGCTGGCGCACGAACTGCGCAATCCGCTCGGCCCGATCTACAACTGCCTGCAGATGCAGAAGATGCTGCCGCCGGCCGATCCACGCTTTGCCAAGGTGCGCGATACCATGGACCGCCAGGTCAAGCATATGGGCCGGCTGATCGACGACCTGCTCGACGCCACCCGCCTGGCCCATGGCAAGATCCTGCTCAGGACCGATCGCTGCGACCTTGCCGCCATCGTCCGCCAGACGGTCGAGGACTATCGCCATATCACCGACGCGCGCGGCATCAAGATGAAGGCGAGCGCGCCAGAGGAACCGCTGTGGACCGAAGGCGATCCGACGCGGCTGGTCCAGGTCATCGGCAACCTTCTGCACAATGCGCAGAAGTTCAACAATCCCGGCGGCACGATCACCGTCCGCGCCGAGGCCGACGAGGCTGGTTTCGCCCGTATTGTCGTCTCCGATACCGGCATCGGCATCGAGCCGCACATGCTGAGCCACGTCTTCGACGTCTTCCGCCAGGCGGAACAGGGACTGGACCGCACGCGCGGCGGGCTGGGCCTTGGCCTGGCCCTGGTCCGCGGCCTGGTCGGCCTGCACGGCGGCACGGTCGAGGCGTCGAGCCGCGGGCCGAACACCGGCGCCCGCTTCACTATCCGCCTGCCGCTGCTCGCCGGCGCGACGAAGGCGGCGACCGTGGAGGCCGATACCGCCACGGCCGACACCACCCGCCGTCGCATCCTGCTGATCGAGGACAATCGCGACGCGGCCGAAAGCGCGCGCATGCTGCTGACCCACGAAGGCCACGAGGTCGAGATGGCCTTCGACGCCCAGGAGGGGCTCGACCTGGCGCGGCGCTTCCATCCCGAGGTCATCCTGTGCGACATCGGCCTGCCCGGCATGGACGGCTACCAGATCGTCCGCCAGATTCGCGAGGACAAGGTGCTGGCCCCGACCTACGCCATAGCGCTGACCGGTTACGGCCGCGACATCGACCAGAGGCGGGCGCTGGATGCCGGCTTCAACCTGCACCTGACCAAGCCGATCGACTTCACCACCCTGCGCGACGCCTTGCTCAACGCGCCGGCACACGTGGCGGCGGAATAGGCGGAAAGCAAGAAACTCCTCCACCATTTGCCATCAAGAATGGCAAATGGTCCCCCTCCCCAAAATCCTGCGATTTTAGGGAGGCATAAGAAATCGCCCCCCTATGCCTCCCCAAATTTTCTTGAAATTTGGGGAGGTGACCATCGATCGAAGCGAAGATGGTGGAGGGGCTTCTTGCTTATTCCACCACGATCTTCAGGGCTTCGAGGTACTCTTTGCGGATGACCTGCCGGTTATCGTGGAATTCCGCCCACGGATCGCGCTTCTGACCGGCCAGGCGTTCCGGCACCGTCTCAATGGTGAATGCCGACGGCTTCAGCTCGACCGACAGCTCGCTCCAGTCGAGCAAGGTCGACACCGTGGCGCCCGGCCGTGCGCGCGCCGACCATGCCGATACCGCCGTCGAGGTCAGGTCGTTGCGCAAGTAGTCGACGAAAATCCGCCCCTTGCGTTTCTCCTTGCTCATATTGGCGATGTAGCGATCGGGGTTGTCGCCCGCCATCGATTCGGCGACGGCCCGGGCGAAGGCCTTGATGGTCGCCCAGCCGTACCTGCGTTGCATCGGAATGACGACATGAAGCCCCTTGCCGCCGGTCGTCTTGAGGAAGCTTTGCAAGCCCAGTTCCGTCATCCGGTCGCGCACCTCGGCCGCACCTTCGACGACACCTGACCATGGCACTTCCGGATCGGGATCGAGGTCGAAGATCATGCGGTCGGGCCGGTCCGGCTGGTCGGCCAGGCAGCCCCAGGGGTGGAGCTCGATGCAGCCCCACTGGACAAGGCTGATCAGACCCTTCACGTCGCGGATCATGATATAGTCCTCGTCGCGGCCCTTGACCTTGATGCCGGTCGACAGGATGTGCGGCGCTTCGTGCGGCATGTGACGCTGGAAGAAGCACGCCTCGCCAGCGCCTTCCGGGCAGCGCACCATCGACAGCGGCCGCCCGGCGACAAACGGCAGGATGGCGTCGGCGACACTCAGGTAATACTGCGCCAGGTCGAGCTTGGTGATATCGCTGCCGGGATAAATGACGCGGTCCGGATGCGAAATGCCGATGCCCCCAACGTCGATCTTGCCGTCATTTTTGGCGGCGGGCTTCGCCTTGGCTTCCTTGACTTCCACCTTAGCCTCCATATCTTGTCCGTTCACGGCTGAAGAAGCCGCCCCCAAACTTGCGCTTTTTGGGGGCGGTGAAACGTCGCCGGCGTCCGGTCGGACGCGTTTGGTGTTTCTATTACCTTCGATCGCGTCCGTGTGCATGGCATGGTCGCGGCCCACCTGCCTGGCCGGCTTGTCCTCGCGCACGCCCTGGAACGACGGGTGGCGCAGCCGGCCGTCCGGCGTCCATTCGGTGAACTCGACCTCACACACGACCTCAGGCTCGACCCAGATCGCCTCGCGCCGGATTTCGCGCGGCACCTCGCCATAAGCCGGCGTCTTGCGCACCAGTTTGTCAAGCTGCCGGCGCAAGGCGACCGAGCTTTCGCCGTCGAAGCCGGTGCCAACCTTGCCGGCATAGACCAGCTTTTCTTCCTCGTAATAGCCGAGCATCAGGGCGCCGATGCCGCGCGCCGCATGGGTCGGCTCGCGAAACCCGCCGATAACGAACTCCTGGCGCTTGTGGCACTTGACCTTGAGCCATGACCTGTTGCGCCCGCTGCGGTAAGGCGCGTCGGCGCGTTTCGAGATAATGCCTTCGAGGCCCAGCCGGCATACCTGGCCAAGGAAACCGCTCTGCTCGCCGAAATGGTCGCTGAAATTGATACGACCCTCGAAATCGTGGCTCTCCAGCAGGGCCTTCAGCATCGCCTTGCGTTTGAGCAGCGGCAATGATCGCACGTCCTCGCCGTCGAGGTGGAGCATGTCGAAGACGTAATATTGCAAATCCTCGCTGCGGCCGGCGCCGAGCGCGTTCTTGAGGAAGGTGAAACTCGAAGCGCCCTGGTCATTGAGAGCAACGATCTCACCGTCGAGGATCGCTGTCACGCCGATCGCCGCCAGCCTTTTCGCCAGGGCAGCGAAGCGCTCCGTCCAGTCAAGACCGGTGCGCGTCATCATGCGTACCTCACCGCTCTCGATCAGGGCCAGGGTGCGATAGCCGTCGAACTTCAGCTCATGCACCCACTCCGGACCTTGCGGCGTTTCATCGGCCAGAGTGGCCAGTTCGGGCTCAATGAAACCAAGGCTCAGCCTTTTTTTTTACGCGGCTCGGGCACAGGCTTCAGGTCGAGTTCGTGCTGCTCATCCGTCTTGTGCGCCTTGCCGCCTGACCACACCCTGCCGGGCGCGGCAGCGATTTCATCCATGGTGCGGCCGCTGACAATCGAGGTCATGTTATCGGCCAGCAATTGGTCACGGTCGCCGTCATGCGCCATCGCGTCACGATGCTTGATCAGCAGCCAGTTGTTGCGGCCACGCTCACGGTCCTCATCGCGCGGCTTCATCCGCACCAGCGCCCATTCGCCGGTCAGGCGTTCGCCGTGCAGGCGGAACTTGAGATCGCCCTTTTTCAGACCCTCGTGAGGGTCGCCGATGGGTTCCCAGGTGCCCTGGTCCCACAGCATCACCGTCCCGCCGCCGTACTGACCTTTCGGTATGGTGCCTTCGAAGCTGCCATACTTGACGGGATGGTCCTCGACCTCGACGGCCAAACGCCGGTCGCCGGGATCGAGGCTCGGCCCCTTGGTGACCGCCCACGACTTCAGCACGCCGTCCAGTTCCAGCCGGAAATCGTAGTGCAGCCGCGTCGCCGCATGCTTCTGGATAAGATAGTGGAAACCCTTGGTCTTGCCTAAGGTGCCACCGGGCTCCTGGGTCTTGGTGAAATCGCGCTTCTGGCGATAGCGTTCGAGACTGTCTGCCATTTAACCCGCCTTTCTACGTTTCTTCGGCGCCGGCTTGTCCTCGTTCGCCGCATCCGGTTGTTTCAGGCTTTGCCTGAGCGCGTCCATCAGATTGACCACCTTCGCGGCCGGCCGCTGTTCGACGACCTCGCGCGGCTCGCGGTGCTCGACACGGGCATCGATCAGTTCGCGCAGCGCCGTCTGGTAATGATCATGGAATTTGCCGGGGTCGAATTTCGCCACCTTGCGCTTGATCAGTTCCTTCGCGAGGTCCAGCTCCTCGCTGTCGGCCTTCCTGTCGCGAATGGTATCGAAATAGGGATCGCTGTCCTTGATCTCCTCCTCATAGCGCAGGGTCTCCAGCAGCAGACCGGTGCCGCACGGCTTCAAGGCGCACAGCCGTTCGCGCCCACCGATGGCCAGTTGCCCGACGCCGATCTTGGCGGTTTCGCGCAACGCGTCGCGAATGACGGCAAAGGTGGCGTGGTCGCCCTTGGCCGCCGGCGCGACAAAATAGGGACTTTCATAATAGACGGCGTCGATCGAACCGGCATCGACGAACTCGGCGATGTCGAGCGTCTTCGACGATGGAATCTTCAGTTCCTTGATATCGTCGGGATCGATGAGGACATACTCGCCCTTCTCGACTTCATAGCCTTTGACGATGTCATCGCGCTCGACCTCCTTGTCACCGGCATAGAGACGATGGTGGACGCGTTCGCCGGTCGGCTCGTAAATCTCGTGGAAAGCGATTTGGCGCGAGCGGTTCAGCGCGGCATAGATATGTACCGGCAGCGACACCAATGACAGGCGGATATTGCCGCTCCAGTAAGGTCTGAGGGCCATGGCTCATTCTCGTCCGGATTATCCCCGCGCCCACCGCCGACCCTAAGCCGTGAAGCCGTAAAATTTCAGTACGAAAGCCAGTCTTATCCGTTTCTTGCGCAACGATTTGCGCATTGCCATATCAAACTTGCCGGCTGCGGAGGTATTCAAAAGGCCGGCACAAATACGAAAGACGACGATCATGTCCAGCGACGACCATTCGGCGGCACCGAGTGCGAAATACCTGATCAACCGGCGCACCGCCCTGGCCGGTGCCCACATCGACACGAGCGAACGTTATTCGCGCTTTCTGTCGCAATACGGCGAGAATGCCGTCGAGCCGGCCATGCGCCCGGCGTGGAACTTCAGCGAAAGCAACTGATATACGCGAAGCTTGACCTGATCATCCTGGGCGTGCAGACTTAGAGCAGGCTGCGTTTTGATGGAATTAAAACGCCTGCTCTAAGTTTTTTATTGGTCGCGCAATTTATCCGAAAAGTGGTTTCCACTTTATCGGATTGCGCTCTAGATGCCCCGCCGGCCGATGACGTAAGGCTTCATGTCCCTGAATCTCCCGCCCAAGATCGTCCTCCATGCCGGTATGACCAAGGCGGGCAGCACATC
This sequence comes from uncultured Caulobacteraceae bacterium, assembly GCA_964474575.1. Lineage (GTDB taxonomy): Bacteria > Pseudomonadota > Alphaproteobacteria > Caulobacterales > Caulobacteraceae > Asticcacaulis. The sequence continues at coordinate 96,089 of CAYYTA010000091.1, read as the reverse complement.
GTTGCAGAACTATCTCGACACTAATCGCGCAGCCTTGCTGGCCCGCGGCGTGCTGTTCCCGGAATCGGTATTCACCCGCGCCAACCTGCGCGACCGGACGCGAACCTCCGGTCATCTCAGTCTTCTGCGCCACCTCAAGACGAACGATCTCGCCGCATTCAGCGCCGAGCTGCAGGAAGCCGCCGGCCAGGCCGAGACCCTGTTCCTGTCGGCGGAAAACCTGTTCATGGATCGGCCGGAGGAGGAACTGGCGCTGCTGGCCGGGCTGTTCGAGGCGCTGCCGGTCACGATTATTATCGTGTTGCGCGAGCAGCTTGGCTGGCTGACGTCACGCTATACCGAAAACGTGATGAGCGGCTGGCAACTCGATACGCGCAACTTCGAGACGTTCGCCGCCGCAATGCTCGAAGACGGCCGGCTCGACTATCTCGGCCATCTCAAGCGGCTTAGACGCATCTTCCGCCGCTGCGATTTCCAGTGCATCGATTATGACGATGCGCGCCGGTCGAAGCGGCTCGTCTCGACGGCCCTGCTGCGCGCGGGGGTCGACCTGACCGGCCTGCCGGATCCGGACACCGAGTTTTCCAATGTCAGCGTCGAAGCCGCCTATCAGATCGAAGCCCAGCGGCTGGTCAACCTGCATCTTGGTGCTTTGCGCGTGGAGGAACGGCACCACTATCTCGAAAAAGTCGCGACGGCGCGCCGCGACCGGACGACGGCCGCGCCGCGCGACCTTGTCCGCCCCGACCTGCCGATCGCGCTCAAGCAGCGCATCCGCGAGGCCGTTCACGACGGCAACGAACTCATCGCCCGCCGCTATATGGATGGTGGCGGCTTTGGCTGTCCGTCCGATGCGGCGGAACGCCCGCCCGCCCGGCCGAACCACCGCGACGTACTCGACGAACTGGCCCGGCGCGTGCCCGATTTCCTCGACTTCAGCGAGGATACCGCCAAGTTGAAGCCAAAAGGCCGGCCGCCGTTGCTGAGCCGGCTGCCGATGTCGGAACTGGAAACAATCCGCTATATCAAATGCCTGCGTGAGGCCGGCGTTGTGCTGCTCTACGGCGTCGATATCCGCACGGCGTGGGCGTGTGCCAATCCGGCCGGCCTGGTCTTTGCCGTCGCGCCGGAGGACGCCGATCCCGTCGGATTGATTCGCGAATTCGACAGCCTCGATCTCGCCAGCCTTCCATGTGTCGTGTCCCAAGGCGACGGCGACATCTGGGAGAAGCCGTTCTTCCGTCATCCCGACCTGATTATCATCGACGCCGACAACGGCGTGGACTGCCTGGAGACATGCCTGGCCAGCGTCCGCAAATCGACGCGCGTACTGTTCTTCGGCTTTGCTGCCTGCCCCGAGCGCGAGGCCATTGCCGCAACGCTGAAGGCCATTCGCATGACGGGCGACATGGCGGAATTCGAGATCACGCCCGGGCCGGCGCTGGAGCGCGGCGCGGCGGCCTGAGCCTCGATAAAGGTGGCGGCTGGCAAAGTCGCGCCGATCGATGTAGATATCCGCCATGTTCGATCCGCTTGATGTCGCCCACGACCTCGACGCCGCCCTCACGGCGGGAGATACCTATGAAACGCCGTTCCCGCTCACGGTCTTCCGGCCATTTTCGGCGGCGCGTTACGCGGCGATCCTAAACGCCCTGCCCGACGACCGGCACTACCAGCCGCTGATGCATCAGGATGCCGTCCGGCCGGACGGGACCAGTTCACGCCTCGTCCTGCCGCTCAACGACGAGGGCCTGGCGACCTTGCCCCCTGACCAACGCGACTTCTGGTCCGATTTTGCGGCATGTATGCGCAGCAATCCGGTGCGCGACGCCTTCCTGAGCCACCTCGAACCGCATATTGTCGCTCGCTACGGCCACCCCTTGAAGGACGTGCCGTGCTTTCCAACGGCGCGCCTCGGCCGCGACTTCGATGGTTATCGCATCACGCCCCATCCCGACGCCGCCAATCGTGTCTATACGGCCCAGGCCTATCTCCCCGCCGACGACAGCATGAGCCAGGCCGGCACCACGATTTACCGGCGTGATGACGCCGGTGAATTTCATGCGGTGCGCCGCCTGTCCTATTTGCCCGATACCGCCTTCTGCTTCGCTCGCACCGACCATACCTGGCATGGTGTCGAGACGCTTTCGCTGACGCGGCCGCGCGACAACCTGCACATCTCGGCCTTCGATTCGCCCAAGGCCTTTTGACCATGAAGCTGCTGCTGGCCAATGATACCGGCACGACCCGGCATGTCGGCTGCCAGGGGGTGTCCGACGCTCATGCGCGCATGCTGGGCGCGGCGGGACATGAGGTTGTCCACCGCCTGTTTGTCGGCGAGATCGACCACCACAAGGCGGAGATGGACGCCGACCTGCTCGGCAACCTGGCGCGCGACGAAACGGTGGTGGCAAGGATCGACGATGTCGATGCCGTCGTCGTCAATGGCGAGGGCACGATCCACCACGGCGCCGGCCGGCCGCTGTTGGCCCTGCTCGCTCTTGCCCAGCAAAGAGGCAAGCCGTCCTTCCTGGTCAATGCTGTGTTCCAGCAGTCGGAAAGCTTTCTCGACACGCTGGGACGGCTGGGTGACTTCACAGTCCGCGACGGGCGGTCGCTGGCCTATGCGCGAAGTCTGGGCCTGGAGGCGCGACGGGTGCCGGATTCCTTCCTGGCGGCGAAGTCGGACGATGCCGATGCCGACCTGATCGGCGACGTGGTGACGGACGGCCATCATCGCCGCGAGGATGTGGTCGCCGCGCTCGACGCCTATCGAACCGCCAGCGGAGCGACGGTCCTGCCGCTTCTGGCCAAGGACGCCTACACGACGTGGAGCCAGATGGAGGCGCGCCTGCGCGAGGCAAGTGTGCTGGTTACCGGACGGCATCATGGCGTCTACCTGGCGCTCAAGGCCGGCATCCCGTTCGTCGCGCTGGGCTCCAACACATTCAAGGTCGAGGGCGTGCTCGAGGACGTCGGCCGGCCGGACCTGATGGCGACGACGGTTGAGGATATATGGACGGTGCGCAGGCGCGTCGTAGCCGATCGCGACGGCTTCGCCAACCTGGTCGAACGGCTGACCGGCGGCGCTCCGTTATCGACCTTTGCCGCACTGGGTAAAGACGGCCTTGACAGGACCGAGGCGGAACTTGCGCGCCTTGTCGAACAGCGCGACGCCTGCCTGGCGCGCAAGCGCGCGGCCAGGGCGGAACAAGCCCGCGCGACATCGTGACATTGAAAGGAATTGGAGCGGGCGAGGCGATTCGAACGCCCGACCCTCACCTTGGCAAGGTGATGCTCTACCCCTGAGCTACGCCCGCTCAAAACGTTGCGGGGCCCTAAGCCCCGTCAGGGAGGTGGCCTTATAGACGGAAGGCCGAAATCTTTGCAAGGGCCTTGTCACGCTTTTTGTGCAAAAAATCGCGGCGCGGCGCCGAGCCTTCTCAAACCGCGCCGCGTCCTTATGAACCCACGGAAAAGTACACTGAGCGAAGACCGTAAGGTCAAGCGAAGGACTTTTTCGTGAAATCTACACCATCGCCGGAATGACGCGGTCGGGCGGACGGTGGCCGTCCTGGAAGGTCTTGACGTTGAGGATGACCCGGTCGCCCATGTCGGTGCGGGCCTCGATCGTCGACGACGCCATGTGCGGCAGCAGGATAGCGTTGGGCAGGCCGATCAGTTCCGGATTGATCGCCGGCTCACGCTCATAGACGTCGAGGCCGACGCCGGCGATGCGCTTGTCGCGCAGCATGGCGACCAGGGCCGCCTCATCGACGATCTGGCCGCGCGCGGTGTTGACCAGGATGGCGTGCGGTTGCAGCCGCGCCAGGCGGTCGGCGCTGAGCAGGTGGTGCGTCCCCGCCCCGCCCGGCGCATTGATCGAGATGACGTCCATGCGCGCCAGCATCTGGTCGAGGTCGTCCCAGTAGGTGGCGCCAAGGTCGTCGGAAATGCGCGCCGACACCGGCTTGCGGTTATGATAATGCACGCTCATGCCGAAGGCGCGGGCGCGGCGCGCCAAAGCCTGGCCGATGCGCCCCATGCCGACAATGCCGAGGCGCTTGCCGAAGATGCGCCGGCCGAGCAGGAAGGTCGGCGACCAGGCCGAGAATTCACCCTTCTGCACGATGCCAACGCCTTCGACGAAGCGCCGCGACACGGCGAGGATCAGGCCCATGGCCATTTCGGCCGTGTCCTCGGTCAGCACGCCCGGGGTGTTGGTGACAATGATCCCCTTGTCGGCGGCGGCCTGGATGTCGATGTGTTCGAAGCCGACGCCGAAATTGGCGATCATCTTGAGGCGTTCCGGCGCCGCGGCAAAGAATTCGGCATCCAGACGATCGTTGATCGAGGTCACCAGCACATCGCAGGCCTGCGCCGCGGCCATCAACTGGTCGCGCGGCATTGGAGTCATCTCGAACCACAGCGTCGTATCGAACAGTTCCCGCATGCGCGTTTCGACCGATTCAGGCAGTTTGACGGTGAGAATGACCTTCAGTTTCGCAGTCATACCTATTGAAATTTCCCGCCCGTTAAGCCGGCCTTAACCAAATCTGAACCGTTTGCGGCGGATTGATGGATTTCGCCCCATCCCATTTTCGCCGTCCGATCAAGCCCATGTTCTGCAAGCGATTTGACCGCACGTCGGCGTCACGGCCCGCCGCCGGCGACGACATAAGCCGTAATGCCAGCCCTTTTCAAGCCGGAAAGGGCCGGACGCCGGCATTTTGGGCGGTTTGGGCCGCCTTGGCCCTGGCGCCCGTCGCCCACGCCGCCGATCCCGTCTACGATACGCCGTCAGGCCAGAAGGTGCCGCGCTGGGCCATGCTGCGCAAGGACGAGGTCTATGCCCGCACAGGTCCCAGCAAGGACAACGCCATCGCCTGGACCTACCATGCCCAGTCGCTGCCGGTGCAGATCATTTCCGAAACGCGCGACTGGCGGCTGATCTGCGATCCGGACGGCGGCGTCGCCTGGGTCGCCAAGTCGATGCTGCAGGCGCAAAAGACGGTGCTCAGCCCGTCGGGTGCGGACATCGACATGCGCGACGGCCCCAATGCCCAGGCTTCCGTCAAGGCGGTCCTGCGGCCGCGCGCCCTGGCCAGTCTCGACAAGTGCAGGAAAGACTGGTGCAAGATTTCCGCCGGCGGGGTCACCGGCTGGGCGCCGCAGTCCGTCCTGTGGGGGACGCAGGACGCAGCCGCCTGCCGCCGTCCCGACCCGTTTGCCGCTTCCGGGCGTTAGGTTTTCGCCCGCGTAAAAAAGGTTGAGCCCCGGGGCGGCGTCGTGTAACGCATCCTTTCTGATCTTATACGCCGCGTGATCGCGCCGCGCCGGAGTCTGCCCGACCCATGACCGCCGAAACCATCGTTCGCCCGTCTTCCTTCAGTTATGATGATCTCCTGGCTTGCGGCCGCGGTGACATGTTCGGCGCCGGCAACGCCCAGTTGCCGGCGCCGCCGATGCTGATGTTCGACCGCATCATTTCGATCACCGAGAGTGGCGGTTCTCATCACAAAGGCTTTATCGAAGCTGAACTCGACATCCATCCCGACCTGTGGTTCTTCGGCTGCCATTTCATCGGCGACCCCGTCATGCCGGGTTGCCTCGGCCTCGACGCCATGTGGCAGCTGGTCGGCTTCTACCTTGGCTGGCGCGGCTTTTCCGGCCGCGGCCGCGCGCTCGGCGTCGGCGAGGTCAAGTTCGCCGGCCAGGTGACGCCCGCCGTCAGGAAGGTCGTCTACAAGATTGACATGAAGCGGGTGATGTCCGGCAAGCTGATCATGGGTATAGGCGACGGGGTTGTCGAAGCCGACGGCAAGACTATCTATCAGGCGTCGGGCCTGCGCGTCGGGTTGTTCGACGCCAAGGACCTGGTTTAACAGCGTCCCGTTCAGGGGCCGGCCAAAGTACGAGAAACTTCAGGGGCGAGAGCGAACGATTGCATGCGTAGAGTCGTGATCACAGGTTTGGGCATTGTCTCCTCGATCGGGACCGGGGTCGCCGAGGTGACGGAAAGCCTGCGCCAGGCCCGCTCCGGCGTCGTCTTCGCGGAAGACTATGCCCGCCTCGGCTTCAAGTGCCAGGTCCATGCCGCGCCGACGATCGGCGACTGGACGCAGTTGATCGACCGCCGCGCCGCCCGCTTCCTGTCGCCGGGCCTCGCCTACGGCCACATCGCCATGGACCAGGCCATCGCTTCATCGGGCCTGGACAAGAGCGAGATTTCGCACGAGCGCACCGGCATCATCTTCGGCGCCGGCGGCCCGTCGACCAGCGCCATCGTGGCCGCCGCCGACGTCACGCGCGAGAAGAACTCACCCAAGCGCATCGGGCCGTTCGCCGTGCCCAAGGCGATGTGTTCCGGGCCGTCGGCAGTCCTCGCCACCTGGTTCGAGATCAGGGGCATCAACTATTCGATCAGTTCGGCCTGCGCCACCTCCGTCCACTGCATCGGCGCGGCGGCGGAGCAGATCCAGCTCGGCAAGCAGGACGTGATGTTCGCCGGCGGCACCGAGGAGCTCGACTGGACGCTTTCCGACCTGTTCGACGCCATGGGCGCGATGTCGACCGGTTACAACGATCGCCCGTCCGTCGCTTCGCGCGCCTATGACAGGGACCGCGACGGCTTCGTCATCGCCGGCGGCGCCGGCATGGTCGTGCTGGAAGAGTACGAACGCGCCAGGGCGCGCGGCGCCAACATCGTCGCCGAAGTGGTGGGTTACGCCGCCAATTCCGACGGCTACGACATGGTCGCTCCGTCGGGCGAAGGCGCGGAACGCTGCATGAAACTGGCCATGGCCCAGGCCGGCGGCCGGCGCATCGACTATCTCAATCCGCACGGCACCTCGACGCCGGTCGGTGACGACCGCGAAATGGCGGCGGTGCGGGGCGCCTTCGGCAACGACCTGCCACTCATCTCCTCGACCAAGTCGCTGACCGGACACTCGCTCGGCGCGGCCGGCGCGCAGGAAGCCATCTACTGCCTGCTGATGATGCAGAACGGTTTCGCCGCTGAAAGCGCCCATATCGACAACCTCGATCCGGCGTTCGACGGCATGCCGATCCTGCGGAGACGCCACGACGGCCCGATCGGTACGGCCATGTCGAACTCGTTCGGCTTCGGCGGCACCAACGGCTCGATCATCTTGTCCCAGCAAGACCTCTAAGGCGAGCCGGCTTTACAAAATGCCGCATCCGTGCACACCCTGCCGAAAAGATCCGAGGGGGGTGACATGAACGATTTTCGCAGCATCATCGGCTTGAGCGGGCGGCTGTCGCGCTGGTCCTACGCCCTGATCGCCCTGCCGATCCTGGCCATTTTCGAACTGCGCTACCTCGTCGTCTATTACGGCCCGAGCGTTGTCGAAAAGCTGGGCGGCGACCTGACCTCGGTCGGCTGGATGATCGCCGTCTATATCGCCTTCGACCTGCTCCTGCTGCCGCTGATCGTCGCCAGTTTCAACCGCCTGCACGACATCGGCCTGACCGGATCCCTGTGCCTGCCCTATATCGCGGAACGTTTCATCAGCCTGGCGTCGAACTGGGCGTGGCTGCACCACGCCGACGCCAATACCGCGCTGATCATCCAGCGCACCAGCACCGTCCTGCACGACTACGGACTGGCCCTGGCGCTGTTCCTGCTGGTCTTCCCCGGGCGCAAACGCCCGCCGGCCGAGGCCACGGCTGCCGCCTAAGGGCTTGCCTTTACCCGCGTTATTTGCTCAAACCGCGCGATCCAAGCCTCATGCCAAAAAGTGCCGCGAAGCGTCTTCGCACTTTTTGGCCAGAAATGTATTTTGGCCAGAAACGTATTTTGGCATGAGGCGTAAGAAATTTTTGCAAGGATGACACGCATGGCCGAGGACAGCTGGAACTTCCCCAAGGGCGAGCTGATGAAGGGCAAGAAGGGCCTGGTCATGGGCGTGGCCAATGACAAGTCGATCGCCTGGGGCATCGCGTCGCAACTGGCCGCGCAAGGCGCGCAGATGGCCTTTTCCTACATGGGCGAAAGCCTGCTGCGCCGCGTCGGACCGCTGGCCGAGTCGATCGGCGTCACCAAACTGATCGAAGCCGACGTCACCAGCGACGCCTCGATGGACGCCCTGTTCGAGAAGCTCAAGGCCGACTACGGCGCGCTCGACTTTGTCGTCCACTCGATCGCCTTCGCCAACAAGAACGAGCTTCAGGGCTCGTTCGTCGACAACACGACGCGCGAAGGCTTCCTGCTGGCCATGAACGTGTCGGCCTTCTCCTTCGTCGACGTGTCGCGCCGCGCGGCGGAGATCATGCCCAACGGCGGCTCACTGGTGACGCTGACCTATCTCGGTTCGGAACGGGTCATCCCCAACTACAACACCATGGGCGTCGCCAAGGCGGCGCTGGAGGCTTCCACCCGCTATATCGCCCGCGACCTTGGCCCCAAGGGCATCCGCGCCAACGCCATCTCGGCCGGCGCCATGCGAACGCTGAGCCTGGCCGGCATTTCCGGCGGCCGCGGCCTGCATGCCAAGTCGGGCCAGTTCTCGGCCATGAAGGAGGCGACCTCAATGGAGGGGGTCGCTGGCGCCGCCTTGTGGCTGTGCTCGGATCTCGGTCTTTCAACCACCGGCGAAGTCGTCCACGTCGACGCCGGCTTCCACATCATGGGCCTGTCCGAGGACCAAGAGGCTTAATGCCATTCGGCCCGGCGCCTACCTTGGGCGACATCGAGGCGATTGCCAGATCGGCTATGCACCGCCTGCCCGAGCCGTTCGCCGGTCACTTGCGCGGCGTGGTGCTGGTGGTCGAGGATTTTCCGCCGGACGAACTGCTCGACCAATTGGGCATCGAGGATGGCTTCGAACTGACCGGGCTCTACAGCGGCCGCCCGGCGGAGCTGGAAAGCATGACGGGCGACATGCCGCCGATGATCCACCTGTTCCGCCGGCCGATCCTTGACGAATGGGCCGAGACGGGCGTGCCACTGGAGGACCTTGTGGCGCACATCCTGATCCACGAGGCCGGCCACCATTTCGGCCTCAGCGACAACGACATGGAATGGATGGAAGATCGTGTCCGTCGCGATGGGCGCTGCCACTAGTTCCGGTAGAGCCGTCCCTTTTCGCTGACCGCGATCAGGCCCATGGCGATCAGCCCACACGACAGCGCGCCCAGCGGCAGCAACCACAGACCGCCGTTCCAGCCCTGGCCGATAAGGCCGGAGACGATGGCCGCGCCGACCGTCTGCGCCACGCCCTGCAGGGATGCCGCTGTGCCGGCGACATGGCCGACCTTTTCCATGGCGATGGCCGAGAAGTTGGACGAGGCCAGCGACATCGCGCCCATGGTCAGGGCCTGAAGGACCATGAAGCTAAGAATACCCTCATGGCCGAACCTCGCCCACAGCAGGTGGACCAGCGTAATCACAAGGAACGCGGTCAGGGCGCTGTGCGAAATGCGCTTCAGGCCCAGCCGCTCGACCAAAGACGCATTGACCATCGATCCCACACCCATGGTCGACGCGCAGGCCGCGAAAACCAACGGCATGACGGCGGGCTTGTGGAACACGTCGCTGAAGATCTGCGGCATCAGGGAGACGTAGGCCAGCAGCGATCCAAACAGGAAGGCGATAGCCAGTGTATAGAACAGCGACCCCGGCTCGGTGACGACAAAGAAGGCGACACGGCGGATGTGACCTATGTCGGGGCGGTGACGCTTGTCCAGCGCCAGGGTCTCGGGCAGGCGCAGCCAGCCCCACAAACCGGTCGCCGCACCTAGCCCGGCCATGACGAGATAGATCGCCCGCCACGGCGCGAAGGTCAGTATGGCCAGCCCCATGTTGGGCGCCAGGATCGGCACCAGCAGGAAGACGACGATGCTGATCGACATCACCTTGGCCATGCGCGGCCCGGCATAGAGATCGCGCACGATCGAGCGCGTCACCACACCGGTCGTCGAAACGGCGATCCCCTGCAGCAGGCGCACGATCAGCAGGGCGGTGAAATTCTGCACCAGGCCCGCGGCGAGCGCGAAGATGACATAGAACACGACGCCGGTCAGCAGCACGCGTTTGCGCCCCAGCCAGTCCGACAGCACGCCAAAGAAGAGCTGGCCCACGCCGAGGCCCAGGAAATAGATCGAGATGATCCATTGCAGGTGGTTGGCATCGGCGACGTGCAGGTCCCGGCCGATCGCCGGCAAGGCGGGCAACATGGAATCGATGCCGAGCGCGCCGAGCGCCATCAGGCTGGCGATCAGGGCGACGAATTCGGGAAAGGGCAACGGGCGCTGCGGTTCGGACATGTCCGCAGCCTATAGGCGGATTGTCTCGCGGATGCGAGAGGGAAATAGGGCGGGACCGTCTCCGCTCCCGCCCTTCATCCTTCAATGGTCGTGGTGGTGACCGCCGCCATCGCCGTCATGATCGTGATGGCCGCCCCAGCCGCCGCCATCGTGGTCATGATGGTGGTGGTAATGGCCGCCGCCGTCGTCGTAATCGTCGCATGCCGCCAGTGGCACCAGCAAGGCTCCGGCCAGGAGCAGGACTGCAAGTTTCTTCATGGACATAACCTTCCTGAGTGGGGAAGCCGTTTTTGCGCTTCCCTTCGGGTAAACCCCTGGCCCACCCCGTCAAGGCCGGGTACGAACCATTGGGCGCGCGTTCATCTGAACGGCGGATGAACGATCCCTTTCCCTGCAACATGGGAAGGGCAACGCAATCATCCAAGGGCGGCGCGAACCTGTGCCTGGACATGTCTAAAGAACTTCAGCGCCGCCCTCGTGCTGGGAAAGCCGACATCCCCGTTTATTTTGCGCCACGTGTCTCTCAGGCCAATGCGGTTTTCCTCTATGTCCAGCAATTCCGCCAGATAAGCATCGACGATGCGCAGTTCGGTTGCTTTCAACGATCCAATATAGGCTTCGACAGCCGCTTCACGGCTGCCGGATTCCACATCGTAATCCTGATGCAGCCAGACATTGATGCGCCGGAAAGCCTCTGGCGTCGTCACCGTCATGCGTCGATGTCCTCGGCCGGCCAGTCGCTGCGGTCCTCCAGCAGGTCCCAGGCGGCGAAATCGAGTGCATCCTCGACGTCGGCGAGGCTCTTTTCATTGACCGTCTGGCCGCGCACGCTGACCCCCGCCCGGTGCACGGTCTCGCGGTCGCCGGTGATCAGGTGGTGCCACGCCGGCAGCGGCTTGCCCTCGTGCAGGCGGCGATAGGCGCAGCTAAGCGGCATCCATTGCAGGTCCTCGATATTGCCGGGCTTGAGCTTGATGCAGTCGGGCACGTACTTTTTGCGGTTGGCATAGTCGGTGCAGCGGCAGGCGTCACCGTCGAACAGCTTGCAGTGGACCCGCGTCGGGATGACTTCGCCGGTGACCTCGTCCTCGAAACGGACCAGACAGCACAGCCCGCAGCCGTCGCACAGGCTTTCCCATTCCTGTTCGTTCATCTGCTCTAGCGTCTTGGTTTCCCAGAAGGGACTCTGCATGTGTCTTGATGATGGCAAGGGGTTTTAGAGCCTGCACAAATATCAATGTCTAATCCAGCGACGGCGCAAATAATCGGCGAACAATGGCACTGTAAAATCAATATCACCGTGAGACGGGCTATATATCATCCCCTTTTTGATGATGCTCGCCCGCATGGGCCCCAATCTCTGGGCCGGGCGATTCATGGCGTCGGCAATGTCGCCCGATCGATATGGGCCGTCGCCAAGTTTAGCCATTGTACAAACATACTCCCTTTCGGCCGGTGTCAGGCGATCAAATCGTACCTTGAAGAAGCCATCGTCCAATCTCGCAATCGCTCTATCTGAAGATCGATTGACGTCGTCCAGGCCGATAGGCGAGACAACAGCTGCATTCCATGCCTGATACCCCCACTCCTGAAGGAAATATGGATATCCGTGCGTCTGGGACATGATGGCTTTAATTGCCTCGTCGTTTATGGTCTCGCCTTCCTCCTCGATGGGAACCCGAATGGCGTGTTCCGCCGATTTTTTATCGAGCGCGCCGACCGACGGGTAGGCAAACAGCCGCTCGGCATACGATTTTGCATCGCCCGACAGCGCCGCAACCTGCGGCAGTCCCGCGCCGAAGAACAAGACGGGAAGGCCAAGCTGGTTGACTCTGTGGATAGCCACGATCAACGCGGCATAATCCATCTCCTTGATATATTGAATTTCATCAATGAGAAGCGTCCACCCTTTGCCGGCTGTCCTGGCAGCTTCGCCAATCCTTACAAACAACTCGGCAAGGTCGAATTCCAGGTTACCGCTGTCGGCAACACCGGGTTCGGCGTCAACCGAAATGGACATGTCGCCAAACTCGACCTTGAAAACCGCTGCAAAACTGCGCAAGGCGCGCATGGCGGAATGTGCCGCAGCTTTGGATTGTTCCATCAGGGACAATTTCCGAAGCGTCTGCGCAATACGAGGGTAAAGCAATTCCGTCAGGCGCTTGTCCTCAGGCGCTTCGATAATGGAGGTTAAATGGCCTTTCTGCTCCGCGATCTTCTCAATCTGGTTCAGCAGGACAGTCTTGCCCACGCCTCGCAGTCCCAGCAAAATCTGCGACTGGGCATTTTTACCCGCCAGGGCGCGCTGAATGGCAACAGCAGCGTCATATAAAATCTGATCACGACCTGCCAGTTCGGGAGGTTGCGATCCGGCGCCAGGCACAAAGGGATTTTTGACGGGATCCATGATTCGACCCTTTATAACAATGTATACCGATGTATAACATATATTTCATATACTGCTATATATTTATATAGAATCCGCGAAAATCCTTTGCCTTTGCCGCCTCAAACGTTACACCCCCGCCCATGAACGCCAAAGCCCCTGTCATTGCCCTCAAGGACGTCCGCCTGATGGACGGCCCCGTGCCGCTGTTCGACGGCGTCGACATCGCGCTCGAGCCGCGCGTCCGCGCCTGCCTGGTCGGCCGCAATGGCGCCGGCAAGTCGACCCTGATGCGCATGCTGGCCGGTCTGATCGAGCCCGATTCCGGCGAGCGCTACGTCCAGCAGGGCCTGCGTTTTGCCTTTGTCTTGCAGGAACCGGAACCCACGGGCGCGACCATCCTCGACTGGGTTACGTCGGGCGGGGCGGAGACCTATACCGCAGAGGCGGAACTGGCCGCCTTCGGGATTGACTCAAAAGGCCCGACTGGGTCTATGTCCGGCGGCGAGAAGCGCCGCGCCGCCCTGGCAAAAGCCTTCGCCGAAGACCCCGACCTGCTGTTCCTCGACGAACCGACCAACCACCTCGACATCTTCGCCATCGAAACCCTGGAAGACCGCCTGCGGTCTTTCCGCGGCGCCGCCCTGATCGTCAGCCACGACCGCACCTTCCTGGAACGCACGACCAAGGCCTGCTTCTGGCTCTACGACCGTCGCGTCCTCAAGCGCGACGAAGGCTATGCCGGCTTCGAGGAATGGCAGGCGCGCATCCAGGCCGAGACCGCCGAATCCTTGCGCCGCCTCGAAAAGGCGATCGAGCGCGAAACCTATACCTTCTACCGCTCGATCACTGCCCAGCGCACGCGCAACGAGGGCCGCGCCGCCCGGCTTCAGGCCATGCGCGCCGACCACGCCGCGCGCATGAAGGCCATGGACAAGCCCATGGAAATGACGATCGACAGCGGCGGCGTTTCCGGCAAGCTGGTCGCCGAACTGAAGGGCGTGTCGAAGGCTTTCGGCGACAAGACCATCCTGAAGAAATTCTCCACCCGCATCCTGCGCGGTGACCGGCTGGCCATTGTCGGTCCCAACGGCGCCGGCAAGTCGACCCTGGTCAAGCTACTCATCGGTCAGGCCAGCGCCGACAGCGGCGAGATCAAGCTCGGCACCAATCTCGACGTCGCCTATCTCGACCAGGGCCGGGATGCGTTGAAAGGAGAGGAGACGCTGTGGGACGTGCTGGCCAATTCCGGCTCGGACTCGATCCTGGTGCGCGGACAGCCGCGCCACGTCGCCGCCTACGCCAAGGATTTCCTGTTCCGCGAGAAGCAGCTGCGCCAGCCGGTCAAGTCGCTGTCGGGCGGCGAGCGCAATCGCCTGCAACTGGCCCGCGCCCTGGCCAGGGCGACCAACCTGCTGGTCCTCGACGAACCGACCAACGACCTCGACATGGATACGCTCGACCTGCTGGAAGACATGCTGGCCGATTACGACGGTACCCTGATCCTGGTCAGCCACGACCGCGATTTCGTCGACCGGTTGGCGACCTCGACGCTCGCGCTCAACGGCCGGGGCGACGCTGCCGAGACGCCCGGCGGCTGGCAGGATTTCATCCGCCAGAACCCGGACTTCTTCGCGGATATCTCACGCCGCGAAATGGCCAAGATGGGCGCGAAACCAGCCGCCCCGGTTGTATCGAAGACAGCGCCGAAAAAGCTCAGCTACAAGGACCAGAAGCGCCTCGACGACCTGAATATGCTGATGCCGCAATGGTCGGCCGAGATCAAGAGGCTGGAAAAGACGCTGGAGGACCCGGGCCTCTACAGCCGCGATCCGAAGGCCTTCGACGCCGCCATGACAAAGCTCGACGCCACCCGCGCCCAGCTCGACGCCGGCGAAATGGAATGGCTCGAACTGGAAGAAAAGCGCGAGGCTTTGGCGGGGTAGTCTTCCCCCCCTGCGTCAGCGAAGGAGGTGGCGCTAGGCGCAGCGAAGTGACGGAGGTGCCATCCCCGGTCAACACTGCCCCCTCAGCCTCGACTCGCTTCAGCCTTCGGTCTTCGCTTGCTCGGCACCCCGCTGCGCTGCGCTTGCAAAGTGGAGGGTGTACAATTACGGCCGCCGTTTATCCCCCTCCTCCCTATCCGAGCGATGGGGAGGTGGCGGCGAAGCCGCGGGAGGGGTCTTTTTCGTCTCGATAAATTTTCCCCTTGCGCTGGCCCCTGGGGCCAGGTGGATACGAGGTGCGCATACGAAGGACACCGCCTTGCCAACCCCCTACCTCACCCTGGCCGAAACCTGCCGCCGGCTCGGCCTCAGCCGCAAGGCGCTCCGGCTTTACGAACAGCACGGCCTGGTGACCCCCGAGCGCACAGGCGCTGACTGGCGCGTCTACGGCCCCGAGCAGATCGCCCGCCTGCACCGCATCGCCGCCTTGAAAAGCTTCGGCTTTCCCCTCAACCGCATCGCTGAAATCCTGTCGGGTAAGCTATCCGATCTGTCGGGCTTCCTCGCTTTCCAGGAACAGGCGGTGCAGCGTGACCTCGACCAGGACCGGCACGCGGCGCGCCTGCTGGCCGCCGCCCGCCACAAGCTGGCCCAGCAGGGCAGCCTGTCGACCGACGACCTCATTTTCCTCACTCGTGAGACCACCATGAGCGACAAACGCACCGCCAGCGAGATCTATGACGCCATCGCCGCCAGACACCTCAGCGACGACGACCGCGCCACCCTGGCCCGCAACGGTTACACGGGCATCGACCATGCAGACACCGACTGGCCGCGCCTGCACGCCGAAGCCAGCCAACTGATGGAAGCCGGCGACCCGACCTCGATCCAGGCCATGGACCTGGCGCGGCGCTGGATGCTGAAGGTCTTCGAAGCGACCGGCGGCGACACGGCCCTGACCATGAAGGTGCGCGACGTCGCCCGCGAAGCCCACGATATCCCGGCTTTCCAGCAGGGCTCGACCTCCTCCAACGCCATGATGGACTTCGTCCAGAAGGCCTATGGCGCCGCCATCGCCGCCGGCCTGATGCCGAAGCCTTAATCCTCTTATACCTCCCTGAACGCGTAGCGTTTGGGAGCGCGCGCATCCTTCATGCGCGTGGTGGTGTGCGACTTATTTTCCCGCCTTTACAAAGCCGCATAACCCGCCATTACTGCCGCCTCCTGTCAGTCCAGCGTACCCATTATCGTCAAACACATCCCCGGAGACGCTCCATGGCCAGCCATTTCATCTGGTACGAACTGATGACATCCGACCTCGACGCCGCCATCGCCTTCTATGAGAAGGTCGTTGGCTGGAGCGTCATGCCCGGCACCACGCCCGGCATGGATTACCGCATGATCCACGCCGGCGACCAGCCCGTCGGCGGCATGATGCAGGCGCCCGACGCCGCCATGCCGCCCGCCTGGTTCTCCTACGTCAACGTCGCCGATGTCGATGCCGAAATCACCGCCTTCGAAGCCGCCGGCGGCAAGGTTTGCTGGCCGGCCAACGATCTTCCCGGCGTCGGCCGCATGGCCATGGTCGCCGATCCGCAAGGCGCGATGATCTATGTCATGACGCCGGCCTCCAGCGAGGCCGCCAGCCAGCCCTACAAGCCCGGCACCGAAGGCCACTGCGGCTGGAACGAATGCCACGCCTCCGACTGGGAAGCGGCCTACGCCTTCTATGCCGGCCGCTTCGGCTGGGAGGTCGACCAGACCATGGACATGGGGCCAATGGGCAAGTACCGCACCTTCACCGCCGATGGCGTCCTGACCGGCGGCATGATGACCAATCCCCTG
Organism: uncultured Caulobacteraceae bacterium; assembly: GCA_964474575.1. GTDB lineage: Bacteria > Pseudomonadota > Alphaproteobacteria > Caulobacterales > Caulobacteraceae > Asticcacaulis. The sequence goes on along the minus strand of CAYYTA010000091.1, from coordinate 79,625 downwards.
CCGCAACAGGCCTGGCTGTTCTACTTCATGACCGGCGACATCGACGCCGCCGTCACCCGCATCACCGAAGCCGGCGGGGCGATCCAGCTGCCGCCGATGGAGGTTCCGGGTGGCATGTGGGCGATCATGGCCCGCGATCCGCAAGGCGCCATGTTCGGCCTTCTCGGCAGCCGCCCCGCCGGCTGAGGGTAGCCTCTTCAAACCAGCGTTACCGCTTTCAACACTTCCTTAAGCGCTATCGCTTACGGTTTCAGGGTTGCAACCTGTAAGCCGAGCCATGTCCCTGTCTGCTCTCCGCCTCGCCCTGTTGACGGCTGCCTGCGTGGCCGGCTGCGCGCCGGCGCATACGGCGGCGGCCAGCGACACCTATCTTTCCTGGTCGGGCAAGACGCCGGCAACGGCCACCGTCCAGACAACGACCGGCAGCTATGCCGTGCCGCCCTCGCCCTATGGCCAGGTCGGCGATCCCTTCACGCACACGCTGGACTGGTCGGGCAAGCATCCGTCAGCGCCTCAGTCAGCCGCACAACCCGCGCCGCAACCTCAGCCGCCGGTCCAGGTCGCCACCGTGACCCCGCCAAGCCAGCCCTGGTCGCAGCCGTTTGTCGCGCCTGCGTCTCCGCCCGTCCAGCGCGCCGCCCCGCCGGTACGCCGCGCCACTGGCCGCTATGTCGATACGCCCGCTCCGCCGCAACAGATCGAGCCCGAGGACGATGACACGGTGGACGGTGTCAACGCCGTGACCGCGCCGGCTCCGGCGGTCCAGCCGATGCCTGATCCCGCCCCTGTCGCCGCTCCCTCGCCCGTCGCCGCCATCCAGGCTCCGCCTGCGGCCGCGCTGGCTCCGGCCGATACCGGCGATTACCAGGTTCCGGCCTCCAGCCCCTACGCTGCCCGCATCGCCGAAGCCCGCGCCGCCCAGGCTGCCGTGGAACAAGCCGCGCAACAGCAGGCCGCCAACACGCCGCCGCCCGCCCCGGCCAAACCTTCGCCGGCCAAGGCCGTCCCCGCCAAGCCTGCCGCGCCGGCAACGCCACCTGCGGCCGCCCTCGCCACCGCGCCCGAACCCGCCGAGCCTTTGGCGGCGCAGGAAACCGACCACGTCTTCATTCCCGGCGAGCAATATACCTCCACCGCCGACGCGCCGCGCTTCTACAGCCTGGTCCGCGAATATGGCATGAAGCCCGACCCGATCACCGTCGACACCAATGCAGGCGGCGCGTTGCTTTCGCCGCTGTCCGACGTGAAGACCCCTGACGACCACCAAGACGACAGCCGCGACGACAACGATACGTCCGACAACGACTCCACCGACGACGACACCCCGTAGAGCGCCCGCCTGAGAGCCACTATGTCCCACCTGACCGATCTTATCGACCTCGCCCGCGAGCCTTCCAGCAGCAAGCGCCGCGAGCTTCTGCGCGAGGTGACCAATGTCTTCATGTCGCACCCGGAGGATGTGTCCGGCGGCGAGATGGCGCTTTACGACCAGGTCCTGACCCAGCTGTCGGCCGACATGGAAACCGTCGTCCGCGCCGAGATCGCCCAGCAGATCGCCGGCGCCAAGGTCGCGCCGCTGGGCCTGTTGCGCAAGCTGGCGACCGACGAGATCAGCGTCGCCGAACCGATCCTGACGCGCTCGACCGCCCTGTCGGTCGATGACCTGATGCACGTCGTCGAGACCCAGGGGCAAGGCCACCTGCGCGCCGTGTCGCGCCGCGATGTCGTGCCGGAACAGGTCTCGGGCGTCATCGTCCGCCGTGGCGACGACACCACCTTGCATACCCTGCTCAGCAATGACGGCGCCCGTCTGTCGCGGGCATCGAACGAAGAGGTCGTCAAGCGCGCCCATGCCAATCCTGCGCTGCACGAAGTCGTCGTCAACCGCAAGGACCTGCCGCCCGACCTGATGAACGACATGTACTTCGTCGTCGAGCAGCGCCTGCGCGAGCGCATCATCGCCGAGAACGCCAAGCTTGACCCGGCCATGGTCGAACAGGCGATGACCAAGGGCCGCAACCGCATCGCCGTCGCCTATGGCTCGTTCCCCGAGGACTACGAGCGCATCAATGCCGATGTCGAAGCCCTGCGCCGCAACGAGAAGCTGACGCCGCAACTGCTGGCGCGCTACATGCGCGATCCTAACCCGACCTGGTTCCTGTGCGCCTTGGCCCAGATGGCCGATATCGACTTCCTGACAGCCAAGCTGCTGGTCGAGAAGCGCGAGATCGACGCCTTGGCGATTGCCTGCAAGGCCGCCGGCCTCGACAAGGCGCTGTTCCTGACCTACGCCATGATCATGCTGTCGGAGACGGAAAACGCCATGGGCAAGGCGACCGAATACGCCAAGCTCTATGCCGACCTGCCGCGCGAAACCGCCGAACGCACCATCCGCTTCTGGCGCATGCGCCGCGGCGAAGGCCGCGCCGCCTAACCAGGGTCCAAGGACCCTGGGTCCGGATTCGCTACGGCGTTAACAGCGCACAATAGCCTAATGCTTCTTCTTCGGCTTTCCACCCGTGACCTTGGCCGGCTCGAAATAGGCGACCGCGCCGCCGGACGGGGCCAGTGTCAGGGTCAGGCTGTCCGAAGCTGTCACACCCTTGTCTGTCCGGTCGAGATGGTTGACATCGGCCCCGTCCTGCCAGGTCGTTGAGGCGTAGGTCTGGCCTGGTGAGAGGAAATCGAGCGGGACAGTGACGGTCCGGCCCTGTTCATTGGTCATGGCCCCGATATACCACGTATCGCCTGAACGGCGCGCCGTGACGATGTACTGGCCGATGTCGCCTTGCAGCACACGCGTCTCGTCCCAGGTCGTCGGCACCTGCTGGATGAATCCAGCGCCGTCGGCCCAGGTGCCGTCCACGTTCCTGTAGGCCGACGGGCTGTCCGACACCATCATGAACGGTGAATCGTAGACGACATACATGGCGACCGCCTGGCCGCGCGTCGTCTGGACGAACGGGGCATGGTAGCGCTGTTGCGCCCTGAAGTCGGCCGGGGTCAGCGAACGAAAGCCGCCCGGCGTATAGTCCATCGGTCCGAGGATCATGCGGGTGAACGGCAAGGTGACGTTGTGGGTCGCGGTGATGCGCGAGCTCCATTTGTTGTTCTCGGCGCCGAGCACGCCTTCCTGGGTGATGTAGTTGGGGTATGTCCGCGCCAGGCCGTTGGGCGGATAGGCACCATGCAGGTCGACCATCAGGTGGTGCTCCGCCGCCTTGGCCAGGAGCTTGTGATACCAGTCGACCATTTCCTGGTCGTTGCGGTTCATGAAGTCGACCTTGATGCCCTTGATGCCCCACTTTTCATAGGTCGCCAGCGCATCGTCCATCTGGTTGTCGAGCTGCTGCCACTGCACCCACACCCAGACGCCGACGCCTTTCGACTTGGCGTAGGCGAGCAGGGCCGGCATGTCGATGGCCGGAACGGCCCTGGTGACATCGGCCTGCGGATTGGGTTCGACGCTGCTGCCCACCGACCAGCCTTCGTCGATCAGGATGTCGTCAAGCTTCATGTCGTGCGAGAAGTCGACAAAGGCCTTGTAGCTATCGGTGTTGATGCCGGCATTGGGGATGTCGAGCGCCCAGTCGTTCCACCAGTCCCACGCCGTCTTGGCCGGCTTGATCCATGATGTGTCGGCGACCTGCGACGGCTCGGCCAGGGTCGGGATCAGTTCCGACTGGGTCAGTACGCCGGGCGTATCGCCGATCATGATTACCCGCCACGGCGTGCGCAGATTGCCCTGGGTCATGTCGACCTTCGCTACCACCGTGTTGCGGAAGCGGAAATTGCGGTCGTTGTCGAAGCGCGGCGGCAGTTGCACGCGCACGCCGACGCCGCCGTCGCCGCGTCCGGCCAGGTACATGCCGGGATAATCCTTCACGTCGGCCTCGGCGATGGCGAAGGTCGTCTGCCCTTCGCCGGTCTTGCACACCAGCGGCGCCATATAGGCATTGAAATCGTGAATCTTCGACGCCTTCACCATGTCGTATTCGGCTTCGAAGCTGGTGTCGTAGCGGCCCATATTGGCGCCCCAGCAGTCGTAATCGGCAGCAAAATCGGCCTGGGTGTTCTCGCTCATCACCTTGACTTCGCCGATGCCATTCTGCTGCGGCACGACGTAGCGCAAGGCCACGCCGTCGTCATAGGCCCGGGCGATGATGTGATAATTGAGCCCCTTGGCATCCTGAAGCGCCAGATTGACTTCGTTATAGTGGTCGTGGACCAGTGAAGCCTTACCGGCGACCGGCGCCCATGTGGTGTCGGCCGAATTGGCGTGCTGCCCGACAAGCTGCGCCGGCCCGCCAAGGCTGCCGATATCCAGATTGAGACCGAGCGGCGACGGGGTGATGATCGCCTTGCCGTCGAGGCTGACGCTGTAGCTCAGGCCGGCCTGGCCGGCGTCGACCGCAATGGCGATGCGCCCGTTGGGCGAGGTGGCGGTGACGGTATCGGCGTGGGCCCCTGAAGCAACTAAGGCGGAGAGAGCCAGGGCCAGAGCGCTGACAGCAAGCAGGCGTGACATGAATAAGCTCCCTGATCGTTTTTCAGATCGTTTTTTTTGGGAGCTTATTTTGTATGACATTTCAAGGCAAGCGTTAAACCGCTCTCAAATCTTCTATAATACGCCCGTAGGCGACGTGGTCGGCTTCGTGCGGCTGGTCGCGCTCGGTTTCGGCGAGACCGGCCGCGTACCAGTCGCGCATGGCCGGCTCGGCCAGCAGGCGATCGACATAGGCGCGCGCCGCCGTCCCCAGGTGGAAACCCAGGCCGTAGGTCTGGACACGGAAGGCGACGGGGGCGAAGAAGGCGTCCACAGCGGTGAAGCTGGCCCCGGCCAGATAGGGTCCGCCAAAGCGGTCGAAGCCGTCGTTCCATAGCGCGTCGATGCGGGAAAGGTCGCGCAGCAGGGCCGGCGGGGTGTCGTTGAGCTTGACGCGGATGCCGAGGTTCATCGAGCACCTGGTGCGCAGGGTCGAGAAGCCGGAATGCATCTCCGCCGCCGCCGACCGCGCCCAGGCGCGCGCGGCCTTTGCGTCCGGCCAGACCTGCGGATGGCTTTCGGCGACATACTCGGCGATGGCCAGCGAATCCCACACCGTCAGGTCGCCATCGACCAGGGCCGGGACCAGGGCGGTGGGCGAAAAGGCGGTGAAGGCCGAATTGTCGGGCTGGAACCAGTGCTGGCGCTCGGTGAAGGGGATGCCGAGCGCCGTCATCAGCACCCACGGCCTGAGCGACCACGACGAGTAGTTCTTGTTGCCGATATGCAGTTCGTACATGCGAAGCCTCCCTGTGCGCGATGGCGGCAGGATTTAGGCGATGTAGTGCAAAACCGCCAGACGGATTGCCGCCAAACGGGCGCGAGTTCCGGCCAAAGCGTCATTAAGACGAGGACCCCTCCGGCGCTGCGCGCCACGTCCCCATCGCAAGCGATAGGGAGGAGGGAGAGCTATCGTCGACGACAAGGAACCCTCCTGCCTGTCGAAGGCATGGAGAGGTGGCGCGCGGCGCCGGAGGGTTCACTTCACCCAAACTGGAACGCGCTGATGGCGACGCCGGTGGGACCGAGGCTGTCCTCGTGATAGGTGCGGCGCACGGGATCGCCGCCCGCCGCGCCGGCCGTGACCATCAGCGGGAGGAGGTGTTCCTCGCGCGGATGGCAGGCGCGGGCATTGGGCGCGGACTCCCAGCCGACTATGCCACTGCGGTCGCCGTTCAAGGTTTCGGCCAACCAGGCGTCGAAATCATGCGAGACGTGGCGGATGCTGCCTTCGGTGTCGCGCTGCATCAGCCGGCGCAGGTTGTGGTAGCTCATGCCCGAACCCAGGATCAGCACGCCTTCCTCACGCAAGGGCGCCAGGGCGCGGCCAAGCGCCAGGTGCGCTTCGGGGTCGAGGCCCTTTTTCAGCGAGAGCTGGATGGTGGGAATTCGGGCTTCGGGCCACGCCATCAGCATCGGAATGAATACGCCGTGGTCGTAGTCGCGTTCGGCGTCCGTCCGGACGGTGATGCCGGCGGAGGCCGCCAGTTGCTGTACGCGAGCGGCGAGGTCCGGCGAGCCCGGCGCGGGCCAGGACAATTCGTAGGTATTGGGCGGAAAGCCGTAATAGTCGTAGAACAGGCCGGGCGCGGGCTTGGTCTGGACGGTGAAGTCGTCCTCTTCCCAATGGGCGGAAATGACGAGGATCGCTTTCGGGGTTTCACCGATGTCGGCGGGCAGGCGCTTGAGATAGGCGCCCATATTGCCCCACATGTCGGCCGGATTCCACGGCATGAAGAAGCAGGGACCGCCGCCGTGGGGGATGTAGACGGTGGGTGTGCGGTTGGTCATGAGGCTTTCCATATGAGGAGTTTGCCATAAGGCAGGAAACCCCTCCACCACATCTCAACGCTCGCGCAAAGCGCTCACGTTTCGTGCGGTTCTTCAACGCGGTGGCGAAGGGGCGTCTTGTTTACCTATGGATAGGCTTCCGCTTCGATGTCGATGTCGATGTCGTCGCCGACGAACGGCTCGTAGTGGCTGAGGCCGAACGCCTTGCGGCTCAAGTGCGCTGTCGCCGAGAAGCCGACGCCGGTCTTGAACAGGGCCGGGTTGAAGGCCTTCTTGTTGAAGACCACATCCAGGACCACCGTCTGAGTCACGCCGTGGATGGTCATGTCGCCGGTGACCTTGGCTTCCCGGACCTTGCCATCGGGATCGCTCGGGTCGTTGGCAACCGGCTGGACCAGCTCGACGCCGGTGCTCCTGAACGTCGCCCGCGGGAAATCGGTGACATCAAAGTAGTCCTTGCCCTTCAGCAGGGTGTCGAACACCGGCAGGGCCGTGGTCATGGTCGTCATGTCGAGCGACACATCGACTATGCAGTTGGCCGGGTTATCCCAGTCCAGGGCCAATGTGCCTGCCGCGCCCATGATCTTGCCCGAAGGGTGCGACAGGCCGAAGTGTGGGTAGGTGAAGATCACCGAGGTATGATCGGATTCGAATCTATAGACGTCCGCCGCCAGGGCGGGCGCGGCCATGACCGCCAGGGCGGCGGTAACGGCCAGTGTTTTCCATAACATGCGAATCCTTTCTGCCTGGGACTACTTCTTGGCTTCGGTATCGATGGCGATGGCGATGTCGTCGCTGACCGCCGGCACGTACTTGTCAACGCCGAAGTCGCTGCGCTTGATGGTCGTGGTGGCCGAGAAGCCGACCTTGGCCTTGTCGTCCGAAAGCTTGTTGAGCTTGACGTCGAGCACGACGGGCCTGGTGACGCCATGCAGCGTCAGATCGCCGGTGACGGTGGCCTCGGTTGCGGAAACCGGCTCGACCTTGGTGCTCTTGAAGGTCGCGGTCGGAAACTTGGCGGCGTCGAAAAAGTCCGGGCTCTTCAGATGGGTGTCGAGGCCCGGCACGCCCGTGTTGACGCCGTCGATGGCGAAGGTCACCTCAACGGACGAGTTGGCCAGATTGGCTTCGTCGAGCGTGACCGCGCCGTCGGCGTCCATGAACTTGCCCGACATGTTCGAGAAGCCGAAATGCTCATAGGTGAAGACGACGGCGGTGTGGTTGGGGTCGAGCTTATAGGTATCGGCGGCGAAGGCCGGGGCGGAAACGGCGGCCAGGGCGAGCGCCGAAGCGGCCAGAAGCGACGTAAGGAACGATTTCATGGGGAGCAGCCTCTCACAGGGTTGAACGCATACTGTAACAATAATGGTTACGTTTGGAAATTCAAGGGGCGTCACCGTTACGTCGGTGGATAATATATCACGGTGGCGCACTCAAAGGTTCAACGGCAACGCCGGTTTTTTCCGTTTGCCGGTCCCCCTTGCCCCGGCAGCGGATGTTGCCTCACCTGCCCTTCTGTGGTTTGGTGGCGGCATTACCGGTCGGAGGGGGCAAGATGCGTAAGATATTCACGGGGCTGGGTTTTGCGGCGGCGATCCTGGCGGCGGCTGCGGCGCAGGCCGACCCCGTCGATGACGCCCTGGCCGGCAAGTACCAGGTCGTCGCCTGCCGGACGCATGACCAAGCGCAGGAAAAGGCCGACAACGAGCTGGCCCTGACGGCGCTGCAACTGCTCAACAAGGGCGACATCGCTTCCGCCCAGGCGCTGATGCCGCAACTGCGTGCGGCGCAAGCGCGCTCGCCCGACGTGGCGCCCACGGCCGAACGGTGCGGCGACGCCATCAACATCTATTCGGATTCGACCGCCGACCTTCTGCTGGTCAGTGGCCTGCTCGGCAATATTCCGGAGGCCGCCAAGGTGACGGTCACCCTCAAGGGCGCCCCGCCCTATGGACCGATCAGCTTTGTTATCGGCTGGATCGAGTACGAGCACAAGGATTTCGAGGCGGCGCTCAAGGACTATGAGCGCGCCAGGTTGAACGAGCCCGACAGCCTGGCCCTGGCCAGCGAAATCAGCTCGACCCTGTCGATGCTTGGCCGGGCGCAGGATTCCTATGACGCGGCCGCGGCCTTCCTGGCGGCGCATCCGTCCTTGAGCGACAAGGACAAGGCGACCCTTCTGCGCCGCGAGGGCTATGCCCTGATCGACCTCGGCCGGCTCGATGACGCCGAGGCTGCCTATAACCAGTCGCTGAAACTCGACCCCGGCAATGCGACGGCCCTGGGCGATCTTGATTATATCAGGCAGCAGAGGTCTTCCCATTAGAAAGAAGCCACCCATATACCGCTTGCGCGACGCGCACCCACCATACCCAGGGAGGATCCTATGGCCGACACGGCAACGCTGACCCGCATCGACATCTACCACGCCGCGATTCCGATCACGCTCAACGCGCTCAAGAACCTCAAGGCGATCCTCGGCAAGGCCGAAGCCTGGGCGACCGACAAGAACGTCAAGGAAGAGACTGTCCTCAATGCCCGTCTGGCGCTCGACATGTTCCCCTTTGTTCGCCAGGTCCAGATCGTGACCGATACCGCCAAGGGCATCGCCGCCCGTCTCGGCGGCGTCGAAAACCCGAGCTATGCCGACGAGGAAAAGACCTTCGCCGAGTTGCACGAGCGCCTGCAGAAGACCATCGATTTCGTATCGTCCGTGCCGCAGTCGAGCTTCGACGGCGCTGAAAGCCGCGAGGTCGTGCTGAAATTCCCGAGCCGGACCATCGAATTCAACGGCCTCGACTACCTGACCAACTTCGCCATTCCCAACCTGTTCTTCCACGTCACGACGGCCTACGCCATCCTGCGCCATTCGGGCGTTCCCATCGGCAAGACGGACTTCCTCGGCGGCTGAGGCGTTCCGGTGGGCTGCAAACCGACGTCCGGCTGCGATACGGTGCTCACGTACTCAGGTACGCTCCGCTCCGTGTCTCGCCGTCCAACGGTTTTCGCCGCACCATAACGCCTCAGCGCAAGCTTATGAGAACGTCTTAATGGCGTATGGCTTGAGGTCTTCCAGGTAGTCCCCGAGCCGGACCAGACCGACACACGGAAAGGCCCCGGCAGCGACGCCGGGGTCTTTTTCATGCAGTCGCCTGGCCAGGATAATAGCGGGTATGCACGGAATCTGCGGACCGTCCCCCTGCTCCGCCACGATGAACCAGCTTTTGGTCAGGGGTTGGCCGTCATGGCCTGTGCCGGTGAGCGTGACGTGCATGCCGCCGGCGTCGCTGCCTAAGATGTTGAACAGGTCGGTCGCGCCTTTCAGCGCCGGCGCGAACCGCTTGAGATCGAGCGGCAGCCCCGCCTTGACCAGCCACGCCAGGGCGGTCATGACGAACATCAGCGGCGCCAGTTCGATGCCCGCCCCGAAACGGATGCGTTTCAGTCCATAGGCGGCGGGCAACAGGTCGAGATCGGGGATGTCGCATGCCGACAGCCAGCGCCGGCCGAACACCGGATAGAGCTGGCTGTGCAGGTCGAGCCAGCCCCACGGCTCAGCCTGACCAGGGTAGGGCTTCAGGCGCTTGCCGGCATAGGACAGTATGGCTCGGAAAGTGGCCAGGCCACGTTCGGTCCTCTGGCCCGGCGAGATGCCGAAATCGAGCGCATCCGTCGTGGCGAATTCCGGCTTGAAATGCTCGATCACCGCCGACGACAGGCCGGGCACGGTCGAGGCGCCGCTGATGATCGTCACACCGGCGGCCTTAGCCTTCGTATCAAGCGTCACGACATCGCGCACGAAATCGCGGCCATCGGCGAGGTCGATATAATGGACACCCGCGGCAATACAGGCGCGCGCCACGTCGTAATCCGCGCCCTGGAACGGGCCGGCGGTGTGGACCACGACCGACGGGCGCGCGCGCCTCAGCACATCAGGCAAATCGCCACGCAGATCGAAGGCCAGCGCACGTGCGCCGATTTCCGCCGCCAGCGCCGCCGCCTTGTCCGCGTCGCGGCCGGCGACGATCACCGGCACGCCATGACGGACCAGGCCGCGCGCGATGCGCTTGCCGAAATTGCCGTAGCCGCCCAAAATCAGGACTTCACCCATGAGGACCTCATTCGGCAAGCGTCACCCCGGTAATGCGAAAGGTGCCGACATAGCCCATCAGCTTGCCGTCGTGCATGAAGTGGTTGAGCCCCGTTTCCATGCGGTAGGTGTCGTCGCTGACCGCCTGCTCATAGGCGCCGCCCTGGCCGAAGAAGATATCCAGCCATCCCGGCAAAGGAACATTCAGGCCGAACAGACGCCAGTTGAAGCCATCATGGCGAATGATGACCTTGTCGCCTTCGAACCAGTAGGTCGCCCGCCAGCCGCCGCCGAAGCGGAAATACTCGATGACGACATGCGGCTTCACACACACCAGCTCCGAACGGAAGATGTATTCCTGCCCGCCCTGCGGGAAAAAATGGCGCTCGAAGATATAGGTCTTCGATTTCGGGTCGCTACGGGTATACACCGTCACCGGAACGTCGACGCCCTCGAACGGCACCAGCAGGCCCGACAGCCGCAGCAGCCAGCGAAACCGGCGCATCAACGGAGACATTGTGATCGTCAGTGCGCCTTCGTGGCTCACCACATCGTGTGAGAACGGCCGATTGGCGTAGTGACGTTTCAGCGCCTCGGGCAGGCGTTGCCATTGATCGCCAAAGACATCGGCAAAGATAGGGGAATCAGTCATGTCCGTCCGTGTGTCCTGGGACCGTAACACGCCGATGCTTCCTGGCAATGTCCGCACGCATCATGGCTGACGACATCTTATCCGCAGACTTTTGTCACAGGCGCATTGAAACCTTGCGCGGCCGGGGCCATCTCGGCGCGGCACACGGAGGCACGCCATGATCCATCTCTATTCCTGGGGTACGCCTAACGGCCGCAAGGCCTTCATCCTGCTGGAGGAACTGGGCATTCCCTACGAATTCCATCCTGTCGACATTGGCAAGGACGAGCAGTTCAACCCGGGTTTCCTGAAGATCTCGCCCAACAACAAGATACCGGCCATCGTCGATGACGAAGCCGACGGCGGGCCGCTGTCGATCTTCGAATCCGGCGCGCTGATGATCTATCTCGCCGACAAGCATGGCCGGTTCCTGGCGCTTTCGGGCCGTGACCGATACACGGCTTTGCAATGGCTGATGTGGCAGATGGGCGGGCTGGGGCCCATGATGGGGCAGCTCGGCTGGTTCGTGGTCAGCGACAAGGGCCGCACGCCCACCGGCGTCGAACGCTATGCCAAGGAAGTGCACCGCCTGCTTGATGTGCTGGAAAAACGCCTCGGCGAGGCGCCCTATGTCGCCGGAAACGAATACACCATCGCCGATATGGCCATCTATCCTTGGATCCAGCAGTACCGCGTCCGCGTCAAGGATCACGTCGAGCCGATGGTCCAGGCGCGGCCGAATATCCTGGCGTGGATCGACCGCATCGGCGCACGCGAAGCCACGGCGCGCGGCATGACGATGCCTTAAGGCGCCAGGCTGAGATAGCCGAACCGGGCGAGATAGGCGTCACTCATGGCCGTTTCTTCAAGCGTCGCCTTGCGCCTCCAGTTTGTGGCCCTTTATCACTGACGCCACCTTGTCAGCGGTCAAGGACGCGGAGACATTGTCTGCGCTGGATGCTGTATGATCATGTGGAGCAGGTTGGCAGGCACAAGGCGAGAGGATGGCGGCCGCGACAGGAATGATACGCATGGCCTCACTCCAAACGCTGGAGGCCGAGGGCCTTCAGTTCACCCGGATCGGCGGCCTTTCCCGGCGCGCCCCTGATCAGAGCAACGCGCTTCTTCAGGCCGGAATCCGGCACCGGCGCAATGTCGGCGGCGTTCGGGTCGATCTCCTGGTCGTCACTCAGCCGCCAGGTGTCGCCGTAGAGGGCGATATAGGCGCGCGTCGCCTTGCCACCGGGATAGGCGCAGCGCACCTGAGCCTCGCGGTCCGAGGTCCATTTGAGGAAGGCGCAGTCCGGACCGAAATCATACATTGTGTGCGGTGACGGCGTCGACCAGTCATAAAGAACCAATGAGCCGCTGGCCGTCGCGGAGACAATGTATTGCCCGGATGGCGATACGGACGGCCAGCCGTCGAGCCAGGTCACCACCGGATCGGCGCTGATAAAGGCGTAGCGCGTGCGTTCGCCGCCGGCGTCGTGCGCCACCAGGATGGACGGATCGATCCCGGTCAGCGACTGCAGGTGTTCGACGCCGCGGAAGGTCCAGCCGGCGCAATCATCCATGGCCGTGCAGCCAGAACGGTTGCCGTCGCTCAGGCGTACGCCGTCCTTGCCGTTGATGATCAGGGTCAACTGATCGCCGGCGCGGCGGGCATAGCCGGGATGGGCAGTCATCGCCTGGGCTTCGAGCGTGCGCGCATCGGTCGCCGCTTTCGATGCGGCGCTGCTTGTGGCGTCTTGGGACGCCGGCGGCGCACAGGCGCTCAAGGCGAGGATGACGGCAAGCAGCAAGGCCCGGCGGATCATGGCGTCACCAATCGCTCAAAGCCGTTGTCGTGCTCCCACATCGCCGAGTTGGCGTCACGGATTCCGGCCGCCTGAGGCTGCGGCGGCGGCCATGTACCCGGCGTCAGGACCCACGCGCCGTCGCCTTGCGGCGCGGCCGTCGCCTTCACTGGCCCGGAACCGTCATCGCACAGCAGGTTCAAATTATGCGCCGGCGTCCAGTCCTGCGGCTGGCACGGCGCGGCCGATTGCGCCCAGACGTGGGGCCAAGGCGAGGCGAGATCGATAATTTCGAGATAACCGCCGGTGCTAAGATCATTCTGGCCGGTCGCCATGTAGCGCCCGTCCGGCGACGCCATAAATGGACCGGACAACCAGATGTCGTGTCCGGCGCGGTCGATGACGACATATTGCACGTCCTCGCCATTGTCGCGCATGACCGCCGCATCGAGCATGCCGCCGATATCGACCAGGCCGGCGAAGCTCCATACCGAGCACGTCTCATAACCTTCGCAGGACGACTTGCCGATGTCGGTGAAGCGCGCCACCGGATTGCCGTCAAAGCCGACGGTCAGGGCGTCGCCGCTGCGGGTCGCAAATTCGGGGTAAGCGGCCAGGGCATCGGCCTCCTTGTCGTAAAGCTTCGCTGCGATCTTCGGTGGCGGAGGCGGCGCGGGCGCAGGCGCGGGCTCGATCTGGATCGGCGGCGTGAAGCGCGGCGCACAGCCGGCCAGCCCCAAAAGGACGACGCAGACGGTGACAAGGATGGCGTTACGCATGAAATCCCCCGGTTTTTCGGAAGCCTATCACACCTTGCCGCGTTTGGCATCCTTGCGCCGGACATGGAGCAGCTTGTGCACGCGGGCGACGACCGCGCCTTTTGTGTCGACGATATCGACATCGTATTCGGGCTCGACCTTGCCGCTGGCGTCGGCCAGGGCCTTCACGCGAGCGATCTCTTCCGGCGGAATATGGAAATGGGCGCGAACATGGCTGCGGCCCGGCCTGAGGAACTGGATCGATGCCGCCTTGTCCCAGACGATGTAATCCTTGCCGAGATTGGTCATCAGTATGGCCATGAAGAACGGGTCGCACATCATGTAGAGCGAGCCGCCGAACTGGGTGCCGACGACGTTCCTGTTCCACCATCTGAGCTTCATCTCGACATCGCACCAGGTGAAGTCGGGCGCGATCCTGGTCACGCGGATGCCGGCGCCGATCATCGGCGGGTAAAGGTTGATCAGCCTGAAGCGGTCGGCCTTGCTCATGGCGAAAGTTCCCGTTTACGCGGACGTAAAGTAGGGTTCCAGCACGGTCAAATCGTTATTTACGCCATCAGGTCCACAAACACCGCTTCCAGCACCCGCACGGCGGCCTCGGGCGTGATCGACAGCAGCAGGCCGCGCTGGCCGGCATTGATGTAGATGGTGTCATAAAGCTGCGCCGTCTCGTCGATGGCGGTCGGAACGTGCTTCCTCTGTCCGAACGGCGAAATGCCGCCGACCTTGTATCCGGTCAGGCGTTCGGCGTCGGGCGCCTTCATCATGTGGGCGGCCTTGGCGCCGAAATGAGCGGCCAGCTTCTTCATGCTGACTTCCTCGGGCGAAGGCACGACGACACAGACCGGTTTGCCATCCGCTTCGGCCATCAACGTCTTGAAGGTCTGGGCCGGATCGACGCCCAGGGCCTCGGCCGCCTGCAAGCCAACGCGCGGCGCATCCGGATCGTAGTCATAAGGGTGGAGCGCAAAGGCCACACCGGCCTTGCTCAACAGCAGGGTGCCGGGCGTCGTCTTCGACATCAGTTGAGGTCCGCCAGGAACTGCGCCACCTCGGCTTCGGTGGTGCTGAAGCTGGTGACCAGACGATAGGCGTCGGCGCCTTCATTCGGCCAGTGATAGAAGACATGGCCCGCGGCGAACAGCCGGTCGGCGGACGCCTTCGGCAGAGTGACGAACAACTCGTTGGCCTCGACCGGATGGAGCAGCGACACGCCGTCCCGGTCAATCAAACCGTCGCGCAGCATCGCCGCCATGCGGTTGGCGTCGCGGGCATTGTCGAGCCACAGATCACCAGCCAACAGGGCTGAAAGCTGGGCCGAGACATAGCGCGCCTTGGATGGCAACTGTCCGGCGCGCTTGTGAATATAGGCGAAGTCCTCGGCCAGGGCCGGATTGAAGATGACCGCGGCTTCGGCCAGCATGGCGCCGTTTTTCGTGCCCCCAAAGGAGAGAATATCGACGCCGGCCTCCGAGGTGACTTCGGCCGGGTGGCAACCCAGTGACGCCACCGCATTGGCGATGCGCGCCCCGTCCATGTGCAGGTAAAGGCCGTTGGCCCTGCATACCACCGAGATGGCCCGGACCTCGGCCGGCGTATAGACCGTGCCGAGCTCGGTCGACTGGGTCAGGCTGATCGCCCGGATGCGCGAGGTATGCGGCGCATGCATGAGGGTCTTTTCGACCAGGGCCTCGATGCCGTCGGCGGAGATCTTGCCATGATCGCCGTCGAGCGCGACCAGCTTGCCGCCCGAGTAGAACTCCGGCAGACCGCATTCGTCATTGTTGATGTGGGCCTGGCGATGGCAAAGAACGGACTCGTAGGGCGCAATCATGCGCGCCAGGGCCAGGCCGTTGCACGCCGAGCCATTGAACACCGGAAAGACACGGGCCTGCGGCGCGCGGAAAGTTTCGCGCATGGCGTCCTGCATGGCGGCGGTGACGGCATCGTTGCCATAGGCCGGTGCGTTGCCGCCATTGACGGCCGAGAGCGCCGCCAGAACCCTGGAATGGACCGGAGCGGTGTTGTCACTGGCGAAATTAGCCATGGGAACTCTTTGCGCAATAGGAGGGTGGCTTCGTATAGGCGTTGATTTTGGGGAAAGAAAGGGCTTGTTGGAGCTGATCCTCAAGCAAGAAACCCCACCACCACGCATCCGAAGAGGGCGCGTGGTTCTCCTTCCCAGCAGGAGGTAGTGTCAGGTCGTTACCGCCTGGTAATATCGCCCCGACGGGCGATCGGACAGCAAGGCCATGACCTCGGCGAACTCGGCCGGATCGATTGCGGCGGCGGCCTGGTGCGCCTCGATGCTGGTCCAGACCTCGCGCACGACCAGCAAGTCGTCGGCGTCTTCACCATCGGAAACCTTAAGTAAAAGTTCACACTGTTCGCAGCCCGGAAGTCGGCGAATTCGCAGACAAATGTCGCGCATTTTTGCCGTCAGGGCCTCGAACCTCCCCGGCAAAGCCCTGAATTCATTAAGTCTTAACACAGACATCGCCGCCTGCTCCGATTGGCCTCGCGAGCGTTGAACATGCACGCAGGACCGGTAATTTTGACAGTAATGGCAACATGCCGCCGGGTTTTCGCCGAGTCAAATCACACCGCCTGCAATTTAACCGAGTTTTATAACTGTTCTGGTAAGTCTGGCCGCATGAAACTGCTTTTCCTCAGCCTGGGGCTTGCCCTTGCCGCGACGCACGCCCTGGCCGGCGACCTCAGCGTCAGCGTCAGCGATGCCGCCGGCAAGCCGGTCAAGGATGCCGTCGTGACCTTCATGCCATCGGGCGGCGCGGCCATTCCGGCCTCGGCCCTGGCGGGGCCCTTCGTCATGGCGCAGAAGAACATCCAGTTCGCCCCGTATGTCCTGGCCGTGCCGGTCGGCGCGACAGTGAACTTCCCCAACCAGGACCGCGTCAACCACCACGTCTATTCGTTCTCGCCGACCCAGCCGTTCCAGCTGCCGCTCTATGGCGGCGGCAAGACGCGCACCGTGACCTTCACCAGGGCCGGTACAGAGGCGCTGGGCTGCAACATCCACGACTCGATGGCCGCCTATATCCGCATCGTCGCCACGCCGTACTACGCCACGACCGGCGCCGACGGCCGCGTGGTGCTGAAGAACGTGCCCGCAGGCGCCGGCAGCCTCAAGGTATGGCAGCCGATGATGGACGGCGCCGATCATGAGACGGGTCGTGCCTTTACCATGACCGCGGGCAACGCGGCGCAATCCTTTTCCGTCAAGGTGCATCAGATGATGCCCATGGGCGGGGCGTACTGAGTGGAGCGTAGAATGACATTCAAGCGACTGAGCACCAAACTGGCGGTCATGTTCGGCGGGCTGTTCTCGCTGGCGCTGATGGTCATCGCCATGGCGTGCTATGTCGCCGTCGTCTCCTATGCCCGCACCTCGGTCCAGCAGCAACTCCAGGCCCAGGCGTCCGTCTACAAACGCATCTGGACCGACCAGTCGGACAACCTGCAGACCAACGCCGTGCTGGTGACGCGCGATTTCGGCTTCAAGTCGGCCCTGGCCACCCAGGATCCCGCCACCGTGCAGTCGGCCTTCGACAATCTGCAGGGCCGCGTGCGAATGGACAGTGGCCTGATCATCGGCCAGGACGGCAAGCCGCTGGCTGGCGATGGCGGCGTTCTCGGCCAGGCCATGTCGCGCGCCTTGGCCGGCAAGGACGACTTCGGCCCGGTGACCGGCATCGTCGCCATCGACAACCACCCCTACCAGACCGTGGCCGCGCCGGTCATGGCGCCCGACCGCCTCGGCTGGGTCGTCTTCGCCTCGAAGCTCGACGACGCGGAAATGCGCAATCTCCAGGTCCTGTCGCCGATCGCGCTCAAGGCCTCGATCCTGACCCAGACCCACGGCGGCCTGTGGCAGGGGCCGGAAGACCAGACAAAGGACTTCAAGCCTGCCTCGCTCAGCTTTTTCATCGACCAGAGCCTGATCCGCCAGGCGGCCAGCATGGTCGACAGCCGCGCCGGCACGGTCATCGCGGTGGCCACGCCGCTCAACAACCTCGACAATCAACAGCGCAGCGTGTTGCTGCTCAGCTATCCGCTCAGCCATGCGCTGAAGGCCTACCAGCCGCTGCTCAGCGTCCTGCTCGGCATCGGCGTGCTGGGTCTGGGCTTCGTGGTCATGGCCTCGCTCTATCTCGCCCGGTCGCTGACCCGCCCGATCCAGGCGCTCAAGGACGCGGCCTTTGCCCTGCGCGACGGCCGCCCCGGCCAGGTGCGCATCGACACGCGCGACGAAATGGCCGACCTCGCCTCCGCCTTCAACGACATGGCCGTGTCGATCGAGGACCGCGAGCGCGACATCACCCGCCTGGCCAAGACCGACCTGCCGACCGAACTGCCCAACCGGACGGCGTTCGAGGACCATATCGCCGGCCTCAAGGGCGGCGACGCGGGCGCGGTCGTCATCTGCATCGGCATCGAGCGCTACAGCCATATCCGCGCCGTGTGGGGCGTCAACTACGCCCACGCTTTGATGGGGCGGTTGCAGGAAATCCTGGCCCGCATTTTTGAGAAGGCCTTCATCGCCCGCCTTTCGGCCGACACGCTCGGCCTGTGCATCGCGCCGTGTGACGCCGATCAGGCGATGCCGCTGGCCCGCGCCATCGCCACGCGCCTGGCCCGCCGCATCCGCGTCACCGATGACCAGAGCCTGGACGTCATGGTCAGCCTCGGCGTCTATCACGTCGCCAGCGGCCGGCCTGCGCCCGATGAGATGATCGAACGCGCCGTCATCGCGCTTGACCAGGCGCGCGCCGGCAAGACCGGCATCGCCCTGTTCGATCCGCGCATCTATTCCGAGCTGGCCGACACCCTGCTGCTTACCGACCAGCTCTATGCCGCCCTGCAGTCGAAGGCGCTTCAGGTCTATTACCAGCCGAAGTTCAACTACCGGGAGGGCCGGATCACCGGCGCCGAGGCGCTCGTCCGCTGGAACCATGCCGAACGCGGCTTCGTCTCGCCGCAGCGCTTCGTCGCCATCGCCGAGGAAACGGGCGCCATCCGCGACCTGACGCAGCAGGTGCTGCAAACCTGCCTCGCCGACCAGGCGCGGCTGAAGGCGCTGGGCCACGACCTCGAGTTCTCGATCAACTATTCCGGCCGCCTGCTGTCGGATGAGGACTTCAACGCCAGGACGCTTGCGTGGTGCGATGAGGCCTCGGGCCGCGTCTGCCTTGAGATCACCGAGACGGCGGTCATCGAGGATCCGCGCATCGGTCTCGCCGCCATCAACAGCTTCGTCGACCATGGCATGGACATCTCGATCGACGATTTCGGCACCGGCCTGTCGTCGCTGGCCTACCTCAAGCAGATCCCGGCCCAGGAGCTGAAGATCGACCGTTCCTTCATCATGGAGATCGAATCGGGCCAGCGCGACGCACTGCTGGTGCGCTCGACCATTGACATGGCGCACGGCCTTGGCATGACCGTCTGCGCCGAAGGCGTCGAAACGGCGGCGTCGTTCACCCTGCTCCAGGCGATGGGCTGCGACATGGCCCAGGGCTACGGCATCGCCCGTCCCATGCCGTTCGACCAGCTGGTGCCCTATCTCGAATCCTTCAGCGGCGCCGCCGACACCAGGACGGCGATGCCGTTGTTCGGACCGGAGTTCAAGGCTGACGTGCGCGGAGGGCGCAAGGCGATCTGACCATGATGACCATCATCCGGGGACTGAAGGATTCTTACCGGGGCGTCGTATTGACCGCGGCTCTTTTCTGTGGCCTGCCGGCAGCAGCGCACGCCTCCGCGCAGCTGTTTTCGCCCGAGAACTGGAACGCCTGGCTTGACACGCGCGCCGTCGCGGCCGGCGGCGAGCCGTCCTGGGTCAAGGCGGGCTTTGGCAAGCTGCGCTTTGGCGATGGCGATTCCGGCCTGCATGTCGCCCAGGCCGCGGTGGTGTGGAAACCGCGCCTGGCCGATACCCTGACCGCCTATGTCCTCGTTCAGGACGTGCCCGGCACAGACCAGGAGCTTGGCGTCGAGGAAGCCTATATCAAGTGGAAGCCGGTGCCGAAGGCCAACCTGCGCTACAGCTTTCGGCTGGGCCAGTTCTTTCCGCCGGTGTCGATGGAGCACGACGGCGCCGGCTGGACGCCGTCGCGGACACTGACGCCGTCGGCGATCAACAGCTGGATCGGCGAGGAGGTTCTCGTCGAAGGCCTGGAAGCCAACATCCAACGCAATTTCGGCGACCATCTGCTCGGCCTGACGCTGGGGGGCTTCAAGAAAGACGACACTGCCGGCACGATCCTCGCCTGGCGCGGCTGGGCCCTGCACGACATTTCATCGGGTGAGAACACCACCCTGCCCTTGCCGAAGGGCGACAATCAGGGCTGGTACCGCATCTTCGAGGACTATCAGGCGCCGGCCACCCGGCCCTATGATGAAGTCGATGGCCGCCTTGGCTACTATGCGCGCCTTGACTGGCGCCCGCCGATGCCCATGGCTTTCAATCTCGAATATTACAACAACCAGGCCGACCCGACCGCCGTGCGCAACGCGCAGTGGGGCTGGGGAACGCGCTTCTGGAACCTGGGTTACCAGGCGCAGCTTGGCACGGGCACCGAATTGCTGGCACAGTACATGCGCGGCCATACCCGCATGGGCTGGAACCTCGGCGACGGGACCTGGGCCATCGACGCCGACTTCGATTCCGTCTACGCGCTGGTGTCGCACAGGTTCGGCAACAATATGCGCCTGACCGGCCGCCTCGACTATTTCGCCGTCAAGGACAATTCGATGCGCGCCGTCGATGACAATACCGACAAGGGCTATGCCGCCACGGTGGCGTGGATCGAGCCGGTGACGCCGCATCTCGATTTGTCGGTGGAAGCGGTGGCGACCGACTCGACGCACCCGGCGCGCGCCCTGCAACTTGCCAACCCGCACCAGACCCAGTCGATGGTCCAGGTGGCCTTGAAGCTGCATTTCTGATTTCAGTTGCCTGGCGACGGCCCCGTTTCCGGCGCGCGCGGAATGAAGGCGAAACGCAAGCCGCGCGTGTAGGATTCGTAGGTCGCGCTGCTGTGCCGCTCGTCCTCGACAATATGGAAGCCGTAATCGAAACCGTGGCCTCTGCGGGCTGCCATGCGCTGGTTGAAACGAATGACGCCCTCGAGATAATCGGGCGATTCATTGCCGCCGATCGTCATGTAGAGGCGCAGGGCTGACGGTGCGGCCGGCTGAGCTGCCTCGTAGTGAAAGAGCCAGTCGTCATCGACCGTTACCGCGGGACTCGATGCGATATAGGCCTGAAACAGATCGGGGCTGTTGAGCATGGCGTACAGCGTGAAGAGGCCACCCAGCGACGAACCGGCCAGGACACGGTACGATCTGTCTGTCGCATAGTCTGCATCCACCAAGGGTATAATGGTCGTTTTGAGAGTCTGAAGGAAATCAGCAGCGTGGCCGGAAGCCTCTCCCGCATCACCGAACGGAGCCGGGGAAAGTTCCCAGCGCCGCAGATCGCCGTAGTTTGAATTGTCGCCGGCATAGCTCAGTCCAACAGTGATGAATTCCGGAACGACATGGTCGTAGGCGAGTGAGCCGCCCATACTCACGACCTTGGCGAAATCCCAGTATCCGTCCGTTACGTAGACCACCGGATAGGTCTTTCCCGGTACCTTGCCGTAGCTGTCGGGCAGGCCGATATAAAGCGCGTAGTGACGTCCCTTATCGGTGACAGGCAGTATTCTAACCTGGGTATTTGCAAGCGTGTAGGCGGGAAAAGATGGCTCCCGGGCCGCTGCCGCGCCAGAAAGGCCCGCCAGGGCGGACAGGCATAGCAACAGCGTTGCCAACAGTCGTTCGAATCCGTTCATATCCCCTGCCACGGCTCCACTTCGCGCCGCCAGGTCACCCCGGCTCGCGCCACCAGTGTACAACCCCCGGCCATTAGCGACAAGGCTATCGAAACACCTCTCATGGCTTGACAAGGACGCCTTCGCGTCCTTTGGCTTTCAACATGGCGCGATACCGTTGGAAAGACGAGGATACGCAGCTGTGGTCACTGGTCACGGCCACGGTCAGGCCGCATCGCGCCCTGCACCGCTCTTCCCCGGACAAGCCTCAGGTGGAAACCGTCGTCGTCAGGGACGTCGGCGCAATGACCGTCGAGACACCTAAACCGGTTCCCCTCACCCCGTTCCGCCTCGGCCAGGCGATCAAGCCCCAGTCCGGCTTCCGCCTGGTTCAGGCCGCCGGCTTCGCGCCCGATCCCATCGAGCCCAACCGCAGACGCCGCCTGACGCGCGAACGCGACCCGATCGAGGCGCGCCTTGACCTGCATGGCCTCAACGCCCTGGCCGCCGAGGCGCGGCTGAAAACCTTCGTCCAGCAGGCCTGGGCCAACGACTATCGCGCGGTCCTGGTCATTACCGGCAAGGGCGTGGCCGGCGACGGCCTGTTGAAGCGCCAAGCACCCGAATGGCTGGCCGACCCGGAGCTTTCGCACATCGTCGCCGGGATTTCGCCGGCCCACGCCCGCCACGGCGGCACGGGCGCGCTTTATGTCGCGCTCAAGCGGCGTAGCTAGATCAGGCCTGATTTGACCGCCAGATCACGCAGGCTGACCTGCGGCCGCGGTCCAAAGTGGGCGATGACCTCGGCCGCCGCCAGATGGCCGAGCCTGGCGCAGGTCTCGACGTGCATCCCCCGGGTCAGGCCGAACAGCACGCCAGCGGCGTACTGGTCGCCGGCGCCCGTGGTATCGATAACCTGATCCACCGGCTCCGCCTCGACCTCATGCAACTGGTCCTGCTTGACGCACAGCGAGCCGTGCGCGCCGCGCGTGATGAAGGCGAGATCGACGTGGCCCTTCAGGTATTTGACCGCCTTGAACACGTCGTCTGTCTGGAACAGCGCCATCAGTTCTCCTTCGTTGGCGAAGACGAGGTCGATGTGGCGGCCGATGAAGGCCAGCAGATCGGCGCGCCAGCGGTCGACGACAAAGGTGTCGGACAGGGTGATCGCGGTCTTGCGTCCGGCGGCGCGGGCGACCTGGGCGGCGCGGGCGAAGGCTTCGCGACCGGACGGCGTATCGAACAGGTAGCCTTCGAGGTAGACGATCTGCGAGGCGCGGATCAGGTCGGCGTCGACGTCGCCGGGCCCGACCAGCGCCGCCGCGCCGAGAAAGGTCGCCATGGTGCGCTGGCCATCGGGCGTGACATTGATCAGGCAGCGGCCGGTGTGGGTCGGGTCGTCGTGCAGGACCGGCGTGGTGAAATGGACGCCCATGCGCACCAGGTCGCGGGCGAAGGTCTCTCCCATCGCGTCGTGCGCCACCTTGCCGATATAGGCGCATTTGGCGCCCAGCGACGCCGCGCCGGCAATGGTGTTGCCGGCCGAGCCGCCAGAGGCGGTCTCGCCGTCCGTCATGGCGTTCGACAGGCTGAGGGCACGGTGCTGATCGATCAGCGTCATGGCGCCCTTGTGCAGGTCATGGCTTTTCAGGAAAGCATCGTCGGCAGGCGCCAGAACGTCGACGATGGCGTGGCCGACGGCGGTGATATCGTAGCTTGTGGTCATCTATGCCTTCGCGATTTGCGGCTTGCTCAAAGCCCTCCCTATGGTCAATAAGGCCATCATGAGCAAGCGAATATTGTTCCTCACGCCCAATCCCGACCATCCGTCGCACCACGGCCGCTGGCCCTATGTGCTGGATGGCTATCGCGAGGCGTTGGCCGGCCTTAATGTGGAGATTTACGACCAGCCGTGGTCCGAGCCGGTGACCGCGGCTTTCGATCTCGTCACGCCGCTGGTGGCGTGGGGCTACCACAACGCGCCGGCCGATTTCCGCGCGGCGCTGAAGGCGCTACCGGGGCGGCTGCTCAATCCGGCGGATATCGTCGGCTGGAACGTCGACAAACGCTACCTCAAGGATCTGGCCGAAGCCGGCGTGCGCATCATCCCGACGGTGTTCGTCGACCGCGTGACGCCGGAAGCGCTGGCGGCGGCGCAGGCCGACTTCGGCGACGCCCTGGTGCTCAAGCCCGTGGTCTCGGCCGGGGCCAAGAATACGCTGGTGTGGCGGGCGGGTGAGCCCGTGGCCTTCGACGCGCTGGAAGGCAAATCCGGACCGCCGCAAGACGAGGCGATGATCCAGCCGTTCATGCCGGCGATCCAGAGCGAGGGCGAATGGTCCCTGCTCTATTTCGGCGGGGCGTTCTCGCACGCGGTTCTGAAGACGCCCAAGGCCGGCGATTTCCGTTCCCAGCCCGACTACGACGCACGGTTGCGCATCGAGACCCCACCCAAGGCCGCGCGCGCCCTGGCGGACGCCGCCATCAGTTACGTTGGACCCGACCGGTTGCTCTATGCCCGCGTCGACATGGTCAGGCACGACGACGGCGGTTTCTGCCTGATGGAACTGGAGCTGATCGAGCCGGACCTTTACCTCGGCTACGATCCCGAAGCCCTGATGCGCTTCAAGGATGCTGTCGACGTGGCGCTTCAGTCACCCGTCAAGGCGCATTAACCTTCCTTAACAGAAATCGCTTGAAAATTGCGCGGGGCATGGCTTAACTCGCCGTTTTCACGAACTCTCGAGACGCAGGCGATCCGATGGCTGACAAGGTCCCTGACTCCGGTTCCGCGCCCACCGCCCAGGTGCTGTTCGTCGAGGACAGCGCCGCCGAAATCCGTCTGGTCACGGAGCTTCTCAACCGGGCGCGCGTGCAGTTCGACGGCCATTGGGTGACCAGCGGCGAGGACGCCCTGCGCTTCCTGAAGCGCGAGGCCGGCTTCGAGACGGCGCCACGCCCGGACCTGATTTTCCTCGACCTCAACTTGCCGATGATGGGCGGGGACTCGACGCTCAATCGCATCCAGGCCAGCGATGAGCTGAAACCGATCCCGGTGGTGATCCTCAGCGGCTCGGACCACGAGGACGACGTCGTCGCGGCGCGCGAAAAGGGCGCGGTGCATTACCTGGTCAAGCCGCTCAACTACGAGAAGTTGTGCGAGGCGGTGGCGCGCATCCGCTCGCTCAAGATCGAGCCGCGCGGCGAAGACCTGTTCCTCTGCGCAGAAGTCTGACCCCTCCGTCACCTCGCTTTGCTCCGCGCCACCTCCCCATGCAAGCTTGGAGAGCGTATTGACTCCCGCTTCATCTTGTTATTTAGATAATTAGCTAAATGAAATGACGGAGAGGGAAATGGCGTTCGACAACCTCCATCGCATCGCGGCCGACGATCCGGGCGATGCCGTCGCCGGCCGGGTCGTCTGGTCGCCTCTGAGGTCACTCGGCATGATGGCCATGTATGCCGCGACGGCGGCCGGCGTCGCCTGGTATCTGCGCATCGACACGGTGCTGCTGTGCGTGATGAAATCGCTAGCCGTGCTGCTGCTGGGCCACAGCGTCGGCATGCATCGCCGGCTGATCCACAGGAGCTTCGCCTGCCCCAAATGGCTGGAGCGCGCCCTGGTCTATATGGGCTGCCTGGTCGGGCTGGGCGGACCGTTCGACCTGATCCGCACCCACGACCTGCGCGACTGGGCGCAGCGCCAGCCGGACTGCCATCCCTATCTCGCCCATCGCCGGCCGATGGTGATCGACTACGCGTGGCAGGTGCATGGCGACCTCCGGCTCGACCGGCCGCCCGCTTTGCGCATCGAGGCCGAGGTCGCCGGTGATCCGTGGTATCGCCTGATGCAGAACCCGTTGCTGGTCCATCTGCCTTGGGTCATTGTGTTCGGGCTGATCGGCGGCTGGGCTTGGGTGATCTGGGGCGTGTGCGCACAGGTGGCGGCGACCTCCACCGGCCACTGGCTGATCGGCTGGTTCGCGCACCAGGCCCACGACGACGACTGGCAGTTGCGCGGCGCCGGCGTGCAGGGAAAAAATGTAAAGATCCATGGGCTTGGAGAGGCGCTCGGCTGGCTGACCATGGGCGAAAGCTGGCACAACAATCACCATGCCTTTCCCGGCTCGGCGCGGCTGGGACTATATGCCAGCCAGGGCGACCCCGGCTACCGCTTCATCAAGATGCTGGAGGCGCTCGGCCTGGCGTCGGATATCCGCCTGCCGCACGACCTGCCGTGGCGGCCGCAGTTGCAGTGGTCCGGGGATACCCAACGCCCGCTGATGAAGCCGGACCTGCGGCTGTGCCCGACCCTGCTGGCGATCCGCCGCCTTACAACCCGATCCGCGGGCACAGGTGGTTGACGATGCAGATGTCGCACCTGGGTCTGCGCGCGATGCAGACATAGCGGCCGTGCAGGATCAGCCAGTGATGCGCCCGGGTCAGCCACTTCTGCGGAATGACCTGCATCAGCTGCTTCTCGACCTTGTCCGGCGTGGTCGCCGAGGCGTCGGCCAGTCCCAGCCGGTGCGAAACGCGGAAGACGTGGGTGTCGACCGCGATGGCCGGCTCGATGTTGAGTTCGTTGAGCACCACCGACGCCGTCTTGTTGCCGACGCCGGGCAGTTCGATCAGGGCCGCGCGGTTCAGCGGCACCTGGCCGCCGTATTTGTCGAGCAGGATGCGGCACAGGGCCATGACGTTCCTGGCCTTGTTGCGGTAAAGGCCGATCGAGCTGATCATGGCCATCAGCCGGTCCTCGCCAAGGTCGAGCATGGCCCGCGGGTTGTCGGCGATCATGAACAGCGTCTAGGTCGCCTTGTTGACCGCCTAGTCGGTGGGCTGGGCCGACAGCGCCACGGCGACCAGCAGGGTGAACGGATTGACGAAGTCGAGTTCGGTCTTGGGCTCGGGCCTGTCGGTCTCGAACGTCTCGAACAGCGCAGCGACCAGTTTCGGATCAGGCTTTGTCATGGCCTGGCGCGCTCCAGCAGGGTCAGGACCTCGCCGTGATGGGCGGCGGGCCGCGCATCCGTAAAGCCGGCGCTGGCGGCCAGCCTGAACGACGGCGCATTACCGGCGCCGATGATGCAAAAGGCGCGCTCCAGCTTCAGGACATGGTCGGCATGGTCGAGCACGGCGGCCAAGGCCTCGCGGCCGAAGCCCCGGCCATGCGCCGCCGGGTCGAGCCCCCAGCCGGCTTCGGGCATATCGACGGCGGGCTCCAGTTCGCGGCGATAGTTGAACAGGCCGGCGCTGCCGAGATAGGCGGCGTCGCCGCGGCGGCGGATCGCCCAGTTGCCGTAACCATAGACCTGCCAGTGGCCGATGTCGCGCAGCAGCCGGAACCACACCGTTTCCGGCGACATGACCGGCAGGCCGATCTGGCCGGTGAAGGCCGCATCGGCCCACAGCCGCGTCAAGGCATCGTAATCGCCGGCCCCCTGCGGCGTCAGGACAAGGCGTTCCGTGGTCAGGACGGTCATGCGCCGGCGGCGTCCTCCGCTAAGACCAGCTCCCATTTGAGCCATTTCTCGCTGACGGCGGCATTGAGGTCGACGCCTTCCGCCCGCGCCATCAGCAGCAACATGCACAGCACGTCGGCCATTTCGTGGGCCACTTCCTGGCGCGCTCGGACAGGATCGCGGCGCGAGCGCCCAGTCAAGGCGAGGTAGGCCTGGGTCAGCTCGCCCATTTCCTCGTGGATTTTCAGAAGGTGCCAGTCGCCGCCGCGATCGATACCGTGGACTCTGGCATAACGGTCGGAAATCGCCGCCAGCCGGTCGATGAAGGCTTCGATGTCAGGCAGCGGCGCGGACATGTCCTACTCGAAAGTCCTGGCGACGTTGAGCGGGGAACCCAACGGATCGGGACCATGCTGGTTCGGCCCCGCCGTTCCGGGCAGGCAGTAGAACACCAGCAATACGATGCCGCCGAAAGGAATGAAGGACAGCAAGATGAACCAGCCGCTCTTGTCGGAATCGTGGAGGCGGCGAACGATCAGGCTGAGTATGGCCAGGAACAGGGCTATGAAATAGACAAAAAAGGCCAGGCCGAAAATAATCGCGAATATGCCCGCGACTATATTGGGGTGATCACGGCTCGAATTTCCGGAAAGACCTGCAATAACCGCGTCAACAACCATGACGCCGACAAAACTCAAGGCCGAAAAAAGCTGGAACCACCAGAATTCCGAACGCGATGCCCGGCCGTTGTATTTGAAGATATTCCTGAAGCCGCTCTTGATCGCTGCAACAAAGTCCATGTCTCACCCCCGAATGGAACACCACGTTCCGATTTGCGGCAAAACCTTACGGACGATTCTTGACCGCGGCAAGACGAAACCCTAATCCCGGGACATGACTGCCGTTCTTCTCGTCTGCCTTGGCAATATCTGCCGTTCACCGATCGCCGGGGGCGCACTGCGCCACGCCGCCGAACAGGCCGGACTCGACCTCGTCATCGATTCCGCCGGCTGCGGCGCCTGGCATGCCGGCGAGGCGCCCGACCGCCGTTCGGTCATGGTCGCCGAACGCCACGGCGTCTTCATCCATGACCATGAAGCGCGCCAGGTGACTCTCGCCGACTTCGACCGCTTCGACCTGATCCTCGGCCTCGATCGCGACAATGTCCGTCATCTCGAACGCATGCGGCCGAATGGCGCGAGGGCTCGGGTCGCTCTGTTCCTCAAGGAAGCGCTGGGCGTCGACAAGGACGTGCCCGATCCCTATTACGGCGGCATGGCCGACTTCGAGGCCGTCTTCGCCCTGTGCGAAAAGGCCGGCACCGCCCTGATCAAGACGCTGGCCAGCGCGCGCACGGCATGATATCGGCAGGACTTTTCCGGGAGCCTGGCATGGCGGACAACGAGGAACAGGACTTCCTGCGGCGCGCTGCCGAGCACATCGAACTGTGCAACATCCAGGCGAAGGAAGCCCCGGGTGAAAAGGTCGCCATGGCGGCCATGTACGGCGTGGCGCGCTACTGCGCTCACCTCTGCCGCGCGCGCCACGGCAATTCTGCCGCCATGGCCGAGCGTCGCGACGAGGCCATCGCCATGTTCAGCGACGAATTCACCCGCCTGTTCGGCGACTGGTACGACCACTATACCGACCTTAAGAGTTGAGAGAGTTTCATGGCAGACATTGAAGACCCGAACTTCGGCCAGCGCGTCGACGCCTTTATCGACATCGCCAACAGCCAGCTCAAGGACGCGCAGGGACCCCGCGTCGCGGCGTCGATGTCGTTCGCGACCGCGCGCTTCAATGCCTGGCTATGCGCCCGCATGTACGGTAGCGCCGCCGAGATGCAGCGCCAGCGCGACGACGCCATCCGCCAGCTGACCGAGCACTACAACCACATGCTCCAGGACGCCTTCGACGGTTTCATCCGCGAATACGACCCGGCGGGCGGGCAGTAGCGGCTGGCCTCATGCCAAAAAGCGCCGCGAAGCGTCTTCGCACTTTCTGGATGCACATGAGGCGTCAAAAAAAGAGTTAGAGCATTGCGATCGCCCAATGTTCTAAAGGATATACCGGCTGAGGTCGGCGTCGCCGGCGATTTCGCCCAGTCGCGCCTTCACGTAAGCCGCGTCTATGGTCACCGTCTGGCCATGCTGATCGGCGGCGGTGTAGCTCAGGTCCTCCATCACCTTCTCGATGACGGTGTGCAGCCGGCGCGCACCGATGTTCTCGACCTTGGCGTTGACCGTGGCGGCGGCCTCGGCCATGGCCGCGATGGCGCCGTCGTCGAATTCCAGCGTCACGCCCTCGGTCGCCATCAGGGCCTGGTTCTGCCTGATCAGGTTGGCTTCGGGTTCGCTTAAGATTCGGCGGAAATCCTCCTGGGTCAGGGCCTTGAGCTCGACACGGATCGGCAGACGCCCTTGCAGTTCCGGCAGCAGGTCCGACGGCTTGGCGACGTGGAACGCGCCCGAGGCGATGAACAGGACATGGTCGGTTTTGACCGCGCCGTACTTGGTCGACACCGTCGTGCCCTCGATCAGCGGCAAGAGGTCGCGCTGCACCCCCTCGCGCGACACATCCGCCCCGCCGCGGTCCTGGCGGCTGGCCACCTTGTCGATTTCGTCGATGAAGACGATGCCCTCGTTCTCAGCCAGCTTCAGGGCTTCCAGAGTCACCGAATCCTGGTCGAGCAGCTTGTCGGATTCCTCGGTGATCAGGCTGGGCCACGCCGCCTTGACGGTGGTCTTGACGGTCTTCTTGCGCCCGCCCATGGCCTTCGACAGCATGTCGCCCAAATTCATCGCGCCGTTGTTGGGCGCGCCCGGAATTTCCATGAAACCGAGCGCCGGGCCAGCGTCGTTGAGCGACAGCTCGACCTCCTTGTCGTCGAGTTCGCCGGCGCGCAGCTTCTTGCGGAAGCTGTCTTTCGTGGCCTGCCCGGCGGTCGCGCCGACCAACGCCTCGACCAGCCGGTCCTCGGCCTGGGCCTCGGCGCGGGCGCGAACCCCGGCGCGGTTCTTTTCGCGCACCATGATCATGGCGTTTTCGACCAGGTCGCGCACGATCTGGTCGACGTCGCGGCCGACATAGCCGACCTCGGTGAACTTGGTCGCCTCGACCTTGAGGAACGGCGCATTGGCCAGCTTGGCCAGGCGGCGGGCGATCTCGGTCTTGCCGACGCCGGTCGGCCCGATCATCAGGATGTTCTTCGGCGTGATCTCGTCGCGGATCGCCTCGTCGGTGCGCTTGCGCCGCCAGCGGTTGCGCAGGGCGACGGCGACGGCCTTCTTGGCGTCGTGGTGGCCGATGATGAAGCGGTCGAGTTCGGAAACGATTTCGCGGGGAGAGAAGGTGGTCATTGTACACACTGCATGAGGACGGCGGGGCCGTATTTCGGGTGGTCGGCCTCGTCATAACGAACGAAGCCGGCCTTTTCATAGGCGCGGATGGCGCGGGCGTTATCGGGATGCGGATCGGTGACGACGCAGACCGCGCCTTCGGCGAACAACTCTCTGAGCCGCTGGCGGATGAAGGCATGGCCGTGACCCTGCCCCATCATGTCCGGTTCGCCGATGAATTGGTCGATGCCGCGCACCGGCGCCGGGCGGTCGTAGAAATAGTGGTCGGGATAGAGCTTGGGGTTATAGTCCTGGGCGTAGGCGAACGGCCGTCCGTCATGCAGTACCAGCCACATGCGGAAGTCGGCATCGCCGAAATCGGCCGGATCGATGAGGGACGACGCGCCGCCGGCTTCCAGCCACCATTCGGCAACGTGCGGATGGGTGATCCAGCCATTGACCAGCTCGACTTCATCCGGTTGCAAGCGACGGAAGCTGTAGCTCACAGGCTTTCCAGAGTGAGATGATCGTTGGTGTAGACACAGATCGAGGCGGCGATCTTCATCGCCTTGCGCGCGATGACCTCGGCGTCTTTTTCGTAATCGAGTAAAGCCCGCGCCGCCGACAGGGCGTAGGTCCCGCCCGAGCCGATGGCCGCCACGCCGTCCTCGGGTTCGAGCACGTCGCCGACCCCGGTGATGGTCAAAATATGGTTCTTGTCGCCGACCAGCAGCATGGCTTCCAGGCGGCGCAGATAGCGGTCGGTGCGCCAGTCCTTGGCCAGGTCGACGCAGGCCCGGGCCAGCTGGTCAGGGAACAGTTCGAGCTTGGCCTCAAGCCGCTCCAGCAGGGTGAAGGCGTCGGCGGTTGCGCCGGCAAAGCCGACCAGCACCTTGCCGGCAGCCAGCGTCCTGACCTTTTTTGCGCCGCCCTTGACGATGGTCGCGCCCATCGACACCTGGCCGTCGCCGGCGATGACGGTCTTGCCGTTATGGCGCACGGCGACGATGGTCGTGCCATGCCAGTTGGGGAAATTGCTGTCTGTCATGCGCTGCTAATTGGCGCTTTTGACTTCGGCTTGCAAGGGGGTGTCAGCGCTTCATGCGCAGGCCGGCCAAGTCGTCGGCTATGGGCAGGACAGCCAATCCGGCAATCAACAGGGCGAATGGCACGACGCAGATGAAACCCAGGCGCGGAAACACCGCCGCGCCGGTCGCGCCGCCGGCCAGAAACGCGGCGAAAAGGCCTGCCAGCCGCGCGGCCTTGCGCCGGTCCGGACGGACCGCGCCGTCCGTGGCCTTGCCGAAGATCAGCCTGCCGAATTCGATGCCCAGATCGGTGATGACCCCGGTCATGTGCGTCGTCCGGATCTCGGCATGCGAAATCTTGGTGATAAGTCCGTTCTGCAAGCCCATGATGAGGCACAGCAGCGAGATCAGCAGCTGCAACCCGGCCAATCCGGCCGTGACGCCCGCGGCGGCGAACACGCCAAAGCCCAGCAACAGAACGGCCTCGGCCATGAGGGCGATGGCGAACTCGCTGTTGAGCCCGCGCCGCCGCGCCCAGTTGACCAGCAGGCTCGACATCGTCGATCCGGAGAAGAACGACAGGATGTGTCCGGCGGCCAGGCCGGCGGCCTGCCAGCGATGCGTGACGATGTAATCGCCGAGCGACGACACCATGCCGCTCATGTGCGACGTGTAGGCGCCCACCGCCAGAAAACCGCCCGCGTTGATCGCTCCGGCGACAAAGGCCAGCACAATGCCCAGCCGCGTGTCGCCGGTTTCCGTGCGGTGCTTGCCGCTCATCTGCCGGAGCGCGGTAGGAACCATGGCCATCCTGGGGAAACCGGCGGCATTATCGCGCCGCCAGGGTAAACAAATGCTGACCGGCGCTGGCGCGCGCGGTCGCAGGCCGCTATATCGTCGCCATGCCCGCCGAACTCAGCGACAACGAACTCGACCGCTACGCCCGTCACATCGTGCTGAAGGAAATCGGCGGTTCTGGCCAGATGAAGCTGAAGGGCGCGAAGGTCGCCATCGTCGGCATCGGCGGGATCGGCGCGCCGGCGGCGCTGTATCTGGCGGCGGCGGGCGTGGGGACACTGGGCCTGATCGACGACGATATGGTTTCCTTAAGCAACTTGCAGAGGCAGGTACTGTACGCCACCGGCGAGGTCGGCGTCGCCAAGACCGCAGCGGCGGCAGCGCATCTGAAAGATGTCAATCCGTACACGGATTATATCGAGCACCAAATCCGTCTGGGTGCGGAGAATTCGGCGAAAATCCTTCGCGGTTATGACATTGTCATCGACGGCTGCGACAATTTCCCGACGCGCTTCCTGGTCAACAGCGTTTGCCATGACCTGGGGAAGCCACTGGTGTCCGCCGCCATCGGCCGGTGGAACGGGCAATTGGCGGTGTTCGACGGATCGCCCTGTTATCAATGCCTGGTGCCGGACGTGCCGCCCGATGCCGAGACCTGCGAACGCGTCGGCGTCGTCGGGGCCCTGGCCGGCGTCATGGGCACGCTGGCCGCGCTGGAAGCGATCAAGCTGATCACCGGCGCCGGTGACACCCTGCGTGGGCAACTGCTACTTTTCGACGCGTTGACGATGCAGTCGCGGACCATCAGACTTGCGCCCGAACCGGCGTGTCCGGTCTGTGGTCCGCGGAGCGCCCATGGCAAGCATGAACCTGACGCTTGACCAGCTGTTCTGGCTGCCGTTCCTGCTGCATTTTGTCCTGGTCGTAGCGCTTTACGCCTGGCTGACCGTGCTGCGCCAGATGGCCAAGGGCGAAGTGGCGGCGCGCGATTTCGTCAATGCCTGTGCCGACCCGTCGCGTTCCAAACGCGTCGCGCGCAACCTGTCCAACCAGTTCGAGCTGCCGGTGTTTGCGCTCTTCGCCGCCCTGTTCATCGGGCTTTCGCACAAGGTAGCTCGGCCTGATGTCGCGGCGGCGTGGCTATTCCTGATCGGTCGGCTGATCCACACCGCCGTCCAGACCCTGACCATGAACGTGCCATGGCGCGGCTGGGTGTTCACGCTCACCTTCGCCGCCGTGGTCATGTTGATGGTCCACGTGGCGCGGATCGTTCTCGGTATCTAGGCCTTGCCGAAGGCGTGGCGTAACTCATCCTTGGCCTTTTCGAGGACGTCCTTCTGCTTGGCGTCGAGATTCTTGCCGGCGCGGTTGATATAGAAGGTCAACATCGACATGGCCGAGCGATAGGGCGAGGATTTGCGACGATGGCTTTCCTCAGCCGAATGTTTCAATGATTTGGCGATCGCCTTCGGATCATGCGATTCGAAGATGTTGGGCTTGAGGTCAATGGCATTGGAATGCTCGGTGACCTCCTTCGACCATTTGTGGACCATGGCGGAGCTCCTGTGGCAGATGCCGCAGGATGACGCGACCCACCGTCAGGATGAAATGCCGCAACCGCCGCCGGGCGGTCAGGAAAGGATCAATTGCCGGTCAGTTCGGCGTTGATCTTGTCCTGGTCGACATATTTGCTGAGGTCGCTGGCCCCGGCCTGGACATTGGGGTCCGCCATGAGGTCCTGCATGGCGGTGGCGCCCAGCGCGCTGAAGGCGGCCTCGACGGCGTTGGTGCCCTCTGTCTTGACAGCGGTCTTGAGTTCGGTGCCGCAGTCGGTGGTCAGGAGCCGTGTGTAAAGCGCGCCGGCCTTTTTATTCAGATCCTCGCGCTGGGCGGGCGTGACCGAAGACATGTTGGCGACGCTGGGGTGCAGGGCGATGATCGAGAATACCCAGTCGGCCAGGACGACGTGGTCGGCCGGCGTCGTCTTCTGGGCGAGGCAGGTGGTCAGCGCATCCTGGGCCGGGCCGGCAAGAGCGCCACTGGCAACGGGCAGGCTGACGGTCATGACGGCGACGAAGGCGGCGGCTTTGCGCAGAGTTTTCATGGTATCCCCCGTGGAAATGTGCGGCCCAGCCTACCTGCCGTCGCGAAGGCGGTCAACCATGCCGCCACGGTTAGACATCCTCTGCCTTTTCCTGTATAGGCCAGCCCTTCCCCGAAACCCGAGTTGTCCTTCGTGTCCCATACCCTCGACCTGTCCCAGAAGCTTGGCCAACCGTCGCTGATCAATATCACCGGCCTGACGCGCGACGGACTGCTGAAAGCCCTGGTCGATTCCGGCGTGGTCGAGGAGCGTAAAGCGCGAATGCGCAGCCAGCAGATGTGGCGCTGGATGCACCACTACGGCGTCACCGACTTCGACCAGATGACG
Organism: uncultured Caulobacteraceae bacterium; assembly: GCA_964474575.1. GTDB lineage: Bacteria > Pseudomonadota > Alphaproteobacteria > Caulobacterales > Caulobacteraceae > Asticcacaulis. The sequence continues at coordinate 45,097 of CAYYTA010000091.1, read as the reverse complement.
GACATCGCCAAGGAGCAGCGGGTGCTGTTCAAGGACCGGTTCACGCTGCAACGCCCCGAGATCGTCGAGCGCCAGATTTCGCGCGACGGTACGCGCAAGTACCTGATCCGCATGGCGCCGGGCATCGAGGTCGAAAGCGTCTACATTCCCGATGTCGGCCGCGCCGGCGCCTTGTGCGTTTCGAGCCAGGTCGGCTGCACGCTCAACTGCACCTTCTGTCACACCGGCACGCAAAAGCTGGTGCGCAACCTGACCGCGGCCGAGATCGTCGCCCAGGTCCAGGTGGCGCGCGATGACCTCGGCGAATGGCCCTCGCCCAAGGAAGACCGCCACCTGTCGAACATCGTTTTCATGGGCATGGGCGAGCCGCTCTATAATCTCGACAACGTCGCCGACGCCATCGACATCATTTCGGACAACGAAGGCATTGCGCTGTCGCGCCGCCGCATCACGGTGTCGACCTCGGGCGTGGTGCCGGAACTGGCCAATCTCGGCAACCGCACGGCGGCCATGCTGGCGATTTCGCTGCACGCCACCAACGACAAGCTGCGCGACGAGATCGTGCCGCTCAACAAGAAATACAACATCGCCGAACTGATGGCCGCCATCCGCGCCTATCCGGGTCTCAGCAATGCCCGCCGTGTCACGTTCGAATACGTCATGCTGAAAGGCGTCAACGACAGCCCGGCCGAGGCGCGCGCCCTGGTCCAGCTCTTGAAGGGCATCCCGGCCAAGATCAACCTGATTCCGTTCAATCCTTGGCCCGGCACCGATTATCAGTGTTCGGACTGGACGACGATCGAAGCCTTCGCCGCCGTGCTCAACCGCGCCGGCTACGCCTCGCCGATCCGCACGCCGCGCGGTCGCGACATCCTGGCCGCCTGCGGCCAGCTCAAGAGCGAAAGCGAGAAGAAGCGCGCCTCGGTCCGCCGCCAGGAAGAACGCGCGGCTGCTTCAAACGGGGACACGGCCGACCACACGGAGTCGCTGCCCTTCGCCCATCTCGCCGCCGGCATGATCGGTTGAAGCCAAGCCCGGCAGCACCGCCCGGCGTCGTAAATAATTTATCCACATGCCGCCGCCGCGGTCTTGATCTTGCAGGGATTATCCAGCAAGACTGCGGCACCCCGTCACGAATGAAACGGGAAGCCCACGACCTAAGTAAGAATTACCAGGGGACCTGTACCGGCATGACGCCCGACTCATTCAATCTCAACTTCCTGTCGACCGATGTCCTGCGGCCTGAAATCCAGGCCTTCGCGGTCGGCATCGTCAAGACGCTCGAATATGCCGGCGTGACCCTGGCCCTGCTGTTCACCGGCGCGGTCATCTATTCCATTCTGACGCCCTACAAGGAGATCCAGCAGATCCGCGACGGCAACTCGGCTGCGGCGGTGTCCTATGGCGGCGTCATCGTCGGCCTGGCCATTCCGCTGGCGGCGGCCCTGTCGGCGTCGACCTCGATCCGCGAAATCCTGCTGTGGGGCGTGGCGACGGTGCTGCTGCAGCTGTTCATCTTCCGCCTGGCCGACATCGTGCTGGCGGGCCTGCCCAACCGGGTCAATGAGGGCGAGGTTTCCGCCGCCGTCCTCCTCGTCGCCGCCAAGCTGGCGGCCGCCCTGGTCCTTGCTTCCGCCGTTCACTAGGGGTACGGGCGTCATGAAGCTCGACTGGTTACTCTATGCGGCGGGCGTGGCGGCCATGGTTCTGGTCACGCGCGCCTGGCATGAGGAATCGAACTCGCCGCCGGCCCCGCCTCCCCCCGGCATCGGCGAAATGTCGCTGTTCGCCACCTTCACGCCATTCAACGCCGGCTCGATCATCAACCTGCCGGTCGACAACCAGAAGGTCATGACGGGTACGGCGTTTTCCCTGTCGCAGACCGGTGAATGGGTGGTGGCGCGTCCGTCGATCGCCGGCTGCACCCATCCCTTCATCAATGTCGGTGGCGGCCTGGCCGTGCCGTTCAAGACGCGCGACGTGCCAGGCGCCGACAACTACGTCATCGCCACAACCGAAGGCGCCGGACGCGGCCTGCCGATGGTCGATCCCGCCGAGGTCAAGCCGGGCATACGCGGCTTCATGCCGGGCTATCCCGGTGGCAACGCCGGCGAGGCGACGGCGCGCCTGATCGGCGTCACAACCATGGAACGGACGACTCGCGGCGGCCACAATGAGGTTGTGCTGGCCTGGGCCCTGGCCGGCAAGACCACGGAACTGAAAAGCGACCTCAACCAGATGATCGGCGGACCGGTGCTCGACGACGGCGCCCACGTCATGGGCATCACCATCGGCGAGAACCCGCGTCGCGGACGCATCTATACGTCGCTGCCTTCGGCGGTGGCCGCCCTGCTCGCCCAGTCCGGAGCGAAACCGGACATGGAATCCGAGCCGACCCTGACCAAGCACAATTACGGCATCGTTTCCGACACTTTGAGGCGCGAATACCGCGTCGCGCAGGTCGGTTGCATCAAGTCATAGGATGCGACGGTGAATGTGCGCGCCGCTTGGGCGCCGCGAATACCGCGTCGCGCAGGTCGGTTGCATCAAGTCGTGACCGCAAGAAACGGAGCGCCGGACTGCTGCCAGTTTTGGTAACCGGACTGTTTTAGCCGTGACACCATGACCGAAACGCCCCTCGATCCGCTCCACCTCGCCCATCTCGCCGCCGCCGATCCCAAACTGGCCCCGCTGGCGGAGCGTTTCGGCCATATCAACTACCGCCTGCGTGAGGGCGGCTTCCCCGCCCTGCTCGGCTTAATCGTCGAGCAGCAACTGTCGGTCAAGGCCGCCAACACCATCATCGCCCGCCTGCATGCCGGTCTGAAAAGCGGAGACCGGGGGGAGGTCAGTCCGCAAGCCCTGCTCAGCCACGATGACGAGCTGATGCGCGGCTATGGCCTGTCGCGGCCGAAAATCGGCTATGCCCGCGCCCTGGCCTCCGCCATGCACAGCGGCGCATTTGACGTCGAAGCCCTGCGCGCCATGGATACCGAAGAGGCCGCCAAGGCGCTTACAGGGCTGAAGGGCATCGGCCGCTGGACCGCCGAGGTCTATCTGATGTTTTCGGAAGGCCGGCTCGACCTGTTTCCAGTCGGCGACGTCGCCCTGCGCGAGGCGGTCGGCTGGCTCGATCGCCTGCCCGAGCGGCCGGACGAAAAATATTGCGCCGCGCGCGCGGCGACCTGGTCGCCCTGTCGATCGGTGGCGGCGCACCTGCTGTGGGCGTGGTACGGCGCGGTGAAGCGCGGTGAGGCAAGCCGTGAGCTATAGTTTCACGCCGCGCTGTGGCGATGGAAAGGCGATGCGCCGGCATCGTGGGTCTTCGTCACCCTGCCGGGCGACATCGCCCTGGCCATCCGCGCGGAGGCATCGAATGCGCCCAAAGCCTGGGGTTCGGTCAAGGTCCGGGCCCGCATTGGCGGCGTGGCATGGTCGACCTCGTTGTTCCCACACAAGGAAACCGGAAGCTACGTCCTGCCGGTCAAGGCGGTGGTGCGGAACAGGCTCCGCCTTGCCGACGGTGACGAGATCGACGTCAGTCTTGATCCTTGTTGATCGTCTTGACGGCGTTGCCGGGAGCCACCTCGACGTCGGGCGTCAGGGCGTGATTGTTGGCGTCCCGCGGCGCGTCGAACTGGTGGTCCTTCTTCGGGTGGAAATATTCCTTGTCCTCTCCGGCATTGTTCAATTCGCCGGGCTTGAACACCGTCTTGCCGGGATGAACCGTGCGGTAGGAATCATCGGCCTCGTCGGCGGTCGCCTCGGCGGAATCGGGATCACCGGCGGCGTGGATGCCGAGGTCGGCCAGGGGCGATTTTTGCGGCTTGTCTTGCTTGAAGTTTTCGTCAGCGGACATGGTGGAACCTCCTTGTGAGGCGGCCAGTCTAGACCTTTGGCCGTAAGGACCACGTGGCGACTTGCATCCGACTTGATAAGGCTATGATGCGGCTCAGCCATACACGCGGCCTTCTCAAAATCCTCATGTCCGGAAAAGTCGCTGTGAGCCATTTGCGGTCGCTCACGGTAGACTTAGCCCAGGTTTCCGGCGCCTTCGATGAGGTCCGCGACCACCGATGGATCAGCCAGGGTCGAGATGTCGCCCAGCTGGTCCGGCGCGCCCTCGGCGATCTTGCGCAGGATGCGGCGCATGATCTTGCCCGAGCGCGTCTTGGGCAGGCCCGGCGCCCACTGGATGACGTCCGGCGTGGCGATCGGGCCGATCTCGGTCCGCACCCAGTCGCGCAGGGTCTTCTTGAGCGCGTCGGTCGCCTCGACGCCGGTCTTCAAGGTGACATAGCACCAGATGCCCTGGCCCTTGATGTCGTGTGGATAACCGACCACCGCTGCCTCGGCGACATCGTGATGGGCGACGAGCGCGCTTTCGACCTCGGCGGTGCCGATGCGGTGGCCAGAGACGTTAAGCACGTCATCGACCCGGCCCGTGATCCAGTAATAGCCATCTTCATCGCGGCGGCAGCCGTCGCCGGTGAAGTACTTGCCGGGATAGGTCGAGAAATAGGTGTCGAGGAAGCGCTGGTGGTCGCCATAGACGCTGCGCATCTGGCCGGGCCACGAGTCGGTGATGCAGAGATTGCCTTCGGTCGCCCCCTCCAGCACCTTGCCCTCGGCGTCGACCAGGCACGGAAAGATGCCGGGCAGCGGCCTGGTCGCCGAACCGGGCTTGAGACCGACAGCACCCGGCACCGGCGAAATCAGGATGCCGCCGGTCTCGGTCTGCCACCAGGTATCGACGATGGGACATCTCGAGTCGCCGACCACGCGGTGATACCACAGCCAGGCTTCTGGATTGATCGGCTCGCCGACGCTACCCAGCAGGCGCAAGGAGGCGCGCGAGGCCGCCTGGACCGGCGCCTCGCCTTCGCGCATCAGGGCGCGGATGGCGGTGGGCGCGGTGTAGAAGATCGAAACCTTGTGCTTGTCGACCACGTTCCAGAAGCGGCTGACATTGGGATAGTTGGGCACGCCCTCGAACATCAAGGTCGTCGCGCCATTGGCCAGCGGGCCGTAGACGACATAGCTGTGGCCCGTGACCCAGCCGATATCGGCGGTGCACCAGTAGATGTCGCCGTCCTGGTAATCGAACACGGTCTTGTGAGTATAGGCCGCCCAGGCGAGATAGCCGCCGGTGGTATGCAGCACACCCTTGGGCTTGCCGGTCGAGCCGGAGGTATAAAGGATGAAGAGCGGATCCTCGGCCGACATCGGCTCGGGCTCGCACACGTCGGACACGCCTTTCAGCGCTTCGTCGACCCAGACATCGCGGCCAGCCTTCATGGCCACGCTGCCGCCGGTGTGACGCACGGTCAGGACGCAGCGCACGTCCGGGCATTGTTCCAGCGCCTTGTCGACATTGGCCTTGAGCGGAATGGTCTTGCCGCCGCGCACACCTTCGTCGGCGGTGACGACGATGTCCGAGCGGCAGTCGAGGATGCGGCCGGCGATGCTGTCGGGAGAAAACCCGCCGAAGACCGCCGAATGGATGGCGCCGATCCTGGCGCAAGCCAGCATGAAGAAGGCGGCTTCCGGCACCATCGGCAGGTAAAGGGTGACGCGGTCACCTTTTTTCACACCATGCGCCTTGAGCAGGTTGGCGCGGCTGTTCACCGCCCGCGACAGCTGATTGTAAGTGATGTGGCTGGAAATATTGGGGTCGTCGCCCTCGGCGATGATGGCGATCTGGTCGCCGCGTGTGGCGAGATGGCGATCGATACAATTGGCCGCGACGTTGAGCACGCCGTCGTAATACCATCGGACGCGGAAGTCCTCGCGGTGGTACGATACATCCTTGACCTTGGTGAACGGCTTGATCCAGGTCAGGGCGTCGCCTAGCTTCTGCCAGTGACGCTCCGGGTCCGAAGCGACAAGGTCGTGCTGCGCCTTCAGCCCGTCGGCGCTCAGGGTGCCGGGGCGGATGAAGTCGGCCGGGACGCGGAAAAAGGTGTCGCTCATGGTGGCGTTTCCTCAAGGGTCTTTTTCGTTGCGCCGGACCTTAGGGAAACAGGATTTGAGAGTCCATAAGACCAATGCGAAAAAAGCGGCGCGGCGGATTTCTTGCTTTCGCCGCGCGGCGGTGGCATGGCTCGGGAAAGGAGTTCCGCCATGTTGCTGCATTTTTCCACCTGGCCCGAGATCGACGAGCGCCTGAAACAATCGCGTACGGTCGTCATCCCCATCGGCTCCAACGAACAGCACGGCCCGATGGGCCTGCTCGGCACCGACTGGCTGTGTCCGGAGATCATCGCCCATGCCGCCCATCGAGAGGGCGACCTGCTCATCGCGCCGACCTTCAACATCGGCATGGCCCAGCATCACCTGGGCTTTCCGGGCACCATAGCGCTCAGGCCGACCACCTTCATGGCGGCGATTTCCGACTGGGTGAACTCGCTTGCGCGCCACGGCTTCGATCGCATCTATTTCCTCAACGGCCACGGCGGCAATGTCGCCTCGATCGAGGCGGCGTTCTCGGAAATCTACGCCGACTATTCCTACGCCGCCGAACCGTGCCCGTTCATTCTGAAACTCAGGAACTGGTGGGACCTGCCGGGGGTGTCGCGCCTGTGCGCCCGCCTCTATCCGCAGGGCCACGGGACACACGCCACGCCATCGGAAATCGCGGTCACCTTCGCCGCCTATCCGGAGCATGTGAAATCAGCGGCGATGGAGCCGCAGATCGCGCCGTCGGGACCGATCCGCGATGCGCTCGACTACCGCAACCGTTTCCCTGACGGCCGCATCGGCTCGGACTCCAGCCTGGCCACCGTCGAACACGGTCAGCAGATCATCAAGGCATCGGTCGCCGGCCTGATTGACGACATCGCCAGGTTCGATCAAGAATAGGGTCATGCGTACCTACGTCCTGACCCTCGCCGTGCTCGCCGCGGCCGCCTCGCCGGCCCTGGCCCAGATCGCGGCGCCCGCCACCGATGCCGCCGAACCGGCAACGGCTCCAGCCGCCGATCCCACCACCGCGCCGCCTGCGGCTTCCGACCTGACCGGCATGACCATCATTACGCCCAAGGGCTATGTCAGCCTGATGGTGCGCAACGACTGGACGATCATCGGCGCCCAGAGCCAGATGCCGGTGGCGGTCGTCGGCTTCGCCATTCCCGACCCGGCTTCGGACGGCACCGATGCCCAGTCGACCAACCTGGCCGTCGACATGTGCGATCCGTCCGATCCGAAAGGCCAGGAAGCCATGAAGATCTATGGCGCCTCCGTGGGCGGCGAGGTCACTTCCGAGACCTACAAGACCTGGACCGTCTACACACAGACCGCCAAGGACGGCGATACGGACTACACCATCATGGACGGGGTCTCGCATATCGCCGACGTCGACGTCGGGGTGCGCATCGCCTGGCCGCACCTGGCGGGCCACGCCTCCGATTACGACGCCGACATGCGGACAACCTTCCTGGATCAGCTCGACCATGTCACCGGTGGTCTGGGCGAGTTCACCATGCCCAAGGACGCCACCGCCTGGCGGCCCAACGGTCAGTAGACAGCACGGGTTGCTTTTTCGGCAAAAGTTAGCTAAGTTGACTTAGCTAAGGAAAGTGCCATGCAGATCACCGTTCACGCCGCCAAGACCCAGTTGTCGAAACTGATCGACGCCGCCATCGCCGGCGAGGACGTGGTCATCGCCAAGGGCCGGCATCCGGTTGTTCGGCTGGTTCCGGTCAGGAAGGGTCAATTCAAACTGGGCGTCCTCAAGGACCACCTCAACGGCCCGGTGCCGAACTTTTCCGAACCCCTGACCGACGCAGATCTGGATGTGTGGGAAGGGCGCTGATGGCCGCCGTCCTGCTGGACACGCATGTCTGGGCGTGGACCCTGGCCGGCGCGCCCCTGCCGCCGGCAATCGCCTCGGCACTCTCTGAAGCCGAAGCCGTCTATGTCAGCCCGATCAGCCTTTACGAAATCGGCCAGAAGGTACGCCTCGGCAAATGGCCCGAGATGGCGCCCTTCGTATCGCAGCTCGCGGACATCCTGAGGGAACAGGAAGGTTTCGTGGCGACGCTGACGCCCGAGATCTGCCTCAGGGCCGCCCTCCTCGACTGGGATCATCGCGACCCGTTCGACCGCTTCCTGGCCGCCACCGCGCTGGTCAACGACTGGCCGCTGGCGTCGATCGACCCCGCCTTCGACACCTGCCCCGGCGGCATTCGGCGCATCAGCTGACGAAGCGCGACAGCAGGCGGATATAGGCCGCCTGGTAGCCGAGGTCCGGCTCGGTCACTTCCCAGGAATCGATCGGCCAGCCGTCGTTGAAGTCGGCATAGGCCTTCTGCGCCGGCTCACCGACCGGCGGCGACGGCGGCGCGGTTCCGCACCGCGGATTGATGCCGGGGCAGCCCTTGGCCCAGTTGTATTTCGGATTGGCCCCGCCGACGACATAGCCCGGCGGCGGACCGTATTTCGATGTCGCCACGCTGTCCCATTTCGAGCCCGGCGCGAACCAGGTGTGATAGAACCGGCCGACCGGGTTTTCCGCGCCCCACGCCTTCATGTTCGACAGGTAGACCTTGCCGAGCGGATTGACGCCGTGGAAATAGTGGACATAGGCCGAGGCGGCGGTCATGTCGTCGCCGGCCGGGTGCTTGCCCAGGCCGTACAGCGCCTCATCGGCGAAGATATTGCCGTGATTGGCCTTGGTGGCGTTGCTGCCCCAGTCGTAGGTCGACATGTAACCGCCGTAGGGGTCGGTCTGGTCGCTCATCGCGCTCCAGCCCTCCGGACCCTCCCATTCGTCGGCGAACGCCGCCCGGATGGCTTTCGCCACGTCCGGCGTGGCGGCCGGATTGGCGGCATAGTCGAGCAGGGGCGTATTGCCGGAATAATCGTAGTCGAGCAGGAAACCCTTGCCGGCGTTGCTCTCGCGCCAGTGCGCGTCGACATATTGGCGATAGGTATCGTCCCCGGTCAGGTTGAACAAATAGATGGCCGCATCGAGCGCCACCACCTGGCGGCCATGGTCGTCGGCCTCCTGGTCGCCGGCGGCCAGGCCAGGCGATTGGGCGTCGTTGTTATGGAAGATGACGTGCGGATTGGCTTGCGCCCACCTCCAGGCGCGGATCGCCCGCGTTTTGAGATCGGCGGCGTAACCCCTGAACTGCGGCAACTGGCCGTAAATCGCGGCGGCATAGGCAAAGGCCATGGCGCCGCCATAGCTCGCCCCCGTCGTCGCCGGGCCGTAATAGCTCGGGTCGTGCGCGGCCGACGGCGGCGATCCCGATCCGGCGCCCAGCACGCACAAGAGCGAGCCGTCATTGTTCTGCATGCGCACCATCCAGTCGACTTCCCACTTCACCTCGTCGAGCAGGTCGGGCACGCCATTGCCTGATTCCGGGATATTGAAGTCGTCGGTGAAGGCCCCGGGATTGTCCTGCCAGGCGTGCAGCAGGTTGACGACATCGTCGCCGGCCCACCGGGTGTAACGATTGAAGTCGCCGGCGTCGTACCAGCCGCCGTGCAGGTCACGCGCGGTCGAGGCATCATTCCTGGCGCTGTAAAGCCTGGCCTCGGCGTCCTGGTGCGGCCCGATGTGCGACGCCTTGTCGGCCCAGGCCTCGCCAGCATATTGCGCGTCCTTCGGGAAGCCGGCGCGCTGGTAATAAAGCATGCGCACGGCCTGGACCAGAATGGGCTTGTAGACATTGGGCGCGATGTCGAAGGGATAGGAATCGTATCCCGCCTGCTTGTCGCGAATGACATAGGTGCCGGGCGTGATGAGGCTGGAAAAATCGAAGCGCCAGGCATGGTCGCCCGACGACGGATCGACCGCGCCGTCATGCCACTGGGTCACCTTGCCTTCATAGACGACCGCCTGGGTCCTGGTATCGACCACCTGATAGACCGCGCCCGGCGTGAAGTCCCAGCCGCTGTCGAAGCCGAACTCGGGATCGCGGACGACGGCGATCTTCTGCATGTCGGGCAGGTAGCCGAACTGGTCGACGACGATGAACGGCGTCGGCGGCGTGCCATCCTGCGCGCATGCCCCACCCGCCATCAGAGCCAGGACGAACGCACCCCATCCCATCATAGCCGCCCGCATCGCCATGGCACTCTCCCGTTTTTGCGACGCAATCTAGCGCAGGTTTCCGTCGGCGCAAACCCGAACGCGATAAGCGGGAAATTAAGGCTTTTCGGCTAGAGATCGTTAGGTATAACGCCTTTCGCAGAAAGCTGACATGGCCCGCCCCGACACGCTCCGCCTGACCGCAGGCCGCATTCCACGCCTCGACGTGGCCGCGCTGCTTTTTCCGGCCACGGTATTTTTCAGCGCCGCCCTGGTCTTCCTGGTCGAGCCGATGGTCGGCAAGCTGCTGCTGCCGCTGATGGGCGGCGCGCCGGCGGTATGGAACACCGCGCTGGCCTTCTTCCAGATCGCGCTGCTGGCCGGCTATGCCTACGCCCATGTGCTGCAGCGCGTGCCGTCCCTGCGTCTGCAGGTCGTCGTCCATGGCGTCGTCCTGTGCCTGGCGGGCCTGAGCCTGCCGCTGCGTATTACCGCCATGCTGGGTGCGCCCGACAGCCTCCATCCCATCCTGTGGCTGCTGGGCGCCCTGACCCTGTCGGTCGGCCTGCCGTTCGCCGCCTTGTCCGCCACCGCGCCGCTGGTCCAGGCGTGGTTTGCCCGCACCGCCGACTCTATCAACGTCAAGCCGCGCCAACCGTGGACGCTCTATGCCGCCAGCAATATCGGCAGCCTCCTGGCGCTGGTCGCCTATCCGGCAGTGATCGAGCCCCTGACCCGCCTGACCACCCAGCGCCTGGCCTGGAGCCTGGGTTTCTGCCTCTTCGCCCTGGTCATCACCGGGCTGGGCCTGGCGCTCAAACCGGTCAACGCCGTCACCCGCGAAACGGCGCACGGCCGGCCGAAGCTGCGCGACATGGCGATCTGGCTGCTGTTGGCCGCCGCCCCGTCCAGCCTGATGATGGGCGTCACCAGCTATGTCACCACGGACATCGCCTCGGCGCCCTTCCTGTGGGTGGCGCCGCTGGCGCTTTACCTCGTCACCTTCATCCTCGCCTTCGGCGACAAGCCGGCCCCGAAGCGGCTCGGCCTCGCCCAGGCGGCGGCGCTTGGCGCCTGCGTCCTGCTGATGCCGATGGCCGGCGGCGGCGTCCTGGCGAGACTTGGCGTCCACCTGCTGTGCTTCTTCCTGACCGCCCTGCTTTGCCACACCGCCCTGGCGGCAAGGCGGCCGGATCCGCGCCACCTGACCCTGTTCTATCTCTGCATGTCGCTGGGCGGGGTAGTCGGCGGCGCGTTCAACGCCTTCGTTGCGCCGGTGGTGTTCCACAGCGTCGCCGAATATCCGCTGATCCTCGTCCTGGCCTGCCTGGCGCGGCCGTGGGGCGCGCTGAAGCCCAACCTGCGCGAGATCGCCATCGTGGCCGGCAGCCTCGTCTGCGCCGCCGCCGTTATCGCCCTGGCGCAGGTCCTGGGCGACCAGATGCGCGCGCCGTGGCCGCTCATCATCACCGCCCTGATAGCGGCGCAGGTCGCGGCCCTGTTCATCCTGCGCGACCGGGCTCTCCTGATGACCGTCCTGGTCGCCGCCGCCCTCATTTCCGGCAAGACGGCCGCCGACAGCGGCCGCACCCTTGTCACCGAACGCAGCTTCTTCGGCGTCACCAAGATCAGCGAAATCCACGACCCCGTCCTCGGTCCGGTGCGTGTCATGTATTCCGGCACCACCATCCACGGCGCCGAGGCGCTCGATCCCGCCCATGCCTGCCAGGCCCTGACCTATTACGCGCCGCAGACCGGCATCGGCCAGACCATCACCCGCCTGCAGGCCGGCTCAAGGTCGCTCGACATGGCCGCGGTCGGCCTGGGCGCGGGCATCTTCTCGTCCTACATGCGGCCCACTGACCACCTGACCTATTACGAGATCGACCCGCTGGTCATGAAGATGGCCAATGCCTCGCCATATTTCGGCTATACCCGCCACTGCGCCCGGGCACCGGTCGGGTTCGTCATGGGCGATGCCCGCCTGACGCTCAATCCGACACCGGCCGGCAAGCTCGACCTGCTGATGGTCGACGCCTTCTCGTCGGATGCGGTGCCGGCCCACCTGCTGACGGTTGAGTCGGTGCGCATGTACATGAGCAAGCTTAAAGACAACGGCGTCATGATCTTCAACCTGACCAACCGCCACCTTGAATTGCGCGACCCGGTCATCGCCGCCATCCGCGACGCCGGCGGCGTCTCGCTGGAACAGGTCTATGACGCGCCCGACAAGGACAGCCTGGCGGCGACGCATACCGTGACGGTGCTGGCGGCGAGGTCCGACGCGGCTCTGGCCGCCTTCCGCGCGGACCCGCGCTGGCGCATGCGCGATCCCGGCGGCGTTCAGGCCTGGACCGACGACTATACCAACCTGATCGGGGCTTTCCTCGCCCACAAGGGCTAGGTTACTTCCCCTTTTTCCCGGCGAAGACCGCGCCCAGGACCGCGTCGGCCTTTTTCGGATCACCGGCGATATCGGCCGGCGTCTGGCGGGCAGAAGTTACCGTAAAGCCTTTCGATCGCACCTTGGCCACCACCTCATCCGCCGTGACGCGGGCAATCGGCGCCAGCTCGGCGAGGGACGTCGTGCCCAGCACTTTCATCACCGAACGCGCCGGCGGTTCCGGCTTAAGGCCCCGCCACGGATAGAAGGAAGCGCCCAGGACCGCCACGATGACGGCCATGACCGCGAGCCCCTTCACCGAGCCGAAATAACGCTGGAACGACACCCAGTTGGTGGCGACGTGCAGCATCACCCCGGTCAGGAACAGCCAGGAAAACCACTGGTGCGCCAGTTTGTTGACGCCCGAATCGAGATGATAGAACATCAGGACGCCAGTCGTCGCCATCAGCACGAAACTGCCGATGGTCAGAGGCGTCACCCATTTACGCAAGGCCAGCATAAAAGAACTCCGAACTGTTTCGGGTCCTTTGCCAGCTTCGCCTCATTTTGTAAATGAGAATTGTTTGCATATACCTCCCCGCTTGTCGGGAGGGAGACCGCCGCGCCTCCTTCGGTGCGGTGGTGGTGGGGTTTCTTGCTTAACCCTTAAGCCCGCTCAACCTTCAACGGCCGCGACAGCAAGGCGGCGACGGCGGAGGTCACATCGATCTCGCCGGCCAGGACGGCGGCGACGGCGCTGCACAGCGGCAGGTCGACATCGTACTTGCGACCGAGGTCGACCGCCGCCGGCGCCGATTCCACGCCTTCGGCCACCGACACCTTGTCCTTGAGATAGTCGGCCAGGGTCTGGCCCTTGCCGAGCGCCAGGCCGACGCTCATATTGCGCGACTGCGGCGACGAACAGGTCAGGACCAGGTCGCCCATGCCGCACAGGCCGGTCATGGTGTCGTACTGCGCCCCCATGGCGACGGCCAGGCGCGACATCTCGGCGAAACCGCGCGTGATCAGGGCGGCGTGGGCGTTACGGCCCAGGCCTTTGCCCTCGCTGATGCCGCAAGCGATGGCCAGCACGTTCTTGAGCGCGCCGCCCGCCTCGGCGCCGGTCATGTCGTTCGACAGGTAGGGCCGGAAACTCGGCCCGGCCAGGCTGGCGGCGATCCGCGCGCCCAGGTCGCGGTCGCCGCAGGCGAGCGTCACCGCAGCGGGCAGGCCGCGCGCCACCTCGGCGGCGAAGGAAGGCCCGGCCAGGACCGCCGGCCGCGCCATCGGCAGGACTTCGCTCAGCACCTCGTTCATCAGCTTGTCCGTGCCACGCTCGATACCCTTCGAGCACAGCACAACCGGCAGGCCGTCGCGGACGTGCGGCGCGAAAGCGGAAAGCGCGGCGCGCATGTGCTGGGCCGGCGGCACGGCCAGGATCAGGTCGCATTCGGCGAGATCGGCGACATCGTGCGTGGCGCGAATATCCGGCGAAAGGCCGACGCCCTTGAGGAAAATTTCGTTACGGTGGGCGGTATTGATGCCTGCGACGACTTCAGGTTCGCGCGCCTGAATGATCACCTGGCGTCCGGCAAAGACCGCCGTCTGGGCCAGGGCCGTGCCCCACGCGCCTGCCCCGATCACGCCGACTCTGTCGAAAACCTTCGTCACGCTTTCGCTCCCTTGCGGCCGGCGGTCTTGTGCACCGGCGCCTCGGCGGCCCGCACCTCATCGAGCGGCCAGCGTGGCCGCGCCTGAACCGCCATGCCGTCTTGATGGCCCAGCTTGCGGTAATGTTCAAGCCCGGCCAGGGCGATCATGGCGGCATTGTCGGTACAGTATTCGAGCGGCGGCGCGACGAAGCGGAAGACGTTGGCCTCTGCGGCGGCTTGCAGAGTCCGGCGAACCGTGGCGTTGGCGGCCACGCCACCGGCGACCACGAAGTCCGTCGCGCCGTTGTGTTCACGAAACAGTTTCATAGCCCGATCGGAACGCTCGACCAACTGCCGCGCGATGGCGGCCTGGACGGCGGCGCTTAAGTTCGCGCGATCCTGTTCAGTCCTGACCTCCTCATGAGCGATTTTCGCCGCCGCCGTCTTGAGGCCGGAAAACGAGAAGTCGCAATCCTTGCGTCCCGGCATGGCGCGCGGCAGGGCAAAGCGCGTCGCGTCGCCGGTCTTCGCGCACGCCTCCAGCGCCGGCCCGCCGGGATAGCCGAGGCCCAGCACCTTGGCGATCTTGTCAAAGGCCTCACCCGCCGCGTCGTCTATGGTGGTGCCGAGCCGTTCGTAGTCGCCGACGCCCCTGACCGCCAGCAACTGGCAATGGCCGCCGGAGACCAGCAACAGCAGAAACGGAAAGGCGATGTCCTCGGTCAGCCGCGCCGACAGGGCATGGCCTTCGAGGTGATTGACGGCGATTAGCGGCAATCCCCTCGCCAGGGCGAAGCCTTTTGCAAACGACAGTCCGACCATGACCCCGCCGATCAGGCCCGGCCCGGCGGTGGCGGCGACCGCGTCTATCTGCGGCCGCCCGGCTTCATCGAGGGCGCGTTCAGCGAGATCGCCGATGGTCTCGACATGGCTGCGCGCGGCGATTTCCGGCACCACGCCGCCATAGACGGCATGCTTGACGACCTGGGAATGGATGACGTTCGACAGGACGTGGACCCCTGAGGAATCGCGGCGCACCACCGCCACGGCGGTTTCGTCGCAGCTTGATTCGATACCCAGGACGGTTAGAGAGTCGTTCATCAGCCTCAGATCGCGTCATGCTCGGGTCAAAGCAAGACCCTCTCCACCACATCCCCCCTCTCTCACGGGCGGGGAGGAGCAGAAAGAGCGCAATGTCTTGTCTTGCACCTCCCCGCTTGTCGGGGAAGGGGACCATGCCCATACTTCATGGGCATGGTGGAGGGGTTTCTTACTTCCTTTTCTGCCGCGCGCGTCAAGTCTTTTGCATTGAACCGCCGCGATAAAATGCTAGGAAAACGGGTCATGACGCCCAGACTGAGAATCGGCACGCGCGGCTCGAAACTTGCCCTGACGCAATGCGGCTGGGTGCAGCGAAAGATCGTCGCCGCCATGGGCGAAGACATAAGCCGGGCTGACGAGATCGCGCCGCTGACCGTGATCACCACCGGGGGCGACCGCATCCAGGACCGCCGCCTGATCGAAGCCGGCGGCAAGGCGTTGTTCACCAAGGAGATCGAGGACGCCCTGCTGCGCGGCGACATCGATGTCGCCGTCCATTCGATGAAGGACGTTCCGGCGGCCGAGGTGGCGGGCCTGTCGATCTGCGCCATACCGATGCGCGAAGACCCCCGCGATGCCTTTCTGTCGCCGAACCATGCCAGCCTGGCCGACCTGCCGCACGGCGCTACACTGGGCACAGCCAGCCTGAGGCGGCAGGCCCAGGCGCTGGCGCAACGACCGGACCTCAAGGTCGTCATGGTGCGCGGCAATGTCGATACCCGACTGCGCAAGCTTGCCGACGGCGAATGCGACGGCATGGTGCTGGCGGCGGCGGGTCTGAACCGGCTGGGCCTCAGCGGCCACATCCGCAGCTATATCGACGCCGGCCAGTACGCCACCGCGCCGGGCCAGGGCGCACTCGCCATCCAGTGCCGTACCGCCGATCTCGGCGCCGAATGGATGGCCAGGGTCAATGATCCGGCAACCGCCCTGCGTGTCGCCGCCGAGCGTGGTGCATTGGAAGCGCTGGAAGCGTCGTGCCGGACGGCGGTCGGCGCCTATGCCGCCTGCGACGGCGATGCGCTCGACCTGTTCGTCGAGGCGCTGACCGCCGACGGCCGCACGCGCTGGCAAAGGCGCGCGCGCCTCGACGCCGCGACGCTTGCGACCGCGCGCACGCTCGGCCAGACGCTGGGAGAGGACATCAAGGCCGAAGCGGGTCCCAATCTGATCTTAGTGGGTATCTCCGATGGTCAATGACTCTTTCTCACTGACCATCGGCAAGGGCGACTGCCCGTCGCGCACGTTTGCGCGAAAGGCCTGCGTGGCGTTTGAACGCCAGGAAAAAAACGATAGGTCTGGTCATGACTAAACCTGTCGCCTGGATAACCAGAACACCCGATGGCGCCAAGGCCACGGCTCGCGCCGTCGCCGCCCTGGGCTGCGAGCCGGTCCTGGCCCCGGTGCTCAAGGTCGTGCAGTTGAAGCCCGCCATCGATCCGCACAGCTTCGGCGCCCTTATCTTCACCAGCCGCAACGCGGTTGCCGCCTTCTGTGCCATCTGCAACCGCCGTTCGGTCGTTGCCTATTGTGTCGGCGACGCCACCGGTGAAGCTGCCCAGGCCAGGAAATTCGGCAAGATCGTCAGCGCCCGCGGCGACCTGACAGCCCTGCATGACCTGTTGAAGACCGAAGCCAGCCGCGCCACCCGCCTGCTCTACGCCGCGCCCAGGGAACCGGCCGCTCCGCTGAGCCAATGGCTGCGCGACGACGGTTTCATGGTCAATGAGGTCGCCGTCTACGAAACGCGCGAAACCGTACCGGCGCTGGCCGTAACCGACCTTGCCCGCATTACCCACGTCCTTGTCCATTCGCCCAAGGCCGGGCGCGCGGCGGCGAAGGTTTTGCTGGCGCATCACGATAAAATTGCCTTCAAAAACCTCAGTTTTATCTGTATCTCTGAAGCGGCGTGGCGCGCCGTGGAGGCGACGCTGGCGCAGGGTGGGGCGGACGCGCTCCATCGCATCGCCGCCTTCCCCGACGAAGCGTCGATGCTCAAACTGCTGGAGCAGGGGCCAGGACACACATGACCGATCCGCTCGACACCGTCGCCGACGGCGGACTGAACAGCACGGACACCCAGGACTGGAACCCCAGGCGCGACGGCGTGCGCGTACCTTGGTACCTCACGACCGGTGCGCTGATCCTGGCCGGCGGCGTCATCTTCCTGATCATTGTCATCGCCTTCAAGGTCAATGGCATGTTCCAGCCGAAGCCGGCCGTCGTCGCCGGCGCGGCCTCGCCACCCGCCGCCGTGTCCGCGCCCGCCGTCGACAAGGACGCCGAGATCGCCGCCCTGCGCAACCAGATCGCCTTGTTGCAGGGCCAGGTCGGCAGCCCCGCCACTGCGCCGGCGCCGGCCTATACCGCCGATCCCGCCGCCATTGCCCAGCTGTCGGCGCGCCTCGACCGCGTCGAGGCCAATCAGCGCGCCCTCGCCCGCGCCGCCGCCGTCGCCAACGCCGCCGAAGTCTTGCAACAGACCGCCCGCAGCGGCGCGCCGTTCGGCGCCCAGCTGGCCGCGCTCGAGGCCGGCCTGAGCGACCCCGGGGTCGTCGCCCCGCTTCACGCCTATGCCGAAAAGGGCGTGCCGACCGTGGTCGACCTTGCCGTCCGTTTCCCGCGCGCCGCCCGTGACGCCAATATCGCCTCGCGCAACGACAGTGGCGACAACAGCCTGCTGACCAAGGCGATGAACGCGATCGGCTCGATCATCTCGATCCGCCGCACCGACAACACCGACGGCCAGGGCACCCAGGCCGTCCTCGCCAATGCCGAACGCCAGCTCAATGCCGGCGACCTGAGCGGCGCCGTCGGCTCGCTCGACACGCTCAAGCCCGCCGCGCACCAGGCGATGGAGCCGTGGTTGGCCGACGCGCGCGCGCGTCTTCTGGTCGATGACACCACCAGCCGCATCGCCACCGGCGCGCTCAGCCGCATGGCCCAGACGGCCAGCCCGGCCGATACCGCCGTCCCGGGAGCCGCCCTGTGATCCGCACCCTGCTCATCCTGCTTGGCATCGTCACCCTGATCGCCCTGACACTGGGCCTGCTGCACGATCCCGGTGCGGCCAGTCTCGACTGGCTGGGCTATCGTGTCGACATGTCGGCCAACGCCGCCGTCATCCTGATCGGCGGACTGGCCCTGGCCGCGGTCTGCTTCTGGAACCTTGGCCTGTGGCTGGCCCGCGCCCCGCAGCGCTCCGAGCGCGCCCGCGCCGAGGCACGCCGCCGCCAGGGCGAGGAAGCCATTACCCGCGGCTTCATGGCGGTCGCCGCCGGCGATGGCAACGAGGCGCGACGCCTGGCCGTCAAGGCGTTCGACCTCTCCGACAATGTGCTGCTGGTGCGCATATTGAGCGCCCGCGCCGCCGAGGCCTCGGGCGATCCGGTCGCCGCGAAAGCCGCCTGGTCGGCCATGCTGAGCGTTCCCGAACTGAAGCTGGCCGGCCTCAAGGGCTTGATGGAACTGGCCGACAAGCAGGGCGAAAAGGACGAGGCCGTGCGCCTCGCCGGCGAGGCCTATAACCAGACCCGGCCGACCATGTGGGCGTTCCGCACCCTGTTCGACGCCCGCCTGGCCGCCGGCGAATGGGCCGGCGCGCTCGACCTGATCGACAGCGCCCTGTCGCGCAAGCTGATCTCGCCGATCTTCTGCGAACGCGCCAAGGCCTCTCTTATGGCGGCCTCGGCGGCGGCCCAGGAAGGCGGCGACGAAGGCCAGGCGCTCGACTACGCGGTCCGCGCCGCCAAGCTCCAGCCGCAGTTCACGCCGGCCGCCGTCATCGCCGCCCGCCTGCTGAGCAAGGGCAACAAGACCGGCCGCGCCGAGGACGTGCTCGAGGCCGCCTGGGCCGCCCAGCCGCATCCCGCCATCTGGATGGTCTATCGCGACCTCGTCTCGGACGAGACGCCTAAGGAGCGGGCGCGCCGCCTGCAAGGGCTGATCGACCGCAATCCGAAGCACCGCGAAAGCCGCCTGCTGCAACTGGAGCGCGCCCTGCTCGGCGCATCCAAGCCGGATATCGCAGCGGCCCTGGCGGCCATGGAATCGGACTCGAACGAAGACCGCATCACCCGGCGCGTCGGCGGCTTGGTGGCGCGCGGCGCCCAGGCGCTCGGCGACATCGACACGGCACGCAGCTGGATCGTCCGCGCCAACCAGGCCAAGGGCGAGCCCGACTGGTCCGACATCGACGCCGACGGTCGCGCCTTCAACTACAGCCCGGCCGAGTGGACGGCGGTCATCCTGGCCTTCGCCGAGACCGGCAAACTGTCGCACCCGCGCTATGAACGCGGCGAAAAGGGCCTGCCCGAAGTGCCCGACATGCCCACAGCCTACGTGCCATCGATGCCGTTCATCAAGGCGCGCCAGAAGCCGGCGCCGGAGCCCACCGAAACCTTTTCCGCGCCGGACGACGTCGGCCAATACGACGCCGCCATTACCGGCCAGGACCTTGATGACGTTCCTGAGGCGTCGCCTGCACCCCAGGCCAAGCCGCGTGCCCGCCGCACGCCGAAGTCATCCAAATAGCTGTACCTCCCTCCGCTTGGAGCGGGTTTGGCGTAGCAAAAGTATAGCTTTTGCGAGCCATCAAACCCTTTGCCATACTTCATGGGAAGTGGTGGTGGGGTTTCTTGCTTTTACGGGGAAATAGCGCTTGGCAATGCGGGCGCGCCTGTGTAAAGAACGCCTCCTGTTCCTTTCGGGGCAGATTTTCCGCAAAATGCGTTGAGGATATACCTCCGTCAGTGCGCATTTTGCTCCGGGCCGCTTTAGCTCAGCCGGTAGAGCACCTCATTCGTAATGAGGGGGTCAGGTGTTCGAGTCACCTAAGCGGCACCATTTCCACATTTTCTGCGAAAATCTGAAAATGGCTTTCTGGTTTGCGCTCAGGCGCAAAGCGCCTTGGCGCCGCGCAGGCTGCGCTCCCACTTGGTCGCTAGTCGCTTCGCTCCAAGTTGAACATACGCACTATTCCAGCTTGTCGGCCTTGAACAGCGCCGGGAACAGCCTGATCCAGGCGCCGGTGACGATCAGCGAGCCGACGCCGCCGAAGATGGCCGCGCCGACCGGACCCATGACGCGCGCCACCACGCCGCTTTCGAATTCGCCGAGCTCGTTGGACGCGCCGATGAACAGGAAGGATACCGACGAGACCCGGCCGCGCATGTGGCCGGGGGTCACGATCTGGACCACCGTGCCACGGACATAGACGCTGATCATGTCGGCGGCGCCAAGCACGATCATGGCGGCGACCGACAGGATCGTCGAGGTTGACAGGCCGAAGACGATAGTGGCGACGCCGAAGATGGCGACGCCGCTGAACATCCACGGGCCGGCGTGGCGGCGGATCGGCCAGGTCGACAGGATGAACGACATGGCGATGGCGCCTATGCCAGGCGAGGCGCGCAACAGGCCGAACATCTGCGGTCCGGCATGCAGGATGTCCTTGACGAAGATCGGCATCAGGGCCGTCGCGCCGCCGAGCAGCACGGCGAACAGATCGAGCGATATGGCGCCGAGCACCACCTTGTTGCTCCAGATATAGGCCATGCCCTCCCGGATCATCTCGGTCTTCGAGCCGGACGGCGCATCGGGCGCGGTCGGCGTCCTGATCGTCAGCATCAGGCCGGCGGCGATCATGCACAGGATGGCGCACCAGCCGTAAGCGAAGCGCGGCGACACGCCCACCAGCACGCCGCCCAGCGCCGGGCCGGCGATCATGCCGACCTGCATGGCCATGGAATTGATGGCGATCGAGCGCGGCAGGACGTGCCTGGGCACCAGCATCGGGCCGATGGCGGAACTCGCCGGGGCGCTGAAGGCGCGGAAAGCGCCGAGGAAGCCGCTCAGGCAGAACAGGCCCCATACCGATGGCTGCGGCAGAAGCGAATAGACAAAGAAGGCAATCGACAGGACGAACTGCAGCATCATGACGAGGCTGACCACCTTCTTGCGGTCGTACCGGTCGGCGACGATACCGGCCGGAATGGTGAAGGCGAACAGGGTCAGGAACTGCGCCAGGCCAATCATGCCGATATAGAGCGCCGACTGGGCGATGCCGTTGTCCTTGCGGACGATGTCGTAGACCTGCCAGGCGATGGCCGCGCCCTGGGCCGTCGTGCCGAGGACGCCGCACACCCGCGCCAGCCAGAAAGCGCGGAAATCGGGAATTTGCAGGGGATGGCGCTCGGCGACGGCCGGATCGGACGGAGGCAGGTCAATCTTGGGCGCAGGCGTGCTCACGGTTTCCACATACTCTGAATCCCGCCGGACGCAAGGCTCGCATGCACCACCGGTACAAAAAAGACCGCGTTATGCCTCGACCGGCTTGACGCCCAGCAGCGGCAGGGCGGCGGCAAGGCCGAGCGCGATGACCGGCACCACGGCGACAAAGGCAATATTGGCGCTGTGGCTTGCCACCAGCACGGTCGCCGCATAGAGCGGTCCGGCGATCGAGCCCAGGCGCCCTACCCCGGCGGCGAAACCGACGCCGGTCCCGCGCGTCGCCACCGGATAAAGCTCCGATGACAGGCCGTAGAGCAGGAACTGACCGCCGACGACGAAAAAGCCGATGGCGAGGCCGGCGGCGCAACCGGCGGCGATATCATGGCCGACCAGGCCCAGCCATGTCATGCCCGCCGCCATGCCCGCCCAGATGATGGCATAAAGCATCCGCCGCGCCCTGATACGCGCCAGCGGCCCCAGCACCAACCCGCCAATGCCGCCGCCCAGCGTGAAGGCGAAGGCGACCATAGCCGCCTCGGTCCTGGCGAAACCCTTGGCCACCAGCAGCGATGGCAGCCAGTTGAGCAGGATATAGAGCACCATCGATGTGCAGAAAAGACTGGCCCACAAGAGCGGCGTCCGCACCGTTCCGCCGTTTTCGCTCAAGGCGCGGATGACACCGACCCGGGCCTGGTCGCGGCGGAAGGCCGGCGATTCGGGCAGGAACGGCAACATGGCGGCAGCGATCAGCAGAGGCGCAATGCCGCCGACCCAGAAAATCGCTTGCCAGCTGATGTCGTGAACCAGGATCAGCAGGGCGCTGGCCGTGCCGCCGCCGAACGGCATGGCGGCCGCCAGCATGGTGACGCGCATGCTGGCCCGCTCTGGCGATCCCGTTTCGGCGGTGAGCGCAACCAGGTTCGGCAAGGCGCCACCCAGGCCAAGCCCGGTCAGGAAGCGCATGGCGATCAGGGTCGCGCTGTCCGGCGACAGGGCCGTGGCGACGCTGAACAGGCCGAAAAGCGCCATCGACGCGATGAGAATCCACCGTCTTCCGACGCTGTCAGCCATCCGGCCGCCGATGATCGCGCCCAGGAGAAGGCCGAAGGTATTGGCGGTGAATATCCAGTTCAGGTGCGCCGGATCGAGATGGAACAGCGGCGCGAATTTCGGCGCGGTCAGGCCTGCCGACTGCAAATCGTAGCCCTCGGCCAGGGCGGCCAGGCAGCACAGGAAAAAGGCAAGCCCTGGATGCGGTTTACCGGTCATGGACGCCCTCCCAAGCCGGGGCGACCATAGCATGGTTTGCCCGGTACGCAATTTCGGCTACATCGAACTCATGAGCTTGCAGATCAACCCGGCGGCCGAGGTCACCATGCGGCGTATCGGCCGCGAGGGCCATCCCCTGCTGATCATCGACGACGTGATGGCCAATGCCGACGCCCTGGTCGAGACGGCGGCGGCAACGCCCTTTTCGCCGCCGGTCAGCGCCTATTACCCCGGCGTCAATGCGCCCATGCCGGACGACTATCTGCGGACCCTGATGCCGGTTTTGCGTCCCAGTTTCGAGCGCGCCTTCGGTATCGCGCAAACCGCGCCGATGGTGGCGGCGGGATTCTTCGCCCTGTCGACCCAGCCGGTCGAGGCTTTGCAGCCGCTGCAGAAGATCCCGCACTACGACCAGATCGAGCCGGGCCACCTGGCCATGGTTCATTACCTGGCCAGGGACATGGGGGGCGGCACCGGCTTCTTCCGTCACAAAACCAGCGGTTTCGAGTCGATCGATTCCGTCCGCCGCGATGCGTATATGGGCATGGTCGCCGGTGAACTTGGCACGGTCGAACCGACGCGCTTCGCCGGTCCCGACACACCCAATTACGAACTGCTCGACCAGGCGGACTTGCGTTTCAACCGCCTGATCATCTATCGCTCGAACGTCCTGCACTGCGCGCTGTTCGACGGCGCGCGGCTGACGGACGATCCGCGCACAGGGCGGCTGACCGCCAACAGTTTCTTCAAGCCGAGATGAGATCGCGACCATGAAAAAAGTGAACTGGGGCGTGCTGTCGACCGCCAGGATCGGCGTCAACAAGGTCATTCCGGCCATGCAGAAAAGCGGCTTGATCAGCGTCCGCGCCATCGGCTCGCGTTCGCTCGACGCAGCCGAGGCGGCGGCGAAGCAGCTTGGCATCGCCAGGGCCTATGGCTCGTACGAAGAGGTCATCAATGATCCCGACATCGAAGCGATCTATAACCCCCTGCCCAACCATCTGCACGTCCCCCTGACGCTGGCCGCGGCGCGGGCCGGCAAGCACGTTTTGTGCGAAAAGCCGATGGCGCTTGACGCCGCCGAGATCGACAGCCTGCGAGAGGTCGAAGACAAGGTGCACATCATGGAAGCCTTCATGGTGCGCCATTCGTTGCCATGGAACGCGGCGCGCGACCTGGTGCGCGAAGGCGCCATCGGCCGGCCGCACCTGATCCAGTCGCACTTCTGCTACGACAATCTCGATCCCGACAATATCCGCAACAAGGTCGAATGGGGCGGCGGCGGGCTGATGGACATCGGCTGCTATCCGATCGTCGCCGGGCGCTTCTTCTTCGAATGCGAGCCACAGCGGGTGATGGCGCTGATCGACCGCGACGCCAGGTTCGGTACGGATGTCTACACCTCGGGCGTCATCGACTTCGGCTCAGGCCGTCACCTGACCTTCACCGTCTCGACCCAAGCCGGGCGTGGCCAGGGCGTGAGCGTAATCGGTGCGAAGGCGCGCGTCCACATCCCTATCCCGTTCAATGCTCCGCCCGACCAGCCCAACCGCTTCGTCGTCGATGACGGCGCGACGCTCGATGGTTCCGGCGCCATCGTTCACACCCTGCCGGTGTCGGACCAGTACACCCTGATGGCCGAAGCCTTCTCGAAGGCTATTCGCGGCGAGGCGCCCCTGCCCTACGGCCTCGACGACGCCCGCGCCAATATGCGCGTCATCGATGCCCTGTTCCGCTCCGAACGTTCGGGCACCTGGGAAGCGCTGCGCTAACCCTCGCCATCACGTGTCCGTAACGATGATCTGATCGCAGGCTTATGTGCTTTGCGGCGATCCCTACTGATTCTTTATCGGCAAGGCGACAGTATGGGACTCACATCCTGCAAAGTTTTGAAAAACTTGGCAAATCCGCAAAATTCGCACCGTCGCAGGTGGGGCCGGCTGTCCGAGCTGGCCTCAGGCTTGACGGCACAGTACTGCTCAGAGGTAAAATAATGCTGCAATCCAACAGTTTCCAGGCCGAGCGCGAAGCCTTCACCTTCGCCGACGTGTCCGCGCTCGCACCGAAACCCGCGGAGAAGCCGGCCGGCGTGGCGATCACCAGGGCCGCCGTCCTCGGCAATTTCCCGCCGCGCCAGTGCGGCCTCGCCACCTTCACCCGCGACATCTATGCCTGCCTGGCCAAGGCCCTGCCGCAGGCGCGTTTCAATGTCATTGCCATGAACGAGGCCGGCGCCGACTATGACTACCCGGCCGAAGTGACGCACCAGCTGCCGCAGGACGATCGCGCCGCCTATCGCCGCCTGGCCAAGGACCTCAACAGCGACGGCACGCAGGTGCTGTTCGTGCAGCATGAGTTCGGCATCTATGGCGGCCCGTCGGGCGCCTATCTGCTGGAACTCCTCGAACGGCTGGACATGCTGATCGTCACCACGCTGCACACCATCCTCGAACGGCCGAACGACGAACAGCGCCGCGTCATGCAGGCCCTGATCCGTCTGTCGTCGACCCTGGTGACCATGGCGCACAAGGGCGCCGATATCCTGAAGCGCGTCTATGGCGTGTCGGACGAGCAGATCGCCGTCATCCCGCATGGCGCGCCATCGCGGCCACTCAAGGATACGTCCGAATTCAAGGCCCTGCTGCGCCTCGAAGGCCGCAAGACCCTGACCACCTTCGGCCTCTTGTCGCCCAACAAGGGCATCGAGACCATCATCGCCGCCCTGCCGGCGATCGCCCGCGCCTGCCCGGAGGTCGTCTACCTTGTCATCGGCGCGACGCACCCGCACCTCATCCGCCACGAGGGCGAGGCCTATCGCGACCGGCTCAAGGCAATGGCGCGCGAACTCAAGGTCGAGGACCACATCCGTTTCATCGACAGCTTCGTCGGTGACAACGACCTGATCGACATCCTGCAGGCGACCGACGTTTACGTCACGCCCTACCTGACCGAAACCCAGATCACCTCCGGCACGTTGAGCTACGCCCTGGCGCTCGGCCGGCCGATCGTGTCGACGCCGTACTGGCACGCCCAGGAAGCGCTGGCCGGCGGCATCGGCATCCTGTGCCCGTTTCACGACAGCGACGCCTTCGCCGCGGCGATTTCCGGCCTGCTCGGTGACGACGACGCTCGCGCCGCCATGTCGGGCCGCGCGTGGCAATCGGGCCTGAACTCGCGCTGGCCGGCGGTGGCGCAGAACTACGTCACCCGCGCCCGCGACGACGTGGCGGGCTACACCCAGCGCCCGGCCGTTCCGGTCTTTTCGATCGGCGAACCGCCGGCCTGGGGGGCCATCGAGCGCATGAGCGACGACTGCGGCATCTTCCAGCACGGCAAATATGGCCTGCCCGACCGTCAGCACGGCTATTGCACCGACGACAACTGCCGCGCCCTGGCGCTGGTGGCGCGTCTTTCGAGGGTCGTAGAGCTGGCGCCACGCCAGGTCGAGCTGGCCTACCGTTACGCCGCTTTC
This sequence comes from uncultured Caulobacteraceae bacterium, assembly GCA_964474575.1. Lineage (GTDB taxonomy): Bacteria > Pseudomonadota > Alphaproteobacteria > Caulobacterales > Caulobacteraceae > Asticcacaulis. Next base: position 18,950 of record CAYYTA010000091.1, on the reverse strand, counting down.
GTCAACCATGCCTGGAACGCCGAAAACGGCCGCTTCCGCAACTTCATGTCCTATGGCCGGAGATGGCTCGACGACGGCGGTTCCGACGACTGCTGCGCCCGCACCTTCGAGGCCCTGATCGACGTCACGCGCTCCAACCTGCCCGACGATCTGCGCGACTGGGCGACGGGCCTGGCCGGTGATGTCTTCCGCGTCTCCGCCCAGTGGTCGAGCGTGAGGTCGCGCGCCATCATGGCCCGCGCCCTGACCCGATGCCCCGGCCCGATCTGCGACGGCGATACATCCCGGGCGATGCTCCGCGTGCTCGGCAGCGACCTGCACAGCCTGTTCTGCCGCCACGCGCACCGCGAGCACCTGTGGTTCGAGCCGCGCCTTTCCTACGACAATGCCCGCCTCAGCGAGGGCCTGATCCTGGCCGGCGACGCACTTGGCGACCAGGCGATGAAGGCCGACGGCCTGCGCAGCCTGCAATGGCTGATGGAGCGCCAGACCGCGCCGGCGCGCGGCGTGCGCTGCTTCGCCCCGGTGCCGACCTCGCATTTCGACAGCGCCACGGGCGATCATCCGCTGTTCGACCAGCAGCCGCTGGAGGTCGTGGCCAGTATCGACGCCTGCCTGACCGCCTGGCGCGTCAGCGGCGACCGCGCCTGGCGGCTGGAGGCCATGCGCGCCTGGGACTGGTTCCACGGCCGCAACGTCCATGGCCTGGTCATGGTGACCGGGGACGGCGGCTGCTATGACGGCCTGACGCCCGACGGCTGCAACCGCAACCAGGGGGCGGAGTCCATCCTGGCCTACCCGCTCGCCTGGATCTCGCTGAAGGGCGACTTATAAAAGGTTTGATCAGGGGAGTTCCGCGCAAATGAATGACATGACCCCTCCCGTGACGGGAGACAAGCTCGTACCCAGCATGCTGCACAGTCCCATCGTGCTCCGGGCCAACCCGGAGCGCGTTGTGATTCTGCCGTTCCAGATTTCGGTCAGCCCGCGCGACAGCGCCGTCGGCGCCATGAACCGGATCACCCGCATATGCGAGGCGATCATCGCCATGCCCATCGAGCAGGTCCGCCGCGAACTGGATATCGTCAATCACGACTTTGTCGGGCGCCACTGGCAGACGCGCGGCATCTTCCTTGAACGCTTCCGCCAGATCCAGGCGATGAACGGCGGCATGGAGGCGCTCGACGAGGACCACAAGGCGCTGATCGGCGCCTATTTCAGCCATGAATACAGCTACCAGGCCGCCGCCGTCATGAACCCGTCGGTGGTCTGCCATCCCGACCAGACCGGGTCCGGCAAGGACGGCGTCAACTTCATCCTGTCGACGCGTACGGTGGGCGAAGGCCATATCTCGACCGTCTCCTTCCGCGAGGGCACCTTCCACGCCGATGGCTCGATCGACCTCAAGCCGGAGACCGACTTCGCCGTCGCGGCCCGCCCGCGCGACAACCCACCCAACGAGGGCGCGGTCACCGTCCACAGCCACCAGGCCTGCCCGGTGTCGGAAACCGTCCTTTTCCCTGTGACGCGCGCCCAGATGAACGGGCTTGAGGACCTGCGCATGGTCCGCTTCACCGACGATGACGGCAGCAAGACCTACTGGGGGACCTACACCGCCTATTCCGGCCGCGAGACCGCATGCGAAATGATGGAAACCAGCGATTTCCGCTCGTTCAAGCTGACGCCGTTCCGCGGCGCGGCCTCGCAGCACAAGGGCCTTGCCCTGTTTCCCCGCCGCGTCAACGGCAGGTTCGCGGCGCTCGGCCGGCTCGACCACGAGAGCATCTATTACATGGAGAGCGATGACCGCTACACCTGGAACAACGGCGACAAGATCCTCGGTCCCGAGGCGCCGTGGGAACTGATCCAGATGGGCAATTGCGGCTCGCCGATCGAGCTCGACGAAGGCTGGCTGGTTCTGACGCACGGCGTCGGCGCGGTCCGGCGTTATTCGCTGGGCGTCGCCCTGCTCGACAAGGATGATCCAAGGAAGGTGATCCGGCGCTCGCAGGAGCCGCTGCTGCAGCCGTCCGAAGAAAACCGCGAGGGCTATGTGCCCAACGTCATCTATACCTGCGGCGCCATGAAGGTCGGCGACTGGCTGTTCCTGCCCTACGGCGTGGCGGATTCGTCGATTGCCTTCGCCTCGGTCAAGATTCGCGACCTGCTTGACGGGTTGGGGATTTAAAGGAAGACCCCGCCGGCGGCTTCGCCGCCACCTCCCCATGCCTTCGGCACAGGGAGGAGGGCGCACCAAGGTCGACGATCGGACTCCCTCCTCGTTGTCGCTTGCGACGGGGAGGTTGTGCGCAGCGCCGGAGGGGCCCTGGACCAAACAAGAGCCTCCGCGACCACGATCGCAAGCGGTCCGCGGCATAGGCGGGGTACAAAAAAGCCTCCCCGCTTTTGCAGGGAGGCCATGCGGTCGCCGGAAAGGCGTTTCGTCACTTTTCCGAGCCGACCGGACGCGTCTTCGGCATCTTGCCGTTTTCGATGCGGCCTTCGTTGCGCATATCGCGCCCCTTCTGGGCCATCTTGTTGTTGTGGACCGCCTCGCCGAGCTCTTCCTCGGTGGCGCCGGCGGCTTCCTTGATGCTGCCTTTCATCGACATGTCGATCTCTCCTTCGGGGTGAAAATGGATAGGAGCGTTACCTTAGCCGGACCTGAGTAAAGATGATCGACGGGAAGCGGCAAGCCTTGATAAACAAGGGATAAATCGCCAAACAAGGTGAATGCCCGGTCGCCTTTCCGGGGAAGGCGCGGCCCGTCCTTACGGCATTTTTATTTTTGTCCGAAGCGCCGCACATGGCTTCCTTAAGCGCGAGCCTGTTTACTAGCATCATCACGTTCACGGTCGCTCCACCGGAGGTTCTTCACCGCCCCCCCTAGCCCAAGGGCTTCCAGTTCAGTCACCGTGAACGTGACCCCATTTTTCCTCCCCGAAAATTCACGCCTCCAACCCTGTGGAGTTCCGCATGCTTTCTGCCGCCACCAAAGCATCGGCCGGTCTGACCCGCGACCTGGCCGAGAACGATATCAAGACCGCCGGCCGCGACCTCGAAAACGAGGGCCGCGATTTCCTTAACGACGTCAATGATTACGCCAGCGAAGCCGGCCAGAAGGTGCGCGGCGCCTTTGACAAGACGGTCGCCGGCACGAGCCGCTTCAGCCATCGCGTCGAGGACGAGATCAAGTCCAACCCCATCCGCTCGTCGGCCATCGCGCTCGGCGCCGGTTTCATCCTGGGCGCCCTGCTGACCCGACGCTAACCCGGTTTCTCCTGGACCCTCATGGAGGATATCCCTCCGGCCCACCCGGACATACCATGTATGTCCGGGCTTTTTTTGTTCGATCGTCCTTATCGCTTTTTTACTTTTTGCCAGCCTTCCTTTATTGTGGCATTACCGCACGGCGGACTAGTTTCGGGCCCGAAACACTTACAGTCCGAGGACCAGAGCAGGATGGGTTTTGACAGAATCAAAACGCCTGCTCTAAGTTTTTGTTGGGTCGCGCAATTTATCCGAAAAGTGCCTCAACGCTTTCGTGGCGCTTTGTCGGATCGCGCTCCAGCGGACGGGGACATTGCGGGCGGCGCCAGGTTGGCCGCCCCTTGCCGGGACAACGGCGGATTGTGATGAAACTACCCTGGGGTCTCAATGTCCGTCATGTCTACCTGGCGTTCTTCAGCCTCATCTCGATCGCCCTCTGCGGCTTCTCGATGGCCATCTACAGTCAGTATGTCGGCGAGCAGGCATTCAACGACTATACCTTCTACCAGTACGACGCCATCCGCCAGAGCCGGCAGATCCAGCTCGATATCCTCGACATGGAAAACAGCATGCGCGGCTACGTCATCTCCGGGGACGCGCGCTTCCTCGATCCCTATAACCGTGCCGCGGCCCACCTGCAGGATGATATCCTGACCTTGCGCCAGTCGACCTATTACGAGCCCAATGCCCTGGCCGAAAGCACGCGCTGGCTCAATGCCGCCCAGGACCTGCAGGCCCTGATGGACGGCGAGATCGCCACAATAAAGGCGCGCGGAGAGGGCAGCATACCGGCCGCCGAGCTCGACCGCCAGAAGACCAAGATCGACGCCCTGCGCAACATGCTGGACGACGGCGTTACCCGCCGCGCCGCAGCCGTCGGCAGCCGCCGCCATGTCGCCCAGACGCAGCAGCGCGCCTTTCTCTACCTGCTGATCTTTGGCACGGCCCTGGGTGTCGCCATCGTTCTGGCCGGCACCCTGGTGATCATCAAGCTGGAGGACGCCAACGACCGCACCGAGGACGAGCGCCAGCGGGCCGAATCGCGGTTCCAGACGGTGCTCAACGGCGTCAATGACGGCCTCTACGAGCTCAACTTCGTCAACGACACCATGTACATGTCGCCCGAGTTCAAGGGCATGCTGGGCTTCGGCGAGGACGAGATGGACTCGACCGTCCAGGCGGTGCTCGACCTCATCCATCCCGACGACCTCGAAGGGATGCTCGAGACCCGCCGCCGCTACGTCCTCAAGCACACGCCGGCCTACCACAACATCTTCCGCATGAAGCACAAGGACGGCACATGGCGCTGGATTCTGTCGCGCGGCGTCGGCACCTGGGACAAGTTCGGCAACATCCGCAACATCCTCGGCACCCATACCGATATCACCGACCAGAAGATGCGCGAGGAGGAACTGCGCCAACTGCATACCGACATGGAAGCCTTCACCTACATCACCTCGCACGACATGCGCTCGCCCCTGGTCAATCTGCGTGGCTTCTCGCACGAACTGAGGATGGGCGTGGGTGAGGTCGCGGCCCTGCTGGCGCCCGAGAAGGATCGGCTCGATCCGGCGACGTGGGCGAAGATCGAGGCGGTGCTGGGCGAGGACATTCCCGAGGCGCTGGGCTTCATCGGCAATGCCGTCGACCGCATGGACACCCTGACGACCGCCATCCTCGACCTGTCGCGCATCGGCAAGTACACCTACCGCGACGAGCCGGTCAGCTCCCAGGCCATCTTCGACAAGTGCCTGGGCGCGCAGAGCTACGAGATCAGCAACAAGGGCGTCGAGGTCGCCGTCGAGCCGCTGCCGGAACTGGTCACCGATCCGCTGGCCCTGGAGCAGGTCTTTTCCAACCTGCTTGACAACGCCGTCAAATATCTCAAGCCCGGCGAACCCGGCCGGATCGAGGTCGGATGCCGCGAGACCGTGCGCGACTACGTCTTTTCCATCCGCGACAATGGCCGCGGCATCGACCCGGAGGACTCGGACCGCGTTTTCAACATCTTCCGCCGCGCCCGCAACACCGGCGACGTGCGCGGCCTCGGTCTCGGCATGGCTTTCGTCAAGGCGACCCTGCGCAAGCTGTCAGGCGCGATCTGGTTCGAATCGGTGGTCGGTGGCGGCACCACCTTCTATGTCAGCCTGCCCAAGAAGGCGCCGGCCGGCGCCGGAGAGAGCGTGACGCCATGACGCTGTTTTCGGAACCGTTCTCGATCGTGCTCGTGGAAGACGACCTCGGCCACGCCCGCCTGATCCACAAGAACCTGCAACGTGTCGGCGTGCTCAACCGCATCACCCACCTCACCAGCGGAGAGCAGGCGCTTGACCATATCCGCCGCAACGCCCGCGACCACGAGACCTCGGTGGTGGTCCTTGACCTCAACCTGCCCGACATCGACGGTTTCGAGGTACTGCGCCAGCTGAAGGGCGACGCGGCGACGCAGGCCATTCCCATCGTGGTCCTGACGACCACGGATGATCCGAGGGACGTCGACCGCTGCTACGGCCTCGGCTGCAACGTCTTCATGACCAAGCCGGTCGCCTACGAGGCCTTCGCCGAGGCGATCCGCAAGCTGGGCCTGATGCTGACCACCGTCCGCGTCCCGCATGTGAAGGAGTAGCCGGCCGGTCCATGAACGACATCAAGACCCATTCCCATCCGGCCCTGCAACGCGTCCTCTATGTCGAGGACGACGCCGCCCTGGCGCGCCTGCTGCAAAAGCGCATGGAGCGGCAGGGCCTCTTCATCGACATCGCCGGCACGGCCGAGGCGGCGCTGGAACGGCTGGCCTCCGAACGCTTCGACCTGCTGCTCGTCGATTACAACCTTCCGGGCATGAGCGGGCTTGACCTGCTGGCGCGGCTGAACGCGACGCCCGACGCGCCGCCGGTGGTCATACTGACCGTGGGCGGCGACGAGCGCATTGCGCTCGAGGCGCTGGAAAAGGGTGCGGCCGACTACGCCGTCAAGGATATCAACCAGACCTATCTCGACCTGCTGCCGGCCATCATGGTCGCCGCCTTCACGCGCGAACGGCTCCAGCGCGAGAACGCACAGCAGCGCGAGGAACTGACCCAGGCCAAGGAACGCGCCGAGCAGGCCAATGCCGCCAAGAGCCGGTTCCTGGCCACAATGAGCCACGAAATCCGCACGCCGATGAACGTGGTCACCGGCCTCGCCACCGTGCTGTCGCGTTCGCAGCTCAATGACGACCAGAAGAAGATCGTCGAGACGCTGCGCACCAATGCCGACCTGCTGCTCAAGCTGATCAACGACCTGCTCGACATCAGCCGCATCGAGGACGGGCGCATCGAGCTGGAGACCATGGCCTTCGCGCCGGGCTCGATCCTCAACGACATCCACGCCATGTTCGAGCAGGAGATCGCGCGCAAGGGCCTTGTCTTCCGCGTCATCGACGAGACCCACGGCGTCGTCGTGCTCGGCGACCGCACGCGGTTGCAACAGGTGGTGATGAACCTGGTGTCGAACGCGCTCAAGTTCACCGACGAGGGCGAAATCACCATCTCCGCCGAGGTCAAACGTCACGGCGAGGACGGCTACGCGCTGCGCATCACGGTCAGCGATACCGGCATCGGCATCTCGGCCGACAAGCTGCCGCTGATCTTCGAGAAGTTCACCCAGGCGGACGAGACCATTACCCGGCGTTTCGGCGGCTCGGGCCTCGGCCTGTCGATCGCCCGCTCGCTGATCCAACTGATGGGCGGCGATATCCGCGTCGACAGCCGCGACGGCAAGGGGTCGGAGTTCCTGGTCTCGGTCGTGCTGCCGGCGGCGGCGTCGACGCCCGCCCTGGCGCCGGGGGCGGCGACCGCGCGCCCCGACGGCAAGCCGCGCGTGCTGATCGTCGAGGATTATGCGCCCAACATCATGGTCCTGACCCTGATGCTGGAGGAACTGGGCTATGAGACCGAGGCGGCCGCGTCCGGCGGCGAGGCGCTCCGGCTCTACAAGCAGGCGCAGAACCCGTACCACGCCATACTGATGGACGTGCAGATGCACGGCATGGACGGGCTCGAGACCACCGGCTGCATCCGTGACCTGGAGATCGGCCAGCGCCGCCATACGCCGATCATCGGCGTCACCGCCCACGCGCTGGCGGGCGACCGCGAACGGTGTCTGCAGGCCGGCATGGACGACTATATTTCCAAGCCCGTCCTGCCGGAAATTCTCGCCGCCAAGCTCAATCAGGCGCGGATTATTTGAGCCTTTGCAGCGTGTAACGCCCCCTTCGTCTTTTGCGAGCCAGCTCGCAGAACCCACCTCCCCCGCTCCGCAGGGGGGGGGGAGAATAAAAATCCCATAAAAACCGTATCTTACGGCCTGTTTACCCGGCCCTTCGGCGTTAGGCACTGAGCCTTTGCAGGCAAAGGCCTTATCGTGGCTTCATGAGTTTCCATGAAGGAGCCGCCGCCGTGGCCGACCAGAGCCAGACGATCACCGGGACAGACGCCGACCGCGCCGAAATGGCGGGCCAGATGGCGCATGATCTCAGGAAGCTCCTGGCCAATGGCGAGACGCGCCGCCTGGGCGAAGACGTCCGCGCCGACATCGAGCGCCTGAGCCGTTGGGCCGACACCTATGCCGACGGCCTGCAGGCGGCGCAACAGATCGCCGAAACCGCCGCGCCGGCCCTGGCCGAGGCGCAGAAGGAATTGCAGATGGCCTACGAGCAGTATCTCCGCCTCGAGGACGAAGGCGGCAATCCGGCGACACCTGCCCAGCAGCGTACGACCGATGACCTGGCCAGGGCGTTGAAGCGCCTGCACGGCCTGATCCCGGCCGTCGAGCAGACCTTTGCCGCCGGCCGGCCCGATAACGAACCCGACATGGAGCCGCCCGAGCAGGAGCCCGGCGTTGGCCCCGAGGTGACGCCGCCACTGGAAAACCCGACCACCCCGCCTGACGTGCAGCCGTTCATTCCGCCCGTCACCGACCCCGAGATGTAAACAGGAGCGCAACCTATGACCAGCCAGGTAATCCCCTTTCCCCATGCCAATGCACGCCCGGCGCCGGTTCGCCAGGTAACGATCGATGGTGAGTTCTATGACGACGAGCTGCCGCCGGAACTGTTCGATCGCGACGAGGATATCGAAGAGTTGTCGGTCTACATTCACATGGCCGAACTGGCGCACGACGAGTAAGGCAGATGACCGTCTATTACCCGAGCGAAAGATCGAATGCAGGCGCGGTGATCCTTGTCCTGATCATCGCCGCCGTCCTGGTCCTTGGCGTCCTGTGGTTCATCGGCCACCGCGCCCACGAAGCGCCGCGCGACACGCTGTTGCCGGCGGCGGCCAGCGGCGCCAGCGCCAGCTCGGGCCTCAGCCAGGCGAGCCACGCCGCCGCCTCGGCCCTGTCCAAGGCCAGTGTCGCCGCATCGACCGTGGCGTCGGAAGCCTCGGCTGACATCAAGGCCGCGGCCAACAAGCAGAAACAACAGGAAGCGGCCGAGCGCCGCTCCGGCAACTGAAGGAAAAAACTCATGAAAGGCATCGTTCTCTGGCTGCTCGGCATCCCGATTCCGGTGATCATCCTGCTCTACATGTTCCACGTCATCCATTGACCCGCCTTTGCCCGAGGTCGCCCGGTTTCTCCCCTGGCCGGCGACCCCAAAACTGACGGGAGCATGGCAGCCCGCCATGCTCCCGCTTTTTCATTTGAGAAACAGCGGCTTGACCTTTGCGTCAGCGCTGTCATTTTGATACACTTCCGCCATGTCCCACGACACCATGTCATCGCCTTCCCACGACCAGATACGCGAGTATTTGCACCGGCAGATGCTGTCATCGGTGTCGCATGACCTGAAGACGCCCCTGGCCACGATCATCGGCTCGCTCGAGGTCATGACCATGCTCTATGACAAGATGCCCGAGGAAAAGCGGCGCTCGCTGATCAGCTCGGCCCTGACCGAGGCCTTCCGGCTCGACTATTTCATCACCAACATTCTCGACATGGCCAAGTTCGAAGCCGACGCGGTCCGCCCGCGCTTCGAGGCCGCGCGCCTCGGCCAGATGGTCCAGGACAGCCTCACGCGGCTCGGACCGCTCAAGACGCGCGGCGAACTGATCGTGCACCCCGGCAAGGGCCCCGACGACCTGGTGACCGACTCCATGCTGGGCGCGCGCGCCATCGGCCTGGTCCTGCACAACGCCTTCAAGCATGGCGCACCCAAGGGTTCGGCGGAAGCGCCGCACATCGAGGTCGACTATGCCATGCGGGACGGCAAGGGCGTCGTCCACATCCGCGACCGAGGCGACGGCATCCCGCCGGACAAGCAGGCGGCGGTATTCGACAAATATACCCGCCTGACGAAGGCCGACCAGCAGAATGCCGGCACCGGTCTTGGCCTGACCATCTGCAGCCACATCATGCGCCTGCTGGACGGTTCGATCGAGGTGACCAATCATCCCGGCGGCGGCGCCCTGTTCACCCTGACCTACGCCAATCACCGCAAGGCGGCGTAAGACCCCGTTGACTTGAGGCAGTGCCTTACCCTTAATGCCGGCAGGCAAGGGGCAGGCAATGAACGACTCGGTTGTAACCACCGGCATCGAACACGGCGGCAGCCGGCGGTTTTCCTGGATCACGGCGCTGCAGGTCTTTGCTGTTTTGTGGGCCTGCATCTGCGTGTGGCAGGACATCGACAACCTGGCCCGCAACGCCCATCTGGAACTCGATCTCGGCACCACCGGCATGGCGCGCAACCTCACCCCCAGCGGTACGCCTGGTTATCTCTCCATCATGGCGGTCACACCAGGCGGTCCAACCGACAAGGCCGGGATCGTCGCCGGCGACGGCATTCATTATGATGATCCGGAGGATTTCACCCGCCGTTCCATGGCGGGCGATCACATCGGCGCCACCATCGACCACGGTGGCCAGCGCCGTCATGTCGTCATAGTCGCCGAGCCCAGGTACAAGCCTGGGCCGCTGACCTGGTCGATACTGACCGACGACTTTGGCAATGCGGCGACCACCTTGATCATGGCGCTGTTCGGCGGCTTCATGGCCTTGCGCAGCCGCGGCAAGCTGACCACAATCCTGCTGGCCCTGGGGTTGATCACCTACGGCCTGTCCAACTATTTGCCGGAACGGTCGTTTTCGGCGCGCGCCATCTACATCCCGGGCCTGATCGCCGGCACCATCAACATCTCCAGCATCCCTTTCCTGTTCCACGCCTTCGCGCTCAACTTCTACAAGGACACTGTCGAAACGCCAAGGCGGTGGGAATACGGTCTGCTCGCCGCCTATGGTGGGCTGCTTGGCGTCCTGATGGCGGGCCTGGCCTGGTTCGAACTGACCGCCGTCCCACTACCGATTATTGCCGATGGCTACGACCTCCTGACCTATGTCTCGCTGTTCGGGTATGCGGCGGCCTTCGTCTACCTGTTCCTCGGCTGGCGGCGCAGCCGGCATGAAACGCAGCAGCGCTACGCCATCATGCTGCTGGCGGCGTCGGCGGTCATCCTCGCCCAGGCGGCCGCGCAGGTCTCGAACGGTTCCGCCATCGGCGGATCGCTCCAGACCTTCCTTTTCATCAGCCAGTCGGTGCTGGCCGGCATCATCGCGCCGCCGCTGTTCGCCTATGCCGTCTTCCGTCACAAGGTCCTCGATCTCGGTTTCGCCGTCAACCGCACCCTGGTCTACACGGTCGTCTCCTTCGTCATCCTGCTGCTGTTCGGGCTGGCGGAATGGGGCATCGAAAAGCTGCTGCCGGAAGAATCGCTCAAGGCCAATGCTCTTATTTCCGCCGGCATCGCCCTGTGCATCTTCCTGGTCTTCCACCGTATCCGCGACTTCGTCGAGCACAATGTCGAGAAGCTGTTCTTCCGTCGCTGGCATGAAAAGGAAGCCGAACTGAAGAATTTCGTGCACGAGGCGGCCTTCATCCTCAAGCGCGACGCGGTGGTCGTCGCCTATGTCGCCGCCGTGCGCAAGTTCTGCGACGGCGCGGATGTCGCGCTTTACCTGGCCAATGACGAGGGCGTTTATCGCCGGGTCGAAGGCGGCCTGCCTGGCCAGCCCGAAGTGCTCGATGGTGACAATCCGTTCCTGGTTACCCTGCGCGCAGACCGCAAGGTGTTCGAGCCGCACAGCGCGGCCAGGCCGGCGATCGCCGTCGTCCTGCCGATGATCCACCGCACCGAGATCGTCGGCGCGACCCTGCTGGGCGCCAAGCCCAACGGCTTCGGCTACCGGCCGGACGAGAAGGAGGTGCTGGCCTGGGCGGCGCACCAGATCGGCCTCGACCTGCACGCGCTTGAGGTCGAGCGGCTGCAGCAGGCCAATTCGGCGCTGTCTGCCGCCAACGACGTGCTGACGGCAAAGTACAGCGACCTGCGTGACATGACCGAGGGCCTGTTGAAGAAGGTGTAGTTCTGCATAATTTCAGGTTGGACGGCATACGTTCCTTCCCCGCTTACGCGGAAGGAAACTGGGTAGATATGATTCCATCCCACGTCATTCCGATCTGAAAAACAGAAGGCCGGCCCTTTCGGACCGGCCTGGTTCGGCTGGAGACGTCTCCGCCTGTGCTGAGCAACGGTGTCTAAAGCGGCGGACTGGCGCTGCGCCCGGTGATCATGCGGTAGACCAGGCTGGCGACGAACAGCACCACGAAGATGACGGCGATGAATTTGGCGATTTCGGCGAAGGTGCCGGCCAGGCCGGTGAAGCCGAAAAAGGCGGCGACCACAGCCAGGATAAAGAAGGTAACGATCCAGTTGAGCATATGGATTCTCCTGTTCGGCGTTGGCGCCGGTGCTCCGTTATCTCAGGCTAGACGGCCGACCATAAATAAGCAAAAGGCGCAAACCCCTTGCAAAATAAGGGCAGCGTAAGTCTATGCGACAAGGTCCATGCGGTAGCCGATGCCGGATTCCGACACGATCGACTTGCCAAGGCCGGGACGGGTTTCCAGCTTGTCGCGCACCTGGCCGATATAGACGCGCAGGTACTGCGTGTCCTCCAGGTGGGCCGGGCCCCACACCTCCTTCAGGATCTGCTTGTGCGTCAGCATGCGGCCCCGGTTGACCAGGAAGAAGCGCAGCAGGTCGTATTCCTTGGGCGTGAAGCCGACGCGCTCGTCGTCGATGAACACCTCATGGCGGACAAGGTCCATGCGGATCGGGCCGTGGACGATTTCGGGCTCACCCACTTCCTTGACCGCGGACTTGCGGAGATTGGCGTTGATGCGCGCCAGCAGCACCTCGGCCGAGAACGGCTTGGTGACATAATCGTCGGCGCCGGTATTGAGCGCGGGGGCCGCGTCGGCGTCTTCCGAACGGGCGGTCAGGACCACGATCGGCATGTTCGACCATTCGCGGATCTTGGCGATGACCTCCTTGCCGTCGATGTCCGGCAGGCCAAGGTCGAGCAGGATCAGGTCGGGGCGGACCGACGCCGACAGACGCAGCGCCTGCTTGCCCGAATCGCATTCACAGACCTTGAAGTCCGCCGCCTCGAGGAAGATGGTCAGCATCTTGCGGATTTCTTCTTCATCGTCGACGACCAGGACGGTGTTTTTCTTTTCCAGCATGGGGTTTCCATAAAGGTTTGCGCATGGATTTCCAGCGGATTCGCATTGGAAATCGTGGTCAAGATGTACGGCCGGAAAAATAAAAATAAAATGCTGTTGTCGCCCCTTTCCGGCAGGGGAAGCATGCGGAAACCCTGTTATCCCAAGGCTTTCGCGTCAAGCTTGACGCCGTTACGGGCCGCCGCCCCGTCGATAAACCGGGCCAGTCCGGCGTCGCGTTCGGTCAGGGCGCCGGCGTCATGCGTGGTCAGCCGGATCGAGACGCGGTTGTAGATATTGAACCACTCCGGATGATGGTCGCAGCGATCGGCCTCGGCCGCCACCTCGGTCATGAAGGCGAAGGCGGCCCTGAAGTCGGTGAAGGTCAGGTCGCAGCGGATGGCCAGGCCGTCGGGATCGAGCTTCCATTCCGGCAAGTCATTGGTCAGGGCGGAAATTTCGTCGACGGTGAGCTTGTGCATGGCGGGCCTCCGGAAGCCGGCATTATAGGCCCGCCCCCTATCCGGCCGCCAATCCCAAAAACGTGAGCTTAACATTAAGAACGTAAAATGAACACATGCGTGATATCATCAATGTGGCAGGCTTGAAAGCCGCGTGGCGGCGAGCTAGCCTTGGCAAAAATGAGGAGGCGTCGATGGTGAGGCTTGCGTTCCTGTCCCTTCTGCTGCTGGCCGCGCCGGCTTTGGCCAATCCGGCCAGGCCGGCCGACAATGCCGATTACGCCGCCATCGTGCCGCCGCTGGTCCTGGTCGACGCCGACCTGCGCGATGGCCTGAGTCTCGACGGCGCCTGGCATTACAGCGTCGATCCCTACCGCGACGGCATGGCCGACTTCCTCGGCAAGCCCAATGATGTCGCCAAGGGACGCGGCTCGGACATCAATGTCGAACAGGCGGAAAAGGACGATCCCAATGCCCTGTTCGAATACGATCTGGGCGATGCGCCGCTGGGCGAGGTGCCGTCGGCCTGGATCGCCTACGACCCCACCTTGCGCTACTACAACGGCCTGATGTGGTACCAGAAAAGCTTCGACGCCACACCGGACATGGTTCGGGACGGCAAGCGCGTCTTTCTGCATTTCGACGCCGCCGACTACCACTCCATGGTCTATCTCAACGGCCATCGGCTGGGCGAACACGACGGCGGCTTCACCCCCTTCACCTTCGAGGTGACGGGCCTGCTGCGCGCCAGGGACAACAACCTCGTCGTCGCCGTCGATTCGGCGCGTTCACCCGACACCATTCCGCCGACGGTCACCGACTGGGAAACCTATGGCGGCATCACCCGCGACGTGAGGCTGGTGGTGACGCCGGCGACCTTCATCGATGATGTCTTCGTCCGCCTGACGCCCGACGGCCGCATCGCCGCCGACGTGGCGCTCGATGGCGCGACCAAGGCCGGGCAGGCGGTCGAGGTCGATATCGACGGTGTGAAACTGACCCTGAAGGGCCGGACCGGCGCCGACGGCCGCGTCAGCTTAAGCGCCGCCGCGCCCAGGTCGCTCAAGCGCTGGTCGCCGGATTCGCCGGTGCTTTACGACGTCGCGGTCAGGAGCGGCGGCGATGTGATCAGCGACCGCATCGGCTTTCGCACGCTGGAGGTCAGGGGCACGCAGATTCTGCTCAATGGCCAGCCGATCTTCCTGCGCGGCATTTCGCTGCACGAGGAGGAGTTCGGCCCCAATCCGTCGCGGCGCATGACGCCGGAGGCGTCGCGCGCCCTGCTGACCGAAATCAAGGACGGACTGCACGGCAATTTCGTCCGCCTGGCGCATTATCCGCACTCGGAAGTTACCACGCGCATGGCCGACGAACTGGGCTTGCTGGTATGGAGCGAGATTCCCGTCTACTGGAGCGTCCATTTCGACAGTCCGGACACGCTCAGGACCGCGCAGCGCATGATGGCGGAGAATATCCTGCGCGACCGCAACCGTGCCTCGATCGCCATCTGGAGCGTCGGCAACGAGACGCCGACTTCGGATGCGCGCAACGCTTTCCTGGGCACGCTGGCGCATGAAGCGCGGGCGCTCGACGGCACGCGGCTGGTGTCGGCAGCCTTGCTGCACAAGGAAACCATGGTCGACGGCCACATCGACATCACGATCGACGATCCGCTGATTCCGGAGCTCGACGTCATGGGCGTCAATACCTATGACGGCTGGTACGGGCCGGACAAGCTGGCCGACGTGCCAGGGACGGTGTGGCATTCGGCTTTCAACAAGCCGATGATCTTCTCTGAATTCGGCGCCGGCGCCAAGTTCGGCTACCACGATCCCGAGCAGCAGCATCGTTTCAGCGAGGATTACCAGACTAGTTATTACCAGGCGACCCTGGCCATGGCCGATAAAATCCCGTTCCTGGCCGGCATGTCGCCGTGGATTTTCAAGGACTTCCGCTCTCCGCGGCGGCAGAACGTCTACCAGCAGGGCTGGAACCGCAAGGGCCTGGTCGATGAGAACGGCCACCGCAAGATGGCATTCAAGGTGCTGGCGGATTACTACGCCGGGAAGAACGGGGAGTGATCGCGCCCTCCTCCCTATGCCCTGGCATGGGGAGGAGGGCGTTCAATGGCTCGGCTTCATTCTAACCCTTCAGCGACTTGATGCTGGCGGCGATGCTGGCGAAGGGGTCGGCCGGGTTGTCGTGCTCGACATAGACGTGCTCGACGCCGGCCGATTTGGCTTTTTTCAGGATCGCCGGGAAGTCGATAACGCCCTGGCCGACCGGCGCCATGTCGCCCGACGCCGTCTTGTCCTTGAGGTGGAGCTGGCGAATGCGGTCGCCGTGCCGGTTGAGGATGTCCATCGGATCGTGGCCGGCGAAGCTGACCCAATAGCAGTCCATCTCGAAGCAGACGACGGACGGGTCCGTGTTCGCCACCAGCAGTTCATAGGGAATCTGGTTGTCGCTGGTCGGGATGAACTCGAAATTATGGTTGTGGTAGCCGAACTTCAGGCCGTGCGCCCTGGCCCTGGCGCCGTAGCCGTTCATTTCGGTGGCCATCCTGATCCAGTCCTTGCGCTCGTTTTCGGGCAGCCAGGCGAGAATGGCATAGGAAGCGCCAGCCGTGGCCATATCGGCGAACAGGCTGTCGGCGTGGTCGCGCAGGTCGGCCAGGCTGACGTGACCGGAGGGACCGGCCAGGCCGGCATTGGCGACCATCTGCTTGAAATCGGCCGGCGTCTTGCCGCCGAAATTGATGAATTCGACTTCATCATAGCCGAGGGCGCGGACGCGGCCCAGCGTGCCCTCCGGATCGGCGGTGAAGGCATCGCGCACGGTATAAAGCTGAAGGCCGATCTTCTTGTAGGGGCGCGCCCCCTCACCCGGTATGGCCGGCATATGGGCGCAGGCGGCCAGAGGCAGGGCGGCAAAGGCGCTCAGAAGCGCGCGGCGGTTCATATCCATGGTGCGTCTCCTCGTTTTTGTGACGGCACAGGATCACGCCTGCACGCGCCTGTCAAACAGGAGACTTTTCCAGCAGGGCCGCGTGATATTCACCGGTGCCGCGGGTAAAAACACGGTCGCTGTCGAGGACAGCTGACGGCTTGAATTCGGGCTGGCCCTTCATGCGCTCGTAGATCGGATCGAATGACGTATTGGCCAGGTCGAACAGGGTGTCGATCGACGGCAGGACGAAATAGACCTCCTGGAATTCGTCGATGCGGTAATGCGTGCTCATGACCCTTTCCAGGTCGAAGCCTAGGCGGTTGGGCGACGGGCTTTCCAGGGCGAAGCGCGTCTCTGTGAAAGACGACAGGATACCGGCGCCGAAGATGCGCACGTCACCCGCTTCCTCGATCAGGCCGAATTCGGTGGTGTACCAGTAAAGCCGGGCGATGCGTTCCAGTTCGCCCATGCGCAGCGCCTTGAGGCCGCCTTCGCCGTAGGCCTGCATGAAGTCGGCCATGACCGGGTTCATCATCATCGGCACGTGGCCGAACAGGTCGTGGAAGACGTCCGGCTCTTGCAAATAGTCGAGCTGGTGGGCCTTGCGGATGAACTGGCCGGCCGGAAAGCGGCGGTTGGCGAGGTGGTCGAAGAAGACGTCGTTGGGCACCATGCCGGGCACGGCGACGACCTGCCAGCCGGTACGCTTCATCAGGATTTCGGACAGGGCGTCGAAGTTCGGGATGGCGTCGGCCGTGATCGGCAGTTCCTTGAGGCCGTCCATATAGTGTCGCGAGGCGCGGCCGGGCACCAGCTTGATCTGGCGCTCGTAGAGCGTCTTCCAGACAGCGTGCTCATCGGGCGTGTAGAGATGCCAGTCCTGGGGAATCGTCCAGTCCGGCCGCTCCGGCACATAGCCGCCGACAATGCCGTGTTTTTCCTCGATATGCGCGCGATCGTCCATGACGCCTCAACCTGTTGACCAAGACATGGTGGTAGGGCGAGGTTAATGCAAAACTGGTTTCACTTGCAAATATATTTGTCGTGATCAGGCTTCGCCTGCATCCGTTTCGTCGATCAGCTTGCGCATGGCGTCGAGATAGCCGAGATAGGCGGCGCGGCCGGTCGCAGTCAGCGTCACCGTCGTCTGCGGCTTCTTGTTGACGAAGGCTTTGGTCACCTCGACATAGGCCGCGTCCTCAAGCTTGCGGATCTGGACCGACAGGTTGCCGTCACTGGCCTGGAGCTTGGCCTTGAGCAGGTTGAACTCGGCGGTTTTCGCGGTCGACAGGTAGGCCATGATCCCCAACCGCAGCCGCCCATGGATGACGTCATCCAGCGACTCGATGTTGAAATCGTCCATCCGTCAGGCCTTTTCGGCGCGCATCAGCAAGAGGCCGGGGATGGCGGCGAAGGTAACCAGGCAGACGGCATAGGCCAACAACTGCTCGGGCTTGCCCGTCAGGAAGCCCAGCAGTGGCGCGGCGATGAAGCAGCCAAGGGCGACGAAGCGCATCCAGCCCTGCGGCGAGGCGGCGGCGGACACCCACCAGCCGATGCCGTAGACGATCAGCACGAACGGCGCGATGACGAACGCGAGCGCCTCCATCTGCTGGAGGATGTTCGACATGACGATGAGCAGCGCGATGAAGCTGCCGATGCTGAGGCCGACGGCGGACCAGGCCGAATAGGCGACGCAGGCGATATCGGACGCCTTGCCCGTACGCCGCGGCGCGGTCATGACGGCGAGGACGGCGAAGACGACGCTGGCCAGCACCCAGTTGAGCGCCATGAACCACGGGTTGGGCAGCGGGATCATATGGGTAACGAAGCCATACTGGATGCAGGACGCCGCCGCATAGACCACACCCGCCCACCACAGGGAGGCGCCGTTGCGCAGCGGTCCACGCGCCCCGTCGACGGCGAGGCTTTTCATATAGTCGATATCGCTTTGCAGGTCCTTGGTGGTCATGACGGATTCCTTGATGAGGTGTGCCGCCGTCTTAGCAAAAGTACTTTATAATGTAAAGTGCTTTTATGTAACGCTGCATGGAGACGCTATCCCTGGACGCCTCGCGATATTGTGCGGCGGTAAGGCGCATTGGCTTCGCTGTATGGCCGCACGTGGTTAGGGCGGGCCATAAGAGCCAGCCAGAGGCGCCCCCGTTCCTCCCGGCGGCGCCCAAGTCGCTGGACCAAATCTGGGTTAATCTGCGGTTTCCGTCTTTAACTACCCGCTGGCGTGGCGGCGGTAGTCGCCGGCCCTGGCCTTTTTGCGCGCCAGGGCCTCGGCCATGCGCCGCATTTGACGGTTCAGGACCGGCGGCGCTTCCGTTTCGGGTTCCGGCGCGGTGACGGTCTTGGCGGCGGCTTTGGGCCGCGCCTTGATCTCGATCGGGGCCTCTTCCTTGTGCAGGAGGTCGAGCGCCTTCTTGACGGCGATCAGGGCGCGGGCAGCCTTCAGGATGTCGCCATAGGTCTCGGGCATGACTTGCGCGTCGAGGGCTTTGAGCAGGCGTTCGCCGTGGGCGCGGAGACGGTCGTCATGGGTGGGGTGCGTGTTTTCCATGCCTTTAGCGTGACATGGTTTTCAAGGGCGGGGATAAGTTGGCTGAAGAAAGCAGGAAACCCCACCACCACCGCGCGTCTTCAGAGCTGTGGTGGAGGGGTTTCTTGCTCACTTACAGCGGGGATAAGTCGTTAATCCTGAATATTTTGTAATGTTG
>CAYYTA010000090.1:0-28844 GCA_964474575.1 uncultured Caulobacteraceae bacterium | reverse complement strand
CCAACGCCAAGATCATGGTCCACCAACCGTCGGGCGGCGCGCGCGGCATGGCCACCGACATGGAAATCCAGGTCGAGGACATGCGCAAGACCAAGCGCCTGCTCAACGAAATCTACGTCAGGCACACCGGTCAGACCTACGAAACGATCGAGCGCACGCTCGACCGCGATCGCTACATGTCGGCGGAAGAAGCGCGCGCTTTCGGCCTGATCGACCACGTCTATGAAAAGCGCCATGACACGGATTCAGCGGCTTAAGCGCAGGATTTAAAGTGAAACATGAAAGCGCGGCTCCGTCGGGGCCGCGCTTTTCATGGCCGTCCGTGGAAGACGCGATAGAAACCGGCTTTCGCCGCCGCCAGCATCTCGCGGTCGCCGGCGGTGTCGCCATAGGCCGCGATAAGCTCGAGATCGTCGCCACAGGCCTCGCGCAGGCGGCGCATCTTCTCCCCGCCCCGGCAGTTGGGGCCATAAAGGTCGGGCAGCAGGCGGCCGTCGTCGCCAAAGCCCAGACGGGTGCCGATGACGTTGTCGGCGCCGATCAGCGCCCCGAACGG
Source organism: uncultured Caulobacteraceae bacterium (assembly GCA_964474575.1). Taxonomy (GTDB): domain Bacteria; phylum Pseudomonadota; class Alphaproteobacteria; order Caulobacterales; family Caulobacteraceae; genus Asticcacaulis. The sequence goes on along the minus strand of CAYYTA010000090.1, from coordinate 28,288 downwards.
AGCGACCAGCACTTCCGGCGATGCGGTAACGATAACCCGCAGGCCCTCGGCATCCCGCCAGGCACGCAGCGCGTCTGGCCGGAACAGCGCCATGCCGGTCCTGGCCACGAACCGGCCGATGCGCGCTTCAAGGTCGGCGCGGGGCAGGGGGCCGGCGAGGGCAAACAAAAGCCGGGACTTGAGCGCGCCGCGGTCGCGCGTCCTGGCATAGTCGAAAAGCAGACCGGGCTTCATCAGCAGGGTCAGCCCGACCTGCAAAGCGCCAAAGGAATCAAACAGAAAACTTATAAAGCTGTCCTTATGGGTGAGGGTGCCGTCGAAATCGAAGGCGCTGATTCTTCTGGGTTCGGATGGCATGATGCGGGAATTTTTAAGGGTTAACCGGGGCGGTGTGGCTTTTCATCCGCACCTTTTATCCTATATGAGAAAGCCGACGCGACATATTTGCGCGACCGGTTGAGACGGTTGTGAAACTGTGCATAAATGCCGGGCAAATATGCGCAATTGTGAAGGGCGCGCTGCCGGTTAGCCAAGCCTTAAGGCTTGACGACTTAGAGTGTCCAGTACCAGCGGACGAAATGCGGCTGAAAAAGCGCGTTCTTTCCGCGACTTGAGGTGAAAAAAGCATATGACGAAAGCCGCGACAGGCGATTCCAAGAGCACCCTCTATTGCTCCTTCTGCGGAAAGAGCCAGCACGAGGTGCGCAAGCTGATTGCCGGCCCGACCGTTTTCATCTGCGATGAATGCGTCGAACTGTGCATGGATATCATCCGCGAAGAGCACAAGATCGCCTTCGTCAAGTCCAAGGACGGCGTGCCGACGCCGAAGGAAATCCGCGAAGTCCTCGATGACTATGTCATCGGCCAGTCCCAGGCCAAGAAGGTCCTCAGCGTCGCGGTCCACAACCATTACAAGCGCCTCAACCACGCGCAGAAGGGCAACGACGTCGAACTGGCCAAGTCGAACATCCTGCTGATCGGGCCGACCGGCTCGGGCAAGACCCTGCTGGCCCAGACGCTCGCCCGCATCATCGACGTGCCGTTCACCATGGCCGACGCCACGACGCTCACCGAAGCCGGCTATGTCGGCGAGGACGTCGAGAACATCATCCTCAAGCTGCTCCAGGCCGCCGACTACAATGTCGAACGCGCCCAGCGCGGCATCGTCTATATCGACGAGGTCGACAAGATTTCGCGCAAGTCCGACAACCCGTCGATCACCCGCGACGTGTCGGGCGAAGGCGTGCAGCAGGCCCTGCTCAAGATCATGGAAGGCACCGTCGCCTCCGTGCCGCCCCAGGGCGGACGCAAGCATCCGCAGCAGGAGTTCTTGCAGGTCGACACCACCAACATCCTGTTCATCTGCGGCGGCGCCTTCGCCGGCCTGGAAAAGATCATTTCCGGCCGCGGCAAGGGCACCTCGATCGGTTTCGGCGCCCAGGTCAAGGACCCGGAGGACCGCCGCACTGGCGAGATCCTGCGCAATGTCGAGCCCGACGACCTGATGAAGTTCGGCCTGATCCCGGAATTCATCGGCCGCCTGCCGGTCCTGGCCACGCTGGAGGACCTCGACGAGACCACCCTGGTCAAGATCCTGACCGAGCCGAAGAACGCCCTGATCAAGCAGTACCAGCGCCTGTTCGAGATGGAAAACGTCTCGCTCAACTTCACCGACGAGGCCCTGCTGGGCGTCGCCAAGAAGGCGATCGTGCGCAAGACCGGCGCGCGCGGCCTGCGTTCGATCCTCGAAGGCATACTGCTCGACACCATGTACGAACTGCCCAACATGCAGGGCGTCGAGGAAGTGGTGATCAATGGCGAGGTCGTCGAGGAACGCGCTCAGCCGCTCTTGATCTACGCCGAAAAGCGTGGCGGCATCTCGGCTTAAGGCTCATACCTAAGGCAAGACATGAAGCGCGGTCCCGCCGGGGCCGCGTTTTTTGGTTGCGCCTGGATACAGATGGAGGTTGCGCCATGTTGCCGCGGACCCTTTCGCGTGGCAAGCTATGCCCAAGTGATAAGAAGGGGGCCTCATGCCGACGCTACAGGACGAAGTCAGCTTCCTGAACGGCCTCAATGCCGACGGCGGCATTGCGGCCGCCAGCTTCTGGGACTGGAATGGCACCGACCCGGCGACCTACCAGTACCAGACCACGCATGCGCCAGGCAAATGGGGCAGCGCTGTCGCGGGCACCTCCGGCGGCATGATTCACTACTATTTCGACGCGGCGTCGAACTGGACCGCCAGCGAACAGGCGGCCTTCGTCGCCGGCATGGCCCTGTGGTCGGACCTCGCCGACATTACTTTCTCGCCGGCCGCCGACGCGGCCTCGGCGCAACTGACTTTCGTGCGCGGCAGCGACGGCGCGGCCTATGAAAGCACGACCTCGATCAACAACAATGGTGGACAGTCGCTTTCGACCTACACCAGCGCCTATATCTCGATCGACACGAGCAATATCGGTTTCGGAACGCTGGCCGACGGCGATTTCACCGACTCGAACGGCTATGCTTTCCAGACCCTGATCCACGAGGAAGGCCATGCGCTGGGTCTCGGCCACGGCGGCCCCTACAACGGCAGTGTGAACGCCGCGACCCAGCAGTACAGCGCCTACGACAGCCGCATATGGACCCTGATGTCCTATGTCGATCCGAGCTTCAATACCGACGCCAGGTTCGCCGCCGGCTACCCCGTGAACGTCAACTGGGTGTCCTCGGATTACAGCGCCCATTATCCGCTGACGCCCATGGCGCTCGATATCCTCGCCGTACAGGCGCTTTACGGCAAACCCCTGACGACGGCCCTTTCCGGCGGCCAGGTCTTCGGCTTCAACTGCAATGTCACCGGAGCGGCCCACGAATTCTTCGACTTCACCGTCGACAAGGTGCCGGTGATTACATTGTGGGACCTGGGCACGAATAACACGCTCGACCTGTCCGGATTTGCGTCAGGATCAACCGTCGACCTGGCGCCCGGCAGCTTCAGCAGCTGCGCCGGCCTGACCAACAACCTGTGCATCGCCTTCGACACTCTCATCGATACGGCCATTGGCGGATCTGGCAATGACCGCCTGACGGGCAATGACGACAACAATACGTTGCGCGGGCAGGGTGGCAACGACTGGCTGGACGGCAGGGACGGCGTCAACCTGCTGTATGGCGGCGCCGGCAACGACACCTATGTCGTCAACTCGACCCAGGATGTGATCTCCGAGGAAACGACTCCCGGCACCGATGACGGTGGCGTCGACACCATCGTGACGTCGATGACCTGGGTATTGGGTACGGAATTCGAGAACCTGGTCCTGACCGGGACGGCCGCGCTCGACGGCTACGGTAACGACGCAAGGAACAGCCTTACCGGCAATGACGGCGACAACCAGCTTTTCGGCTACGGCGGCAGCGACATCCTCGACGGCGGCGCGGGCAATGACACCCTGACCGGCGGGCTTGGCAATGATACCTATGTCGTCGACAATCCGGGCGATGTCATCTTCGAACTGGCCGGCGAGGGCACCGACACGGTCAAGGCTGCCTACAGTTATGTTCTGGGCGCTGTCTTCGAGAATCTGACCCTGACGGGTTCGGCGAACATCGATGCCACCGGCAACAGCATCAACAACACGGTTACCGGCAATGCCGGCAACAATGTCATCGACGGCGGAGCGGGGATCAACCAGCTCTATGGCGGCGGCGGCGACGACACCTTCATGGTGTGGACGACGCACGACCACGTTTTCGAAAATGCCGGCCAGGGTACGGACACGGTTATATCCGCCATCACCTACCTCCTGACCGCCAATGTCGAGAACCTGACCCTCACCGGAACGGCGAACCTCAACGGCACCGGCAATACGCTGGGCAACGTGCTGGTGGGCAACGCGGGCAACAACACCCTGACCGGCGACGCCGGCAATGACCGGCTCGACGGCGGCGCGGGGATCAACCAGCTTTACGGCGGCGCCGGCAACGACACCTATGTCGTGGCCAGCACGCACGACCATGTGTTTGAGAACGCGTCCGAAGGCACCGACACGGTGCTGTCCGCGATCACCTATGTGCTGGGGGACAATGTCGAGAACCTGACCCTGACCGGGACAGGCAGTATCAACGGCACGGGCAACGGGCTCAACAACAGCCTGACCGGCAATGCCGGCAACAACAGCCTGACCGGCGGCGCGGGCAATGACCGGCTCGATGGCGGCGCGGGGATCAACCAGCTTTACGGCGGCGCCGGCAACGACACCTATGTCGTGGCCAGCACGCACGACCACGTGTTTGAGAATGCCTCCGAAGGCACCGATACGGTGCTGTCCGCGATCACCTATGTGCTGGGGGACAATGTCGAGAATCTGACCCTGACCGGGACAGGCAGTATCAACGGCACGGGCAATGCGCTCAACAACACGATCATTGGTAACGCCGGCGACAATCTGCTGAACGGCGGCGCGGGAACGAACCAGCTCCGGGGCGGCGCAGGCGATGACACCTACGTCGTGGCCAGCACGCACGACACCGTCGTCGAAAACGCCGGCGAAGGCTTCGATGAGGTCCAGTCGGCGGTGACCTGGGTGCTGGGGGACAATGTCGAGGACCTGACCCTTACGGGCAGCGGCACTATCAGCGGCACGGGCAATGGTCTTGACAACACCATCATCGGCAATTCCGGCAGCAACACGCTGAAGGGCATGGATGGCGACGACTGGCTGGATGGCGGCGGCGGCGCCAACCAGCTCTACGGCGGCGTCGGGGACGATGTCTTCATCGTGGCAAGCGCCTCGGACCACGTTTTCGAGAATGCCGCCGAAGGCACGGATACGGTCAGGTCCGCGATTACCTATGCCCTCGGCGACAATGTCGAAAACCTGATCCTCACGGGCAGCGGCGTGGTCAATGGCACCGGCAACGCTCTCGACAATATCATCACCGGCAATGCCCATGACAATATCCTCGCCGGAGGCGACGGCAATGACGTGCTTCGGGGCGGCGCCGGCAACGATACCATGACGGGAGGGGCGGGCAGCGATACCTTTGTCCTCGGCCTGGCTGGCTCCGCCAACGGCCAGGACCACCTGGTCGATTTCGAGCCCGGCGTCGACAAGCTGAGCTTCAGCGGCGCGGATTACGGCCTGCCGCCCGGGTTTGTGCTTGACAGCGCGACCCTGACCTTCGGCACCCATGCCGTAGGCCCCTACGGCCAGTTTGTCTTCAACCCGACGACCCATACCCTGCACATCGACTGGAACGGCGCGGCGGCGGGCGGTTCGCTGACCATCGCCATCTTTGACAATGGCGTCTCCATCACCGCCGCCGATATCGTGTTCACCTGACCGGCTTCACGGGACGGCGAGCACGCACATTTTACCCTCGGGAGTGACTTTGCCGCCGTCTTCAATCGACAGAACGCCGGTTTTCGGAGTAAGTAACAATCGCCAGAACCAGCAATCACGGCATGCCCCAAATCCACACGACAGGGACATGCTCTCATCACATTTCCGGAGGGGAAAGCCGCCATGCCCAGTTATGACAACTACCAGCCGTCGCTGGCCCTGACGGAATCCATCGTAACGTCCGGCGTGTTCGAGGGACCCGGCAGCGGCTCCGGCGCCGGCGTCGCCTTCATGCGCATCTTCGCCGGCAATTTCGGCATGGACAATCAGCCGCTCGCCAGCGGGCAACTGATGGCGATCTCGCAGAATACGGCGCTGTTTTCGCTGATCGGCACCTATTACGGTGGTGACGGCAAGTCCACCTTCGCCCTTCCCGACCTGGGCGGGCGGTTGGCCGTCGGCACCGGCCATGGGCCGGGCCTGAACGATGTCGACATCGGCGAAACCTTCGGCAATTCGACCATCGACGTCGGCCAGCCGAACCTGACCTTCCATTCCGGCGGCTCGTCGCAGCCGCTCGACAACGAACAGCCCTCGCTGGGCATGCACTACATGATCCAGGTCTCAGGCGTCTTTCCGTCGCAGGATGGTAATGGCACCGGCGCGGGCAACTGGCTGCTGGGCGACGTCGCCCTGTTCGCCGGCAACTTCTCGCCCGAGGGCGGCTGGATGGACTGCAACGGACAGTTGCTCTCCATTGCGGAGAACGAGGCCCTGTTCGCACTCATCGGCACGACCTACGGCGGCGACGGTGTCAACACCTTCGCTCTGCCGGACCTGCGCGGCCGCACCATTGTCGGCACCGGAACGGGACCAGGGCTGGCGCAGGTCTATCTCGGCCAGGAATTCGGCACGGAAACCACCACCATCCAGCAGAGCCAGATGCCGACCGGCATGGGCGGTTCGGGCCAGCCGCTCAACAACCAGCAGCCGTCCCTGGCGCTGAATTACGTCATCGCCCTGCAGGGCATTTATCCGTCACGCGATGGCGGCGGCTACGAAGATAATGAAGCCGTCTTCCTCGGCGAGATACTGAGCACTGCCGTGAGCTTCGCGCCCGGCGGCTTTGCCCTCTGTGCCGGACAGCTTCTACCCATCGCCCAGAACACGGCGCTGTTCTCGTTGCTTGGCACGTACTACGGCGGTGACGGCAGGACGACCTTCGCCTTGCCGGACCTGCGCGGGCGCTCGGTGATCGGGACCGACGCCACCCACGATCTTGGCGGGCAGTATGGTTCGAGCATTTTCGATCTCACCGCGAATTTCTCGTCGCTGACCATCAATGACGATGACAACGGCCATAGCCTCTACGGCGGCAACGCCAACGACCTGATCATGGGCAATGGCGGTGACGACTACATCGACGGCGGCCTCGGCGCCGACACCGCCTATGGCGGCCAGGGCAACGACACCTTCATCGTCGACAATGCCGCCGACCTCGTCTTCGAGAACGCGGGCGAGGGCACCAGCGACACGGTCTATGCGTCGGTCGGCTACATACTCAGCGCCGAGGTGGAAAACCTGACCCTGACCGGCGGGGCGGACATCAACGGTACCGGCAACAACGGCAACAACACGCTTACCGGCAACGGCGGCAAGAACGTGCTCAAAGGCCTCGGCGGCAATGACTGGCTCGATGGCGGCGGCGCCACCACGAATACGCTTTACGGCGGCGCCGGCGACGATACCTATATCGTTTCGACCACGCATGACCAGGTTCGCGAGGACACGGTCTCCGGCGTCGACGACGGCGGAATCGACACCGTCCGGTCCGCGATTGCCTACACGCTGGGCGCCTTCGTCGAGAACCTGGCCCTTACCGGCGCCGGCAACATCAACGGCACCGGCAACGGCCTCAACAATACGCTGACCGGAAACGACGGCACCAACATACTGACCGGTCTGGGCGGCAATGACTGGCTCGACGGCGCCGGCGGGATCAACAACCTCTACGGCGGCGCGGGCGACGACACCTATGTCGTGGCGTCAACGCACGACCATGTGCACGAGGATACGGTCGCCGGTGTCGACGATGGCGGAATTGATACGGTGCGCTCGGCGATCGACTATACGCTCGACGATTTCGTCGAAAATCTCACCCTGACCGGGCTTGGCAACATCAATGCCACCGGCAACGGCCTCGGCAATGTCATCAAGGGCAATGCCGGCAACAACGTGATCAATGGCGGCAACGGCGCCGACACAATGTCGGGCGGGGCCGGCGACGATACCTATGTCGTCGGGACGGGCGCCGACGTGGTCATCGAAAATGTCAATGAAGGCACCGACACCGTCAACGCATCGACCAACTATACGCTCGGCGCCAATGTCGAGAACCTGACCCTCATTGGCTCTGGAAACATCAACGGCACCGGCAATGGCCTCGGCAACCTCATCAACGGCAATTCAGGCAACAATGTTCTTGACGGCCAGGCCGGCGTCGACACCATGTCAGGAGGGGTAGGCGACGATACCTATGTTGTAAACGTCGCCGGCGACGTGGTGATCGAGAACATCAATGAAGGCACCGACCTCGTCCTGTCGTCGGCCAGCTATACCCTCGCCGACAATGTCGAGAACCTGACCCTCACCGGTTCCGGCAATATCAACGCCACCGGCAACGGCCTCGGCAACCTCATCGCCGGCAACTCCGGCAACAACCTGATCAGCGGCGGCAACGGCGCCGACACCATGTCGGGCGGCCAGGGCGACGACACCTATGTTGTCGGCCAGGGCGGCGACACGATCATCGAGAACGTGAACGAGGGCAATGATACCGTAAACTCGACCGCCACCTATACGCTCGGCGCCAATCTTGAAAACATGGTGCTGCTGTCCAATACCAATATCAACGCCACCGGCAACGAACTGAATAACAGCCTGACCGGCAATTCGGGCAACAACCGGCTGAGCGGCCTAAGCGGCAATGACACCCTGACTGGCGGGGCAGGGGCCGATACCTTCGTTTTCGGGCAGGCCGGCGCCACGAACGGCGTCGATCACGTCACCGACTTCCAGTCGGGAACCGATCGCCTGGCCTTCGCGGCGTCCTCCTATTTTGCGGCCGGACACGTCCTGGCCGCGGGCGAGCTGAGCCTGACCGGTGCGGCGGTCGGGTCGAACGCGCAGTTCGTCTACGACTCCGGCAGTCATACGTTGTACTGGGACGCCGATGGCGCCGGCGCCGGCGCCATGATCGCGGTCGTCGTATTGAATGGCGCGCCGGCCACCGGCGATTTCATGTTCGCCTGACGCAGTCCTGTGGCCGGTGCGGACCGGCCCAGGGCGGCGGCTTGAAATCCTCCGCGCTCCTCCCACATTTGTGAATGATCCGTTGCGCCGCGGCGACACTCCGCGACGTATAACGGTGGATGCATTTTAAGACTCTGTTGATCAGCTGGTCCCTAGGCTTATGATGTAAGCGGCGGCGGCCACTGAATTGAGTCTTGTGACGCGGTTCGATCCGCAAACGGGCAACCGTATAGGAGTATTCATGTTAGATTTGGTGACCATCCCCGTTCTGCCGCTGCGTGATATCGTCGTTTTTCCCCACATGGTGGTGCCGCTGTTCGTCGGCCGGGAAAAATCGGTCCTGGCGCTGGACGAGGTCATGAAGGGCGACAAGCAGATTCTGCTCGCCACCCAGAAGAATTCGTCCGACGACGATCCCGAGGCCGATGCCATCTATGAGATCGGCGTCGTGGCCAATGTGCTGCAACTGCTGAAACTGCCCGACGGAACGGTCAAGGTGCTGGTCGAAGGCAAGACGCGCGCCCGCATCAAGCGTTTCACCACGACCGACCGCTATTACGAGGCCGAGGCCTATCCGCTCGACGCCAATCCGTCCGAAGGGCCGGATACCGAGGCGCTGGTTCGCGCCGTGTCCGAGCAGTTCGAGAACTACATCAAGCTCAACAAGAAGATTCCGCCGGAAAGCCTTAATGCGCTTGCCGAAATCTCCGATCCCGGCGTCCTGGCCGACTCGATCGCCGCCCACCTGGTCGTCAAGATCCAGGACAAGCAGGCCCTGCTCGAGCAGCTTTCGGTCTCGAAGCGGCTGGAGAAGATCTACGCCCTGATGGAAGGCGAGATTTCCGTTCTCCAGGTCGAAAAGAAGATCCGCTCGCGCGTCAAGCGCCAGATGGAGAAGACCCAGCGCGAATACTATCTCAACGAGCAGATGAAGGCGATCCAGCGCGAGCTCGGCGAGCAGGACGAAGGCAAGGACGAGCTTCTCGAACTCGAAAAGAAGATCAAGGCGACCAAGCTGTCCAGGGAAGCCCGCACCAAGGCGATGGCCGAGCTGGGCAAGCTGCGCCACATGTCGCCGATGTCGGCCGAATCGACAGTCGTGCGCAACTATCTCGACTGGCTGCTGTCGATCCCCTGGGGCGCGGCCAAGCCGAAGCCGATCGACCTGAAGAAGGCCGAGGACATCCTCGAAGCCGATCACTACGGCCTGGACAAGGTCAAGGAACGCATCCTCGAGCACCTGGCCGTGCAGGCGCGCATGGGCTCGCTCAAGGGGCCGATCCTGTGCCTTGTCGGACCTCCGGGCGTGGGCAAGACATCGCTCGGCAAGAGCATCGCGAAAGCCACGAACCGCGAATTCGTACGCATTTCGCTGGGCGGCGTGCGCGACGAATCCGAAATCCGCGGTCACCGCCGCACCTATATCGGCTCGATGCCCGGCAAGATCATCCAGAACATGAAGAAGGTGAAGTCGACCAACGCCTTCTTCCTGCTCGATGAAATCGATAAAATGGGGGCCGACTGGCGCGGCGATCCGGCCTCGGCCCTGCTTGAAGTCCTCGATCCGGCGCAGAACTCGACCTTCAACGACCATTATCTCGAGGTCGACTATGACCTGTCGAAGATCATGTTCGTGACGACGGCCAACAGCCTGAACATGTCGCAGCCGCTGCTCGACCGGATGGAGATCATCCGCATCCCGGGCTACACCGAGGATGAGAAGGTCGAGATCGCCAAGCGCCACGTCCTGCCCAACCTGATGAAGGAACACGGGCTGACGGCGGAGGAATTCGTCGTGCCGGAAGCGGCCATCCGCGACCTCATCCGCTACTACACCCGCGAGGCCGGCGTGCGCTCATTGGAACGCGAACTGGGCAACCTGGCGCGCAAGGTCATTCGCGACATCGCGCGCGAGGGCGTCGCCTCGATCACCATCGACGACGCGCGCCTGGCCAAGTACGCCGGCGTCAAGCGCTTCCACTACGGCGCCACCGACGAAACCGACCAGGTCGGTATCGTTACCGGCCTGGCGTGGACCGAGTTCGGCGGCGACATCCTGACCATCGAGGCCATCAAGATGCCCGGCAAGGGCGGCATGAAGGTCACGGGCAACCTCAAGGATGTGATGAAGGAGTCGGTCTCGGCGGCCAATTCCTACGTCAAGGCCCTGGCGCCGAAGTTCGGCATCCTGCCGCCGGTCTTCGACAAGACCGACGTCCACGTGCACGTGCCCGAAGGCGCTACGCCCAAGGATGGTCCGTCGGCCGGCGTCGCCATGGTTACGGCCATGGTGTCGGTGCTGACCGGCATCGCCGTGCGCAAGGATATCGCCATGACCGGCGAAATCACCCTGCGCGGCCGCGTCCTGCCGATTGGCGGCCTGAAGGAAAAGCTGCTGGCGGCTCTGCGCTCCGGTATCAAGACGGTCCTCATTCCCAAGGAGAACGAGAAGGATCTCGTCGACCTGCCGGCCAACGTCAAGGGCGGGCTGGAGATCATCCCGGTGGCGCTGGTCGAGGACGTGTTGAAGCATGCGCTCGTCAAGCCGCTCACCCCCGTCGAATGGATCGAGCCGGTGGTGGTCAATGCCGCCGTCACGCCGGGTGTCGACGAAGGCGAGGGGGCTACGGCTCACTGATTCGATACTACCTTACGGCATAAGGCTTTCGGGCCGGAACTGACTTATCCACAGTACGGATCGGTTCAGTTTCGGCCCGATTTTCGTTATAAGGTAACAAAAATCGCTGAAAATCGCGCAAACCCTTAAAGAAACACAGGTTGCAGCGCAAAAAACGGCGGAAATTGCTTTGACGCTTGTTAATTTTTGGTGTCTCTATCGGCTTCACCCCTTGGCGACTCAAGGCTTTGCCAATGGGCCCAGCAACCGCCCGATGACCGGGTAAGGGAGAGAAACTTATGACGAAAGCTGAACTCGTTGCCGCGATCGCTGATCAGGCCGGCCTGACCAAGGACCAAGCCAAGAAGGCGCTCGACGCTTTCACCGACAGCGTGGTCGCCGCGCTGAAGAAGGGCGACGACGTTCGCCTGGTCGGTTTCGGCACGTTCCTGGCCGTCAAGCGTGAAGCCGGCACCGCCCGCAATCCGCGCACCGGCCAGTCGGTGCCCCGTCCGGCCAGCGTCACCGCCCGTTTCCGCGTCGGCGAAGGCCTGAAGGGCGCGCTGAACTAGAGCGCAATCCGATAAAGTGGAAACCACTTTTCGGATAAATTGCGCGACCAAACAAAAACTTAGAGCAGGCGTTTTGATTCCATCAAAATGCAGCCTGCTCTAGGCTTCGGCGTCTCCGGCAGCGTTCCTTTTGGAGACGCTACGACATGATGATTTCAAGGGGCGTTCCCGCACGCAGCGGGAACGCCTCTTGACTTATGCGGGTGAGGTTGGCACACCGTGCCCTCCCTTTCCGCCGTCGCTTTTCAAGCTATGGCGCGACAAGCGGGGCGATTAGCTCAGCTGGCAGAGCGGCTCGTTTACACCGAGTAGGTCGGCGGTTCGATCCCGTCATCGCCCACCAGCCTTCGCTCGGCTTCGCCGGGCTACGGCTCGGCATACCGAAAAGCGAAGGCTGCCGCGTCGGAGCCGCAAGAAATGCCTGTAATGCGAACGATAATTTTGCCCCTCAGATCAATCCTCTGTCCTGCAACTGGCGATACAGAGGCGCCAGTTGCTTTTCATACCGCCGCCACGCGCCGACTCCCTGAGCGTTGATCGGCGCGCGGACCTGAACGGCGCTTGAGGTCATGACGGCGCCGCCGGCCTTGTGCGGCGTCAGGCAGGCGTCCTCGAACGTCAGGCCGCAGGCCGAGACTAGGCCGCGGATGTGCGCCTCGGGATCGGCGATCAGCGCCTCCAGCGAGACCTCGCTCATGTCGTCTACGCAGTCGCGCCAGTGCGCCATCAGGGCGACATAGTTGCCGTAATGCTCGGCCAGGTCCTGCAGGCGGCACGTCCACAGGTGGTCGGAGCCCATCAGCAGCTTGTAGGCGCTGAACAGGGTATCCATCGGGTCGCGCAGGACCTTTATGATGATCGCGTCCGGAAAGGCCAGCCGGATCAGGCCGGCATATTCGTAATTTTGGGTCAGCTTGTCGACCGTATAGGCCTTGCCGTTGTCGAAGGCCGCCGTCTCGCGGTCATAGGCGTCGGCAAAGGCCTGCGGATCGGCGGCCGCAGCACGGGCGATGATGTCCGGATTAAGCAGGCCGCCGCCCTGGATGCCTGACAACCGCTTGACGGCGATGGGAAAGGCCCGGATCTCGCCCAGCGCCTGGACCTGGGAATGGGCGGCGAGTATGCGCTCCACCAGGGTGGTACCGGAACGCGGCAGGCCTATGATGAAGATGCGGCGCGGCGTCCTTCCCAGAGGTGTCCGTGCCGGGCCGGCAAACCGCCGGCGCGGGAAATGGCGCTTCCATGCCGTGACGTTCGATGCTTCGCGGGCCAGGGTCATGTCGCGCAGGCGCAGAGGAACGGCCTCGTGCTCGTTGCCCCAGATGCCGTTCGGCGACGGCAGGATTTCGTCGAGCGCCGCCTGGTTCGATGTTTCCAGCGCCTGCCAGGCTTCGTCGCGCATGCCGAGGTCGTCATAGGTCTTGAACAGGGCGTTCTGAATGCGTGACACGTCGCCCGCATCCCGCGCAGCCACCTTCATCAGCCGATCGATGTGGTGGCGCGCCGGCGTCCAGCGTTTCAGCCGCGCCAGCGCCAGGTGGGCGCCGGTATGGTTGCCCGCCAGGATCGCCTTTTCGTAGGAGGTTTCGGCCGTGTTTATCTGGCCCAGGGCCTCCTGCGCACGGCCAAGCCGGAACCATGAATCCGCGAGGGAGGCGTCCCTTTCGACGGCGCGGTTGAGGACCTTGATCGCCGTCTCGGCAAGGCCGGCGCTAAGCAGGACATTGCCGTAAAGGCTCAGGTGAGCGGCCGTGGCGCCGCCCTCATAGGCGGCAATCCGGGCCACCTGGACAGCATCGGCATTGCGTCCGAGCTGGGTGAGCAAGGTGGCGCGCCGGCTGGTGAAATCGCCGCGCCGCGCCGGGTCACGCCCCAGCAGCTCGGCACCCGACGCCAGGGCCGCTTCGGCTTCGTCAAGCTGCCACATGCGATAGGCGACCATGGACAAAACCCACCATGCATCGGCGTCAAAAGGGGCATTCCGGGCGGCTGCGCGCGCGATCGAGAGAGCGGTTGCGAGGTGGCCGCGCTGAAGGGCGGTAATGGCCTCATTGAGCTTCGCCCGCGTGACGCTGGGCGGGCGTGTGATCATATTCATCGGGGTGACCAAACACGAAAATCATCGAACCCCGGTAAAGTGGATGTGCAAGAGTTTCCGGTACTTAGCAACCGAATTGCTGGCGAATTACGCATTTGTAATCTCATGGGGACACGGCGTGGAATAATCGTGTCCGGCGGATCTCTGGCCCGACGGATTGTTCTTCCTGCCGCGTTCTTGTCCGAATGTGTCCGCCCCCGGAGACCTGTTTAAAGCCCTTGGCGCCAATATGAGTTCAGATGGGGAAGCTTGCCGGCCGAACTTTTTTCCGCTCTCGCAAAGCATGAACACCGTCAGGAGCTCGCGCGACGCGTGCTCTGCTCGCCCGCGCTCGCCTTTGTGATGTTTTTTGTGACGAATTGGCGATAAGCCCTTTGACCCTAACGGAAAATTGCGGCATGTTAGGCGCGTTCGGCCGCGAGTTCCCGTTTCGGCGTCCGACGGCGCAAAACGAGACAACCGGGGCTGCCACCATGAAGAATCAAACCCTGACGCGAGCCGAACTTTTCGAGGACGTGCATAACGAGTTGGGCCTGCCGCGGCAGGAGTGCGCCGCTTTGGTCGAGCGGACGCTCGACCTGGTCGTCGATGCGCTTGAACGTGGCGAAATGGTCAAGCTGTCCGGCTTCGGCGTTTTCCAGGTCCGCGACAAGAACGCGCGCGTCGGCCGCAATCCGAAAACCGGCAAACCCGCCGCCATCGACCCGCGCAAGGTGATATCCTTCCGCGCTTCGCAGATCATGAAGGCCCGGGTCGATTCCGGCGCCACCTCGGGAGCCTGACGGGAAAGCGTGACGTGAGTAACAAGGGTCCTCTCGCCTTGCGAACCATTTCCGAGGCCGCTGATGCCGTCGGCGTGCAGCAGCATGTGCTGCGCTTCTGGGAGACCAAGTTCCCGTTTATCCGTCCGACCAAGCGCGCCGGCGGCCGCCGCTTTTACCGGCCGCAGGACGTCGACATGCTGATGGGCGTGAAAACCCTCCTGCACGATCGCGGCTATACCATACGCGGCGTGCAGAAGCAGTTCAAGGACGAAGGCCAGCGGGCGATCCTGTCGCCGGGCGAGGACGCGCCGGGCGCCTTCATGACCGAGCAGGGCCGCGTGCCGCCGGAGCAGATGGCGGCGGAGGACCGGCCGGTATTCAATTTTCGTGACGATCTCGACAGCCTGCAGGCCAGCATGCTGTCGGCGGAGACGCGCGAGCGCTTCATGGCCATTGCCCGCGCGCTCGAGGAGGCGCAGGAGGCGCTGGGCCGTCATATCGGCCGGCCGGGCGGACGCGGAGCCGGCCGCAAGCTGTCCTGAAACCGCCACACTGCGCTTTCACCAGAAATTTGCCGGCGGGGATTGCGGCGTAAAACTTTCCTCTCTATACACCGCCGTCTCCCGACGGGAGATGATGACGGAGCGTGGCGCAGCCTGGTAGCGCACTTGACTGGGGGTCAAGGGGTCGCAGGTTCGAATCCTGTCGCTCCGACCATTGAAGCGAAAACGGGGTGAGCCTTGCGGCTCACCCCGTTTCTGTTTCGTCTTGCTGACCGCCCCTTACGGCTTCGTCCCCATCAGGGTCTTGAGCTGGGTCTGCAGGGCGCGGATGTCGGCGTCCTCATGGTAACGCAGGGACACGCTGAGCGCCGTATCGGCTTCGGCGAACTGCCCCAGGTTGGCCAGGGCGAGACCGCACGCACCGTAGGTCTTGCCGCGCACCTCGTCATTCATGTCGAGGCCGGTCTCGAGCACATGATCGCAGAAGACGAGCAGGTCGCTCCAGCGCGACTGCCGAGACAGATCGGCCATGTATTCCGCCTGCAGGCCGTGGTCCTGCGGGTAAAGGGTCAGTCCCTTCAGATCCGCCGCGGCCGCGCCGGCATAGTCCTGCTGCTCGAACCTGGTCCAGCCGACGGCGAAGGCCAGCGGCGCCTGGTTGAGGTCCGGCTGCTTGACAATAACCAGATTGTTGGGAAGGCCGTTCGAGACGCCGTGATTGCGCAGGGTCATCAGCTCGGCGAACTGGTAGCTGGTATAGGCGTTGATATGGTCGTTGCAGGCCTCGGCCTTGATTTCGGCCGCCGGCAGGGCGTCCAGCGCGGCCTGAAGCGCGGGCAACTGCTTGGTCAGCGAGATGATGTCGCGCTGGCTGATGGCGGCGAACGCCGGTCCGAGGATCGTATCGAGGTCTCGCGATTGCGTGAAGTAGGCTTCGCACGTCGTGCCGGCTGTGGCGGCTGCCGGCGATGCCGCATCGGCGGCAGCACCATCCCGCGCCACCGGCGTTTCCGGAGCGCCCGAGGCGGCGGCGACAAAGGCCTCGGGTCGTTGCGGCGCGGCAGTGGTGGCGGGGGCCTGTATGGTGATGGAGGCATAGTCGATGGCGTGCGCCAGCTTCATCGTCGGCGAGGGGGCGGACGCCTCGGTCGATTGGGCGAGCGCCGGCGCGGCGCCGGCAACCATGAGGCAGGCCAGGCCGGTCATGGCGGCGCGAAGTGGAAAAATCATGGAAGTCCCCCCTTTGATGTCATTCCGGACACATTAGATGCACGAATTAACCATGACCGCAACCGCCGTCACCTGATGGCGGGCGTTACCCTGTCGCCTACGGGCGGTTTGTGGTCTAAATGCCGCGGGGACTGCCCTGAGGCTTTGATCGTGGCGGGAGTCGGGCTATGATGGCGGCGACGGAGGGATGATATGCGGGCATGGCTTTTGGGATTGGCGTTGCTGGCGGCCGGACCGGTCTTGGCCCAGGACCTGCCGGTCGCGCCGCCGTCGCCGATGATTGATCCTTCGGCCGCGACGGAAGGCAGGGCGATTTTCGCGCAAGGTTTCGCGCTCGGCGCTTTCAAGGGAGGTTCCGGGACCAGCCTGGCCGATGCGAGGAAGGCCATGGGGGGCGTGGTTGACGGTTTGGATAGTGTCGAATGGCTTTGCTACGACCTGGCCGGCAGCGGCCAGCGTGTGTGGTTGTCATCCGACGAAATGTCGAGCGGCTTCGTCGATACCGTCACCGTGACACCTCGCGGCGCAACACGGTCGAGCCATTGTCCCGAACTCCCCCCGAAATACCAGCCTTTGGTCATAGACAGCAACATTCGTCTCGGCATGACCGAGACCGACTTGGCCAGGCGTTTGGGCGCGCCCTCGAAGAAAGTGGGGACGTGGGTCGTTTACAAGACTGAGCAGGTCTTGCGAGACGGCAGCGCGACTCTCACCCTGGTGGTCAATTTTATCAACGGCCGGGCGGTCTTCATCACGGCGGGCCATATCGTTAACGACTGAGCCGCTGTCATCGAACTGTCATATCGGCGTCATATAATGGCGGCGTGAGGAAAGCTTCCGAACACCTGCGAATGCGAACCCTCCCTGATGGCGGAGAGCCTCTCGCTTTTACCCTGAAAATGAGCTGCCCTGCCGTTGCGGCGGGCTTTTTTTATGCCTGGACGCCAGGCAAAGGAGACTGATGTGGCGCATCCCATGCTGGCCCTGATCGTGATCGTGGGCGGAATCGCCGCCTTCGTTCTGCTGGTGGCGATGATTGCCGCCGGGGTGCGCCATCGACGGACTGGAGACGGACATGCGGACGGCAGCGGCGACGGAACGGCCGCCTGGATGTTCATGGACAACAGCACGCACCATGGCGGCGGCCATAACGGCAGTCATGACGGCGGCGGTCATTCTGGCGGTTCCGACGGCGGTGGCGGCGGTCATGGCGGCCACTAAACATATGGGTTTTCGATATCGTTAGAGACGATCCCGATGGCGTTCCTATGCCGGCGCCCCCATATTTACCGTGAAGACTGAGAAGGAGGTCCGTCATGACTCCGCTTGAAATGCTGTGGTTTCCGTTGCTGTCGGTCGTCGCCGTCGTGAGCTGGATGGTGTTCGCGGTCATGGGCTCAATGAAGCAGCGCCGTGCCGCCGGCAAGGGCGGCTCTGTCACCGTCCGACTGCCTGAAGGCTCAAATATTGTTCGAAACGACGGCACCAATCTCGATAACTAAGGCGTCTTCTCTATGCGGCGGTCCGGGATGAACCAGATGACCGCCACCGCGATATAGCATGCCAGGCCAGCCAGCGGCTGCCAGAAGGTGGCGGCTATGCCGGCGACGTAAAGCGCCAGAGACTTGTAGCCCTTGGTATCGCCGCCGATGGCACGGGCAAGCGGGCTGTCGGCGCCGTTACTGCCGATCAGGGCGCGAACCAGGAAGGTATAGGCGATCGCCGGCATCAGCAGCGACAGGCCATAGACGGCGACCGGCAGGGTCGGCTGGCCGTGTTCGAAGCTTTCGCCCATCCAGCGTGTGGTGAACGGCACCAGCGACAGCCAGAAAAGCAGGTGCAGGTTGGCCCACAGGACGCTGCCGTTGACGCGGTGGACGGCGTGCATCAGGTGGTGATGGTTGTTCCAGTAGATGCCGACATAGACGAAACTCATGGCGTACATGCCGAGCGTCGGCCAGATGTCGCGCAAGGCGCCAAGGTCGAAACCGGCCGGCGTCTTCAGTTCCAGCACCATGATGGTGATGATGATGGCCACGACCCCGTCGGTGAAGGCTTCGAGCCGTCCCTTGGTCATGACGGACGAGGGTTCGCTCATTTGGCGGGGCCCCCATTCTTGCCCTTCGAGTAGTTCTCCGACCACGAGATGACCGGAATGACCGGGGCCGCCCAGCCGATACCGGCGACGGCGTAGAATAATAACTGCACCAGGGCATTCTTCGGCAGATGTTCGGCCAGGGTCGCGGCCGCGATCACCCATACGACCAGGATGACCAGGATGGCGGCGCAGGCGATCAGCCGCCGCTTGGGCAGCGACATGTTCATCCGCGCCGCTCGGTCACGCGGCTGAGGTGAAACAGGGCCAGAAGACCGGCCGAGCCGAGCAGGGACACGCCCAGGGTGGCGAAAAAGTGATCGTCGATCATCTCGGTCGAGCGAACGAAGAAATTGGCCAGGATAGCGCCGAAGATGCCGACGAACAGGTTGATCGGGAAGCTGAACCGGCTCTTGCTCATGAAGTTGGCGATCCAGCCGACGACGAAGCCGGCCAGGGTAGCCAGGATGTAGTTTTCCGCCGTCATGGTTTTCCCTCGAAAACTTTGCCCCGGATGCTTGAATTTGCGCCCGGCTCATGGGCAAATCGGCCCGGCTTTCTTTTAACAGGCGGCGGCGGGCGGCGGCAAGGATGTTTTGCCCCTCACCCTTGCCCTCTCCCCGCACGCGGGCAGAGGGGAGAGCGGCAATATTCTCGCGTGCATGAGAGGCGAATACTTGAGAATTCCCCTGCGATCCCCGCTGGTTTCGGCCTGGCTGTTCGCCGCGGCCGTGCTGATCGTCATCCTGCTGTGCGTCGGCGGCGCGACGCGGGCGACGCAGTCGGGCCTGTCGATCACCCAGTGGAAGCCGGTCGCCGGCGTCATCCCGCCGAAGGACGATCGGGCGTGGAATATCGAGTTCGACAACTACAAGAAAATCCCGCAGTTCCGTCACATCAACCCCAACATGACGCTCGGCGAATTCAAGGGCATCTACTGGTGGGAATGGGCGCACCGCATGCTGGCGCGGCTGCTGGGCGCGGTCTATCTGTTTGGTTTCGGTGGTTTTCTGCTGATGCGCCAGATACCGCAGCGGCTGATCTGGCGCTGCGCCGTGCTCCTGGGGCTGGTGGTGTTTCAGGGGCTGGTCGGCTGGTGGATGGTGGCGTCGGGCCTGACGCGCCTTGATTTCGTGGCGCCGGAAATGCTGGCCTCGCACCTGTTCATGGCGCTCCTGCTGATGATCGGTTCGCTGTGGACGGCGATGGAGGCCGAGGAGGGCGAGCCGCGTGGGCGTGGCGCGCCCCAGGGCTGGAAGACCGCGACGATCGCCCTGCTGTGTGTCGCCGTGTTCCAGTGTCTGCTCGGCGCCCTGGTTGCCGGCAACCGCGCCGGGCTTGTCTATAACGACTTTCCGCTGATGAACGGCCAGTTCTTCCCGCCGGTCCAGTGGCAGAAGGGCATAGGCTACAGCTTCCTGCACGACCAGGGCCTGGTCCAGTTCATGCACCGCCTCGACGCCTTTGCCCTGCTGGGTTTCGCCATCGGCTACGCGGTCATGATCAGCCGCAAGTGCCAGGATGACGGCATCCGGCTATGGTCGTTCGTCCTGGCGGGCGGCGTGTGTCTCCAGGTCGCGCTGGGCGTCGCCACTCTGATCTCGGTCGTCGAGATCCATCTCGCCCTCGCGCACCAGCTGGTCGGCATGCTGATCGTCATCGCCGCTACCATTCTGGCGTGGAAGGTGGCGAGGTCGGACTACGGCTTCCGGCGTTCGGGATTTTAACGGGGGATCGTCACGGCTTCGTTTTCCATTTTCCATCTGATTTTTCTGCTGGTTGTTATCGGAATACCCGTTCTCATCGTCTGGGGCATTGGGACGACCGTGAAGACCATGATGCGTAAAAATGATATGGTATTTCGTTACCAGCACAAATTTCATCAATAAAATCAGATATATTCCGGCAATTTGGCATACAATTATGCGTTGACACGGTAAGGCTGCTCATGTACATGACGCGCCTCTTCGACCCGCGCTGACCCGCGCACCTCAGGAATGACCCCATGTTGACCTCCACGACCGCGGCCCGCAAGGCCGCCGATGTCGAGAAGAAGTGGATCGTGATCGACGCCGAGGACGCCGTGCTCGGCCGTCTCGCCGTCTACATCGCCATGCGCCTTCGCGGCAAGCACAAGCCCGACTACACGCCGCACGCCGATACCGGCGACTACATCGTCGTCGTCAATGCCGAGAAGATTCACCTGACCGGCAAGAAGGAAAACGAGATCTTCTACTGGCATACCGGCCATCCCGGCGGCGTCAAGCAGCGCACCCTCGGCCAGATCCGCGACGGCAAGTATCCGGAGCGCCTGCTGACCAAGGCGGTCGAGCGCATGATGCCGAAGGAAAGCCCGCTGGCCCGCGCCCAGATGACGCACCTGCGCATCTTCGCCGGTCCCAACCACAGCCACGAAGCCCAAACGCCGGAAGTCGTCGACTTCAAGGCTCTAAGCCGCAAGAACGTCCGGAGCGCCTGATCATGTCCGAAACGCAAACCGCTCCCCAAACGACTGGACAAGGCCTCGAGGCTCTTGCCGCCCTCACGCCGAACGCCGAGAACGTGGCGGTCGAGCGCGTGCAGATGCTCGACAAGTATGGCCGCGCCTATGCCACCGGCAAGCGCAAGAACGCCGTCGCCCGCGTCTGGATCAAGCCGGGCTCCGGCAAGTGGATCATCAACGACCGCGAGCAGGAAGTCTATTTCGCCCGTCCGGTGCTGCGTATGATGATCGCCCAGCCGCTCAACCTGACCGACCGCGCCACCCAGTTCGACGTCGTCGTCTCGGTGCATGGCTCGGGCCTGTCGGGCCAGGCCGGCGCCATCCGCCACGGCCTCTCGAAGGCGCTGACCTATTTCGAGCCGGCCCTGCGTCCGGCGCTGAAGGCCGCCGGCTTCCTGACTCGCGACTCGCGCGTCGTCGAACGCAAGAAGTACGGCCGCGCCAAGGCCCGCCGCTCCTTCCAGTTCTCGAAGCGTTAACCGCGGACACACATGTTTGCGAAAAGCGCTTCGGGCAACCGGAGCGCTTTTTGTTTTGGGTTATTGTTCAAGAAGACCCCTCCGGCCCTTCGGGCCACCTCCCTATCGGTCCGCGATAGGGAGGAGGGTGTTTCTCCGGCGGGGTTTCTGCGCTCCCTCCTTCCTATTCCAACGGAATGGAGAGGTGGCGGCGAGCGTAGCGAAGCCGACGGAGGGGTATCTTGTTGTAGAGGATAAAAGACCATGTCCCACAAGGTTTTCATCGACGGCGAGGCCGGCACCACGGGCCTGCAGATCCGCGAGCGGCTGGACAAGCGCGCTGACATCGAGCTGATCCGCCTGGCCGACGACAAGCGCAAGGACACCGAAGCCCGGCGCGAGGCGCTCAACGCCGCCGATGCGGTGATCCTCTGCCTGCCCGACGAGGCGGCGCGCGAGGCGGTGAGCCTGATCGATGACGCCGACGTGGCGGTCATCGATGCCTCGACCGCCTATCGGACCGCCGACGGCTGGACCTATGGCTTTCCGGAGATGCCAAATGACGGCGATGTGGACCAGCGCGACCTGATCCGCGCGTCAAAGCGCATTTCCAATCCCGGCTGCCACGCCACTGGTTTCATCGCGCTGGTCAGGCCGCTGGTCGAGGCCGGCATCATACCGCCGTTCTTTCCGGTGAGCGCGACCTCGCTGTCGGGCTATACCGGCGGCGGCAAGTCGATGATCGCCGAATTTGAGTCCGGCCAAGAAGCTTCTCGGGGCCACGAGCGCATCTACGCTACCGGCCTGACGCACAAGCACCTGCCGGAAATGACGCGCTGGTCGGGGCTGGAAAGCCCGCCGGTGTTCTCGCCGACCGTGGCCCGCTTCCCGCAGGGACTGATCGTCGAGGTGCCGCTGGCCCTGTGGGCTCTGCCCGATGAGCCGGATTTGCAGACCTTGCACGATGTGCTCCTTGCCGCCTATGACGGCGAGCGCTTCATCCGCGTGGCGGAGCTGAAGGAATCGGCGGGCGTGAAGTCGCTCGACGGCGACATGCTGGCCAATACCAACCAGCTGCTGATCCACGTCTTCGGCGATCCTCATACCCAGCAGGCCAACCTCGTCACCGTGTTCGACAATCTCGGCAAGGGCGCGTCCGGTGCGGCTGTACAAAACCTCAATCTGGTACTAGGTGTGGACGAGGGCCTGGGGCTTGATTGAGGACAGCATGACCAAACGCGTTCTTTACATTGCGGCACTGACTCTGACCGTCGCGACCTTGGCGGGCATTGTCGCCCTGGCGGTGCTGATGCACAATTCCGCGCAGGCCGGCGCCACACCGTCGCATCATGGCATGTCGCCGGCGTTGTGGGTCGCCATTTTCACCGGCGTTTGGGTGCCGTTGCTGGCTGGCGCTTCGCGACGCCGCCGTAACAAGAAGGACGGCGGGAACACGCAGCCATGATGATCATGATTGTCAGCTGGACGGCTATCTATGTCATGATCTGGTGGGTTACACTGTTCGCGGTCCTGCCGCTGGCCGGGCATCGCAGCGCGCATGAAACCGGCGAAAACGTCATCAAGGGAAACGATCCCGGCGCGCCGGTCACGCTCAACCTGGCCAGGGCGGCCAAAATCAACACCCTGGTGGCGTTTGTGGTGTGGGTGGTCGTGCTGATCCTGAACGTGGTCGTTCACGTTCCCCTGCCGGCCATTCCGGGCTGATTACGGCACCAGTTCGACCTGGTAGAGGTGCGGCCACAGTTTGCCGGTGACGAAGATGCGGTGGCCCTTGGGGTCGAAGGCGATGCCGTTGGCGACCGCGTCGGGATCGGACGGCGGCGTATTGACCTCGGGCAGGTTCGACAGGTCGATGACGCCGGTGATCTTGCCGGTCGTGGGATCGATGCGCACGATGTCGCGCGTCCGCCAGATATTGGCCAGGATCTGGCCGTCGATCCATTCCAGTTCGTTGACCTGGTCGACCGGCTTGCCGAGATAGGTGACCGTGATCGTTTTCGCCACCTTGAGCGTGACCGGATCGAGGAACTTCAGCGTCGGCGTGCCGTCGCTCATGATCAGGTTTTTGGCGTTGCCCGTCATGCCCCAGCCCTCGCCCTTGTAGGCGAAGGTTGATTTCAGGTGCAGGTCGGCCTGGTTCCATACGAAGCCCTTCTCGGTCTGCCATGTCAAGCCGACGATATGGCCGTTCCACGGCGCTATGCCTTCGCCGAAATAGTGCGAATCGATCGGCGCCTGCTGGATCACCTGGCCGGTGTCGAGGTTGACCTGGCGAACCGACGACTGGCCGTTGCGGCCGGTGCTTTCGTAGAGGCTGCCATGGTCATAGAACAGGCCTTCGGTGAACGCTTCAGGATCGTGCGGGAAGACCTTGATAATCTTGAGCTTGTAGATCGGGACAGCCGGCGCCGTGGCCGGAGCCGGCGCGGCGGCCTTGCGCGGGGTGGCATGGCATGCCGAGGTGAGGGCGAGCGCGCCCAGGGCCAGAACCGAAACCGCGCGCCAGATCTTCATGTTCCGTCCCTGTCGAGAAGCCGAAACACGATATTAGCGGCGAAGAATGGCAACCACAAGGCAGTCAGGCAAAGGCGTCCGGCGATGGGCGAGGGGCATCGCCGGCATAGACCACGGTCGGAACGATCGCCGCCGTTGCACTGGCCAGGAACATGTGCGTGGCAAGCATGGGCCAGGTGATGATGCCGCCCTCGAACATGCCGAAGCCTTCGTTGCTGAACGTCGCCACGGCCTGCGGAATGAAGCCGAAGACTTCGGTAAGCGCCAGGAACGGCAGTGAGACCAGCACGGCCGTCGCGAACTTCCGCCACGACCACGGCACCGGTCCTACGACGGCGGCCGGAACGATCGGTGTCCACGCCAGCAGGGCGGCGAGGGCGAGCGGCAGGAAGAATGGGGTGGGATCCGGCAGCCACGTGGCGCCGACGCTGAGGGCGATGATGCTCAGGCTGATCACGGCGATGCCCCGGACTTGCCGGGCGCCGAAACGTACAGCGCGGCTTGAGCGGCCGACGATGGTCTGGCTGATGACGACGCAGAAGGCGGCATGCGCGATGATGGCGGGCAGGAAGATCAACGGCTCGGCCATGTCCGAGGCAGCGCCCCTGTCCCCGAGAGAGGCTGTGAGGCCGCTAGCCAGCCAGCCGCCGATGAAGGACACGGCCGCGCCGGCCAGAGCGGTGCCGACCAGCCAGCCCAGCGACCGGACGAACTCGACACAAACGGTGGCTATGGCTTTAAAGACGGTCATGTCGTTTCCCCTTATTGGGAACAGCATGCGCGAATGGCGGAGGACCGGCAAGAGCCTGAGACTGCGCGATAAGGTCGCGGCTGTGCGATCGCTCCAGGAAAGGAATTTGCCCACAGATTGGCATAGATTAGCACAGATTTTCAAAGCGTTATTCGCCAATACGAAACGAAGGGCGCACTCTGTCGTGAGCGCCTTTGGCGCTCGAAGTCGCATCTTACAGCCCGCATCAATGGGGCATTTTAAGGCACTGAAAAATCTGTGCTAATCTATGCCAATCTGTGGGTAAATAATCTTAAATAACCGGCACATTGGCCGGACCGGCGTCCTGAGGATAGAGACCCAGGCGGCGCGGATCGTCGGCGATTTCCAGGCCGCGCGCGAAGGCGGCAAAGCCCATCTTCTGGTAGAAGGCGGGGGCGGCGGGATCGTCGGCGGTACAGGTATGGACCCACAGGCGGCGTGTGTCGGGCGCCGCCCAGGCGATGCGTTGCGCCTGGTCCATCAGCCAGCGGCCCACGCCCTTGCCGGTTTCGCCGGGGACAAGGCCGAAATAGGCGACCTCGACATCGCCGCCGGCCTGGTAATCCAGTTCCAGCAGGCCGACCGCCCGATTATGGCGCAAAGCGCGGTAGACGGCATAGCGCGGCTTGGCAAAGACGGCCGCCAGTTCATCCGAAGTCTTAAGTAATCGCCCGAACCATAACCACGGCTGGCCTATTTGACGGAACAGTTCAACATATTCACCAAGATCGACCTGCGGCCACAGCTCCAGCGTGACGCCCTCCGGCGCCGGCTCAGGCGGGCGGTCGGACAGGGCGAACTGCTGGAGATGGGTGACGATCATGGCGATCTTGCCCACCGGCAATAGGTATTCGCCGTCGGGTATGTCGAGCGCCGGATAATGCGTCACAGGCCGCCCCTCTTAAAGACCATTGGCGGCGCTGAGCACGGCCTTGACGCTGGCTGTGGCGACGTCCTCGTCGATGCCGACGCCGTAAAGCCGCCGGTCGTCATCGGTCTTGCACTCGATATAGGCGACGGCCTGGCTTTCCGTGCCCTTGTGCGTGGCGTGCTCGGCGTAGTCGACAACTTCAAGCGTCAGGTTATAATGATCGTTCAACGCCATGACGGCACTGGAAATAAGCCCATTGCCATGACCCACGACCGAAGCTTCCTTGCCGTCGCGGATGATGCGGCCGACAAAGGTGCGCGAGGCGCCCGAACGCACCGGGCCGGCCTGTTCATACTCGACCAGCTCGTAGCGTTGCGCGCCGGTCAGGTGGTAGGCGTCCTGGAATGCGGCCCAGATATCGGCGAAGGACAGCTCGCGCGCACTGGCGTCGGTGATGGCCTGGACGCGGCGGGAAAAGTCTATTTGAAACCTGCGGGGAAGCTTCAGACCATGGTTTTGTTCCAAGATCCACGCTATCCCCCCCTTTCCGGACTGGGAATTGACGCGGATCACGGCCTCGTAGCTTTCGCCGAGGTCGGCCGGATCGATCGGCAGGTAGGGCATCTCCCAGATGCCGTCGTTGCGCTGTTCGTGGGCGGCGAAGCCCTTCTTGATGGCGTCCTGGTGCGAGCCCGAGAACGCGGTGAACACCAGTTCGCCGGCGTAAGGGTGGCGCGGATGGACGGGCAGGTTGGTGCAGTATTCCACCGTGCGCACGATCTCGCGCATGTTGGAGAAGTCGAGCTCCGGCGAAATGCCCTGGGTGTAGAGATTGAGGCCGAGCGCCACCAGATCGACATTGCCCGTGCGTTCGCCGTTGCCGAACAGACAGCCTTCGATCCGGTCGCCGCCGGCCAGCAGGCCCAGCTCGGCCGCCGCTATGCCGGTGCCACGGTCGTTGTGCGGATGCAGCGAGATCACTACGCTGTCGCGGCACGAGATATGGCGGCAGAAATATTCGATCTGGTCGGCATAGGTATGCGGGCCGCCGACCTCGACCGTGGCCGGCAGGTTGAGGATCAGCGGCTTTTCGGGCGTCGGCTTGAGCACGCCGATCACCGCCTCGCAGACCTCGAGCGCGAAGTCCGGCTCGGTGCCGGTGAAGGTCTCGGGGCTGTATTCGAAGCCCCAGTCGGTGGCGGGCTGTTTGGCGGCTTCGTCACGCAGCAGGGTCGCGCCCTTGATCGCCAGGTTGACGACGTCCTGCCGGTCCATGTCGAAGACGACGCGGCGGAACAGCGGCGAGGTGGCGTTGTAGAGGTGGACGATGGCCCGCTTCGCGCCCTTCAGACTCTCGAAGGTGCGCTTGATCAGGTCCTCGCGCGACTGCGTCAGCACCTGGATGGTGACGTCGCCCGGGACGAGGTCTTCCTCGATCAGCTTGCGCACGAAGTCGAACTCGGTGGCGCCGGCCGACGGGAAGCCGACCTCGATCTCCTTCAGCCCGCACTTCAGCAGCAGGTTGAACAGGACCATCTTCTTCTCGATGTCCATCGGGTCGGCCAGGGCCTGGTTGCCGTCCCTGAGGTCGGTCGACAGCCAGCGCGGGGCGTGCGTGACCGTCTTCGACGGCCACGTCCGGTCGGACATGTCGACGCCCAGGCTAAACGGGCGATATTTTACGGACGGATCGGAGAGCATGGACATGGCGCAGGCATTAGGACCGGCGAGAAGCCAAGTCAATGCGCTGCGTCAACGACCATTCGCATTTGCGTTTTGGACCGGAGCCGAGTAGTATCTAATAACACAAGTGAGGCTTTCATGGGTACGAGCGTCAGTCTGGGCGAGCATTTCGAGGGTCTTGTCAAAGGCCTTGTCGACAATGGGCGTTATAACAACGCCAGCGAAGTGGTGCGCGACGGCCTGCGTCTGATCGAGGAACGGGAGCGGCGGCTGGCGTCGCTTGACGCCGCCGTGGAACGCAGTCATGCCGACATCAAGGCCGGGCGCACGAAACCCGCCGAAAACGTCTTTGACCGCCTTCATGCCAAGTACGCCGGAATGGCGAACGCGCGCGGGGAGCCGTGAAGGTCAGGATTTCGGAGCAGGCGGAAGCCGAGCTTGAACGGATTGGCGACTATATCGCCCAAGACAGCCCGCTGAGGGCGATGACCTTTATCGACGAGTTGCGCACAGCCGCTCTTGCCCTTGGTGACTGGCCGGCGAAATTCCCGCTTATCCCGCGCTACGAACGCTATGGCTATTCTTCAAACGCTTCCAAGTATCCGCATGGGCATTTTTGTTCTATTGGATCGGATTTCAACTCCTGTCGTTCATGTTAGATGGCAACGGTGGGGACAGCGTGGCCTACGCCGTTCATATTGGCGGGTTTGTCGCAGGATTGTTGGCAGCAATGGCTTGGAAGGTTTCGTATCCATTCGCTGAGGAACAGCTATCGTGTTTCGTCCAGGGGGCGGTCCAGCAGAACTAGGCTCAGGCCCTATTAATTAACGGTGCGGATTCCCAATTGTGCCCGGTTGTGATTCACTGATGGCGGAGGTGCGCCATGAGTGATTTGTTTTTGCTATCGTCATCGCAGTTCAACCGGATACGGGGGTATTTTCCGCT